>NZ_JBDPJM010000020.1:0-3012 GCF_039871805.1 Rheinheimera fenheensis
ATGGTGCCGCTTATCCGAGTCGAACGGATGACCTACTGATTACAAGTCAGTTGCTCTACCAACTGAGCTAAAGCGGCACTACGTCAGTGGGTGCGAATTCTAGTGTAATGCCGGTGGGCGTGCAACAGAAAAAACCAAAAAAGCGCGAATTTCGCGCTTAAACGCTCATAAAGTGCACAAAGCAATGGCTACATATCGATATAACGAGCCAATCCGTAAAATATCAATAATGGCTCAACAACAAGCGGTAAATCACTAAGATGTGGTTTCAAAAATTTGCTGTCTCCACCGGTTAAGATCAGCTTATCCGCCGGTGTATCTTGCCAGGCGAGGCGTATTGCTCCTAATACGGCAGCTAAACAGCCATTTTGTAAGCCCGTGACTGTATCAATGCCCGGCTCAAGCCGGCCATTAAACATCTCAGCATTAAAGACTTTAGCGGTGTTTTTTACCACGGCTTGTTGCTGCATTTTAAGACCAGGAATGATCCAGCCACCACCATGCTGGCCTGACTTATCCAGCCAATCAAGGGTAACGGCTGTACCGGCATCCGCAATAAGCACATTTTGGCCATTGAACAATAGCTGCGCACCAAGCATTGCCAGCCAACGGTCTACGCCCAGTGTTTGCGGTTGCTGATAGCTGCTACGCACACCATAGGCCTGTGCATCAGAATAAACCTGACGCCAGGGCAAATGGTCCAAACCTAGCAGTTGTTTAATGACCGCGACCTTTTCCTGCGAGGCGACACTGGCAAAATACACCGCCTTTATCGGCAGCTTTGCCAAATTATCAGCTGCCAGTTGTGGTAATGCAGTCACCTTACCATTTTTTACCAAGGCGGCTTTTTCGCGGGTATTACCAATATCAAGTAATAAGTACATTTACACCCCTGGACGTAAACTCAATTCGCCACCAAAATAGCTGTGTAACCCAGCGACAGTCTGTATCAACAATCCACCCTGGCTATCGACACCCAAACAAATACCGACAACTTCCTCATTTCCGCAAAGTCGTACCTGCTGTAACCGATATTGATTATACTGGTTAAACTCGTCGACAAAGTCACTAAAGCCCCGCAAATTAAACTCACCCAGCACAGAAATAAGCTGGCTTTGTAAGGCGGCAACTAACTGATTACGTTCTACCATAACACCGGCCTCAGAAGCCAGATCGGTAAACTGCTGGTCGATATTAACGCCGGCTTGTTCTGGCAGACGAATATTTAACCCGATCCCTATAACAACATCGCAAGCCGCGTTTGCCTGGCCGCTCAATTCAACCAGAATACCGCATACTTTTTTATCGTTGATGTAGACATCATTTGGCCATTTGATCTTGGCATCCAGGTTATACAACCTGCGTAATAAACGCACCAAAGCGATACCGACCACCAGGCTTAAGCCACCTGCTGTGGCAATACCCTGCTCTAAACGCCAATAGAGCGAAAAGTAAAGGCTTGATGCAAAAGGCGAATACCAACTACGACCGCGACGGCCACGTCCGGCCGTTTGTGCCTCAGCGACCAACGTGTAGCCTGGCTGTGTGACCTGCCCTAGCGACACCTTTAGCATTAGCTGATTATTTGTTGAGTCCGTTATATGTTGTACGAGGATATCTGGACTGCCGTGCTGTCGTAATTGGCTAATGTAAGCCGCGTCCAGCAAGTTTAATGGTGCGGCAAGACGATAACCGCGGCCTTTTACTTTATAAATGTCTAAGCCAAGCAGTTGTAGCTGTTTAATATGGTTGGCTACCGCTGTGCGACTAACACCCAGTCTTTCTGCCAATAACTGACCTGACAGAAAATCACCGGTACTCAGCGCAGTTAACAACTGTCGCTGAGTTATTAAACTGCTTTTTGTCATTGCATCAGCTGCCCTTTGGCGTCCAGCATTCTGACTTCAGGTTCAAGCTGTATGCTATAAGCTGATGCCACCTTAGTCTGAATAGCATTGATAAGCTGCTCCAATTCCCGTGCTGAGCCCGCTCCCCGATTCACCAGCACTAAAGGTTGTTGCTCATAACAAGCAACGTCACCAACAGTTTGGCCCTTAAATCCCTGTTGATCTATCAGCCAGGCCGCAGGAACTTTTACATTACCATCGTCCTGCACAAAACCGGGCATACCAGTAAAAATCGCTTGTAGCTTAGTAAACTGTTGCATACTAATTACCGGGTTTTTAAAAAAACTGCCGCAATTTGCCAGCTTTGCCGGATCGGGTAACTTAGCGCTACGGATAGCGATCACCTGATCAAAAATATCTTCTATGGCCGTGTCAGCTGTAAGATGATCTAAACCTTTATAACTCAGTACCGGCTTTGCCATTTTTGACAGTAATAAACCTACAGCAACAATAATACCCTTACCGGCTAAGGCTTTCTTAAATACACTGTCTCTGTAGCCAAATTGACAACGGCCGGCAGCTATACGCTCTATCTTGCGTTGTTGCCAGTGATAAAAATCAACATACAGGCAGCTATCCGCCAGCTCAACGCCGTAGGCGCCGATATTTTGCACAGGGGCTGCGCCCACAGAGCCTGGGATCAACGCAAGGTTTTCAATACCCCAGAGCTTTTCCTCTACCGCCCATTTCACTAATTGATGCCAGTTATGCCCAGCTTCGACGTGAACTAAGGAAAAATTGTCATCAAGCACACTGACTGTTTTATTGTTTGCCACAAAACGACATACAGCTGCTTGCAGGTCTTGCATAAAAATGGTGTTACTACCCTCACCCAGCACCACTGGCGCACTGTCGTATCGCATTTGTTGCAACTCATCGATCGAGCTAAATTCAGTTAGCTGATGCAAGTTAGCATTGAAGCGAAAGGTAGAATAAGGAACTGCTGAAACATTAGTTAAAGTATGCATGGTGAGACCATTTGTCGCGAATAGCGCTATTGTAATGATGCCGCTGAATAAGCGCAAAACAAAAACCCCGCTCTAGAGAGCGGGGTTGGTATTGGGTGCCTGGCGGTGAACTACTCTCGCATAGCGAATGCTACACT
>NZ_JBDPJM010000002.1:0-555849 GCF_039871805.1 Rheinheimera fenheensis
TGTCTGGCCATCTTGCACCTCAGTGTCAGGTACGATACCTAACTATAGAAGGTGTCTACTGATCATGGGTAACTCGGTAACCTAACGCCCGCAGCACAGGCCGAAACCCGCGCGGCGGATTGACGTCGCAGCCAGCGTTTTTTGCTGGCGATAAAATTAGTTTGTTATACGTTTTTAACGAATCTCTCTCTGCTGACTTAAAGACAAGCGTTTTGTTGAACTGAATACTGGTTGCCGCTTACCATCGCTTGCAAGGTACACATCAATTTCTACAGTAACGAAAGCTCTAGGTTCAATTTCCAATATACCCACTTCACCTAAGTTGGTTGAAAGCATCACCTCACCACCGAAAACAAAAAAGCTGCGGTCATGATCTTTAAAATCACCATCGACATAAAGTTTCATACCATGAAGCCAGCTATTAACCACTTTTATAGAATGGCCTTTTACTTCAAAATTCCATGCTTTTCTCATTGATTACTCCGTAATTCAAAAGGCGTATAACGCTCGCAGCACAGGCCGAAACCAGCGCAGCGGTTGAGGTCCAGGCCACGCAGTGGCCGATTGTGACTGCGCTTGTTATACATTCTTCTTTAGCTCATTAATTTTATTATTTATTGAGTCAGTCATGTCCGTAGTCCAGGTAAGCGGGTAGTAATTGAAACCATTCAAAAATAAATCCAGCGCCTCTAACACGGCAGTTTTTTCAATATATTCGTTGGAATTAGCAAATATTATTATCGAATGAATGATTACAGACATTTCATCGTCTATTGAAGACAAGGTATTTAATGCGCCTTCCTCAAAAGCTTTTTTTCGGGTAATAGCTAGAAAGTTTACAAAAGAAAGTTGTTGATCAAAAGACAACTTAGCTAAGTTAGCATAAATAAATTTTTCTTGTTCCTCTGACATTTTCGGCTCACAACTATCAGCATGCACCTGCCAAACGAAAGAAAAAAGAATTAAGAACCAAATCGACTTCACTGAACTGTCCCCTTTGTATAACGCTCGCAGCACAGGCCGAAAACCGCGCAGCGGTTGAGGTCCAGGCCACACGGTGGCCGATTGTGACTGCGCTTGTTATACGCTACCACTTTTTAAAGCCTCGCAAAGTTTTTCAGGCTCTCTAAACCAATAGAATTTAAACTCTTCATTATTGGTAAATCGAACTACAACCACTGGGATGAAGAATGTCCTTTTATGTTTGACACTTATTACATCATTCAAACTGCGCTCAAATTTATAGCCGCTAGACTCTTTTGTATAAAAGACTTTCCCGTTATCAATCGAAACCTTTTCAGATTTACGCTCTTCAATTCTATGATTTAAACCTTTAAATTTAACGGCATGCATTACAAAAGGTGAAAATAACAAAATAAAAACTAGTGGGTTAAGCTGAAATTCTTTGCTCAATATGGCAATTATGATAGCAATAACACCACTCAGTGGTATGGTCAGATAGTGGAACATTCGAAATGACTGTTCGTCGAATTTAAACTCCATAACCACCTTTACGTATAACGCAAAGCACACGGGCGGAAAAACGCGTTAGCGTTTGACGTCCCAGCAGCCACAGGCTGCACGTGATGCGCCTTGTTATGCATGATTTAACCAAATGTTGTTTGATTTGAACGCATACCTAAATGGCGGTATGAGCATTAAAAATGCAATACCGATACCCAAACCAAACAGGATAAAAGACACAAAATCTGGATTTGTTAACATATAGTCGATAGAAGCCTTGCCAGCGGGAATCCAAACATAAGCGTCGATTAAGCAAACGATGGCAAAGCCAATTTGCCAAAATAACTTCCAACCTATTGCAACTTGGTAGGCGTAGCCGTAATACGGAATTAATAGGAAAGCGCCAACAGCTAAACCAAGTAAGTCCATTGGCGCGGCGTTACCAGAAAATAGAAGCCCGACAGCATCTTTAGCAGTTATCAGAGCTAGCAGCCAAAAAATCACTTTCCAGAATGTCACTTCAATACCTCGATCATGCATAACGCCTCAATAACCGGCGCGCTTTAGCGCGTCCGGCGCCGAAGGCGCGTAGTTAATTGATTTGTTATGCATTATCGGCGCTGAGGAAAGAAGCTTCTGATATCTGCGATAGATTCAGAAAACATCATTGGCTTATATTCAAATCTTGCCAGTGCACCCGGTCCCATCATTTGCTTAAAGCGATTTTCGGTAACACCTGAAGTATCTGGGTTGTATACAACTACTTTCTTAAGTGGCTTTTCGCCGACAGTACCCAGCCCATATAGCAAACGAAAAAATGCGTCTGTTTCAGGCAAGGAGTAACCGATGATGAAAATATACTCTGCTTCTTCTAACTCTTTAGCAGTTGTACCCCAAATGGTAGCAAGAAGCTGATGATAGTCAGCTTTATTCCATGCAGGAGGCACAATCACAGGCTCTGCGTTCACTTTAACGTCCGTATGCTTTGAGTAGTATTCTTGTAGTTGACTTCCGATAGGAATTTTGCAGGAGCCGTTTTCCTCATATCCGTTGTAACTGTATTTAGAAAAATACTCTTGCAGTGTTAAGGGTTGAACAGATCCAGAATCCGAGCGAACCGCCCAGTTTAGTGAGCCATGGAGCTTTAGTAGATGAACTGGATAATGCGTGTTCACTGACGGCCCGAACCCATAAACAGGACCTAGGCCGCTACGGTGCATGGCTACATCAAGTGCAATATCATAATTAAAGGTAATGACTGCTGGATTTTTCGCAGGGTGAGCTTCTTTCTTTAAGTAAACTAACAGTTCGGAAAATTTCTCATAACTTCTAGGTGGCAGGATATGTCGACCTTTTGTTGGGAAATCTATGGTTCGTTCGAGCGTAACTACGATGAGTTCTTTTAGTGAAGCAATTGCAAGAGGTATTTCCTCCGGCTTGAATCCTGGTAATTTCTTTAATATGTTTGCGATCTCTAAAGCCGTGAATATCGACTCTATATTATTAAGGTCAAGCTGAGATTTAGAATGCACAGCTTGTAGAGATGATATTGCTCGAAATACCCGCTCGAAGTCCTCATTTTTTCCTGAGACTTCATTTGTGCTGAGCAAGCGAGATGCTGTATCCAGAAAATCGTTCATTAGAGGTGCACCGCAATCTTTTGATGCTCCAGCCCCTAAAATAAATACTACTTCACTCATGAACTTCGATTTCCTTTTGCATAACGCAAAGCACACGGGCGGAAAAACGCGTTAGCGTTTGACGTCCCAGCAGCCGCAGGCTGCGCGTGATGCGCCTTGTTATATGTATTTTGTGCTGACAACTTGAACATCAGGAAATGATGCATCCCACTCGCTCCATTTATCCATAAGGTGGGCGTGATCAAAATCACTGCCCATTTTATCCATCTCTTCGGCAGCTGAGTTTAGGAAAGATGCTATAGCCTTCAGTTTTTTTGCATCTGCAACTATGGCTATTGATTCCATCTCAATCAATCCTTCAACTTCGGTATCCTTCCGTTTATAGCCAGTAATTCTCATCGAAGCTCCAAATACATATAACGCTTTGCTAATGGGCTGCCGCAGCGTAGCGTAGGCAGTCCCGTGGAGGCCATGCTGTTTGTGGCCGGAACGAAATTTAGCAATTTGTTATACGTTTTTGCATTTGCTTTGTTCATGGCGGCCACTTGTTTTTAGGTGCACGTCTTTAACTGAAGGGTTGGCATTTGCAAGTGCTACATAAACCTCAGCAACCATAACTGGCCCCGCACAATAATCAACGTCTAACGTTACCAATGAAAACTTAAGTTGTTTCAGCTTGCTTTCCAATTCTGCTGAATTCAGCTCTTCATCCGAGGTGTTTATTGAATAGCTGGTTTCCTTTACAAAAATTGTGACTGACTCATCGGCAAGGGCTTTGCCACTGGTTATGAAAAGAAAAACTAAAACCAAAATGTAACGCATGAATCCTTCCTAAACGTATAACGCCGCAAGCAGCGGCGAGCGTTAGCGAGTCCAGCACCAAAGGTGCGATGCTGACTTGCCTTGTTAACTTTTTGCATACTCTACAACTAGATACAGCGGGAACAAAAAAATAGCAGCCAACAAGAGGTAACAACAAAGATAAAACACCGCGTAATAAACGGCATTTGTTATTTTACAAACTAGTTCCAGGCTCCGGTTGCCCAGTAGTGAAGGAAAATAACTAGAGAGCAGGTTATTTGCATCCGCATGCTCTTCAAAGAGCTTCACCAAGAAAAGCCTTAACGTTGCGATAATCATTGCCATACCAGCAAGACCAAAGGTTAAAAATAATAACCATTCAGCCATTTCAAAAGCAGTAACACCAACAAATGCAGCAAGAACAAGTAACACTGTACTTATAACCCACCAGCGATAATAGCTTGTGCCCCTATTTGTAAGGGCCTCATAGCAAAATTTAAGCGGAGCTTGAGGGTGCATCGATCTTCCGTAAAGTTAACAGCTTATTCAAAGGACCAGAACCCGCGAGTTGCGCGTTTTAGATCCCGCAAGTTCCAAATTTAGCCCCAGTCTATTTCGCTAGTAGAATGTAAATCAAGCATTTTTATCTTGTAGCAATTTATGCTCTGCAAAATACGGGCTTTAAGCCCGCAAGTTGTCGATAAAAAACTCATACCCGATTACTGTTTATTTAATCAGCTGTAATTTATCCCGATGGCACATGTTTTCCGCCCCCCTTAAACCGCCTGTGTAAAGCGCTAAAAACAAAAAAGCCAGACACAAGGTCTGGCTTTTTCAGATCAGTAAGTAAGAACTTACTTATCGTGGTGTAAACGCATATGCGGGAACAGGATAACATCGCGAATTGAAGCCGCGTCGGCCAGTAACATCACCAGACGGTCGATACCGATACCCTGACCGGCTGTTGGCGGTAAACCGTGCTCCAGCGCGGTAACAAAGTCGTCATCGTAGAACATGGCTTCATCGTCACCGGCGTCTTTTTGTGCCACCTGTTCGCGGAAGCGCTCGGCCTGATCTTCAGCGTCGTTAAGCTCGCTAAAGCCGTTACCCAGCTCGCGGCCGCCGATAAAGAATTCAAAACGGTCGGTAATGTCCGGGTTATGGTCGTTACGACGTGCCAATGGCGACACTTCGGCCGGGTACTCGGTAATAAAGGTGGGGTGGCGCAGCTTGGTTTCGACCAGCTCGTCAAACACTTCCATTAAAATACGGCCGTGGCCATAGTTGTCTTTTACTTCAATACCCAGTGTTTTGGCCAGTGCGGCGACCGACTCACGCGTGGCCAGCTGCTCTTTGGTAATCTGTGGGTTGTAGTGCAGAATCGATTCGGTAACCGACATACGCGCGAACGGTTTGCCAAAGTCGAACACTTCGCCCTGATACGGCACTTCGGTGCTGCCCAGTACATGCTGCGCTAAACCGCGGAATAACTTTTCGGTTAAATCCATCAGGTCGTTGTAATCAGCGTACGCCCAGTAGAACTCGAGCATGGTAAATTCCGGGTTGTGGCGCGTAGATACGCCCTCGTTACGGAAGTTACGGTTAAGCTCGAACACTTTTTCAAAGCCACCGACGACTAAACGCTTTAAATACAGCTCGGGTGCAATACGCAGGAACATCTGCATATCCAGTGCATTGTGGTGGGTTTCAAACGGACGCGCTGAGGCACCGCCTGGAATAGCCTGCAGCATCGGCGTTTCGACTTCCAAAAAGCCTTCTTCGTTGAAGAACTTACGAATGTAAGCCACAGTTTTACTGCGCACTAAAAAGGTGTGGCGTGACTGCTCGTTTGAGATGAGGTCTAAATAACGCTGACGGTAACGCGCTTCGTTATCGGTTAAACCGTGGAATTTATCCGGCAACGGCCGCAGGGCTTTGGTTAATAAGCGAATTTCCGTTGCCCACACCGTCAGCTCGCCAGTCTGGGTTTTAAATAAGTGGCCTTTCACACCTAAGATGTCGCCTAGGTCCCACTTTTTAAACTGGTCGTTGTACAGGCCTTCTGGCAGGCTGTCGCGCGCGACGTATACCTGGAACTTGCCGCCCATGTCTTGCAAAGTAGTGAAGCTGGCTTTACCCATAATGCGGCGCGTCATCATACGGCCGCCCAGGCTGACTTCAATTTTCTGCGCTTCTAACTCTTCTTTGCTTAAGTCGTTATACTTAGCTAAGACTTCATCAGAGATATGCTCACGGCGAAAATCGTTCGGGAACATAAAGCCGTCTTCGCGCAGTTGTGCCAGCTTATGTTTTCGCTCTGCAATCAGTTTGTTTACGTCCTGAATTTCGTCGTGTTGGTGCTGTTGGTCAGACATAGTGTGTTTCCTGATTGAAGTCGAAGTTTTAGTTAAGTCTTTACTGCTGCGCTTACAAACCGGCTTTTAAGCTGGCTTCGATAAATTTGTCCAGATCGCCGTCTAACACCGACTGGGTGTTACGGGTTTCGATACCGGTACGTAAATCTTTAATGCGCGAGTCATCCAGCACATAAGAGCGGATTTGGCTGCCCCAGCCGATATCTGACTTGGTGTCTTCCAACGCTTGTTTTTCCGCATTTTGCTTTTGCAGCTCAAACTCGTACAGTTTAGCGCGCAGTTGCTTGTAGGCATTGTCACGGTTTTTATGCTGTGAACGGTCGTTCTGACACTGCACCACAATATTGGTTGGAATATGCGTAATACGTACCGCCGAGTCCGTGCGGTTTACGTGCTGACCACCGGCGCCTGACGCACGGTAGGTGTCGATGCGTAAATCGGCCGGGTTAATTTCAATTTCGATATCGTCGTCAATTTCCGGCGAGACAAATACCGAAGCAAACGAGGTGTGACGGCGGTTACCGCTATCAAACGGGCTCTTACGCACTAAACGGTGCACGCCGGTTTCGGTACGCAGCCAGCCATAAGCATATTCACCAGTGAATTTAATGGTACAGCCTTTAATGCCAGCGACATCACCGTCGGTCACTTCATAAATTTCTGGTTTAAAGCCTTTATCTTCGCCCCAGCGCAGGTACATGCGCATTAACATGCTGGCCCAGTCCTGGGCTTCGGTACCGCCCGAGCCGGCCTGAATATCCAGGTAGCAGTCGTTCTGATCGTGCTTGCCGGAGAACATGCGGCGAAACTCGAGCAAGCTTAACTGTTTATCTAAATCGGCCAGCTCTGCTTTGGCTTCTTCAAAGGTGGCTTCATCTTCGGCCTCTACCGCCAGCTCCACCAGGCCTTCAACGTCTTCCAGGCCGCGGTCTAACTTATCGATAGTGCCAACTACCTGCTCCAATGCAGAGCGCTCTTTGCCCAGTGCCTGGGCTTTATCCGGCGTATTCCAGATGGCCGAGTCTTCCAGCTCGCGCGAAACTTCTTCTAGGCGCTCTTTTTTGCCATCATAGTCAAAGATACCCCCGAAGCACGTTCGTGCGTTCAGTTAAATCTTTAATGCTGTTGTACACCGGATTCACTTCAAACATGCTGCTAGCCGTAACCTTTGGGTTGCGATAAAAAATAGGCGGCGATTGTAACAAAATTATCGCAGGACGTGCAGCCATCTGGTGCGGATTTTTCCATCCACACCACTGACCACTATAATTAGGTGATTAACTTGCGCGCCAGAGTGTTCTGCCGCTATGCTCTGTGGCACATGCCCAAAAGAGATAATGTATGCTGCACTCCTCTGGTGCCGTGCAGAAATGTTTAGCTTTCCTGCTACTGTTTACCGCACTGCGCTGCAGCGCTGACGCGGTTATTTATTCCTGGCCAGCCACGATGCTGGACGATCCACGCGGTCATTATCCCATAGCGTTATTGCACCTGGCATTAGAAAAAGCCGGCAGCCATTATCACCCCATACCCAGCAAGCGGGATCAGGCACAATGGCGCACGTTACGCCAACTGGAAAGCGGCAATGGTATGGATGTGGTCTGGACTTTCACAAGTGTGGAACGGGAAGAGAAATTGTTGCCGGTACGGATCCCGATAGACCGCGGGTTGCTGGGCTGGCGCTTACTGTTAATTCGCCAGCAAGACAGTGAACGTTTTAAAAACATTACAACCTCTGAGCAATTGCAGGGGCTGCGTGCCGTACAGGGCCATGACTGGCCGGACTTTGCCATATTGCAGCATAACCAATTTGATGTGATACCCAGTACTTTTTATGCCGGCATGTTTGCCATGCTGCAGTTAGGCCGGGTTGATTACTTTCCCCGCTCGCTAACCGAAATACCGTCTGAACTTCATAGCAAGGCCAGTTACCGGTTAACTATCGCCGATAATTTGGTACTGCATTACCCGGCTCCACTATATTATTTTGTTCATCCCAGCCGGCCACAACTGGCACAGGCAATTGAACAGGGCCTGCGTCAAGCGATGGCTGACGGCAGTATGCAGCAATTATTTTTGCAGCATTTTGCTGATGCCATAGCACAGGCCAGACTAACTGAACGCCGCATTATCCGACTTGAAAATCCGTTTTTACATCCGGATACGCCGTTAAACAATCATAGCCTGTGGTTTAATCCGGAGCTTGGATACTAATGCCTGACAGTCAACCCACTAAAGTACTGCGCCACAGCCTGGCCACCCGTATAGTGGTAGCGATGGTGTTGGCAGTTTTGTTGCTGTCTATATTGCTGACGGCAGCCCTCAGTTACAGCGTTTATCGTCACAATATCGACGCCGCACAGCAGCAATTTACCACTATTGAGAAAAGCTATCTGCCAAGCCTGGCAGCTGGCTTGTGGGAAGTAGATAGCCATCGAATTCATACCTTGTTGGACGGCATTGCCCAACTTGAGCATGTTGGCGCTGTACGTCTTACTGATGAACTGCAACAGCAGTTCATCCGGCAACATCCACAGTTTAACCAGGCAATGGTTAGCAAACATTACCCGGTTTACTATCAGATTGACGGCGAGCAATACCCGGTTGGTACCTTGAAGGTTGATCTGATGTCCGAGGGTATTTTGCAGCATTTATGGCAACAAAGCCGCAATATTGCCATGGTGACACTGAGTGCTTTACTGCTCAGCGCCATGCTGATGTTGGTTATTTTCCGTTTTGCAGTCAGCCGCCATCTGCGCGCCATGGCTGAGTTTGCCAGCCAATTGAACCTGAACCAGTTAGAGCAACCGCTAACACTACAACGGGCTACACGTTACGACGAACTGGACCTGGTAGTTGATGCCATAAACAGACTACAGCGACGCATAAAACATGAATTAACTAAGCGCAACGAAACTGAGCAACAACTACATGACCACAAGGCTCAGCTAGAGCAACAGGTAGCACTGCGCACCATCGATTTGCAGCATAAAAACGAGCTACTACAGCAACAATCCAGCGAATTGGCCAAACAAAATGAAGAACTCGATGCTTATGCCCACACCGTGGCGCATGACTTAAAACATCCATTAACCAGCTTAATTGGCATGAGCCGCTTGCTCAATGCTTCTTTTATTGAATTATCCGCAGAGCAAAAGCAGGCAGCACTGAGCACTATCGATAGCACCTCACGCAAAATGAACGATATTATTAATGCACTGCTATTATTGGCCAGTATGCGCGAACAACAACATTTACCGCTGCAGGCACTGGATATGGCCTTGTTGGTGCAGCACGCCCAGCAGCGACTGGCCGATTTTGCCAGCCACCATAACGCCGAGATTACAACACCTAGTACTTGGCCAACCGCCATCGGCTACCCGCAATGGATCGAAGAAGTTTGGGTAAATTACTTGTCAAACGCGATTAAATACGGTGGCCGCCCGCCGCTGATTGAGCTGGGTGCCGACAAAGCGCCAGACGGTATGCTGGTATTCTGGATCCGTGATAATGGCAGCGCGCTAACCCCAGAACAACAAGCTGGCTTGTTCGGTGTGTTTCAGCGTTTCGCCCCACAAAGTGCCGATGGCCATGGTTTGGGATTGTCGATTGTTAAACGCATTATTGAGCGATTAGGCGGCGATGTCGGATACCGGACAACAGACGATGGCGGCAGCTTATTCTGGTTTAGTTTACCTCACTCCTCTGACACAACGTTGTCTGACGACAGCGGAAAATCGACATAAAAGCAAGCGCCAACACCAGGTGTCGAGCTAAAACCAATGCTACCCTGCATGGTTTCAGTGAGCTGTTTTGATAACGCCAAACCCAGACCGGTGCCGCCTTTTTGCCGGGTGTCACTGCTATCAGCCTGAGAAAAACGCTGAAAAATGGCCTGTTTGAAACTGTCGTCTATGCCTGGGCCAGTGTCAGTAACACTAATACGAACCCGCGCGGCCTGGCGCTCAATCGCCACAGTCACAACACCGGCATCGGGTGAAAACTTAATCGCATTAGACAGTAAGTTTGCCAACACCTGAGCGAAACGCAGACTATCGACATTAATTGTTAACTGCTCATTTACGCCGGCACAATTTAATACCAGCGTAATACCCCGCTCCTGGCCATAGTGGCTGTTGTCGGCCACACTTTGCTGTACCAGCGCGAGCACGGAATAAGGTTGCAACACAAATTGCATCATACCGGCGGACAACTTTTCGATATCCAGCAAGTCGTTAATCAACCGGCTTAGGCGCTGGCAGTTATTCTTGGCCAGCTGCAGCAACTGCGCAATCTGTGGCGGCAGCTCACCCAAACAACCCGATACAACCAATGCCAACGCGCCATTGATTGACGTCAGCGGTGTGCGCAGCTCATGGCTAACGGTCGAGACAAACTCACTTTTAATCCGCTCTAACTGCTGCCGCTCAGTAATATCCTGGGCCGAGCCATACATTTTGCCGGTGGCAGGGTCTAACACCGACGACCACTGTAAGGTAACGTAATGGCCATTTTTATGTTTATAGCGATTACAAAAGCCAGAGGTCACCTCTCCCTGTTGCTGCTGCGCAACCTCGCTCTCGGTATCAATAAGATCGTCTGGATGTATAAAGTCCGTAAAAGGCCGGTTGAGCAGCTCGGCTTCACTATAACCGGTAACCCGGCTAAAGGCCGAGTTCACCCGTTCAAAGTAACCATTGGTATTGGCAATACACAAAATATCGCGTGATAAGGCGAAAAATTGCTGCAGCTCACACAAGCTCTGTTGCTGCAAGGTAACATCCTGCACTGAGCCAATCAGCCTGGCTGGTTGATTGGTTGTTGGTGTTGTCCATTTGGCCACCTCATGCACCCAACGCAGGCGCCCGTCGGGTAACACTATACGGTGCACGACGTTATGCTCACCGCTGTGTTTAGCATTGTCTTCACTGCGTCGCACCAGGTCTAGATCATCCGGATGAACGCAGCGATAGAATAACGCTACGTTTGGCACATAGCGTTGCGGGTCAAGGCCAAAAATATCGTATACCATTGGCGACCACCACAAACTGCCGGTGCTGATATTAGCCTCCCAAAAACCGATGCGTGCATTGCGGCTGGCCATTTCTTGCCGCTCCAGCACCAGCTGATATTCTTGCTGTAACTTCAGATGCTGGCTAAAAGTATGCACAGTGCTTGAGACTGAGGCCATTGCCGCGGCAAAATGTTGCTCGTCTACGTTCCATTGCCGCGCTGCGCTGACTTGCTCAATGCAAATAACGCCGGTAAGCCCCAGCTCAGATTGAATGACGACATCCAACATCGAGCGCACGCCCGAGCTACGCAAATAGTTATGCTTAAACTCTGCCGTGGCCGGGTGAGTAGCAGCATCTGTCGCCGCGATAAGGGAGTATTGCGCTAAAGCACTAAAGTACGCCGGGAATTGACTGCGCTGCAGCGAGCCACCTGCAACATGACTTTTGCTGTCGTACTGATACAAATCAATACACTGCAATTCGTCAGGCTGCAGAAACAACCAAATACTCACTCTGTCAGCATACAGCGCCCGACTAATTTGTTCGGTGATAAAATGCCAGGCAACTGCCGTCTCTTTGGCAAACAACAGTGGCGAGGCCAGAATCTGTGCTTGCAACGCCAGTAATTGCTGCCCCTGCCTGCTGTTCACCATCGCTGTCCTCTTGCTGCCAAATTGTCACGTTTTAGCCCGCGCTGCCGCTACAGATAGTATTAACAATATCACTCTAAGGTGTAGCAGCCTTGTCTGGTTCAGGCAAGCAGTCTGTTACAGCGCCTGCATATGCCGCACAATCAGCTGCAAACTTTGCTTGTCGCGATATTCGTTTATATCCAGCTGATAGGCCAGTTGCACTTTTTGCACATTCACATTAGGCCAGGCTTTGTTGTCGGCATTAAACCAAATCGCATCAACCAGATTGCCATTGGGCAGCTGCAGCATCATTTTTAAGTGCCGGTCGGCCAGCATTTTCTGATTTATCAGGCTAAATTCACCGTCAAACACCGGCTCGGGAAAGGCTTGCCCCCAGGGGCCGGCGTTTTGCAACAGCTGGCTGAAGCTCAAATCGAAACACTCGGACGGCAGCTCGCCGTCGGTGTAAATCACTGCTGTTAACTGCTCGGGTGTTAAATGCTTTTTCGCCGTTAAATTAAGCGCCAGCTTAAAAGTGTCTAACCGCTCGGCACTGATGGTTAAACCGGCCGCCATGGCATGGCCGCCAAATTTTTTAATCAGGCCCGGGTACTGGGTGGAAATTTCTTCCAGTAAATCGCGGATATGCAAGCCGTTAATCGAACGGGCAGAACCTTTTAGCTCGCCCTCATCACCCTGGGCAAACACTATTGTCGGGCGATGGAACTGCTCTTTAATCCGGCCGGCTAAAATACCAATGACGCCCTGATGCCAGTCGTGGCGGTACAAGCATAAGCATTCGGGCAGTTCACTGCCGTCAAACGACAGCTGGCTTAAAAACGCCTGCGCCTCGGTTTGCATGCTCTGCTCTATGGCCCGGCGTTCAACATTTAAACTGTCGAGCTCTGCGGCATATTGCCGCGCCAAATTAATATCAGGTGCCAACAGGCAACTTATGCCCAGCGACATATCATCTAAACGGCCAGCGGCGTTTAGCCTCGGTGCCAGGGCAAAACCAAAATCACTGGCAGTCAGTTTTTGTGCATTGCGATTGGCCACATCGATTAAGGCCTGAATACCCGGCCGGCATTTGCCGCTACGGATCCGCATTAAGCCCTGGTGCACCAAAATACGGTTGTTGGCATCCAGCGGCACCACGTCAGCCACCGTGCCCAGCGCGACTAAATCCAGCAGTTCGGCTAAATTGGGCTCGGCTTGTGCTGCGGTAAAATAGCCCTGCTCACGCAGTGCGGCGCGCAGCGCCAGCAAAACATAAAACGCCACCCCCACACCGGCCAATGCTTTGCTGGGAAAGCTGCAGCCCGGTTGGTTAGGGTTTACTATCGCATCGGCCGCCGGTAATTCGCTGCCAGCTAAATGGTGGTCGGTTACCAATACCTTCACACCAGCCTTTTTCGCCAGCGCGATACCGTCAAGGGCCGAGATGCCGTTATCAACGGTAATAATGAGCTCTGCGCCCTGTGCTACCGCAAGCTCAGCCATTTCTGGTGTTAAGCCATAACCGTATTCGAAACGGTTCGGCACCAGGTATTCAACCCGTTTAAACCCCAACGCCTTTAAGCCGGTTAACAGCACCGCCGTGCTGGTGGCGCCATCAGCGTCAAAGTCACCGACAATAACCAGTTGCTGCTGCTGTTGTAGCGCTTCAAGCAATAAGGCGACGGCTTTATCGATATCTTTTAGCGCCGTGAAGGGCAATAAGCTGGCGGCACTGCGGTCAAGCTCGGCAGCGCGGCTCACCCCCCGACTGGCATAGAGCCGCTGCAGCACCGGGTGGGTTATCCCCTCTAATGAGGGTAAAACGCCGGGTAAAGCCCGGCGCTGTATAAAACGGTTAACAACAGACATAAGGGCTGATTATTCCGCCTGTAACTGTGCCAGTAAGGCTTTCGCTGGTTGGTAGCCCGGGATCAGCCGGCCACTGGGTAATACTATGGCTGGCGTGCCATTAATACCAAACGATTGGCCCAGCTCATACTGCGCTTTTACCGGGTTGCTACACATCGCTGGCTTGACCTCGTCACCGGCTTTGGCCGCATCCATTGCAGCGCGGCTGTCTTTGCTGCACCAGATATGCTGCATTTGCAGATAGGTTTCAGAGCCCATACCACCGCGTGGGAATGCCAGATAACGCACAGTGATGCCAGCGTTATTGTAGTCTTTCATTTCGTTATGCAGCTTGCGGCAATAACCACAGGTTGGGTCGGTAAACACATTAATCACGTACTGCTCGTTTTTGGCTTTGTATTCAATAACACCGGCTTTATTGGCTTCGATAGTTTTTTGAATGTAAGGCCGCATTTGCTCGTCGTTTACCAGCACTTTGTTGGTTAAGTCGTAAATATTACCTTCAATAAAATAGCGGCCATCGCTGGAGGTAAAAAACAAACCACGGTTAGTAAATACCTGCAATAAGCCATCCAGCGGCGCTTCAGACACCGCTTTTACCGTTAAATTTAGCTGGCTAAATTGCTGGCGCACCTGCTCGTAATCGGCCTCCGGCGCTTTTAACTGGGCACTGGCACTGGCGATAAAACCCAGACTGCATAACGCTAATACGTACTTTTTCATAACATTTCCTGTAACAGCGCCTAGGGGCGCGGGTGATGTTGCCGGTGTAAGCTTTGCAACCTGGCTTTGGCAACATGAGTATAAATTTGTGTTGTCGATAAATCGCTGTGTCCCAACAACATTTGCACTACGCGTAAATCGGCACCGTGATTCAGTAAATGCGTGGCAAAGGCATGGCGCAGCGTGTGTGGCGACAGCGGCGCCTGAATGTGCGCTACTTTGGCATAAAACTTAATGCGGTGCCAGAAGGTTTGCCGCGTCATTTGCTGCAACCGGCTACTGGGAAACACCACATCCTGTTGCTGGGCGCCAAGCAGCAACGCGCGCGCTTCACGCAGGTAACGCAACAGCCAATGCGCCGCTTCCTCACCCATCGGTACCAGTCGCTCTTTTTGCCCCTTACCTACTACCCTTACCAGACCGTGCTGCAGGTTAATTTGTTGCATGCTTAAACTCACTAATTCGGTCACCCTAAGGCCACTGGCATACAACAGCTCCAGCATAGCTTTATCGCGAAACTGAATAGGGTCACTGATATCAGGGGCATTAAGCAGCGCCTCAACGTCCTGCTCGGACAAGGTCTTGGGCAGGCTTTGGCCCAATTTGGGGTTTTGCACACTGGCCAGTGGGTTGTTCGCAATAGCCCCCTGCTGATGCAAATAGCCGTAAAAGCGGCGCAGGCTGCTTAGCGCACGCGAAGTACTGCGCGGGTTAAAGCCGTTGTCGGTGCGCGTGGCCAAATAGTGGTTCAGCAGCTCACTGTCGCAGCTGACTAAACTGTGCTGCTGCCGGGCTAAAAACAGCGCAAACTTGGTTAAATCTGTGCCATAGGCACTTAGCGTGTGCTCACTGACACCGTTGTCCAGCCATAGCTGATCTAAAAACGTGCGGATGAGTGTTTGCTCGCTATCTGCCAGCATGTTCTGCTTTGTCACTACAACCATAAGCCATCCTGATAAATCTGCCGTTATGGTAACGCAGCGCCACACTTTGGCAAAGCCGGCATTTTGCCGCTGCGGCAGTTCTGCTACACTGTGTGCCCTTTTGATTGTCCAGACATTGTTGTGAGCACAGCATGAAAATCGGTTTATTTTATGGCTCGACCACCTGCTATACCGAAATAGTGGCTGAAAAAATACAGGCCCTGATTGGTGCAGACACGGTAGAGCTTAATAACATTAAGCAGGTGCCGCTGAGCAAAATGGCCAACTATGACGTGCTTATTTTAGGCTTATCGACCTGGGATTTTGGTGAAATACAAGAAGATTGGGAAGCACGCTGGGACGACATTAGCGGCGTAAACTTGCAGGGCAAAATTATTGCCATTTATGGCATGGGTGACCAGATTGGCTATGCCGAGTGGTTTATCGATGCCGTGGGCATGCTGCACGACACCATAGCACCGCAACAGCCAGTCCGAATTGGCTTTTGGCCGACAGAGGGTTATGACTTTATCGCCTCTAAAGCCGTAACCGAAGATGGCAAACATTTTGTTGGCCTGGCGCTGGACGATGAAAACCAGTACGAGCAAACCGACGAGAGGTTAAATGCCTGGGTAAGCCAAATTCTTACCGAGATAGCTGAGCGGCTGTAATTTAGCAATCGTCAATATAATTTACATAAGCTTGCTCAGGCACTTAGGTTAATTTTGTTAACATGCTGAGTTTGTTAACAAATGCGCTGACGGCACATTTAGTGCATAACAAACTAGCAGAAAATCAACCTAAGGAGTTTGGTATGCGTTTTATCACATGGATGCTTGTTGTTGTATGCGCATTGTTACTGCATGTGCCGGCGCAGGCCACTGTTATTCAAGATTGTTATGACAACGGTGCAACAAATTTAGCTGGCAACACCGGTCAGGCCTGGGTTAGCTCGTCTAAACAATATGGTGCTAACGAAACCAGTTTTGTCAATGAAAACACCAATACCCGCTATGCCGCAGGCTGCCTCGGTGGCTATTCGGGTAATGATATGCCACTACCAACCCTGAATCTTGGGTATCGAGGGGATGGTCTCTTTAACGGCCAGCCGCAATCTGGCGGTAAAAGCGACCCGGCGCTCACCTCCGGCTTAAACGAGTGGTGGATAGATGGTGCTTTCAAACCCGAGTTACAGGCACTGGCTGATGAAAATCTTGCCGTAGATCCTGGTTGGATTTATTTGGGTAAGTTTGAAGAAAATAAACAAACATCCACCTGGGAAAAAGACTTTGGTAAATTAGGTGGCGTGATTGATTTTGGCCTGCTGTTAGACTTTGGTCTTCGCTGTGATACCGATGGCTCTGGTGATAGTGGCGATGCAAATTGCAACAGCACCAACGGCAACTGGTACTTGACACCTTTCTTTGACGTTCCCGAGTTAGTGGCCCCGCTGCTGGGCGATAATTTCTTTACCCAGTTTGCGATGGTATTTAAGGCCGGTACAAACTTTATTACTTACAACTTCACACTCCAAAGTATGGAAATTGATAGCGCCACCGTTGGTACAGGCTTAAGACCCTATGTATTTGAGGGGGGCTTTAACTTTGGCCAAACTCTGATGACTAATGGCGGGCAAAACGCTGGCTTATCCCATTTTTCGCTTTATGCATTGGACCCCACTGGCAATAGCACCACCGTTAGCGAACCTTCAGCGTTGTTTATACTGGGTTTGATATTGGTTATGGTGTCAGTGCGCCGGCGGCTGTTTTAAGTGTTCCCGACTGACATGGCCGCCGAAGATAGGCGGCTATGTCAGAACTTCAGATAAAAATCTTTAAGCAGTGTGCGGTACAGGTCACTATAGTTGCCGTCTTCCTGATGAATAATCAGCTGAGACAACTGCGCCTGACAAGGCGTGCGACCTAAACTTAACAGCAAACGCTGCACCGGCTTGTCAGCTTTGCTTTTTACCTCGCAGCGCTGTGCCAGATACCAGCCTTGGTCTGTCGCCAATCTGAGCAGTAGCTCACCTTCGCTAAACGGTAACACCAGGCTGAATCCCCCCTCCTCGTCTAGCAATTCAACCGCTTTTTGCAGCAGTTTGGGCAGGGGCAAACTGCTGGTATGACGGGCCTGGCTGCGCCTGGCATCCTTTGATAGCAGTGATTGCTGAAAAAACGGCGGGTTAGATACAATTAAGCGGTAACGTTTGCCCGGCTGATAGGTTAGAATATCGCCCTTTATCAGCTGCACCGCATGCGGCCATGGGCTGGCAGCCACGTTGGCAGTTGCCTGGCAAGCGGCAGCATGGTCCAGCTCTATCGCATCAATCGGGTTTAGCCCCTGGCTGCGCTGTGCCAGCATCAGGCTGACTAAGCCCGAGCCGGCACCAATATCCAGCATAGCGCTGCCCGGTGCAGGCAGCGGTGCAAAGGCGCCCAGCAGTAAACCATCAGTGCCCACTTTCATCGCGCACTGATCATGGGCAACATAGAATTTTTTACATTGAAAACCGGCTGACATCATTACCTCCGCCGCCAGTTTACGGCGAAGCGGGCCGGGTGTCACCGTACAGGCAATCAGGCTGAGGACACCATGACAACATTCGCAGATTTTCAACTGGACGATGACATTAACCGCGCCATTAGTTTACGCGGTTATGACAAACCCACTTTGATCCAGGAAATGGCGATCCCGCTGGCGCTGGACGGTAAAGACATTCTGGCCAGTGCGCCTACCGGTACCGGTAAAACCCTAGCTTTTGTGCTGCCGGCTATTCAGTACTTACTCGATTTTGGCCGCAAAGACCCAGGCTTTGCCCGCGTATTGGTTATGACGCCAACGCGCGAGCTGGCGTATCAGGTGTATGACGAGTTTAAACACTTTACCCAGTTTACCAGCCTGAATGTCGGCGTGATTACCGGCGGCATTAACTACGGCAGTCACAAAGACACGCTGGAGAAAAACAACGATATTTTAGTTGCCACGCCGGGCCGCTTAACCGAATACCTGGACGAAGAAAGCTTTCAGGCCGATGAGGTAGAAGTGCTTGTTCTGGATGAAGCCGACCGTATGCTGGACATGGGCTTTATTGGCGAGATGAACCGCATAGTGCTGGAAGCGCGCCGTCGCCGCCAAACCTTCTTATTTTCCGCCACCTTAGAGGGCAATAACCTGGAACGGTTTGCCGGCCATGCGTTAAAAGAGCCTGAGCGGTTAGAAGCCATACCGTCACGCAAAGAAAAAGCCAAAATTCTGCAGTGGGTACACCTGGCCGATGATGCCCAGCATAAACTGGCGCTGCTTATTCATCTGTTAAAGCAAGACGATGTCAGCAAAGCCATAGTGTTTGTGAAAACTCGTGAACGCCTGGCCAGTTTAACCGGCCAGCTGGAAACAGCCGGCCTGCGCTGTGGCTGGTTACAGGGCGAAATGCCACAGGATAAACGCATGCAGGCGGTAGAGCGTTTTAGCAGCGGCAGGGTGAATATTTTACTGGCTACCGATGTGGCGGCACGCGGTTTAGATATTGATGATATTAGCCATGTGATTAACTTTGATATGCCGCGCAGTGCCGATGTATATGTACACCGGATTGGCCGCACCGGCCGCGCCGGTAAAAAAGGCACGGCTATATCGCTGGTCGAAGCACACGATATGGCGATACTGGCCAAAGTAGAGCGCTATACCGAACAAAAGCTGAAACGGCGCGTGGTAGATAGCCTACGGCCAAAAAATAAAGAAGCCAAAGTGCCGGTGAAAAAGAAAAAACCGGGCAAAGTAGCGGCAAAAAAAGCCGGCAGTAAAAAGCCCGCCAAGAAAGCCGCGGGTTAATCAAAGCTTTGCCATCGCCGTCTATCGATAGTTGACGGCATTTTCACTTAGGGCGCTTGGAATTTTTTAGTAACAATGCTATTGGTAGTGTGAATAATTTATTTATTGCAATAACCGGAGCGCCCGATGGATAAACGCCAATTTATTAAAACCTGTGCCCTTACCGCTGCTATGTTGCCGCTGGCAGGCTGCAGTTCAGTGCTGGCCGCTGCGCCGGTAAGCGGGACGCGCTTGCTGCCGCAGGCACTGAATAAAGGCGATACCGTAGCCCTGGTTAGCCCGTCTAAAGCCACTGACGAAGCACTGGATCTGCAGATAGCGCAGGAAGTGATGCAGGCACTGGGCTTTAAAGTAAAAACCGGCAAACACTTAGCAGCCCGCCGCGGCCATTTAGCCGGCACAGACGCCGAGCGCGCCAGCGACATTAACGCCATGTTTGCCGACAAGGACGTAAAAGCCATTATTTGTCTGCGCGGCGGCTCGGGCGCCGCCCGCTTGCTGCCACTGCTAGACTACGATTTGATCAGGAAAAACCCGAAAGTGTTGCTGGGTTACTCTGACATTACTGCCTTACATAACGCCATTCATGCGCAAACCGGTTTAGTCACCTTTCATGGCCCTAATGGTACCGGCAGCTGGAACAGCTTTAACGCCGATCAGTTTCAGCGGCTGTTTTTCGACCGTGAGCTGATGCAGTATCAAAATGTACTGGACGCTAAAGATGAACTGGTACCACGGCAAAACCGCACCATCACCATTAATGGCGGCAAGGTGCAGGGCGAGTTGATTGGCGGCAATTTAACGGTATTAACAGCGCTGGCTGGTTCACCTTATTTGCCCGACTTTAGCGGTAAAATATTATTTTTAGAAGATGTGGAAGAAGCGCCGTACCGGGTCGACCGTATGCTAAGCACGTTAAAGTTGATGGGCGCGCTGGATAAAATTGCCGGTTTTATCTTTGGTGAATGCACTGCCTGTCGCCCCAGTGGCGGCTATGGCTGGCTGACGATGGATCAGATCTTTGATGACCATATAAAACCGCTGAACATTCCGGCCTATCGCGGCGCCATGATTGGCCATATTAAACAGCAGTTTATTGTGCCGGTAGGTGGCCGGGTACAGCTGGACGCCGATGCCGGCAGCTTCCGTTTATTAGATAGCGTATTTCAGAGTTAACAAACAGCACTGTCAGAGCTGCGCAGGTGGGCGTCCCGATGCGCAGCCACAGAGTGTCTGAGCAAGCCAGGGATGGCTTGCGAGTTGCTGTGGCGAGCACAGCGGGATTGCCCAATGAAGCAGCGAAACCAGCTTAGCGCTGTGCGCAGCGTCAGCTCAGAGACTATCTCTCCCAGTAAGCCTCTTCCAGGCTATCTTCGCGCTCAGGCAAGCCTTTGGACAGACGCGGTGCGTTCTGCACCAGAATTTCATAACTGACCCGGTTAGCGTATTTACAAATTTGCGCAAAGGACGAATAGGCCAAATAAGGCTGCTCGTGCTTGCCCGATAACGGCTGCACCTGCTTATGGTAATGATTCGCTGCCATATCATGCAAAATAGCTGATAAGGCCCCATCACCGGCACCATTGGTGTTCATAATGCGCTCAGGGCCACCTAAATAAGGGTCAATGTGCGAGTACACTTTTAGTGGTTTGTCGCAATGCGCCCGCAGCATGGGCCGGCTAAACTCGTACTGGTTAAAATCGGCCAGACTGGCTGACTTAATTGGGTTACTGCTTTCGCGCTTTACACTGTCATCGGTGTGGCCGCACAAATATAAGCCATCCGGCCCGGCAGTGATCAGCACCATGTCGGTGTGCTCAAGGATCGCCTCGGCGGCTTTTAGCGGATCGGCAAAGCCGGTCAGCGCCTGGGCTTCCAGCTCGTTCATCGCCAGTACGTTAACGTAATCGTGAATGGTACGCAAAATTTGCTCACGGTTTTCCTCTACCAGATGGCGGGTGCCCAGGCTCATGACGACCGGCACCTGATGCGTTTTGGCATCGCTAAGCGCTTTTAACATCGCCTGCTGAATAGGCTGGCCAACCGCCCGAAGCGGATAAGCACTAACAACAAAAGCAGCTGCACCGGCAATAATATCGGTGGGAATATACTCCGGGCTAAGTTGGTCCATATCACTGGGGTCAATCACAAAGGTGCGCTCACCATCAGGGGTAATCATGGTAATGCCACGGCCTATGTCGCCGGCGACCCCCTGCAGGTGGTTCATGTCTACTTTAGAGCTGGTATGACAGACATAATGATAGGCCGGTGAGCCAAGCGCAATATTGGCTGACATGACCCCCAGCAGCACCGATTTATCGTCGGCCAGCACAGAATAATTGTGAATAGTATTGCCGATGGTACCGCCGGCAAAATGATCGGAGATGGCGTTATGTGCCACCAGCTCCTGATAAATCTGGTTAGCCTTACCGTGCTCAACCAGATTCGATAAGCCTTTGCCGATGGCGTATTTTTGCAGAAATTCATCACTGACGCTGGCCACCACATCAACAATAGTTTGATCCAGGCCAACGATATAGGTATCCAGTTTCGGCCTCACCTCGAAGCTGGGGAGCTGAGGCTTAGGCTGAGACACCGGAAAGTAGTGTTTAATTTTACGCAGGCCGGGAAATTTCATCTGGTATACCGCTGTTAGGCTAGGCAAGCAAAGCGCGTATTGTAACAAAAAATCCGCCGCGGCCGCAGCGCTTATTCAGCGCTGTGGCGTAAAAATACCAGCTCGTTGGCAGACGATTGCTCAGGGCTGTACTGATAACCGGCTAAATCAAACTGCGTTAGCTGCTCGCTGCTGGTCAGTCGCTGCTGAATGATATAACGCGCCATCAGGCCACGGGCTTTTTTGGCAAAAAAGCTGATGATTTTGTACTGGCCGTTTTTAAAATCTTTAAATACCGGCGTAATCACACGGCCTGTTAACTGCTTCGGCTGCACCGCTTTAAAATATTCCTGCGACGCCAGGTTGACCACGACGTCAGTATTCAACGTGGCCAACTGCTGGTTTAGCACGGGTGTAACAGTGTCCTGCCAGAAGGCATATAAATCTTTGCCTTTAGCATTGGCCAGCTTAGTGCCCATTTCCAGCCGGTACGGCTGCATTAAATCCAGCGGGCGCAGCACTCCATACAAGCCGCTTAAAATACGTAAATGCTGCTGGGCAAAAGCAATATCGTCATCGGTTAAGCTTGCGGCATCCAGCCCCTGATACACATCGCCATTAAAGGCAAACAGCGCGGCTTTGGCATTTTGCTCGGTAAACGGCGGCTGCCACTGGGCAAAACGGGCCGCGTTTAACCCTGCCAGTTTATCGCTGATATGCATCAGACTACTTAAATCGGCTGGTGTCAGGGTTTTGCAAATCGCGGCCAGCTGGTGGCTATGATCCAGCAAAGCCGGTTGAGTGACGGCTAGGGTTTTAGTCAGCGGTTGATAATCGAGATCTTTCGCCGGCGAGACAAGCAACAACATGGGCTTTCCTGTAACAACTTAAGGTTAATCAAGGTACAGCTTGGGTAACTGCGGTAACAATTGTGCAAGCCGCTGCTGGTTGGCAGCTGTTTTAGTACTGAACTCCAAGGCGGTCAGCACAGCTTTTGCAAGCGGCAGCAGGGCCTTGTCTGCCGGTATCTGACTAAGTGCCTGTAACATATTCAGCACCAATGAAGCATTGCACGGCATCACTAAAAAGGCCTGTCTTAACTCCAACAATGCTGCTTTGGCCTCACCGTTTTGTGCCAGCGCCATGCCTTGCTGGTTCCAGCGGGCAATTTTCTCACGCAGCGCCAGCTCCTGCTGCAGTGCGTGCTGAGTGATTAAACGCATGCAGCAGCCGTGCAGATCAGTCCCCAAGCGCTGATACTGCTTAAGCCGGTTTAGGCAGCTGTCGGCTTCTTTCACCTCACCCAGTGCAAAAGCTAAGCGGGCGTAATCTAACTGCAGGGCCGGTTTAGCCGTATCAGCCGGCATCAACAGCTGGCTAAACTGCTGTTTAGCATCCGCAATATGGCCTTTTAATAGCTGAATTCTGGCTTTGAGCAGACTGTGCTCGATATCACTATTATCGGTTTGTAATTTCTGTGGCATTGAGGCTAACGCATCGCTGGCTTTTTTCAGCAGCGGCGCCAGTGCGGCCATACTGGCTTGCTGAGCTTGCTGCAGCAACACACGGCACAGGTCAAAATAATAATCAGCCTGATCAAAACCAGAAAAGCGGTACTGTTGGATAAGTTTTTGTAAATACTTTTCCGCACTTTCACTCTGCTGTTGTAACAGCAAGACCGCGACTTTAGCCTGGTGTGCCGCAAAATGATTAGGCTGCAAACGCAACAGCTCGGTCAGCAGTTGATTGGCCAAATCAAATTGCTGCTGACGCAGATATAAACACGCCAGCCATTCCAGCGCTTCTGGCCGGGCATCGTCTTGTTCGGTAAGGGGTAATAACTGTGCTTCAGCGGCTGTATGTTGATCCTGCTGCAGTAATGCCACAGCCCGCCCTAACAACGCCCAACTGAATTCACGTTGTTGAATGACCTGCTGGTACAGTTTTAATGCAGCGTCATAACTGCCCTGCTGCAGCAGCACTTCTGCCATAATCCTCAGCGCCGGTAATGAGGCGGAGTTCATCGCATTAATCAGCTGATCCAACTCCAGCTGCGCATTGGTGTAATCTTTATCACGCAGCGCCTGATAAGCCTTACGCAATTTACTGCGGATGCTCCAGGCTTTAGCCAGCCGCTTTTCCAGCTCAACGTAAGAGAACGGCTTTAAAATAAAGGCATCAGGGGCCCCTTGCAATACACCCAGTACCGGCAAGCGGCGAGGCTCTGCACTCATCAAGATAAAACAGCAGCCCAGCCTTAACAGCGCCTGTTGCGATAACTCGGTGAAAAACTGCAAGGCATCTTTACCCGGACCTAAATCGAAATCAGCCAGAATAACGTCGAAATTATCCTGTTTTGCCAGTGGCATAGCCTGCACCGCATCACTAACAGTGGTAATATCTTCGAAACCAATTTGCTGTAGCATGCCTTTAATAGAGGCACGCACCGGCTCGCAGTCTTCGATTAACAGCAGTTTTTTACTTTTATAGAAGCTGGCTGGGTAGATCATCGTGATCCTGTGCTAGGTTACGTCTAAATATAAGTTAATCTGAAACAGAACCGGACCACCCTGTCCGGTAAATTTGGCAATATAGTAACTTACTTTGCGCCTTGCAATGCAAATTACGCCAGCTTAATGTGGCGAACGTGAATTTTGTTGTAATATTCCTACATTAATTGCTTATTTAACCCTGCATCACTAGAATGTGAGCAAAAATATGGTAATAAAACAATATGAGCGACTTACTTAGCCAATTAAAAGCGGTCACGACTGTTGTAGTAGACAGCGGTGACCTGACTGCCATTGAGCAGTTTCGCCCGGTAGATGCCACAACTAACCCCAGCTTGCTGTTAAATGCCAGCCAGTTGGATTTTGCGAAGCCCATGTTACAGGGTGCTGTCGCTTACGCTAAACAGCATGCCAGTGACAGCGCCGCCCAGCTAGCATTAGCCTCAGATAAATTTGCTGTCGATGTCGGTACGGCTATCAGCAAATTGGTGCCTGGCCGGGTGTCGACAGAAGTTGATGCCCGTTTGTCATTTGACACCGATGCTACCGTCGCCAAAGCCAAACAATTAGTGGCGTTATATCAGGAAAACGGCGTAGGCACTGATCGCATTCTGATCAAGATTGCCTCTACCTGGGAAGGCATTCAAGCCGCAAGGTTACTGGAGCAGCAAGGTATTCAATGTAACCTGACGTTACTGTTTCATATGGCACAAGCCCGTGCCTGTGCTGAGGCCGGCGTGTATTTAATTTCGCCTTTTGTAGGCCGCATTCTCGACTGGTACAAAGCCAGTACCGGCCAGGACTACAGCAGTGAAACCGACCCTGGTGTGTTGTCAGTGCGTGAAATTTACCGCTTTTACAAACAACATAGCTTTAATACTGTGGTGATGGGTGCCAGTTTCCGCAATACCGGTGAAGTACTGGCACTGGCCGGCTGCGACCGCTTAACCATCAGCCCGGCACTACTGGCTGAACTCAGCCAAATGCAGGGCGAGCTCACAGTGCATCTGCGTGACGATGGCAGCAAAACGCCACCACCAGCGCAGCTTAGCGAAACCGAATTTCGTTGGGCACTGAATGAGGATGCCATGGCGACAGAGAAGCTGGCAGAAGGGATCCGTAAATTTGCCATTGACCAGCGTAAGCTGGAGCAACTGATCAAGCAGGCGTTATAAATTTTAACCGTTACAGGAGTCGACTATGTCCGGTGTTACCCTTGAGGGGCTGGCAGCGCTTGCCAGCGAGCAACAGTTGTCATTACGACAGGCCTTTGCCACTGATCCCGACCGAGCCAGCCGTTATCGCCACAGTGCTTGCGGCATTACACTGGACTACTCAAAAAACCTGATTGATGAGTCAAGCTGGCAGGTGCTACAACAACTTGCCGCAGCAAGCCCGCTTAAGCAGCGGCTTGCTGCAATGCTGGCTGGCGAGAAAATTAACCACACTGAACAGCGCGCAGTCTGGCACATGATGCTGCGCAAAAGCGAGGTTACTGGCCTGAGCTTAGACGGTGAAGCTGTCGGCGCGGAAATTTCAGATTGTCGCGAAAAAATGACAGCGCTGGTCAATCAGCTGCATACGGGGCAATACAATGGCTATAGCGGCGAGCGCATTACTGATGTGATTTGGGTGGGTATTGGTGGCTCATTATTGGGCCCGCAAATGGCCGTAGAGGCGCTAAAGCCCTACCATTGCAGCCCGGTGCGACTGCACTTTGCCGGCAATATCGACGGCGCTGTGGTAAGCGATGTGATTAAACCGCTACGCCCACAAACCACCCTGGTGTTTGTGGCGTCAAAATCGTTCGGTACCGAAGAAACCAAACAAAACGCCCTGGCGCTGCGTAACTGGTTTACTGAGCAGGGTGCAGACAGCAGCGCTATTGCCCGGCATTTTTGGGCCACCTCATCCAATATCCAGGCCGCGGCTGATTTTGGCATAGTGCCAGAGCATATCCTGCCAATGTGGGACTGGGTAGGCGGGCGTTACTCGCTGTGGTCTGCCATTGGCCTGCCGGTGGCGCTGATGATAGGTAACGCGCAGTTTGCGCAGTTACTCAAAGGCGCCGAAGCGATGGATGAGCACTTTATCAATGCGCCGCTGCGCGACAATATGCCATTAACACTGGCGCTGCTCGGCATTTGGTATATTAATGGCTTTGGTTGTCAGGCGCAGGCGTTACTGCCCTACAGCCATTATTTGCGCCTGCTGCCTTCTTATGTGCAACAACTGGATATGGAATCTAATGGCAAGGCGGTTGACACTGAGGGAGCATCACTGCCTTATGCTACTGCACCGGTGATTTGGGGCGATGCCGGCACTAACGGTCAGCATGCTTACCATCAGTTACTGCATCAAAGTGCCTTAACGGTACCGGCCGATTTTATTCTGCCACTTAAAGCGGCGCACACACTAAGTGATCAGCATCAGCGTTTGGCGGCCCATTGCTTTGCACAATCGCAGGCACTGATGCAGGGAAAAACCCTGGTTGAAGCGACCGCTGAATGTATCGCCGCCGGCATGAGCCAACAAGACGCGCAGGCACTGGCGCCACACAAGGTGTCGCCGGGTAATAAGCCCAGTAATACGTTGTTGCTGCCTGAGCTGTCGCCCTATTATTTAGGTGCGTTAATTGCACTATACGAGCACAAGGTATTTTGCCAGGGCGTGTTGTGGGGCATTAATTCGTTCGATCAATGGGGCGTAGAACTGGGCAAACAGCTGTCAGGCCCGATTTATCAGGCGCTGGCGGGCAAAGATGCCAGCACTGTGGACAGTTCGACCCGGGCGTTAATTGCGGCATTCTTGCAGCAAAAAAAGTCTTAAGCAGCGCCGACCTGTCATAGTGTTGTCACTTAGTTGTTTTATTTTCAGGCAAAGTGTGGTAAACCCTTTGTTGAAAATAACAACAACAACAACACTCAGAGAGGCATTATTATGGAAAGCTTCGAAGACTTACTGAACATGTTGGAACGCCCGGCCGCCAAACCGCGGGCCGCGAAGCGTAAATGGCGCGAAATTGAACAACTGAAAGAGCGCCAGCGCCTGAAAAAGGAGCTGAGCGACATTGACTGGACGATAGAGCCGGAACTGGCTGATATCGAACTTTAAAGAAACGCCCACTGGCAACAGTGGGCGTTTTTTGTTTACATCGCCTAGCTAAGCTGCCAGTTAATCGGGGCCTTGCCCTGCTTAACCAGCAGTTCGTTCGCCTGCTTAAAATGACCACAACCGAGAAAACCGCGGTGGGCTGAGAGCGGTGACGGATGCGGTGCTTCCAATACAAAGTGGCGCTGACGATCGATCAGCCGGCCTTTCTTTTGCGCATGTGAGCCCCAGAGTAAAAACACGATACCGCTACAATGGCTGTTGATCTGAGCTATAACCTGATCGGTAAAACGCTCCCAGCCTAAATGCCGGTGCGAGTTGGCCTGCGTCGCCACCACTGTCAAAACCGTATTGAGCAGCAGCACCCCCTGTTTAGCCCAGTCTTCCAGACAGCCATGCTGAGGGATCTGAAAGTCCGGATACTCCAACGCCAGCTCTTTATACATGTTTTGTAATGACGGCGGCACCCGCACACCTTTACGCACTGAAAATGCCAGCCCATGCGCCTGATTTGGCCCGTGGTATGGGTCTTGCCCCAATAACACGACTTTCAGGTTATCAAGCTCGGTGAGTTTAAAGGCGTTAAACACATCGGCCTCAGGCGGATAAATCACCTGGCCGGCCAGCCGGGCTTGTTTTACCTGGTTAAGCGTATCAACAAAATAGGGCTGGTTTTTCTCCGGCCCCAGTAGTTGCTGCCAGGACATCAGGCCTGCTCCAGCGTTAACAGCTCATGCTTAAGCGCGGTAAAATCGGCCGGCAAATCTTTGCTCAGGCTCTGCTCTGCCGCGCAGCGGGCTAAGGCTTCTGGCAGAGCTATCGGTGTACCGAGGATGTTTTCTACCTGCTCTTTAAACTTGGCCGGATGCGCAGTGCCAAGGAAGATACCGTACTCGCCACTTTGCAGGCTGCGCTTTAACGCTTTGTAAGCCACGGCCGCATGCGGTTCACTTAAATAGCCCAGCTGATTCAATAGTCTTACGCCTAATACGGTGTCGTCTTCATCCACCATCACAGCTTCAATGGCATCCCGGCGAATAGCGCCCTGCGCCAGCAGTGCCTCTACCCGTGGCCAGTTATTTGGCGCGGCCACATCCATGGCATTAGATAAGGTCGCCACCGTGGTTTTAGGCTGCCAGTCACCGCTGCGCCAATAGCGTGGTACCGTATCGTTGCTGTTGGTAGCGGCAACCATCCGCTTGATTGGCAAGCCCATGGCTTTAGCAATTAAGCCGGCGGTTAAATTACCAAAGTTACCGCTTGGCACAGCGATCACCACCTGCTGGCGTTTGTCTACCGGCACCTGCGCTACAGCTTCAAAGTAATAACACACCTGAGCAAATAACCGACTGATATTAATGGAATTAGCCGAGTTAATACCCAACTGCTGCACCAGAGGTTTATCGTCAAAGACCTGTTTTACCAGCGCCTGACACTGGTCAAAATCACCGTCTACCGCCAGCGTCGTGATGTTCTCCCCCAGCGTGGTAAACAGCTTTTCCTGCAACGGGCTTATTTTGCCTTTCGGAAACAGGATTACCACCTTCACGCCTGGTTGACGGTAAAACGCGTGTGCGACGGCCGCACCGGTGTCACCCGAAGTCGCAGTAACAATAGTGGTCTTCTTCTCCCCTTGCGCTTTAGCCAGGGCCTGCGCCATAAAGCGGCCACCAAAGTCTTTAAACGCCAGGGTCGGGCCGTGAAACAGCTCAAGACAGCTGATATCGTCGGCAACACTGGCCAGCGGTGCCGCAAAGGTAAAGGCGTTCCTGACCATGGCATTGACATCAGCAGCACTCAACTCATCGCCAATCAGCGCCTGTAAAATGGCGCTGCTACGCGCCACAAAAGGCATAGCTAACAACGCATCGATATCCAGCTTAGGCCACTGGGTGGGGAAAAATAAGCCCTGCTCAGCCCCTAATCCTTGCCGCACGGCTTGTAAAAAACTCACCTGCTCTTGCGGTACTTTTATATTGGTTAACAACATGGGTAATCTTCCTACAGCGCCCGGGCGCCGGCTAATGACAAGCGACAAATTTGCGTGGTCGCGTCCTGATTTTTTTCATAATGCCGTGATAAATATTCCGCAGCAAGTTGCGCCTGCGTATCATCGGCGCACAAGGCAAATAAGGTTGGCCCGGCACCAGAGATGCCCAGGTGTAAAACACCCAGCTCTTCAAGCGCGCTGCGTAACTGAGGTAACTCTGGGATAAGTGCTGTGCGCGCCGGCTCTGCCACCAGATCCTGCAGTGCCGCAACCGCATCTGCCTCGTCAGCAGCATACAGCGCACTGACAAAACGGCTTAGCATGCCGGCAAAGTTAATGCTGTGCGCCAGGCTAAGCTGTTGTGGCAGCACTGCCCGCGACGCCTTGGTTGACAGCACAGTGCCGGGGTAACTTAGTACCACCCGCCAGTGTTCAAACCATGGCAGGCTGCGACAGATACGCGCACTTTGCGGCAACATCAGCTGTAGGCCGCCAAAAAAAGACGGCGCCACGTTGTCATAATGCACGCTGCCACTGACACTGCCCTCAGCCTCAGCCATCAGTGTTAATAGTTCAGCATCCGACAGTGGTTTGCCAAAGTAATCATTAAAGGCATAACAGGCCACCACGATAGAGCAAGCACTGGAGCCAAGCCCGCTGCCAACCGGCAGGTTTTTGTGCAGCCGAAGCGCCAGCTTAGGTAACACCCGGCCCAGCTTTTGCTCAAAGGCCGCAAAACACAGTAACACCAGATTAGTGCTGCTATCTGCCGGCAGCTGGTGCCGGTAACGGCCTACTATTTCCAGCTCCAGCGTGTCGCTTGGTGCAATAATATCCAGCACATCACCAAACAGTTCGCCGTTTAGTGGTTCAAAGGCGGCGCCGAGTAAATCAAAGCCAACCGAAAAGTTGCCGGTAGACGCCGGCGCATAGTAGCGTTTTTCATAAACGAATTCTGCTTGCATCGTTATTACACCTGTTGCTGCCAGCCAAGAGTACGCATAATGTCGCTAAACACCCCAGCTGAAGTTACCGCCGCACCCGCGCCGTAACCGCGCAGTACAAAAGGAATAGGCTGATAATAACGGGTATGAATTGCCAGTGCGTTTTCACCGTCTTTCACTTTGGCCAGAGGGTGCTCGGCGGCCAGTGCCTTAATGGCGACCTTACATTTACCACCGCTGATTTCACCAATATACCGAAGCACCTTACCTTCAGCTTTGGCTTGGCTCACACGCTGACTAAAAGCCTGGTCAAGCTCAGGTAATTTTGCCATAAACTGCTCCGTGCTGGCCTCGTTAGCAAAGCCTAACGGTAGCACTGACTCGACCTCCACATCGCTTAGCTCCAACGTCATGCCGGCTTCGCGCGCCAGGATCAGTAACTTACGCGCCACGTCCATACCGGAGAGATCATCGCGTGGGTCGGGTTCGGTAAAGCCTAGTGCTTTGGCTTTTTTCGTCACTTCTGACAAGGCCACGCCCTGCTCCAGCTCACCAAAAATATAGGATAAGGAGCCGGATAAAATGCCTTCAAACGCTAACAATTCATCACCGGCATTAAGCAGCCCCTGCAAGGTATCGATGACCGGTAAGCCAGCGCCTACTGTGGTTTCGTACAAAAAGCGGCGCCGGTTTTGCTGTGCCAGGGCGCGCAGCTGCTGGTAATAGCTGTAACTAGCCGTATTGGCTTTTTTGTTTGGTGTCACCACATGAAAACCTGCCGCGAGAAAGTCGGCATACTGTGCGGCGACCTGCTCTGAGCTGGTGCAATCGACCAGCACCGGATTAGTCAGGTGCTGCTGCTGCACAAACTGACTTAGCTGAGCAACAGAGAAACTGCCTTGTGCCTGTTGCAACTGCGCCTGCCAGTCGGCTAAGGCAATGCCTTCACCATTGAGTAAACAGGTTTTGCTGTTAGCGATACCGTACACCGTTAACCTGACATGGCGCTGCTGTAAAAAGCTTTGCTGGCGCTGTATTTGCGCCAACAGCTCACTGCCCACTACACCACAGCCGACCAGAAATACATCAATACTAGGCACATGGCTGAAGAAGTTTTCATGACACACCTTCACGGCGTTTTTACAGGCACTTTGCTCTACTACAGCGGAGATAGAGCGCTCACTGCTGTCTTGCGCTATGGCCACCACGTTCACCCTGGCCTGCGCCAATGAGGCAAAAAACTTCGCCGCTACACCACGGTGCTGGCGCATACCATCGCCGACCAAACTAACAATAGCCATATCCGACAAAATGGTCAGCTCGCGCAGTAAACCGGTTTGCAGCTCCAGTTCAAACTCTTGCTGCAGGGCTTTTTTCGCCGCAGCCAAATGCAGCTGAGGTACACAAAAACTGATACTAAACTCAGACGAGGACTGGGTAATCAGACTGACCGAAATCTGTGCGCGTGCCATAGAGGCAAACACTCGGCTGGCCATACCCACCACACCTTTTAAACCCGGCCCCGACACTGTGATAAGCGCCAGATGCTCCAAACTGGAGATACCTTTTACCAGCGCATCACCACCGCCGGTGTTATCGATACAGGTGCCCGGCGCTACCGGGTTAAGGGTATTTTTGATGTAACAGGGAATGTTGTAACGTGCCAGCGGGCCTATGGTTTTTGGGTGTAACACCTTGGCGCCAAAGTACGACAGCTCCATCGCTTCATCATAAGACAAACGATCGATTAGCTTGGCATTTTTGACCTGACGCGGATCGGCACTGTACACACCATCAACATCAGTCCAGATTTCACAGGCTGCCGCGCGGATGGCCGCCGCCACAATAGCAGCAGAGTAATCTGAACCGTTGCGGCCAAGCAAACAGGTTTCACCGGCGGCATTGCTGGAGACAAAACCGGCAATCACATAGACCTTGGCAGGCCTGGCGGCAATCGCCTGTGGCAGCGTCTGCTCACAGCCGGCAATATCGGCACTGGCGTTTAAATAATCACCCGTGCTTTTCACCAGGGTCACCGCGTCCAGCGCCAGTGCCGGCAACTGCTTAGCGTTTAACAGGGCCGTCATCAATGCGACGCTAAACTGCTCGCCTAAACCGAGAATTTGCGCCTTGATATGATCAGGACAGTGGCGCAGCAGCGCAATACCGGTCAGTTGGTTTTGCAGTTGCGCCAGCTGAGATGTCATCACTTGCTCAAGTCCTGCCAAATCTGCCTCGGGGAACAAGGTTGCAGCCTCTGTGGCCAGTGTCTGGTAGCGCGTTGATAACTGATTGAGCAGTGCAGCAAAGTCTGAGCCCAGATAGGCCAGATCGGTCAGCTCAACCAAGGTATTGGTTACTCCCTGCGGCGCCGACAACACCAGACAAATTGTATCATCGGCGGCTTGCTGCTGCACTACAGTGGCAACGCTGACGAAACGTTCGACCGATGCCAGCGACGAGCCGCCAAATTTTAGCACCCTCATGTATTACTCCTTGCGCATTAAGTATCTGTAATATTCCGTTACCGTGACGCTTGCTTGTTGTTATGCCGGCTTTGTAATACCAAGCCAAAAAAAAGACCCGTGACGTTTGAGGTCACGGGTCTTTTTTACAGACAACACACCGCCGACCTCCTACCCCGCAGGGCTGGTGGTAATAATAATGGTGGTGAGGACTGTCGTTGTTATTTTCATCGCCAACACTATGCACAGACTTATAGACGTCTGTCAATGGCTAAATTTTCTGTGCGGTCACTTTACCTTTTTAAGGTAAGCACTATGGCCATCATGCCAGGCAACAGCCTGATTGCGGCCTTGCCGTTTTGCACTGTATAACGCTTCATCCGCTTGCTGGATCAGCTGATCGCTGATAACACCGCTGCTGAAGCTGGCAACACCGACACTGATTGTGGCAGTAAGCTGCTGCTGCTCAAAGCTAATGCTGTGCGCGGCTACTGCACTGCAAAGCCGTTGAGCGACTTGCATGGCGCCGGTTAAATCGGTTTCGGGCAGAATAATACCAAACTCTTCCCCACCGTAACGTCCAAGGAGATCAGTATCACGCAACAAAGCCGCTACTAAGCGCGATACTTCGATTAACACTGCATCACCGCCCAAATGGCCATAGTGATCGTTTAATTGCTTAAATTTGTCTAAATCAAATAACAGCAACGACAACGGATGCTGGTACCGCTCAGCCCGCTGGATCTCATAGCCCAGTTGCTGTTGCCAGTAACTGCGGTTAAACACCCCGGTCAGGCCGTCGGTACGGTTTGCCAGTTGTAATCGCGCGACACTTTGCTGTAACTGCTGCTGGTAGACGTAAGCATCGGTGGCATCTTCCACCAAAATACAGATGTAGCGCTCACCCGTGTCAGGCGCAGTGAGCGGTAACATACTGCAATTTTGCGCCATGTAAGCACTGTCGCTACTAAGCGGGCGCAAATGCGGTAATTTAAAAATGTACTGTCGCTGCTCCCAGCTGCTAAACGCGGGGACCTGCAAACTTAATACGCCTTGCAGTTTGCGTTGCAGCCAGGCTTGCGGCAAGTCGCTAAACACCTCGAACAGGCTTTTACCTTTAACATCGTCTGGCTGAAGGTCAGCTCGCCGGGCAATAAACTGATTGATAAACACCAGCTTTAGCTCAGCGTCCAGTAGCACTACCCCGGAATTTAGCTGCGACAGTAACGGCTGCAATAATCCCTCTAACGGCATTAAAAATCCGCCAGGATCTGATCCAGCATCTGGCGCAAGCGCAGCACAGCTTCGCCGGGGATCAGTAAAATCATGTCACAGTGAAAACTGTAGTCCGTCAGTTGATAGCGGATATCGACCTGCAGCGCCAGTTGCCATTGCTGAGCCGTCGCGGCCAGCTTATCAGCGAAATGCTCATCACGGCTGGACAAAATGCGGGGTGCAGCATAAGAGAAGCTGTTGTCCAGCTGCTCAGCCAGGCCATTTAAGAAAGTGGTAGTGAGCACCGAACTGATGTCAGTCAGCATTTCAGCTTCTGAGCTGTCATCGTCGCTGTAACCCAGCAGTTTAGTCAGCACACCGACATTGGCTAACTGGTAAAGCATAATGGTTTCGCCACGCAGGCCCTGGTCACCAAAAAAGCCCAGGCTTATCAGGCTGACACTTTGCTGCTGATAACGGTTAGCAAAATGTTCAGGCAAGTGCTGGGTATCAACCAGTTTTATCGCTGGCACTTGCAGGTGCACCATGGTCTCCAGATAACGCGCCAGTTTGTCACTAGCCTGACCCATAGCAACATTCACCAGCTCCTGCAGGCAATCGCGCTGTTCTTCCGTGAAATGCAGTGTTGTCATATCAAACCATACTTGTGCAGCACCGCAGCCAGTTTGTCGGCATTGGCCGGTTTTTGAATAAAGGCCAGTGCCCCTAAATCCATTACCCGCTTTTGCATTTCCGGTTGGATATCAGCAGAGACCACGATCACGAGGCAATCCAGTTGTTGCGCTTTGATGGCTTCAAGCACGCCGACACCATCAAGCTCGGGCATGGTCAGATCTAAAAACACCAGGCCAATCTCCTGCGATTGCAGCACGGCCAGTGCCTCTAAACCATTTGTTGCAGTGACGATACTGGCATCAAAATCTGCCGGCAACGCCTTCTTTAATTGGTTACGTGCCAACAAAGAGTCGTCACATATTAAAACCGTTAACGCCATGTACTATAGCCTGTGTTGTTGTTGTCGTTGGGGCCAAAGTTGGCTAAAAAATATATACAGACCGTCACTATAAAGCAATATCTGCGCTATAAATAGCTCAGAACCCCCAGAGCTATTTGCAAACTGCCGGTTATTGGTTATGGTAGTGCAATAACACTCATAATATTGTTGCCACACAAGGTTATTTCATGCAGCAGAAAAGCTTGTCCCGTAAGCTGTTAACCAAGGTTTTGTCAGTGTATTTTATTCTGACCTTTATCGTTACTTTGGGCCAAATTGTTGCAGAATACTTTAATACCAAAAACCACATTAATGGTGAGCTGGAAACACTGCAGCAAACTTTTTCTGGCAGCCTGACGCGGGCTATTTGGGAGCTTAATACCCAGCAAGCAATGATAATTGCCGATGGTCTGCTGGCGATACCGGCGATTGAAGGCATTATTGTACGCGATGACAGTGGCGCTGTGATTACCCAGCTAGGTTTGTATATCAATATTCAGGAACGCTTTAGCACACAACTGGTTCGTGAAGGCGTGCGTTTAACGGAGCAGCAATCCGGTATTTTTGGTTATACCTTCCCGCTCATTTTTGAGTTTTCCGGCCGGGCCACCCAGGTGGGTGATGTTACCTTATTTTCCAGTCGCGCTGTGGTGATTGACCGGATAAAAGTGGGCATTTACTTCCTGGTGGGTAATGCCATGCTCAAAACCACCTTTTTGATCATCCTGTTTTTGCTGGCGTTTCGTAAACAGCTTACCGTACCTTTAACTGAGCTGACACAGCAGATTGAAGATTTAGAGCTGGATCAACTTGAAGGCGCTAAAGTGGAAATACAGCATGGCGACAGCTCAGAGCTAAGCGTGATGGCGGATGCCTTTAACCGGCTGATTGGCCGGGTGCAGGATTACAAAACCCAACTGGAAACCACGCAAAAACAACTGATGCTGTCAAATGAAAAGCTAGACCAGCAAAACCTGATGCTAGAGCAGGAAGTGGCGCGTAAAACGTCCGGCCTCAGCCAGGCAATGATGGACTTACAACAGCAAAAACAAGAGCTGGAAGTAAAACAACAAAGCCTGCGCGAAGAAATTGAACGCCGTCGCCATACCGAAGATGCCCTTCGCACCAAACAAAGCGAACTGGAAAAAATTGTTGATGATTTAAAACAGGCACAAGACCGCTTGGTGCAATCAGAGAAAATGGCTGCGTTGGGTGGTTTGGTGGCCGGTATCACCCACGAAGTGAATACACCGGTGGGCATAGGCGTTACGGCAACCAGTTTCCTGGCGGAAAAGCTGCAAACGCTGGAACAAGCCTACAAAGACAAAACACTGACACCCAAAACACTGGAACATTTTATTGAAGAAGCGACACAGGGTACTGAGCTATTGCAATCTAACCTGGTACGGGCATCGGAGCTTATTGCCAGCTTTAAGCAAATCGCAGTCGATCAAACCAGTGAAGCCGTGCGAACCATCAATTTGTCAGAATACCTGCACGAGGTGATACGCTCGTTACAACCCAACTTTAAAAAGACACATCACCAGGTAGAGGTGAATTGCCCGGACAACATTATGCTAAGCTGCCCGGCTGGCGCCATCTCGCAGATCTTCACTAACCTGTTAATGAACTCACTGATCCACGGTTTTGAAGATATGGACAACGGGCTTATCCGCATTACAGTGCTGGATGAAGATGAAAACGTCGACATCAAATACAGCGACAACGGTAAAGGCCTGGCGCAGGAGCAACTGGAAAAGCTGTTTCATCCGTTTTTTACCACCAAACGCGACCAGGGCGGCAGCGGCCTTGGCACTCACATTACCTACAACCTGGTAAGGCAAACACTGGGCGGTAGCATTAGTGTTAGCAGTGAGCCGGGCAAAGGTCTCCACTACCATATTTGCTTTCCAAAAAAGCTCAAACCTACGGCCTGATCCACGCTATACTCCGCAACAGGATGTTTGAAGTAGAGTAGATTATGTGGTTTAAAAATGTTCGTGTGTATAAGCTCAGCGCGCCACTGAGCACCGACCTTTCGGTATGGGAACAAGCGCTGGCTGAGTTTAAATTCAGCCCGTTAAGCGCTCAGGAAGCAGTAAAAACCGGCTTTAGTTTCCCGTTGCATGCCAGTGCGAAGCAGTATTGTCATGCCTGTCAGCATCTGCTGTTTTTTGCCGTTAAACGCCAGGAAAAAATCCTGCCCGCGGCTGTCATCAATGAAGAGATGCAGCCAAAACTGGAAGCGATGGAGCAGGAAAAAGGCCGGCCACTAAGCCGTAAAGAAAAACAAAGCCTGAAAGAAGAATTACAACTGAGCTTATTGCCGCGCGCCTTTAGTCGTTCAACCTTGACCCAGGGTTACTATGATCCGGAACATCAATGGCTGGTCATTAATAGCGGCAGTGCCAGCAAAGCAGAAGATGTGCTGGCACTATTGCGCAAGGCGCTAGGCTCTTTACCTGCCCTGCCCTGGCTTGACAACACTAAACTGACCACCCACTTACAGTTATGGCTGCAAAATCAGGCACTGCCGCAAGGTTTTAGCCTGGGTGCAGATGCTGAGTTAAAAGCACCGGATGAAGAAGGCGCCAAGGTCAAATTTAGTAACCATTTACTCAGTGCCGACGAAGTACAAAGCCATCTGCAACATAAACTGGTAACCAGTATTGGCCTGGAACAGCCTGACCGGTTGTCACTGGCTGTCACCGACGAGGGCGCATTGAAGCGGCTGAAGTTTCATGAACTGCTGACCGGGCAAAACGACGAGCTGGGTTGGGATGATTTGCTAGCCAGGCTGGATGCCGACTTACTGCTGATGGCCAGCACAGTAAACCAGGCACTAAACGCCATACAGCAGCAACTAAACAGCACCGCAGAATAATGCGGTTTTAACGAAACACGTTTTGCACATCCTGATAAACCTGCCGGATATCAGGATGTTGCATAAACTGCGACTGCGGCACCAGGTTAATAGACACATAGTAGTCCAGTAAACGCTGCTGCAGTGCTTTATCGGCATAGCCGTCACGGGCAATCACGGCCAGCCGAATAAAATCGGCATAACCTGGCCCAGGGTTATCCGGCTGCAATTTTTGCCAGCTTTGGCTTACCTGATAAAACTCCTGTGCAAAGCCCCAGGCATACATAATACGAAGGCTAACGTCTTTGGCCAGGCTGTTGGCTAAATGCAGTAAAAAACGCGGGTCGCCCAGCAACTCCGTTTCACGCTCTGCTTCACTGATAATTGGCAAAGCGCCGATATTATGTACCAGTGCCATCAAATTAAGCACATCTTTACTCAGACCACTGCGCGGCTCCACCGTTTGATAAACACTAAGACAGGCGGTGGCCACACAAGCCGTTTGAACACTCAATTGCCACAGTTGGTCCAGATGCTGTTGTACTTGTTTATGTTTAGAAACAAACACCTGCTCAAGCGCCATAGCAATAGCAATATTACGGATTTGACTAAGGCCAATGCGGGTAACCGCCTGGCTAAGTGACGTCACTTTGATTGAGCGGCCCATAAAGGCACTGTTGGCCACTTTGATCATGCGCGCAGCTAACGCCGGATCCTGCGCTATCACATCAGCCATCTCGGCAAGGCTGATATCGGGCTCAGAAGAGCGCTCACGCACTTTTAATGCGACATCAGGCAAGGTGGGTAGCAGCAACTCATCATGCTGAATTTTATACTGTAAAAGCTGTAACAAACGTTGCTGTGCTGACATAAAACTCCCTGGCCGGCGTTAGTTATTCGTCACCCTTAGCAACACTCTGCTGCATCTGCCGCAGTAAAGTGGCACAGGCCTCACTGAGTTGCTGCCGGGCACTGACTTCGAGCTGGCCGGCCAGCTCTGTTAATAACGGATACCCCATGCTGCCAGCACTGCCTTTTAAACTGTGGGCAGCATAAGCAAGGCTATGCCAGTCTGTATTGGCAAAAGCCTGCTGCAGCTCTTGTAGCAACGCCGGCAATTGCGCTGTAAATTGTTGCTTTAGTGCCAGCATTTGCGGATCCTGCGCCAATTGTTGCGTAAGCTTATCCACATCAGTTGTTGTTGATTTGCCGTATTTGCTCAGTATAGCCACTAACTGGGCGTGCATCACAGGTTTTGCCAGTAAGCCCTGACAGCCCGCCTGACGATAACGCTCTGAATCTTCAGACATCACGTTAGCCGTAACAGCAATAACCGGTGTTTCGATACCGGCATGGCGGATCAGTCTGGTTGCCTCTTCACCGCCCATTAACGGCATTTGCATGTCCATAAAAATGAGGTCAAAATCCTCTGCCAGCGCACGCTCAACCGCCTTATGGCCGTTTTCTACCATCACACAGCTGGCGTTAGCCTTTTCCAGCATCAGTTGTAGCAGCAACTGGTTATCCGGGTTGTCTTCTGCAACCAATATGTGTAGCGGCGCTTGCTCTGTAGCAACGGCAGGTGTCGCAGGCAACGCGGGGATGTTAGCTAAGTCATCGACTAATTCCGGGTGCTGGCGCGAACAGTCGAACTGCAGTTCAAAACAGCTGCCGATACCTTTAACACTCTCTACCTGAATATCGCCATCCATTTGTTGCATCAGCTTTTTCGAGATACAAAGCCCAAGACCCGTACCACCAAAATGACGGGTTACTGTGGCATCTGCCTGGACAAAGGGCTGGAAGATACGGCTTAGTTCATCAGGTGTCATGCCAATACCGCTGTCTTTTACTTTGATGCTGAGCTGTTGTGTCAGGACATCAAAGCTGACACTGATCACTATTTTACCTTTTTGGGTAAACTTCACCGAGTTACTGGTCAGGTTTAACAACACCTGGCGAAAACGCAGCGCATCATTATACAGCTGGCGTGGCAGGGGAAAATTCAGCTGCAGTAAACACTGTATGCCTTTGGCCTCAGCCTGACTGCGGGTTAACAGGAATACATCTTCAATGACGTTAAGCACATCGAACGCTTCACGCTCCAGCTCCAGTTTTTCTGCCTCAATTTTCGACAAATCGAGAATATCGTTAATCAATCCGAGCAAATGGTCGCCGCTTTTTAACACCCGTTGCAGATAGTTGTGCAGCTTTTGGTGATCCGGCTCATTTAACGCCTGCTCGGAGAAACCAATAATGGCCGTCAGCGGCGTGCGGATCTCGTGACTCATATTGGCTAAAAACACACTTTTTAGTCGGTTGGCTTGCTCGGCCGCTTCGCGCGCCAGAATAAGCTCCTGATTAGCGGCGGCTAAGTCGTCGTTGGCGCGGGCCAGATCTTGCGTGCGTCGCAGTACTTTATCTTCCAGTTGCTGTTTATAGGCGCGTTCGCGCTCGCGATACACTCTGAGCTGGCGCACCATCACATTAAAAGCAGCAAACATGTCCCCCAGTTCGTCCTGCTTTGTTACTTCCAGCAAGGTCGATAAGTCGCCGCGCCCGACCGCTGTCTTGGCCGCCGTAAGCTGTTTTATCGGCGCAAAAATATTGCGGATCAACAGCCAATAGACTAACAGCGGTAACGTAGCGCACATTAATAACGTCAGCAGCAAGATCACCAAAGATAAAGTGCGCTGTTGTTGCAACAGCTCCTGCTCGTCTATGCCGTATAACAGCTGATAGGCGCCGGGCAAACTTTTGCCCAACAGTAAACGGCTCTGCCCGAGCAAAATCACGTCACTGAAGCTGTCAGCATCAATACTTTGCTGGATAGCACGAAAATTGGTCGGTGCAAAGGCACTGCCAATTAACGCTGGGTTGTCGGCATAAGTAATAGCGGCCGCCTTGCTGATTAATAACGTCACGCTGTTGGGCGTATGCCGGTAGCTGACAACGTCAGCGAGTGGTTTGGGGCTAACCACCACCACTAGGTAACCCCATAAACGGCGTGATTCATTAACACTACCGGCATAGAGTTTGTGGGCAAAAAACAATTGCTGACTTTTGCTGTCGGTGTCTTGCGCCAGAAAGTAGCTGGCCTCCTCTACCTGAGCTTGCAGCTGAGAAAAATATTCATTACGAAACCGGTTTGGAATGCTGGAGTAGTCTGTCCGGTGTGGTACCTGCAACTGATAATCACCGTTTAGGTTCAATAATTTGACCGACACCACGTTTCTATCAGCACTGGCAAACTGGCGGAATTGTTGTTGCAAGACGCTAAGCTGACTGTCTTCAGCTTGCTGGACATACTCTGCTAACAGCGGGTTCTGCGCCAGCATGGCTAAGCGGGCCTGTTGTAACTGCAAAAAGCTGGTCAGCTGCAATTGCTGCTGGCTGAGAGCTTTCTCTGCGCCATAATAGGCCTGCTGTTGCCAATATTGCTTACTGAACTGGTAAGCAATATAACCAAAAGCCATTACCGGCAATACCAGTAATGGCAGCATATAAGCAACAAGCGTTTCGCGTAGCCTCATCCGTGTCCTGCGCAGCAGCGGGCTTGCGCCCTGCCCTTATCATGCCATACAGCATAACCAGCACAGTACATGCCGACAAGTGCTAGTTTACATCAGCCTGATAAAGTGTCTTAATCCAGCGCTCTTCGGTTATAAAATTCCAGTGCCAGCTTTTCCATTGCTCACCCAAACCTTTTTCTACCGCCTGCTGCTCAGTCATGCCTGCGGCTTTATAACCCTGCACTATGGCCAGGGTGGCCTGCATCATGTCCAGCGAGCGCTGCACACCGGCTTTATCGGTAAGCTGGCCGTGGCCTGGGATAACACGGGTTTGTTCATTAAGCATACCAATCAGCTGACGGGTGTTCTCGATATACCCCTTTACCGATCCACCATTGTTGGTATCGATAAACGGAAAACGACCTTCAAATAACAAGTCGCCGAAATGCACTACGTTGGCTTCCTCAAACCATACCACTATGTCGCCATCAGTATGGCTGGGTGGCAGGTAATCCAGCCGGATGGTTTGACCGCCCAGATTCAGCTTAAGCTGCTCTTTAAAGGTAATGGTTGGCAGGCCATTACGTGGAAACTTGCTATCCTGCGCCAGGCGGCTTAACACATTGTGATGAGCAATAATATCGACGCCAGCTGCCAGCTGGCTATTACCGCCAACATGGTCACCGTGCAGGTGTGTGTTGACCAGGGTAGTAACGCCAGAGCCTGCCCCCAGCTCAGTAAGCTTGGCTTTAATTTTATCGGCCAGTTCAGCATACTGGCTATCGACCAACAGCACCTTTTCACCGGCAATAACGGTAGCCATATTGCCGCCAGCACCGGTCAGCATATACAGGTTTTCCGTCAGTTTGGTGTCTTGCACCTGCACGTCTTTAAAGCGATCAGCGTGCAGCGGTGCCACAGCCAATAGCAACGCCAGCGTAGTAAACAGTTGTAATTTCATTCAGCTTATCCCCAAATAAATTTGGCCAGAAACACCAGGGTCAGCAACCAAACGCTGAGCGTGGTGCGGTGTAGGTTACCGGTGACTAAACATAGCACAGCGTAACTGATAAACCCCATGCCTATACCATCAGAGATGGAAAAGGTCAGTGGCATCATCACCAACACAACGCTGACCGGTACCGCCTGGATCACTTCGTCCCACTCGACATGCTGTAAACTACCCAGCATCAGCGTCGCCACATACAATAGCGCGCCGGCGGTGGCATAAGTTGGCACCATAGCGGCCAGCGGCGAAAACCATAATGCTGCCAGAAATAACAAACCGGTAACCACCGCCATTAAGCCAGTACGGCCGCCCGCTGCAACACCACTGGTACTCTCAACATAGCTGGTGGTGGTTGATGTGCCTAACATGGCGCCAGTGATAGTGGCGCTGCTATCGGCAATCAGGGCTTTGTTTAAATCAGGCACTTTGCCATCTTGTTGCATTAAGCCAGCTTTATGACTTACCGCCACCAGAGTGCCCGAAGTATCGAACAGGTCAAGAAACAGCAAACTTAAGATCACCGGCAACATGCTAAGTTGCAGCGCAGCGGCAAAATCTAGCTGCATAAACGTGGGTGCCAGGGATGGCGGTGTGGCAATAATGCCGCTAAAGCGGGTGTCACCCAGATACCAGGCACCTAGGGTCACCAGCCCGATACTGATTAGCACTGCGGCATGCCAGCCACGGTGGACCAGTGCAAAAATAACGAAAAAGCCAAAAAGTGCCAGCACCACTTGCGGGTTATGTAAGTCGCCCAAAGTCACCAGTGTGGCCGGGCTGGCGACAATAATATTGGCGGTTTTAAGCGCTATCAGTGCCAGAAACATACCAATACCGGCGGCAATACCCATTTTCAGCGGCAATGGGATGCTGTTAATAATCCACTCGCGTATTTTAAAAATGCTCAGCAATAAAAACAGACAGCCAGAAAAAAACACACAGGCCAGCGCCGTTTGCCAGCTATGCCCTTGCTCCAGCACGATAACATAAGTAAAAAACGCGTTTAGCCCCATGCCCGGTGCCAGTGCTACTGGCAGGTTAGCCAACAAACCCATTAACAAACAGCCGAGCGCCGCCGCTAAGCAAGTAGCAACAAAGACGGCACCCTGATCCATACCCGTTTGTGCCAGCATAGCAGGGTTAACAAACAGTACATAAGACATCGCCATAAAGGTCGTCAGCCCGGCCATCATCTCGCGTTTGACCGAACTGCCGCGTGCACTCAGTAAAAACCATTTATCCAGCAACGCCTGTCTCCTGAAAAGTGAAAAGCTGGCAAGACGCCAGCTTTGGATAAAGAAAGTAACCCGGTGAGCTTAGATAATTTTGTTCTGTTGCCAAAATTTTTCTTTCTCAAGACGCTTTTGCCGTTTTTCGCACGGCTTATCACAGTCACAGGCTTTCTCTATGCCCATCTCGCCCAAGCCGCCGCAACTACCTGCAATGGTTTTACGCTGCACCAGATAGCCAATTGCCATAGCAACCACGACCAGCAAAAACAAACCAAAGGTTAGTAAGAAAATACTCATAACAACTCCGTTATTCGGCCAGATAAGGCAGCATGGCTGAAGAGGTTAACTCGTTAAAACCTTCATCAGTTTTTGTCACGATTAACACCGCCAGTTGATGCTGCTCAGCAAAAGCCAGTGCTTCCTGCGCAGCCATAACATTTAATGCAGTGGCGTAACCATCTGCTGTCATACAGGACGGATGTAATACTGTGACAGATACGGTGCGATTTGTAATCGGCTTACCGGTACGCGGGTCGAGCAAATGCGAGTAGCGCACGCCATCTTCTTCAAAATAGTTGCGATAATCACCCGATGTTGCCACGCCCATATCGCCCGGCAGCAGTATACGCTGCACGGCTCGCTCGGCGCTTACCGGTTTCTCTATGGCGATCTTCCATGGTTGCTTTTCAGCTTTTACGCCTTTTAAGCGCATTTCACCGCCAATTTCCACCAGATAATCAGTAATGCCCTGCTGCTCCAGTACTTCAGCGACCTGATCGACACCATAACCTTTAGCGATCGGTGATAAATCGACTGCCAATTGGGCAATGTCTTTGCTTAAACCGGCCTCGGTCAGGTGTAACTTGTCATAGCCGACCCAGGTACGGGTTTGTGCAATTACAGCGTCATCAGGTGCATGCTCAATACGGCCACGTGCACCAAAACCCCACAGTTCAACCAAAGGGCCGACCGTAACATCCAGCACCCCGCCGGTTTGCTCGGCAATTCGCAGCGCTTCGGCAATCACAGTACGGGTTTGCGCTGAAATAGCGAAGGCACTGTTGTCCGTGTGACGGTTAAAGCGCATCAATTCAGACTCTGGCCGGTAGGTCGACATTAAATTGTTAACCAGCTCCAGCTCGGTATCGATGCGCTGCCTAAGCGCGGTTAAATCCGGTGCAGTGTCGCTATAAAACTTCACTACGTAGTAAGTGCCCATGGTGTTACCGTCCAACTGATATTGCTGGTTAGCCGGTTTCGCCGGGGTACAGGAAACTAAAACGGCCAGCGCAATATTGGCCAGCCAGATTTTCAGGAAAGAAACAACGTGCATAGCGGTTCCTGATAGCAGCAGGGGCGCCTGTTAGGAGCCCCTGCGGTGTTTTACTATGTTAGCCGCCGAAGTCGTCTAACAGGATGTTGTCATCTTCTACGCCTAAGTCTTTGAGCATATTGATAACCGCTTTGTTCATCATCGGTGGACCGCACATATAGAACTCGCAGTCTTCCGGTGCTTTGTGGTTCTTCAGGTAGTTTTCATAAATCACGTTATGAATAAAACCAGTGTAACCTGTCCAGTTGTCCTCTGGCTGAGGGTCCGACAGTGCTACATGCCACTCAAAGTTTTCATTCTCTGCTGCCAGCATGTCGAAATCTTCAACATAGAACATTTCGCGTTTAGAGCGGGCACCGTACCAGAAGGTGATTTTACGCTTTGATTTTAACCGGCGCAGCTGGTCGAAAATGTGTGAGCGCATGGGCGCCATACCAGCACCACCACCGATAAATACCATCTCTGCATCAGTATCTTTAGCGAAGAACTCACCAAACGGGCCTGAAATGGTTACTTTATCGCCTTCTTTCAGGCTCCAGATAAAGGAGGACATTTTACCGCAAGGCAGGCTCAGGTTATTTGGCGGCGGCGTAGCAATACGCACGTTCAGCATAATAATGCCTTCTTCTTCCGGATAGTTGGCCATTGAGTAAGCGCGGATGGTCTCCTCGTCTACTTTAGACTCAAGGCTAAAGAAGTTAAAGCGCTCCCAGTCACCACGGAATTGCGCAGGGATATCAAAGTCCTTGTACTTCACATGGTGCGCCGGTGCTTCAATCTGAATGTAGCCACCAGCACGGAACGGTACTGACTCGCCGTCAGGAATTTGCAGCTTCAGCTCTTTAATAAAGGTCGCTTTGTTATCATTAGAGATAACAGTACAGTCCCACTTTTTGATGCCGAAGATTTCTTCTTCAACTTCAATTTCCATGTCAGATTTTACGTTTACCTGACAGGATAGGCGGCAACCTTCGCGGGCTTCGCCTTTGGTAATGTGGCCCAATTCAGTCGGCAGAATTTCACCGCCACCTGAGTGCACATGCACACGACACTGGCCGCAAGAACCACCACCACCACAGGCTGACGATAAGAAGATACCGTTGTCAGCTAAGGCGCCCAACAGTTTGCCGCCGGCTTTGGTTTTGATGGCTTTGCTAGGATCGCCATTGATGCTGATCGTAATGTCGCCTGATGCTACCAGCTTAGATTTGGCCACCAAAATAATGATAACCAGGGCCAGCACCACCAGAGTGAACATAGCAACGCCAAGAATAATATCTAGATTTTCCATCTTGTGTTCCCTTCCCCCTTACAGTGATACACCAGAGAATGACATAAAGCCAAAGCCCATCAAACCCACTATTAAGAAGGTAATACCCAGACCACGTAAACCGTGTGGAATGTCTGCATATTTTAACTTCTCACGTACAGCTGCCAGCAAGGTAATTGCCAGTGCCCAGCCAATACCACTGCCCAGGCCAAACACCACGCTCTCGCCAAAGTTGTAATCCCGCTCAACCATAAAGGCTACGGCACCGAAGATGGCGCAGTTCACCGTAATTAACGGCAGGAAGATACCTAAAGCGTTGTACAGTGCCGGGAAAAACTTATCCAGCGTCATTTCCAGGATTTGTACCAAGGCTGCAATAACACCGATATAGGTTAAGAAACCAAGGAAACTTAAATCGGCTTCAGGAAAACCAGCCCAAGCCAGTGCACCCGGTGCCAGTAAGTTTTGGTAAACCAGATTGTTCACCGGTACCGAAATACCTAATACCACGATAACGGCAACGCCTAAACCGAAGGCTGTAGTTACTTTCTTGGACACGGCCAGGAAAGTACACATACCGAGGAAAAACGACAGCGCCAGGTTTTCAATAAATACGGCGCGAACAAACAAGCTTAAATAATGTTCCATCTATAGCTCCTTATGCCTTCTCGACTTGTTCAGTACGGAAGGTGCGCAGTATCCAGATAAAGGCGGCGATGATAATAAAGGCGCTCGGCGGCATTAATAGCAGGCCCATTGGCTGATACCAGCCACCGTCTTTTACCAGTGGCAGTATTTCTACGCCAAACACCGTACCGGAACCGCCCAGTTCACGGATAAAGGCTACTGTCATCAGTACCACGCTATAACCCAAGCCATTACCGATACCGTCCAGGAAGCTGATACCAGGCTTGCTCTTCATAGCAAAGGCTTCAGCGCGGCCCATAACGATACAGTTGGTAATAATCAGACCAACGAATACTGACAGCTCTTTGGCAACATCGTAGGCGAAGGCTTTTAACAGCTGGTCTACCACGATTACCAAGGACGCAATAATGGTCATTTGTACGATAATCCGCACACTGGATGGAATGTGATTACGGATTAACGAAATAAAGAAGTTGGAAAACGCGGTTACCAGGGTAAGTGCAATACACATTACCAGCGCTTTATCCATCTTAGTGGTTACCGCCAGCGCAGAACAAATACCCAGTACCTGCAATGCGATAGGGTTGTTGGCAAAAACCGGCCCAAACAGTACGGTTTTAATTTCTTTTGCATTAGCCATTGTTTAATGCTCCGTCACGCACTTTGGCCAGGAAAGGGGCAAACCCTTTAGAACCCGCCCAGAAATCAAAAGTGTTTTGCACACCATTAGCCGTTAAGGTGGCGCCTGATAAACCATCAACCTCGTAAGTTGAATCAGGGCTGGCATTACCAGGTTTACGCACTTTAATAGCAGGTTCACCAGAGGCATCTAACAACTTTTTACCTTCAAACTGCTTCACCCAGTTAGGGTTTTGCACTTCGCCGCCTAAGCCAGCTGTTTCGCCCTGCTCATAGTAGTTCAGCCCCTGGATGGTTGTACCATCCGGCCCTAACGCTAAAAAGGCGTGCATGGTAGACCATAAGCCGTAACCATGGATTGGCAGTACGATAGAAGTAAGCTCACCTGATTCAACGCCGTTGGCATAGGCCAGATACACTGGCGCTACGTTGGCCCGACTCTTGATTGAAGCTAAATCCTCTTCTCCGCTTAAACGGGTACTTTCTTTGGGATCTTTCATAAACTTGCGGTAATCGTAATTTGCCGGTTTTTCGACAAATTCACCGCTATCCAGATCAACGAACCGCTCAACAATGTGCTTGCTGTATAGCTGTGCCACATTACCGCCACTTAACAGGCCCGTTACCGCTAACACGTTCTTCTGCGAGTCGAGCAGCTTATTAGCCGTTTGCTGCGGCCGCAACTGTACGGCAGCAGTGGATACGATAACCGCACACACTAAACATAAAGAGATGACTACAATCAGCGTTTTGCTGATGCTATCGTTATTACTAGACATTACGTGCCAGCCTCCGCTTGATATTGGCCTGAGCCACGAAGAAATCGAACAATGGCGCAAACAGGTTAGCGAACAGTATTGCTAACATCATACCCTCAGGGTATGCCGGGTTAGCCACACGGATCATCACCACCATAAAGCCAATTAAAATACCGTAAGCCCACTTACCCTGATTGGTAAAAGACGCTGATACCGGATCGGTTGCCATAAAGAACATACCGATAGCAAAACCGCCCAGTACCAGATGCCAGTGCCACGGCATAGCGAACATAGCATTAGACTCAGAGCCAATACCGTTGAACAGATAGGCTGTCAGAACCATACCCACCATCACACCGGCAACAATACGCCATGATGCAATGCGGAAATAAATCAGTGCCAAGCCACCGATTAACAGCGCAAGCACCGAGGTTTCACCCACTGAACCCGGAATAAAGCCGTAGAACGCATCCCACCACAGGTCCATGTTGGCACTGTAGTCCAGATCGCCAGAGGCGGCTTTACTTAGCCAAGTCGCACCTGAATAACCGTCAGCCACTGTCCATACTGAATCACCAGAGATTTGCGCCGGATAAGCGAAGAACAGGAAAGCGCGGCCAGCTAACGCTGGGTTCAAGAAGTTACGGCCAGTACCGCCGAACACTTCCTTCGCCACAACCACGCCGAAGGTGATACCCAAAGCCACTTGCCACAACGGAATAGTGGCTGGCAGTATTAAGGCAAACAGAATAGAGCTGACAAAGAAACCTTCGTTAACTTCATGCTTGCGTACTGAAGCAAACAACACTTCCCAGAAGCCACCGACAATAAAGGTCACCGCATAAATAGGCAGGAACCAGACGGCGCCGTACCACATTTTGCTGCCCCAGCCGGAGTCAACGGTTAATTCACCGCCCAAAGCGTGATATACGGCAACCTGCCAGGTGTCTGGTGTACCAAAACCTGCCTGCAGCGCGATAACCGCTTGATGACCGATGTTGTACATACCGAAAAACAGGGCCGGGAATAGCGCCAGCCACACGAAGATCATGATACGCTTTAAATCGATACTGTCGCGTACGTGAGTACCGTTTTTCGTCACCAGACCAGGCGTATAAAGTACAGTGGCAATAGCTTCATATAGCGCATACCACTTCTCATATTTGCCGCCTTTCTCGAATGACGGCTCAATGCGCTCTAAAAAATGCTTTAAACTCATGATTAGCCTTCCTTCTGAATGGTCGTCAGGCAGTTGCGCAAGATCGTGCCATAGTCGTACTTACCCGGACAGACAAAGGTACATAGCGCCAGATCTTCTTCATCCAGCTCCAGCACACCCAGCGAAACCGCACTGTCAGTGTCTCCGGATACCATGTCACGCAGTAATAAGGTTGGCAGGATATCCAGTGGCATTACGCGCTCATAGTTACCAATGGGTACCATGGCACGGGCAGAGCCGTTAGTGGTTGTGGTCATGTTAAATAAGCGTTTAGGGCTTAAATGTGACAAGTAAGCGCGGGTTACCGAGAACTTCTTGGCACCTGGTGCAATCCAGCCCATAAACTCTTTCTCTGTACCTTCTGCCAGTACCGACACCTGATTGTGGTAACGGCCAACATAACCGTGTACACCATGCGCCGTAGCACCAGCCAGTACAGAGCCTGAAATAATACGGTTGGTGCCATCTTGCAGTTCACCTGCGGTGAGCTCCTGCGTAGAGGCGCCCAGCACTGTTTTCACCAGACGAGGGTTTTTCACTGCCGGGCCGGCTAAAGCGATAACGCGCTCGCTGTGAAGTTCGCCTGTAGTAAACAATTTACCAATGGCAATAACGTCCTGGTAACCAATGTGCCACACCACTTTTTTCGCACTGACAGGCTCAAGCATATGGATATGCGTACCTACCAGACCTGCTGGGTGAGGGCCATCAAACTCAGCAACTTGCGCCTGCGCTACAGTCGGAATGGCAACGCCGGCTTTTTTGCTCAGGTATAACTTACCGTCTGTTAAGCCAGCTAATACTGTTAAGCCCTGGGTAAAGGCTTCGCTGTCAGCCGCAATCACCACTGCCGGGTCAGCCGCTAGCGGGTTAGTGTCCATGGCGTTAACGAAAATGGCACGTGGTGTGCTGTCAATGGCTGGCGTCTGGCTGAATGGACGGGTACGCAGTGCGACCCACAGACCAGAGTCGACGAGGTTTTGTACCCGCTGTTCGCGGCTTAAACCGGCTAACTGATCAGCAGAGTATTTAGCAAACTGCACTGCATCCGTGCCGGCCGCTTTAATCACCACTGACTGCAGCACACGCTTAGCACCGCGGTTAATTTCAGTCACAGTTCCAGCCAGTGGCGCGGTAAATTTAACGCCCGGATTTTTCTTATCTTCGAAAAGTACCTGACCTTTTTTTACCGTATCACCAACTTCAACCGCCATTGTCGGCCGCATACCATGAAACTCTTCGCCTAAAACGGCGACAGTTGTAATGGCATTGCCCGCACTGATCTCTTGTTTAGGACTGCCCGCGAGGGGAATGTCCAAGCCTTTTTTGAGTTTTATCATACGTACTTGCACTACTATTTTGGGAAGAAACAGGGCCTAGTTTTTCAGCTGCTTAGTGCGCAGCGCATCCGGTATTATTTTATCAGCCATCACAGCTGGTTATTTTTACACCAGATACACGTATTAAAGTCGCGGATTCTAGCATTAAACCCGCTAGCTATCTATGCTGTTAGCTAAATTTTCCAACAATCTACCCCGTGATAACCTCCACCGGGCGTGAATAAAAAACGGCGCGACTGTAACGAACTTTTAGCACAAAGTGTAGTCAACTTTAGTCCATTTTCAGCTAAACAAAAGCCGCCTGTTGGCGGCTTAAATTTTTATCCGGCGATATGACGCAGTGGCACCATAGGTGACACATCGGCATCATAATCAACATGGCTGTAGCCAAAGCCAAATAATCTTAAAAATTCATTATGATAGCCTTTGTAATCGGTCAGGCTGTCAATAGTGTCGGTTGTCACCTGACCCCACAAATCTTTTACCGCCTGCTGAATATGCTCGCTTAACTCTTTACCATCCTGGCGTAAACGGCCAGCCTCATCCATCACCGGATTGGCGCTATACAGCCCCTGACGGAACAAGCCGTTGATCTGCTCGATACAGCCCTCATGACTGCCCTCTTCTTTCATCACACGATACAGTAGCGATATGTAAAGCGGCATAATAGGAATGGCCGAACTGGCCTGAGTAACCAGCGCCTTGAGCGATGCGACATAGGCTTTGCCTTTTTTATCAACTAATTTAGCGGTGATCGCTGCAGCCGCGCGGTCTAAATCTTCTTTTGCCCGACCGATAGTGGCTTTACCGTATATAGGCCAGGTTAACTCTTTGCCGATATAGGTATAGGCGACGGTCTGGCAATTATCCGCCAGTACACCGGCGGCGTTTAACTGATCCAGCCAGCGTTCCCAGTCTTCACCGCCCATAACTTTTACCGTGTGGTAAATTTCTTCATCGTTGGCGGGCTCTACTGATACTTCTTCAATTTCGCGTTTGCTGGTGTTTAAGGTACGTGCCGTGTAGGCCTGACCAATCGGTTTTAGCACCGAGCTGAAAACCTCACCGGTAACAGGATCTTTACGCCGTGGCGCTGCCAGGCTGTAAACCACTAGGTCAATTTTACCCATTTCGCTACGGATAATATCGATGGCCTGAGCTTTTAGCTCGTCTGTGAACGCATCACCATTGATGTGCTTATTCCACAGACCCGCGGCATCTGCTGCCTGCTCGAAGGCTGCCGTATTGTACCAACCGGCTGAGGCGGTTTTGTTATCGCTAGGCTCTTTTTCAAAGAAGATACCTAAAGTTTTCGCGCCTGAGCCAAAAGCTGCGGTAATACGCGAAGCCAGACCATAACCGGTAGAGGCACCAATCACTAACACGTTTTTTGGCCCATTTGCTACCGGACCTAACTGTTTTACGTATTCAATTTGTTCTTTTACATGTTCGGCACAGCCGACAGGATGGGCGTTAGTACAAATAAAACCACGAATTTTCGGTTGGATAACCATGACAGCTCCTGCTGTTGTCTGAACAAAATTGGCGATAGTGTAAAACTTTACCGCAGAAAACAGGTCTGATCAGCGGTTTTATCGGAGAATACGCAGTTATTTTGCGACGTTAGTGCGAAAAAAAAGCGTCATACCGACGCTTTTTCTGCTTTATCTAATTTGCTGCCACCGTAGCAGCGCGGCGATACCGGCGGTTTTTCGGCGTAGTACTCGTACCATTCTGATGGCGTGTAGGTGTGCAGAGCTAGTGCGTGAATTTTCTCTGCTAGCTCTGAGGCCACTACAGCGTTGACGGCGCGATGACGCTGCAACAGGCGCATACCGTCAAATTGCTTGGTAACGATCACCACTTTAAAGTGAGACTCTGAGCCCGGTGCTACATTGTGCAGGTGGCTCTCGTTTACCACCTCCAGGAACACAGGATCAAATGCACTAAGTAACTTCTGTTCAATAGCGGTATGAATCAACATAGTCCTAATCCTTTTTTTATCCCTGTTTTTAACTCTAGATGGGCCGGTTAAAGTTGCCAGCCCGTTTTGCTGTCAAGCAAAATAAACAACGCTAAGGAGCTGGCACTGCTGTAAAAAATAAATTTGTCTAAGACGGCGCTGCAATATAACGAAAGGTCAGATTCAGCCGGGCATCCTGTACCTTAGTTTGTTTCGGTAAGCGGTGCAGCCAATGTTGCTGACAACCGCCGTCCATCACCAGCAAGCTGCCACCAGCCAACGCCAACTGCAGCTGCCAGTCTTGCCGGCGATGTTTAAGGTCGAAGCGGCGGCTAGCGCCCAGGCTTAGCGAAGCAATAACAGGATCATGCCCCAGTTCAGGTTCATTGTCAGCATGCCAGCCCATATGCTGCTGCCCGTCTGCGTATAAATTCAGCAGCACACAATTAAACGGTTGTTGCAAAAACATACTGAGCTGCGCCGCCAGTTGTTTCAGCTCTGGCTGCCATGGCTGCGGCTCAAAGCGGGTACCCGAGTAGGTGTAGGCACAGTGCGCATCGCCCATCCAGACCTGCCGTCTGGGGATCAGTACCGGTTTACCAAACATCATAATACTGTCTTGCTGCCAATCCAGTTGCTGTTGTAGCTGGTCAAGCAACTGCTGCGCCTCAGTCACGTCTAGCCAGTTTGGCCAGAAACGAATACGCGCATCCGGCAGGTTAAATTGCTGCGCTGGGCTTTGTCGGTTGTCCCTATCGGTCTGGCGTGTCAAAATGCACATCTTCTTGCTTTGGCCTTGTTCTGATGAATACAACTTTTACCTGTGCCAGCGGCACCTGGCAATTACAACGCTGGCCGCTAAATCAGCCAAACGGCAGTTTACAAGCCTGGGATGCCGCCGACGAGCTGTTAATAGCACATACGCTTGAGGCGGCGGCACAGTTTAGTAACTGTCACCAGCGCAAACCCGTGTTACTGATCATAAACGACAGTTTTGGCGCGCTGTCTTGCGCGCTGTCAGATTATCCACAGGTGCAGGTAAACGATTCCTGGCTGGCCGAACTGGCAAGCCAGCATAACAGGGCACAAAATCAGCTGGGTAACAGCCATTTTAAGCAGCAATCCAGCCTGGCGGCGTATCCGGACAAGCCCGATATCGTGCTGTTGAAACTGCCAAACAACCACAGTTACCTGCAGTATGTTTTGCAGCAACTGGCACAGGTGGTAAGCCCCCAAACACTTATCCTGGCCAGCGCCAAGGCCAAAGATATCAACCGTAACGTGCTAGCTCGTTTTAATCACACGCTGGGGCCGGCGTCAGCATCACTGACGGTAAAAAAGTGTCGCTTAATTCAGTGTCAGTTCGACCCAGCATTAACTCGCCAGCTGGAAAGCTTCCCGCTGCAATGGCCGCTGGAGCAGAGCCAGTTTACGCTAGTTAACCATGCCAATGTGTTTAGCCGGGAAAAGCTGGATCAGGGTGCCCGCTTTTTCCTACAGCATTTACCGACGTTGCAGGCTGGCCAAACCGTAATAGATCTTGGCTGTGGTAACGGTGTGTTGTCTCTTGCCCTGCTAAACCAGACAAAAGCCGTGTCGCTGTGGTGCTATGATGAGTCTTATATGGCCGTTGAGTCGGCCAAATTGAGCATAGGGCACAACCTGCCACAGCAGCTGAGCCAATGCCATTTTGTGGTGGATGATTGTTTAACCCGCCACTCAGACAACAGTTGTGACTGGGTATTGTGTAACCCGCCGTTTCATCAGCAGCAGGCCATTACCAGCCACGTTGCCAGCCAGATGTTTATAGACGCCAAGCGGGTATTAAAGCCCGGTGGTCGCTTGCGTATTGTCGCTAACCGGCATCTGGCCTATCAGGACAGCCTGAAACGTTTGTTTGGTAATTGTCGCCAACTGGCTGCTGATCCGAAATTTGTTATTCTAGAAACGATAAAAAGGAGTTAACCATGCGCGCTTTACTTATTGCTGTATTGCTGTTGACCGGCTGCAGCAGCCCTACCCCAGGCTTTATCCTGGCGCCTCAGGTGTTTTGGCCACAGTCTAACCAGCTGCAACAAAGCAGTTTTGCTTTTAACGTGTCGGACGAGCGCCCGTTAGGCTATACGCTGCGCTTACGTAACGCAGATAAAGTAGAGCAAATTAAAACCAGTAACGATGTACGCGCCCAGCTGGAGCAAACGCTGAGCGCAGCGCTGACGGAGCAAGGCGCACGTCTGAACCCAAACAGCAGCACCCAAATGACAGTGCGTATTGCTCAGCTGCAGGCGCTGGTTGAGCAACGCACCCTGGAACATGCGGTAACCAATCAGGTGGCATTAACCGTGTTTATTCAAAGCAACCAGGGCACCTTTAGCAAAACTTACTCGGGTGACAGCAGCTTTACTGCTCCGTTTAAAATGGATGTTGCCGCTGTAGAGCGCGAACTGCGGGTATTAACCGAACAGGTACTGGCGCAGCTACTGCAAGATACCAGCTGGCACGCAGCAGTTAGGGGGTAATATGCGTTTTGCTATTACGCTGCTGCTGACGCTGGCTGCTTTTTGCAGCCAGGCAGACCAGTTTGTACAGCCAAACAATTTATTTCCCAAAGTAAAACTGATGACATCGCAGGGCGATATCGTTATTGAACTGGACCGCAGCCGTGCGCCTATTAGCGTGAATAATTTCTTAAGCTATGTGAAGAATAAGCGCTATGACAATACGCTGTTTCACCGGCTGGAACCGGAGTTTGTGTTGCAGGGCGGAGGCTATGATGCCAACTACAAGCCAATAGAAGAGCTAAAGCCTATCTTTAACGAGTCAGGTAATGGCCTGAAAAATCAGCTGTACACAGTTGCCATGGCCAGGTTGAATGATCCGCACAGCGCGACCAGCCAGTTCTACTTTAATTTAAAAGATAATCCGCATTTAGATCCGGGCCGGACCTGGGGATATGCGGTATTTGGCTACGTCACCGAAGGCACAGAGGTGATTGAAAAAATCAGGGCAATTCAAACAGATACTTCTGTCGAATTAGGCTGGCCTAATGTACCTGTAGAAAAGGTGCTGTTAAAAACCGCTATCGTCCTGCCAGAGCAATAAAACCGGCTATACTTGGCTTAACAACAAACCATAGGGTGCTGTTAAGCCATACTATGTCAGAGATGTTTATTGAGCATAAATCGCAGCAGCTGGTTTTTTATATCTCGCGTTATCTGCGCGGGCGTTTACCTCACAGCGAACTGCATCTGTTTGTCTGGGACACCCTGGAAGAATGGGCGCAGCTTCATATTACCACACAGCAACCTTGTAGCCGGCGCGAGCAGGTGTTCTGGCATCTAATTCACCAGTTGGAATATTGGCCTGAGCAACGGCTACGGCAAGACAAAAAGCTAAGACGCAGCATTCAGGACTGCATTTGTTATCTTAAAGGTTTGGGTATTGCACCACCCGACTGCGTTGGTATCCGGCCATAATCGGTTGACTGCGCGCCAACGCCAGGTAAGCTACGGTTATTATTATTCTTTATAAGATACGATTTTGTCACACGCCCTCTCCTGGCTTAGCAGCCTGACGATTTACTTCCAGCGCAGAGTGCTGGCTATCTTCATATTGGGTTTCTCCAGCGGCCTGCCGCTGATGTTGGTGTTTGGTGTATTATCGTTTTGGCTGCGCGAGGCTGGCGTTTCCCGTGCTGATATTGGCTATTTTAGTTGGGTAGCACTGGCCTACGCAGTAAAGTGGTTGTGGTCCCCCCTGTGTGACCAGTTAAAAATTCCGCTGTTGCACGCCAAATTTGGACGCCGGCGCAGTTGGCTATTCAGTTCACAACTGGCGGTATTACTGGCAGTGATGTGTATGGCGATGACTGATCCGCAACAAAACCTGGCCTTGATGGCAGCCTTTGCTGTGCTGCTAGCCTTTGCTTCAGCGACTCAGGATATTAACGTTGATGCTTTTCGTATAGAAAGCGCACCCGAAAAACTGCAAGCCGCGCTGGCAGCCGCCTATTTAACCGGCTACCGGCTGGCAATGATCCTGGCATCGGCTGGCACCTTGTGGCTGGCAGCGCTGTTTTCTGCCACCGAGGGCTATGATCTGACTGGCTGGCAGCACGCTTATCTCGTCATGGCACTATGCATGGTGCCGGGTATTATCACCACCTTAGTGTGTCAGGAGCCGGTGACACAGCTGCAGCAGCACATTAGCAAGCAGGGCTCAGCATGGCAGCGCTTGCTCGGCTGGTTGCGCCAAGCCGTGGTCGCACCTTTTATAGACTTTTTCCAACGCTATAAATGGCAGGCACTACTGATCCTGGCGCTGATTGCCTGCTACCGGTTAACAGATATCGTGATGGGCGTGATGGCCAATGCCTTTTACGTCGATATGGGCTACAGCAAAGAGGAAGTGGCCAGCATCTCAAAAGTCTATGGTGTCATCATGACGCTGGCAGGTGCAGCGCTGGGCGGCGTGCTGATAAACCAGTTTGGTACAGCAAAGATATTGTTTTTAGGCGCCATATTAAGTGCAGCCACCAATTTGTTGTTCGCGATGCTTAGCCAAATTGGTTATGACCTGGCCTGGTTAACCTTAATTATCTCGGCAGACAACCTCAGTGCCGGCATTGCCACCAGTGCCTTTATTGCCTATTTATCGTCACTGGTTAACCTAGCCTTTACCGCTACCCAGTACGCGATGTTCAGCTCATTAATGTTGCTGTTACCGAAGTTTGTCGGCGGCTTTTCTGGCAGTTGGGTTGAACAAATGGGCTACAGCCCGTTTTTTACCATGACAGCAGCCATGGGCATTCCTGCTCTACTATTAATTGTGCTGATTGAAAAACAACGCTTAACAAAACAAAACGCCGCTGGATAGCGGCGTCTGCATTAATGTCAGGCAGATAATACCTGTTTCAGCCCTTCCGTGGGGTCAACACCCAGCGCCTGGCAGTAGCGGACGTACTCAACCACATCCAGCCGGCGTTCCTGATTTTCTACTTTGCCTATAAAGGAATGCGGCGTCCCTAAAATCTCCGATAAGCTGCGCATAGTGTGACCTTTTTCCTGACGCTGACGCTTCAGCCAAACACACAACCGCTTGTTCTCATCAGAAGTAACGCTTTTGGTACCTTTCATGTTTTTTCTTCTCCCAGCGTGTTACGCTTTTATTATGTCAAAAATACTTCCTGCAAAATAAAATCCAAACCTTATTGCCAGCGCAATAAGCAATAAAAATCGGTTAATTAAACCACAGGACGCGACAAGCGTACAGCTACAAGCGTTAAAAACTGTACAGCTACTTTACATTAGCGTTTAGTTGTTGTTTCTATGCTAAAAATACCGCTATGCTGGCCTGCATAACCGGCGATAAATTGGGAGCTCACATGGTCAAATTGTTATTTTTGCTGCCACTTTTAATGTGCTTAGCCTGGTACTGGTACCTTAGACAACAAGGCTGGAGCATAACGCAGGGTAAGAAAGGCTTTGCGTATATTATTGGGTTTAATCTGGTGATTGCAGCCAGTTTATGGCTGATCCTGTTGCTGACACAGCGCTAAGCTGTGCAGCAGACAGAGCAGTGTTAATGTATTGTTTAATTTACATTAAGCAATAATTTTAAACAGAGAATGATGAGCCACAGCCGCAGGTCGTCGTAGCGTTAGGGTTTTGTACGATAAAGCGGCTGCCTTGTAAACCTTCGGTGTAATCAACTACGCCACCCATCAGGTATTGCAAACTCATAGGGTCGACTACCATAGCAACGCCTTGCTTCTCGACAACAAAGTCACCCTCGTTCACCTTTTCATCAAAGGTGAAGCCGTACTGAAAACCAGAACAACCACCGCCGGTGATATATACCCTGAGTTTCAGATCCGGATTTTCTTCCTCACTGACCAACAGCGCCACTTTACGGGCCGCGGCTTCAGTAAATTCAATGGGTACAACTGGCTCTGACATAACAACTCCAAGGGTTTCGCTGGGCGGCAAATTATCTAATACCTGAGTAATTTATTCAAGTATTAGCCGGGTTAGGCGACAGGTTAGCGCTAACGTTAATTTATAAGCTGAAAGTTCAGCTACTTATGTTAAACTTTGAGCTAACTTTTACAGGTATTATGACTATGCAACGCTGGCAGATCAGGCTTGTGTCGTTACAACGTCGTTTGGCGTTCCCGCAAACGTCTTTGCAATTGTGCGTATTAGGCATGTTGGGCGGCTTAGCGGCTGCGATTCTGATAATACTGTTTCGCCTTGCCATTATTGGCCTGCAAAGCTTCTTCCTTGATAAGACCGATGACTTCTCCAGCGTGGAAAGCGACATCCGCTGGTTGCTGCCCTTAGCTGGCGCCGTATTAATTGGTCTGATTGCCTGGATAACCGGGTATAAGCATTACCGGCTTGGCATTCCATTTGTTATTCACCGTATGAAACTTAAATACGGCATGATGCCGACGCGCAATACGTTAAATCAGTTTTTTGGTGGTATTTTGGCGCTTAGCAGCGGTTTCTCCGTTGGCCGCGAGGGCCCTTCTGTACACCTAGGCGCCTACGGTGCCAGTACGTTGGGCAAGTATTTACAGTTGCCCTATAACAGTATCCGTATTCTGGCCGGCTGTGGCATTGCCGCCGGTATCTCCGCCTCGTTCAATACCCCGTTAGCGGCGGTGATTTTTGTGATGGAAGTGGTGCTGCGTGAATACCGCGTGCATGTGTTTATTCCAATTATGCTGTCTTCTGTCGTGGGCGCGCTGGTAACGCAAACCGTTTTTGGCAGTGGTAAAGAATTAGCCCTGCTGAATATCGTCTCTATCAGTGGCTGGCATCTGCCTTATTTGGTGCTGTGCGGTATTGTGTTTGGCGCTATCGCTTTTGTGTTTAATAACAATATGATGCGGCTGATTAAGCTGTTTCGTAACTGGCCTTTGCTGCTGCGTTTAGCCTTAGCCGGTGCGGTAACGGCGGCGGTGGGTTATGTCATCCCTCATGCCATGGGGGCTGAAGCCGGTGCCATTCATTATGCCGTGAATGCACCTAACGATATTGCCCTGCTGCTGACCATTTTTATCGGCAAAATGCTATTAACGCTGTTTGCACTGGGTCTTGGCGTGCCAGGCGGGGTTATCGGCCCGGTGTTTGGTATTGGCATAGTGCTTGGCACTATTTTAGCGATCATTCCCTCTGCCATTATTGGCGATAACAGTGTTGCCGGTACCTATGCCGTATTGGGTATGGCCGGTTTAATGGCCGCCACTATGCATGCGCCATTAGCTGCACTGGTCGCGGTGATGGAGCTGGCGCATAACCCCAGTATTATTGTGCCGGCGATGCTGGTAATAACGACTGCCTATATTACTGGCGTGCAGTTTTTCAATAATAAGTCGTTGTTTTTACTTCAGCTTGATTTTCTGCAAATGCCTTACAAGCTGTCACCGGCCGATGACGTGTTGCAAAAAGTGGGGGTATTGGCCGTGCTCGATAACCAATACCAGCTGCTGGATAACCCGGACGAGCCACAGATTACTCAAACGCTGGATCAGTTGGAGCCTCCACAGCAACTGATTATCCGCCGTACGCATGCCGACAGTGTTGAATTTGTGCTGGCGAGCTACGATGTACAGTTATCGATGACCGGCGCCAGCGCCGTGCATTATCAGCCGATTCAAGGCCTAAACCATCAGGCCACGATGGCGGAAGTGTTTGCCATTTTGGAAGATAAACGCGAAGGCGCCGTCTACATCTACCGTGAACAAGAGCCTGACCAGCTGATTGGTATTATCCGCTGGGACCAGGTACGCAGCTTATTAGTGAAACAGAACAATTTATTATGACAAGCATCCTGGTATACAAAGCTTTGCATGTGTTTTTTATGGTGGCCTGGTTTGCCGGTATGTTTTATCTGCCAAGGCTGTTTGTCTATCATGCAGCCACTCAAAGCACCGATTGTGACGCTGAATTCAAAGTGATGGAGCGGCGCTTGCTCTACTTTGTCACGCCGTTTGCCCTGCTTACCCTGGTGTTTGGCTTGTTGCTGATCTACAGCTACGGTCGCGCCTGGTTTGCCGCCAGTAGCTGGCTGCATTACAAACTCGTACTGGTGGGCTTGTTGTATGGCTATCACGCCTACTGCTTTAAGCTGCTGGCCGATTTTAAGCACAACCGCAATAAGCGCAGCCCACGTTTTTACCGTATTTTTAATGAGTTGCCAGTACTGGTTTTACTGGCGGTGATACTGCTGGCTTACCTGAAACCTATTTAGCAGCCGATTCGCTTTTAACGGCGACTTTGCCGTATAATAACGGCCGTCTACTGCCGGCGCCGGGGTCTCTGGCGCGGCTTAACTCTCAGCGTAAAGAGCACAGATTATGAGCTTTAAAGGCGAACACATCCTCTCAGTAAGCCAGTTTGACCGCGATGCCATCCAACAGGTTTTTCATATAGCCCGCAATATGCAGCCTTATGCCAGCCGGCAAAAACGCACCAAGGTGCTCGAAGGCGCGATTCTTGGCAATTTGTTTTTTGAACCCAGTACCCGCACCCGGGTCAGCTTTGGTTGTGCCTTTAACTTGCTTGGCGGTGAAGTGCGCGAAACCACCGGTATGGAATCCTCTGCGCTGTCAAAGGGTGAGTCGCTGTTCGATACTGCCCGCGTGATCAGTAGCTACAGTGATGTGATTGCCATGCGCCACCCACAGGCTGGCTCAGTAGCCGAGTTTGCCGAAGGCAGCCGGGTACCGGTATTAAACGGCGGCGACGGTGCTAACGAGCACCCGACCCAGGCCCTGCTGGATTTATTCACCATAGAGCGCGAACTGGCCGCCAGTGGCCAGAGCATCGACGGCATGCACATCGCTATGGTGGGCGACCTTAAATTTGGCCGCACCGTGCACTCACTGTCTAAGCTATTAAAGCTGTATAAAAATGTGCGTTTTACCCTCATTTCGCCCAAAGAGTTGGCGATGCCGGATGAGATTGTCAGCGCTATCGAGAACGCTGGCCATAAGGTCGATATAACTGATGTGCTGGAAGGCAACCTTAATGCCGATATCGTCTATCAGACCCGCATCCAGGAAGAGCGTTTCCCGTCTAAAGCTGAAGCGAATTTGTACCGCGGCAAATTCCGCTTAAATCAGGAAATTTATACCCGCTACTGCAAATCCAATACTGTGATTATGCACCCGCTGCCGCGTGATTCACGCCAGGAAGCCAACGAGCTGGATAACGATTTAAACCTGAACCCTAACCTGGCCATTTTTCGCCAGGCCGACAACGGCATTTTGGTACGGATGGCGCTGTTTGCGCTTACGTTGGGGGTGGAAAATATCGTTAGTCATTATGAATGCGCTGTGCCCTGGTATAGCAACAAGCACAGCGGCTAAGCCGGCTGTTTGTGTTAACTTTTTAAGCGGAATTACCTTATGTCTTTATCTGCAGAATTATTTCAACGTGCCCAGCACACCATTCCCGGTGGCGTAAACTCGCCAGTACGTGCCTTTAAAAGCGTGGGCGGCACACCGGTATTTATTGACCGCGCCGATGGCGCTTACTTATATGATGTCGATGGCAAACGTTATATCGATTACATTGGCTCCTGGGGCCCTATGTTACTGGGGCATAACCACCCGGCCATTCGTAATGCGGTGATTGAAGCGGCAGGCAAAGGCCTGAGCTTTGGTGCCCCCTGCCCGGCCGAAATTACCATGGCTGAACTGGTGAGTAAGCTGGTGCCCAGTATGGAAATGGTGCGAATGGTGAGCTCAGGTACTGAGGCCACTATGAGTGCAATCCGCTTAGCACGTGGCTATACCGGCCGTAATATGATTGTAAAATTTGAAGGCTGTTATCACGGCCATGCTGACTCTTTACTGGTAAAAGCCGGTTCGGGCGCCTTGACGCTGGGCGTACCGAACTCACCAGGCGTACCGGCCGACTTTGCCAAATACACCCTGACCAGCGAATTTAATAACCTGGCGCAGCTTGAGCAGATGTTTGCCGAACACGGCCATGACATTGCCTGTATTATCGTAGAGCCGGTCGCCGGCAACATGAACTGTATTCCGCCGGTCGAGGGCTTTTTACCAGGCCTGCGTAAACTTTGCGACGACTACGGTGCTGTGCTGATCTTTGATGAAGTGATGACAGGTTTTCGGGTGGCATTAGGCGGTGCCCAAGCCGTTTATAACGTGACACCGGATTTAACCACCTTAGGCAAAATTATCGGTGGTGGTATGCCAGTAGGTGCCTTTGGCGGCAAACGTGAGATTATGTCGTTTATTGCGCCATTAGGCCCGGTGTACCAGGCGGGTACGCTGTCAGGCAACCCTATTGCGATGGCGGCAGGTTTAGCGGCGCTTACTGAAATCAGCAAACCGGGGGTTTATGACGCCCTTACAGCTAAGACGACGCAACTGGTTAACGGCTTACGTGAGGCTGCAGCCAAACACGGTGTGCCGTTAGCCACGAACCAGGTTGGCGGTATGTTTGGTTTCTTCTTCACCGGCGAGCCACAGGTGAATAACTTTGCCCAAGCCACACAGTGTAATATTGACGCCTTTAAGCGCTTTTTCCACCTGATGCTGCAGCAAGGTATCTATTTGGCACCTTCTGCCTATGAAGCCGGCTTTTTATCTCTGGCGCATTCAGCCGAAGACTTAGCCCAAACTATCGCAGCGGCCGAGCATAGCTTTAAACAGCTTTAACGGCGGTTGTGTAGCCAAACAATGTCTGTATCGTGCGGCCTTGGCCGCACCAGATAACCCAAACCCGCGCCGTTGCTATAAATTGCGATGGCGCGTTTTTCTAGCGGCAAGTTAAAGGCGGTTAGGTGCTGGTCTTGCCACAGATATGCCTGCACTTCAATACCTTGAGCGGTTAACCAGTAAATGCCGCTTTGGTCACTAAACCAGTGCTCTGGTTTAACATAACGCCAGTCAAGTTCAACAGGCAGCGCAGTTAAGGTGCCATCGGCTTCTAGCAGCTGCAGATTGCGGTTATCGCTAAGCTGCAACAGCAAGCTTTCACCGTGGCCGCAGCGCACATCTACCACGTCAACACGCAAAGGCTTGGCTTGCTGCTGTCGTGCTGTCATTAACCACCAGCGCTCTTCACGTCGCTCGGTCCAATATAGCTGGTCATTACAACTGGCATAACGTCCGGGAGCGGCAGCTTGCTGGGCGTGCAGGTTTAACTCGCTATTGTTTGTTATGTGATACAGCCGGCTGTTTATCAACACCAGCAATTCGCCCTGGTGCCACAGCAGTTGTTGGATCTGCTGCTGCTCGGTTAAGCGGCTAAGCTGAATGCTGTCACGGCCCTGTGCCAGCCATATTTGGCTTATACCCGCCCTGTCTGACACAAAGGCTGTGCCAGCGTCGCTATGCGCCACCAAGCGCTCGCTGCGGTTTGACACTTGCCAGGGCCTGACAGTGACTGTGCTTTCAAACGGCTCAAGCCGGTAAATATCGGTTGTGTAATCTAAATATTGCGTAGCCAGGATACGGTTGTCGTAGCGCTGAGCCTGAGTCAACTCACGCGTTAACGGACCAAGGCTTTGACTAGTGTCACGTTTAATATCGTACAGTTGCAGCTCGTGCTGTGCGGGTGACAATAACAACCTCTGCTGATCCCACCAGGAAAACTGCTCTATCAGATAAGGAAACTGTCGGACAAGTTCAGGCTCACCATCAGGGAGTTGCAACCTAAACAAGCTGCTGCTGTTATGCGTTTGCTGCACCAGCAAGTACAGCATGTCATCCTGTATCAGCATATGCTGCACTGGCCAATACAGGCTGGTTAGGCTTCGCAGCAGCTGTGGTGGTCGCTGGGTTTCAACACTCCACAGCGCCTGCGTAGTATCGTCAGCAGTATTGTCTAACCAAAGCCACTGCTGCTGCCAGCGCACCAACGCTTGCGGCAATACAGCAGTACAAGACCACAAAGCGACTGGCGCTGCCGGCTGCGGCAACAGCCGCTGGCGGTAAAATTGACATGACTCGCCAGGTTTTACGCCACGAAACAGCACCTGCTCTGCATCCAACCAGTGTGGTTGTGACAGGGCATTAAACTGCTGCGGTAATGGGCTTACCCGTAAATCAGTCAGATTTTGCAGGTTCCAGTTCAGGCTGTTAGCATCCAGCGGCCGGTGTTGATACACCACCTGGCTTTGCGCGTCATTTAGCACTGGCCAGTATTCCTGCCCGCTTAACGCGCTAATCGGTGTAATCGTATCCGGCAACTTCAGCAGCGGCGCTGCAGTGAGACTCGCCAACACATAAGCGACGCTGGCACAGCCAAGCAATATCGCTGCAGCCGTCAGACTGATAAAACGCCAGGGCCAGCGCGGTGATAATACAACAGGCTTGCTAAGGTCCGGCTGCGCTGTGTCAGGCATATCAACATGGGGCAACAGGGTGCCCGGTGCAACTGGGTTAATATCGGCCAGCCAGCAGTAGCCTTTTTTCGATACCGTGGCAATGTAGACCGGCGCTCGCACATCATCACCCAGCACTTTTCTCAGCGCGCCGACAGCACGCATTACGGCGGCATCGGTACCTTCATCAGCCGGCCAGACTTTTTCAATCAAGGTATCTTTGGCTAATAGGGTGTTGGGGTGTTGCAAAAAGAAATTGAGCAGGCTGTGTAGTCGTGGCTCCAAGCGCACCATGTGTTCGGGCTTTACGGGTACAGCAGCAGGCCATAGCTGACCGTAGATCACCTGATAATACCAGTCACCAATTTGTACCACAGGGTCCAGATGTGACATTAAGGTCCGCCCGATAACGTGTTATCTGGGCGGATTATACCTTAAGCCTTGGAAATGTTTAGCGTTTCTATTTGTAAGACAATGTATCAGGCTAGTTTTTCGTCTTTAGTGTCCTGAGTTTCGGTTTTCTTGTCTTTAGGCTGCAACAGATGATTTTCGTTATCCATATCACATAATGGCCATACTATACATGCGTATAAATCTTTATGCTCATATCCGCTAGAAAGCTCTTTCGGTTGCTCAACTCCAGTATTAGCCACAGTTGCTGCCAGTATCATCATCGTTAAAGTAGAAGTCTTCATAATGCATTTTCCCTTGTCAGTTGTGTAATCGTTATTGACATTAGAGAAACGCCGAAATTAAGCTCTATGATTTTTATATAAATTAATTATAAAAATTTATTGGCGTTGGCAAAATACCGATATCGATATCAGCCAATTCGTTTTGCAGTATAAAAATGAATTTTTCATCAGGTGTGACACTAAATCGTCCGACAGATAATTCTTCAATTACTGGCTTAATTTGCCTTGTTTTAACGTCATAGTAAAAGAGGCCATAGGTTAGATCACCTATCAGCCGAACGAAGTAAATACCATCCGCTGTTAATTGAAAACGGGTTACGACTTGATTGACCGGTAGCTCAAAATCGACCTCGCGAGGATTCTGCCCTTCCTCCTGTATAAAAAGTTTTTTACTGTTACTATCGCGCCAAAATACAAAGTCACCACCATAAGATTCAAAGTAAAACTCTCTTTCTGCGGCGACCAACTCCCTTTTTTCATGATTGTCAGCGCTAGCTTTCACAATTTGCCAAGCTCCTTGGGTAACCTCAGCGAAATAGATTGCTAGTCCATCTTTGCTCCAAGATGGAGTACCCAAGACACTACCGTTGACGCCCAATACCTCCGAATAACTACCGTCTTCGTTGTAGATACGAATATTTTGATTAAGGTGGACCAAAAGTCGTTTGCCATCCGGAGAAAACATGAGCCCTCTGATCCGTTCTCGGTCTTTAAAGTCCGATAGTTGACGCTGCGAGCCGTCGTGGTATATCAGCCATATTTGCGGTAACCCAGAGCGCCTGGATACTACGGCAAAAGGTCCGTTTGGCTGAGGATTTACCTCAATTAAAGTCTCGTTTCGGTTGGAATTGAAGACTGGTTCATCGTGTGGGACTGGATTCTCTAGTTTGTTTGCTACTTTACGTAGGTTTATTCGCGAATAATTGCCTACAGCTGCAATTACTTTTCCAGATTTGGTGAGTAGAAGTTCATTTGTATTTTCGTCCGTATAAGCAACGATAGTAGAGCTACCGTCAAGGTCTACTTTACTTAGACTATTGGAGGTTGACGGATACAACACAAACTTGTCTGACAAATCCCAATCTACGTTTCCTGGGGATGTATCTGACATTTTCATTAATAGCTTGCTCGCCCTCGACTCAAGATCTAGCGTCCATATTTGAGCATTACCAGCCGCTTCTCGAAGAAAAACTAGTTTATCGCCCTTGTTTGAGAACCGAGCACTGTAGTCACCAAAACTGCTAGCAGGAGGTACAGTGAGTTTTTCGGTTGTTCCAGTGGCAGTGGACAACAAACTTAACGTCATCTGTTTTTCACCGTCACGAATTTCGGCGTAAACAATAGATCGACCATCAGGCGACCAATCTAGCCTTGAAGAAACAGAACTCACGCCGCAACTAGCGAGAAAAGTTTCAGAAAATATTGATAAGTCGTTGCTGTCGAAATGGATTTTTCTTATTTCACAAGTCTCGCTGGCTTTTAATTTTTGATAAGCGATGAACTTCCCATCTGGGCTGAAAGTAGCACCGAAACTACTAAAATCTTCTGTTGTTAACTGTACTCGTTTATTTTTCGATAAATCCTCCAGCATCAGCACAGCAACAGATTCATTTCCAGGTTTGGCATAACTGTATACTAAGTAACGTTCGTCAGGTGATACGCCGTGATAGAATTCGAGCCCGTCCAGGGATGTAAGTGGTTTGTAACGCAGCATTGGAATAGGCATATTCTCCGCAGTAATCGACTCATCTGGAGATAACCACCACGCCGAGGCTCCAATAAAAACTGCGAGTAGTAAAGTCAACGCAGCTGCCATGGGCCACTGACGCTGGCGGGTCGCTCTTGCAGCAACCTGACCTGCAGGTTCTGACTGTTCACCCTCTTCGGCTTGTACTATCTCGGTTACCGGGGCGATAAAACGGTAGCCGCGTTTTGGGATGGTTTCAATGTAGGTTGGTTCACGGGTATCATCACCTAAGGCAACGCGTAGCACCCGGATAACGCGGGTTACACGGCCATCCGATACATCTCGTATACCCCAGACGTCTTGTAGTAACTCGTCTTTAGTGATTAGCTTGCCGGCATTGGCAATAAAGTAGTTGGCAACTTTCTGTGACAGGTTATCCAGCTCAGCGGTGACAGCAATTTTACCCGCTGCATCAAACTGCACCAGTTTGTCCTGCTCGGGTAAATATTGCCAATCGCCAACCTGTAATGGCTTGTCAGGTTTTATGTTCATAAAGTCTGCTAATTGCGGCTAGTCGTCGGTACATTCGGACATTACCGGCATTTCAACTGAAATCGCTGGCAATAACAATACGTTAATACAATTTTGTGGTAGCGGGTAACCGGTTTTACGCGAGAACGCCTGTAAAGAAACCTGTTCAGGCATGGCACGGATCAATGATTCAGCGCCGTAATTGTGATGAAAACCGCTAAATACGCCAAGGGCACCACTCGCGCCGGTTAAGCCTATGGCTTTATTATCATCACGCCCCAGCCAGGCAGTACTCACTAAACGCTGGTCGAAACCGGCAAACCAGCTGTCGCGATAATCACTGGAAGTCCCGGTTTTACCGGCAAAGGTAATATCGGCAAAACTGTTACTCAGTGCCCTGGCGGTGCCGGTTTTCGCCGCTTGCATCAGCGCATACTGCAGCAGGTACACTTCCTGCTCATCATAGCGCCGGGTTAGCTGATGCTGGCGCTGATACAAGGTAAAGCCGGTATGGTCGGTAACCGCCTGTAAAGTGGTAAGCTGCTGATGCATACCATTGTTGGCGATAGTCTGATACAGCTGTGCCACTTCCAGCGGGCTTAACTCCACTGCACCGAGCAGTGCTGCCGGGTGCAGTTTTACCTTGCGGTTTAAACCAAGCTTGCGCAAGCCGTCATTCAGTGCCGGCAATCCCAGCTGCAACCCCAGACGTACGGTGGGTACGTTTAGCGAGTTCGCTAAAGCGTCCAGCAAACTCACTTCACCGCGAAATTGCTTATCAAAATTCTGCGGTTGCCAGTCCTGATCGTTACTGCGCAGCCGAATCGGCTCGTCCTGCAGCCTGCTGGCCAGCGTATAACGGCCTCGCTGTGCCAAGGCTTCTAAGTAAATAACGGGCTTAACAATGCTGCCAATTTGCCGCCTGGCATCCAGCGCACGGTTAAAACCGCCGGCCAGTGCCTCTTTGCCACCTACCAGTGCGATAAGCTCAGCCTGCTGATAATCAGCCACCACCATGGCCGCTTGCAGCTCAGCATCAAGGTTAGACAACTGTTGCTGTACCGCGCGCTCTGCAGCGTGTTGCGCCTGTAGGTCCAAATAGGTAAATACCTTAATACCCTGATGTTGGTATTTGCTGTCGATACTCAGTTGGCGCAGCTCTTTTTTTACTAAATCCAGATAGGCCACCGAGCCGGTGCGCCGGTATTGCTCCCGGGCTATTACCTTAACCGGTTGCTCAACAGCTTGTTGATACTGTTGGCGGCTGAGCAAGTGCTGCTCAAACATTAACCGCAGCACCAGATCGCGCCGCTGCTGCGCCCGCTTGGGGAAACGCCGCGGGTCAAAATAAGACGGGCCTTTTAACAGGCCAATTAATAAGGCGTATTCAGCAGGTTGTAATTCTGAGAGTGGCTTGCCGAAATAAAACCGGCTGCCCAGGCCGACTCCATGCACAGCATTGGCATAATGCTGGCCGACAAAGACTTCGTTTAAGTAGGCTTCAAGAATTTGATCTTTGTTAAAGCGATAATCCAGTACCAATGCGATTAACGCCTCGTTGGCTTTGCGCCACAAAGTACGGTCGCTGCTAAGGAACATGTTTTTAGCCAGCTGCTGCGTTAAGGTAGAGCCGCCCTGCACCGTGCGCCCTGCCACCAGGTTAACCCAAAATGCTCTGAGCACCGACCAGGGGGATACGCCGTGGTGATGATAAAACTCACGATCTTCTACCAACAATAGCGTGTCTTTAAATAGCTCAGGTACCTGTTGCAGTTGCACCAACTCGCGGTCCTCCTGCTGGGCCGCCACCAAGTGCTCAATCAGTTGCGGCTCTAACCTGGCGAAATTCAGCGGCTCTTTTTGCTGGCGCTGCATAATGCGGTTAATGCCGCTGCGATTAAATTCGACACTAAACAGTTGTGCCGGCTCAAAACCATCAATATAGGTAAACGGCCGCCGGTAAATGCTGACATGATTGCGCGATACACTGTACTGGCCGGGCGCATCCAGTTTGGGGTTACGCTGGTATTGTAAATTATCCAGCTGGCTAATCAGCTGCTGTTGGCTGAGTGTTTTACCCGGCACCAACTCCAGGCTACGGGCATAAATTTGTGCCGGCACCTGCCATTTTTGTCCGGCAAATTTCTTGCTGATTTTGCTATCCAGGTACACCAGATAAAACACCAGTACCAGCAATAACACCAATGCCGATTTAACGAAAAACAGCGCAGCATTTTTCAGCCAGCCTTTAATTGATTTTGGCTTAGCTGTGGCTTTGGGGTTAGCCGTGGTTTTTGTCGTTTTACGTTGCCCGGTTTTACTGCTCATTTCGCCATCGCTTTTTTGGTTTTGGTGGTCGGTACTGCTGCGGCCGGATTGTCCGGCCAATAATGTTTCGGGTAACGGCCGCGCATCTCTTTGCGTACCTCAACCCAGGCATTCTGCCAGAAACTGGCCAGATTTTGTGTTACCTGCAGTGGCTGTCGCGATGGCGACAGCAGTTCAACCGTCACCGCCAGTTGGCCCTGTAGCACGGTGGGCGAGCTCATCTGGCCATACATTTCCTGAACCCGCACTGAAATACGCGGCCCACCGTCGCCAGCATAATCTATTGGCAGCTTTGAACCGGTAGGTGCCTGCCAGTGCGTTGGCAATAACTGCTGCAGCTGTTGCTGCTGCGGGTAACTCAGCCGCTGTAGTAAGGCGTCATACAGCGGCAGCTGCGCTAGCGCAGCACTTTTGCTGATATTACCAAGATAAGGCCCAAGCCAGCTATCCAGCTCACTAAGCAAAGCATCATCGCTAAAGTCTGGCCAGTTGGCCTGCGGTTGCAACTGCGCCAGCAGCTGCATACGCCGGCACAGCTGGCTGGCAGCATCCGTCCACGGTAGGCAATCTAGTCCTTTGGTTGCAATATAACGCTGCCAAGCCTGCTGCTTTTGTTCAGCACTCAGTGCCAGTGCGACTGGCTTAGCGTTTAACACCAACTGGCCAAAATGTAGCTGCTGCTCAGTGTAAAAACTGCCGCTGTTGTCATCCCATAAGGTCAGTGTTTGCCAGGTGAGTTCATGCTGCCAATCACTTAGCACATCAGTGAGGCCAATAGGCAAAGCATGGTAAATACGGTTTTCGCGGCCAATTTGCTGTACATGTAGCGCCACTAACAGTGGCTGGCCGCTGAGTGCGTGCTCTGGCGCCAGCACAGCACCACTGCCGTTCGCAAGCTGGTAACCCTGACCACGCTGACGTGCCAGCCTGTCAGGATAAGCCCTAAGTGCCAGCACGGCGCTAAGCTGCAGCGGAAGCTGTGCTGTCAGCTTGCAACCAAGTAAACCGGCAAAACGCTGTGCTTGCTGCCACTGCAGCGGCAGGCTGTGTTTCACCCGGCCCAATAGCTGTTCAATATCGCCCTGCAGTACCCGGCTATCTTCCAGCACGGCGGCCAGTATACAGGCCAGCGCCATAGCGCCGGTGTTGCCTTGCTGCTCTAACAGCCTTGCATGCAGTAGCATGGCTGCCAGCCTTGGCTCAGTGCCCAGTTGATGGGCCTGCCGGCCCAGCGCTGTGATATTGCCTTTAATGTCCAGTAGTTGCAGTTGCTGCAGCAATTGCTCTGCTACCGCCAGATGCGCAGCAGGCGGTGGGGTAAGCCAAGCCAGTTCGTCAACCTGGCAGCCCCAGGCGGCCACTTCTAAACGCAGTGCGGTTAAATCAGCCACAGCAATTTCCGGCGCGGTAAAACGCTCACGCCGCTGCCACTTTTCACTGCTGTCTAACCGGTAACAATGCCCCGGCGCCAAACGGCCAGCCCGGCCTGCACGCTGAATAGCCGCTGCCTGACTAACCGCCGCAGTTTCAAGCACGCTGATACCATGGCGCGGATAAAACCGGCTTTGCCGGCACAGACCGCTGTCAATCACTACGGTTATGCCTTCAATGGTTAAGCTGGTTTCTGCCAGGTTGGTCGACAGCACCACTTTGCGCTGGCCTTCAGGCGGCGGGGCTATAGCAGCTTGTTGCTGTTGCAGTGTTAAGCTGCCAAGCAAGCGGTGTAATTGCACCTGTGGCGGCAAGCCTTGCTGCTCTAGTAACTGTGCTGTCTGGTTTATTTCAGCCTGCCCGGGCAAAAACACCAGTATATTGCCGGCATGTTTAGCTAAGGCTTGTTGCACCGCGCTGGCGATTTGCACCACCAACGGCCGCTGATCCGGCAGCAGATACTCAACCGTGACCGGATAGCTGCGCCCCTCACTTTGTAATACCGGTGCTTCAAGTGCAGTAGCCAGCTCAGCGGTGTCCAGCGTGGCTGACATAATCAGCAGTTTAAGATCTGGCCTTAACTGCTGCACTTCCAAACACAGCGCCAGCGCCAGATCGGCATGTAACGAGCGCTCGTGAAACTCATCAAATAGCAGCAGGTCAACCCCGCTAAGTTCAGGGTCTTGCTGCAGCTTTCGCGTCAGTACGCCTTCGGTAACGATCAGTAAACGGGTGTGACTGCTGCGCCTTTGCTCCTGGCGGATCTGATAGCCAACGGTGACACCCACCTCCTCACCCAACTGGCTGGCCAGATACGCTGCGATGCTTTTAGCCGCCAGGCGGCGCGGCTCGAGCATCAGCAGGGTTTTACCGGCAAAATCAGCATGCTTGAGTAAATAAAGCGGCAGATAGGTTGATTTACCGGCACCAGGCGGTGCCGACAGCACCACCCGGTTATGCCGGGCAAGCAGTTCGGTTAACTGCGGCAGAACATCAGCAACAGGTAACACTATTTACCCCGGTAACGTAACACAGAACCAATTGCCGTTAACCCAGCTCAGCCAGTAAGGTATGGCAAATACTGCGAATACCCTGGCCGGTTGCGCCGGCCGCCCAGTAGGCGTTGTTGCTATTATTAAAGGCTGCAGCCAGATCAAAGTGCAGCCAGCCCTGGCCGTCGTTTGGCACAAAGCGGCTTAAAAAGCCAGCTGCGTTGCTGGCGCCACCGGCACCGCCGCCTTTAACCGGCCGGCTGTTGGCCGTATCGGCATAAGCCGACGGACACTGCTGCTGATGCCACAGCTCCAGCGGTAATTGCCAGGTTAGCTCCTGCACCTGTGCTGCATAGCCCAGGGTGCGCTGTGCCAGCGCTTTATCCAGCGCAAACAGGGCGTTGTATTCGCCGCCTACCGCCGTCATCGCTGCACCGGTTAGGGTTGCGGCATCAATAATCAGGCCAGCGCCCGATTCGCCGGCACACATTAAGCCATCGGCCAGCACTAAACGCCCTTCAGCGTCGGTGTTAACAATCTCCACCGTGGTGCCGTTTTTATAGCGGATAATATCGCCCAGCTTGTAAGCATTACCACTGATCAGGTTTTCGGCGCAGCACAAAATCAGCTGTACGCGTTTATTCAACCCCTGCAATATCGCCAACCCAAGTGCTGCCGTTACCGTAGCGGCGCCGCCCATATCACATTTCATTGTTAACATGCTTTCGGTGGCTTTAATCGAATAGCCGCCGCTGTCAAAAGTAATGCCTTTACCCACCAGCGCCGCCGACACCGGTGCGTCAGCGTTGCCGGTTGGGTTGTAATCCAGCACCAGCATGGCAGGTTTTCTGATACTGCCGCGGCCCACAGCGTGCAAACCGTTCCAGCCGGCATCCAACAACTGCTGATCGAGCAGGATCTGGCTTTTTACTGTGCCTTTGGCGGCAATGCTGCTGATAAAATCTACTGCCTGCTGTGCTAATTGCTCTGGGTACAGTTCATCCGGTGTCTGGTTAGTGAGCTGCTTGGCAAAGCTAAAGCACTGCTGCAAATGTGCCAGATGGACCTGAGTGGCTTGGTCACCACAAAATTGCACGCCGCCATGACGTTTGGCATTACAAAAGCCCTGATAAAACGCCCATTGCAGCTCCAGTGTCCAGTTATCACCTGTCAGTGTTACTTCGCTAATACCCAGCGCATCAAGGCTGCGCGCCGCTTTTTGCACACTGCGTAACGGGTCTTGTTCATTGATACAGAGCACAAATCCCGAGGTGTTGGGGATTACGCTAGCCTTGCCCCACTTTGCCTCTGGCGCACTAAACTGAAGCTGGATTTGGATCAGATCTGCCATCTGTTTTCCTTATTCTCGTTAATACCGAAAAGTGGCAGCCAGTGTACCACAAGCACCTGCCGGCACCACTGTACACGGCACATACAATGCCACCTGCAAAGCTGTTGTTTAAATAAGATGACGGCCAGCACAGCAATCTGTATACTTCCGCGTCTTTTTAAATCTGATTGCGATGCCAGCGATATTCTGCTATCTATAGCCGCCATATTTTTTGCTTGGCATTATACAGGAGATGATTATGCCAGAGGGCAATACTACCAAAACGCTGGGCTTACTGGCCCTTGCAGGCGTAGCGCCATATCAGGAAGCTGTCGGGGAAGAATATATGAACCCGAAGCAACTGGAACATTTCCGCCGCATACTGGATGCCTGGCGCCAGCAATTACGCGAAGAAGTTGACCGTACCAAAAACCATATGGCCGACGAAGCGGCGAACTTCCCGGATCCGGTAGACCGTGCTGCTCAGGAAGAAGAGTTCAGCTTAGAGCTGCGCGCCCGGGATCGTGAGCGTAAGCTACTGAAAAAAATTGAAAAAACACTGCAAAAAATTGAAGATGAAGACTTCGGTTATTGCGACACCTGCGGTATTGAAATTGGTATCAAGCGCTTAGAAGCCCGTCCTACGGCAGATATGTGTATCGATTGCAAAACCTTAGCAGAGATCAAGGAAAAGCAACTCGGCGGCTAACATGGCCGGTTCCCCTGCTTATATCGGCCGGTTTGCACCCTCGCCTTCCGGCCCGCTTCATTTCGGCTCCCTGATTGCTGCTGTCGGCAGCTACCTGCAAGCAAAAAGTCAGCACGGCAAATGGTTGGTGCGCATGGAAGATATTGACACACCGCGTATGGTGGCCGGTATCGACAGCGACATTTTGCGCACACTGGAGCAATTCGGCCTGCACTGGGACGACAGCGTGCTGTATCAAAGCCAGCGCCTGGCGCGTTACCAGCATGTTTTTAATCAGCTACAGCAACAGAAATCAGTTTATGGCTGTCAGTGCAGCCGCAAGCAAATCAGTGAAATGGGCGGCCTGTATAATAGCCATTGCGCTACGCTGGAGCTTACCCAGCCACCGCTAGCCTGGCGTTTACGCAGCCAGGGCGTTAGCTGCCACTTTACCGATCTGGTTTTTGGCCAGCAGCAGATTGACATAGCGCTGGCGAAGGAAGACTACATTATTAAACGCCGTGATGGTTTGTTTGCTTATCAGCTGGTGGTAGTGGTGGACGATATTGACCAGGGCATTACGGAGGTTATTCGCGGCGCCGATTTACTGCAAATGACCCCGCGGCAGCAGGCACTGTGCCGCTTGCTGGGCCAGCAGCCACCCCGTTATGGCCATTTACCGCTGGCAGTGGCCAAGCCCGGTTTTAAATTAAGCAAACAAAATCACGCTGCAGCCATTAGCCAATGGCCGGCCAATCAGGTAATGGCCAAAGTGTTAGCCTTTTTAGGCCAGCCGCTGCCGACAGAGCTGCAGCAGGCAGAAGTAGCAGAGCAACTTAGCTGGGCGATTGCACACTGGCAGTTAGGCGCAATTCCACGTCAGTTGGAAATACCCGGCACAGAATTTGTCTAACCCGGCGCGCCTGCGTTCTTTTTTTTGCGCAGCTGCGGTATTATTAGCCGGTTTTTTTAAACGGCCGCCAGTGGCGGTATCGTGCAGGAGATGGATCATTATTTCTCGAGTGTTAGATTTTTTGCGCCGCAGCGTAGGCGCAACAAAAAAGCCCGCTAAAAGCAAGTCTCAGGCGGGCAAAACAGCTTCGGACAAAGCGTCTACGCAAAGAGCTCAGCCAGAGCGCGATAAAGCCTCAGGCCACAGAGCAGCGCGGCCTAAGCCTGCCGCCAGTTTACTGCCAGCAGTGCAGCGCTTAAGCCGTGACCAGCACAGTATTTCCCGCAAAGACATCAGCCCCAATGCGCTTAAAGTGCTGTATCGGCTCAATGATGCTGGCTTTGATGCCTATTTAGTTGGCGGCTGTATCCGCGATTTACTGCTGGGTTTAAAACCAAAAGATTTTGATGTAGTGACCAACGCTGAACCAGAGCAGATAAAGCAGGTATTTCGTAACTGCCGTTTAATCGGCCGGCGTTTTCGCTTAGCCCACGTGGTATTTGGCCGTGAAGTGATAGAAGTGGCGACCTTTCGCGGCCACCACAGCGGCAGCGATGACGATGAAGACACTGCACCCAAGGCCAAAACCGCAAGCGCCAGCGAGCAGGGCCAGATTTTACGCGACAATGTGTACGGCACTATCGAAGAAGACGCCGAGCGGCGCGACTTCACCATTAATGCACTGTATTACTCGGTGAGTGATTTTTCCGTTTACGATTTTGCCAACGGCCTGCAGTCAATTGCCGAGCGCAAAATTGAACTGATTGGCGATCCAGAAACGCGTTACCGCGAAGATCCGGTGCGCATTTTGCGCGCGATCCGCTTTGCCACCAAACTGAATATGCAAATCGCGCCCGCTACTGCTGCACCTATTACGGAGCTGGCGGTGTTGCTGAAAAACATTCCGGCACCGCGGCTATTTGACGAGCTGGTAAAACTATTACTGGCCGGTAAAGCCTTCGACAATTTTATGCTAATGCGCGATACCCGCGTCTTAAAGCAATTGCTGCCGCAGTTGGATAAGCTGTTAAAACAAGAGCCCGAAGGTAAAGCCTTTTTATTAGCAACCAAAGCGCTGCAAGACACAGACTCTAGAGTCGATGCCGATAAACCGGTGACACCGGCCTTTATCTTCGCAGCCCTGCTGTGGTACCCGGTAGAGCGGCGTAGCCAGGCGTTAGTGATTGACGGCTTAAGCGAAATTGATGCAATGAATATCGCCATGACCGAAGTGCTGGACGATGTGCAGCGCACTATTGCTATACCTAAACGCTTTACGCTGTCGATGCGCGATATCTGGGCACTGCAAAGCCGCTTAACCAAACGTGCAGGCCGCCGCGCCTTCAAACTGCTGGAGCAACCTAAGTTTCGCGGCGCCTTCGACTTTTTGCAGCTACGCGCCCAGGCTGAAGGCGGCGAGCTGACCGAGTTGGCACTATGGTGGGAGCGCTTCCAGTTTGCTGACGAAGCTGGCCGCCTGCAGCTGATTAACCAGCTGGGTAAAGACGGTATCGACAAAGGCCCGCGCCGGCGGCGCAACTACAAACGTAAGCGCACAGCCGAATAATGGTAACGGTACGTTGTTATATTGGCCTGGGCGCAAACCTGGCCAACCCGGTACAGCAGCTTGAGTTGGCAATAGCTGCTTTACGTCAGGTGCCGCACAGCCACTTAGTGGCGGTCTCATCTTTATACGGCTCTAAACCGATGGGGCCACAAGATCAGCCTGATTACGTTAACGCCGTTGCCGCGCTTGACACCTCACTGCTACCCGAGCAGCTGCTAGATGCACTGCAAAACATAGAGCAAAGCCAGGGCCGGCAGCGTAAAGCTGAGCGCTGGGGCCCTCGCACGCTGGATTTGGATATCCTGCTGTATGGCGGGCAGATCATCAACACAGAGCGGCTGACCGTGCCACACTATGGCCTGAAGCAGCGTGAATTTGTATTGTACCCATTGGCAGAAATTGCCGCTGAATTACAGCTACCTGATGGCACTGTACTATCCTCTTTACTTGAGCAGGTAGCGCTTAACGGCCTGCAAAAGCTTCACAGCAGTTGCAGCTGATGGCACTTTGTGCGATCTTGCGCCTCCTGCGTTAAATGGTCGGATGAGATTATTATGGCTAAGATCACCACTGCCGTATTACAGAAAATGAAACAGCAAGGCGACAAGATCAGCATGCTGACTGCCTACGACGCCAGCTTTGCCAAGTTGTTTGCCGAGCAAGGCGTCGAGGTGCTGTTAATTGGCGACTCATTGGGCATGGTGCTGCAAGGTCACAGCGATACGCTGCCGGTTACCATTAACGACATTGCCTACCATACCCGCGCCGTGCGCGCCGGTGCACCGGATGCTTTTGTTATCGCCGATATGCCCTTTATGAGCTACGGCACGCTGGAGCAGGCGCTGCAAAGCGTGGTACCGCTGATGCAAGCCGGTGCCAACATGGTCAAACTAGAAGGCGGCGACTTTTTGCTGCCCACCGTAAAAGCGCTAACAGAGCGCGGTGTGCCGGTATGTGGCCATTTAGGGTTAACACCACAGTCGGTGCATATTTTTGGTGGCTATAAAGTGCAGGGTAAAACCGATGCCGCCGCTGACGCTATGGTTGCGCAAGCCAAAGCCTTGCAGGATGCCGGCGCGCAGCTACTGGTGCTGGAATGCATTCCAACAGCCTTGGCTAAACGCATTACCGACGCGCTGACGATTCCGGTTATTGGCATAGGCGCCGGTAATGTGACCGACGGCCAGGTACTGGTAATGCACGATTTACTCGGTATTAGCAGCGGCTATATTCCGAAGTTTTCCAAAAACTATCTGGCACAAACCGGCGAGATAAGAAGCGCGATAGCCGCCTATGTCAGCGAAGTAAAAAGCCAGACCTTCCCGACCGATCAGCACAGTTTTTAAAGCAGATGAACATTATTACTACTGTTGAGGCGCTGCGGGCACAAATTGCTGCCTGGCGCAAAAAGGGCGAAACCATCGCCTTTGTGCCCACTATGGGCAATTTACATAACGGCCATTTAACGCTGGTCGACGTGGCGAAAAGCCGCGCCGATAGAGTGATAGTCAGCATCTTTGTTAACCCGATGCAATTTGGCAAGAACGAAGATTTAGACAAATATCCGCGCACCTTAGAAGCTGACTGTGCAGGCTTAAGCGCGCACCACGCCGATGCGGTGTTTACCCCAACACCACAACTGATGTACCCGCGCGGGCTGGATGTGCAAACCTATGTTGAAGTACCGCTGCTGGGCGATTTGCACTGCGGTGCCAGCCGGGCTGGTCATTTCCGTGGTGTCTCTACCATCGTCTGCAAGCTGTTTAACCTGGTGCAGCCCGATATCGCCTGCTTTGGCATGAAAGACTATCAACAGCTGGCCATTATCCGCCAGATGGTGATTGATTTATCTATGCCGATTGAGATTATTGGTGTACCAACAGAGCGCGCTGCCGATGGCCTGGCGCTTAGCTCGCGCAATGGTTATTTAACCAAGGAGCAGCGTGCCACTGCGCCCAAGCTGTATCAGCTGCTACAGCAACTCAAACAGCTTATTGAGGCGGGCAATCACGACTATCGCGCGCTGGAGTTTCAGACCAAAGCACAGCTAAGCGCTGCCGGCTTTGAACCTGATTACGTAAATATCAGCCATCAGCACAGCCTGGCGCTTGCCACTGCAGAAACCGAACCAAAGGTTATTCTAGCCGCAGCCCGCCTGGGCAGCACCCGGCTAATTGATAATCTGGAGCTGTAAGCCGCTTACCCCGTGTTTTTAATGCAACAAGACCAATAAGCCGCTGTGATGCTATGCCACGCAGCGGCTTTTGCTTTTATGCGTCACTTATTCTCAGCGCCGGAAAGATTTTTGCTAATACCCGGGTCTTGGTGAACCAGAAAGGTGTTTTTGATCTATCCTCAACTGCTTCTTAACCTGACAATGAGTATTTTATGAAGAAACCAGGCGCTCTGGCGCTGCCCATTACGCTGGCACTGCTGATGTTATCAGCCGACAATGCAGCCGCCGACACCCCGCCCAAAGTAAGTGCACAGCAGTTTGTCGATTTGCAACAGGGCAACAGCCTGTTTGCCGGTTTTCGCCGCGCTCATGCCAAAGGCCTGTGCGTAAGCGGCGAGTTCAGATCAAACGGCGAGCTGGCGCCCTACAGCAGCGCCAGCCTGTTTAACAGTGGCGTTACGCCCTTTGTTGGCCGCTTGTCTATTGCCGGCAATAACCCCACTGCACCAGATCTAAAAGCGCCTGTACGCAGCCTGGCGCTAAGTTTTAGCTTAAGCCGTACCGAGCAATGGCGCCTGGCCATGAACACCCCGCCGGTGATGGCCGTGGCAGACCCGCACACGTTTTACCAGCAAATACAGGCGATCCAGGCTGGCCCAGAAGCCATTAGGCAATTTTTTGCTGCACACCCAGAAAGTAGCGAGTTTCGTACCTGGGCCGCCCAGTACAAGCCCAGCGGCAGCTTTGCCGGCGAAACCTATCATAGCATCAATGCGTTTTATCTGATTAACAGCGATGGCCAGCAGCAAGCGGTGCGCTGGGCACTGATGCCCACCGTTACCGCGGACACGATGGCTTTTGACGGTGACGATGCATTGCAACAGGAAATCAGCGCCCGTATAACAGAGGGGCCAGTGGTGTTTGACTGGGTGTTTACCCTGGCCGATGCCAGCGACGATGAAACTAACCCTACTAAAGCCTGGCCAGCAAGCCGCAGGCAAGTTAACGCCGGGCAAATCGTGCTTACCGGCACAGCAGCACAACTTGAAGGTAACTGCCATGCCATTAACTTTGACCCGCTGGTGCTGCCAAGCGGCATTAAAGCTACCGCCGACCCCATTTTACGCGCACGCTCGGGCGCCTATGCCGAATCCTACCGGCGTCGGGCAAAAGAGCAGTTTCAGGGCGCGTTAAAGGAGACAAGCCATGACTAAGCCAACACGCTTTTCGTTATCTATGCGGCTGTTTCACTGGAGTATGGCGGCGCTGATGCTGGCCATGCTAACTGCAGGGCTTCTGATGGTGAAGTCGCTGGATCCATGGCAGCTAACCGTGTTGAGCCTGCATAAAGCCTTTGGCCTGCTGGCTCTGGTGCTGGTGAGCTTAAGGCTGGTCAACCGCTTGCGCCATCAGCTACCTGAATTGCCCGACAACTTACCTGCAATACAAAAAGCCATCGCCAGGGCGTCACATTATTTGCTGTACGGCCTGATGTTTGCCATGCCACTGTCCGGTTATGCCATGCAGTACTTTGCCGGCCGGCCAGTTGAGGTATTTGGCTGGTTTCGCCTGCCGGCTGCACTGGAAGTTAATATCGGCCTGTACTCACTCTTTCGCGAGATGCACGGCATCCTGGCATTAGCGCTGGTAGCGTTAATTATGCTGCATATTGCCGGCGCGCTGCATCACCACGTTATCCGCAAAGACCGGGTACTTAAATCTATGTTGTAACACCCTTCAGCGCCGGGCATAACGCCCGGTCTGCATTTTAGACTGCCCTAAACTTAGCCGCGTCGATAATGGCCCACAGATGCACAATGGCAGCGATAATGAACGGGAATACCAGCCAAAACAGTGCATAACCGGTAGCACAAACCAAAAAGAATATAATCGCTGCCAAAATACGGCCTTGTACCAACTGGCCCAAACCGGGGAAAAACACATTACATAGCGCAGCGATAACATTACCGCCGGAACCCTGACCTGACATCCTACTCTCCTGTTATTGTTTTAAGGTGGCGACAAATTGCTCTGACTGGGCAATCGCCTGGTTCATTTCTTTGATCAGCCGGTTAATATCACGCTGAATACTGTCAAATTCGCCCTGCAGCGCGCCAATGGCTTTGGCATTTAAATTATGTTTTAAATACAGGCTATTATCCTTTAGCGATGCCAGTACCGGCTGCATACTTTGCTCAGCGCGGCGCATGGTTTTTAGCAGGCTGGCGTATTGTTTGCGCGTGTTGGCCAGTTTGCGGGCACTGTCTTGTTTTAACTTGGCGTTGCTGTATTGCTCCAGCTCATCCTGCCACTCGTCAAACAGCGCATCCGCTACGCTTTCAATGCTGTTAATGCGGGAGCTAACGTCCTCTGCCGCCTTGTTGCACGCCTGATACTCGCTGTCGGTGGCCTCGTACATGCGCTGTAAATCGCCGCCATCAAAATTAATCAGGCTGCTAAATTGCTCCAGCGCTGATTTAAACTGCTGCTGTGCCTCTTGCTGTGATTGCTGGGCTTCCTCAACCCGGTCTACCAGAATATCGCGCTTATGCACGCCCACTTTTTCCATCGCAGAATAATACGCACTTTGGCAAGCGGTGAGGCTTAAAAATAGGGGTAACAGCAGGGTTAAATAGCGCATAATTTCAATCCGTTGCTTTAACATTATCGGCTGATAATAGCCGCTTAAATCGGACAGAACAAATGCAAAGTGGTATCGCTGGCAGCTTAGGCTGCCAGCTCTTTCGCCAATTGTAGCAATTTAGGGTAAAACTCTTTGTCCAGCTGGGCAATTTGATCTTGCTCTACCAGTACATCATGCAAAATTTGCTCAGTGGTCAGCGGGTTAGCCAGCACCACACGAAACACTATGGTTTCCTGGCGCTGATATTTTGCCGGCGTTAAGCGGGTACGAGACACGAAAGATTTACCCTCTTCGCGCTGACGCTTTTGAATAAACTTGGTCAGGCCGTTTAGCAGCTCATTAAAGCGTTGCAGCTGCTCTGGGCTGGCTTTAGCCATGGCTTTTTGTACCTGTGCCGGGACATAGCGGTAGGTCAGCAGGCACAGTTCTGGCTCGGTAATTAGCTCAAAGTCGATGTTATGCGCGATTAAAGTAGCGAAATAGCGGGCTTTTTCCAGGCTGCGGTTAATCAGAATTTCATAACCTTCACGGCCGATTACCTGCAAGCAGGCATGCACCAGCATGGCCATACCAGGGCGTGAGCCTTCCAGCGTTTGGCTGCCCAAGTCTTTGGAGCCTTTACGTAGAATATATTCAGCATGATGCTCAATAGCATGCGCCGCAGAGGGGTGTTTAAACACCACCATGCCAGCCCCCATCGGCACATACATTTGTTTATGTGCATCTATCGTCACCGAATCGGCGCGTTCTATGCCAGATAGCAGATGGCGGTATTTGTTTGATAACAAGGTCGCGCCGCCCCAGGCCGCATCGACATGGAAATGGCACTGATACTGCTCGGCTAAATCAGCCAGTTGGTGCAGCGGGTCGACGTTACCGGTTTCGGTGGTACCCGCTACACCGACTATCGCCAGCGGCCGGATGTTGGCCGCTTTAAGTTCAGCCATTTTTTCGGCCAGAAGCGCCGTGTCAATTTTATTATCGCTATCGGTTTTAATTGCAATCAGCGACTCGCGGCCAATACCTAACACATCGGCCGCTTTACCCAGCGAGTAATGGCCCCGCTCCGACACCAGAATCGCTAAACCATTGTAGCCGTAGTGCTGCATAGCGCGGAACAAGCCTTCGCGGGCAATACCTTTAAAGTCACCATCCGCTTTTAGCAGCCGGTTGCGTGCTATCCACAGCGCCGTAATGTTAGCAATGGTGCCGCCGGAGCAAAACGCACCTAACGAGTGGTTAGCACTGTGCATCCATTTTTTATAAAAGCCGTCGTTCTCGCCGTATACCAGGTGGTGCATCATGCCCAGCACCTGACGCTCCATCGGCGTAAAGGCTTTGGAGGTTTCAATTTTGACCAGGTTTTGGTTAAGCCCCACCATCATTTTTGACAGCGAGAGCACAAAATACGGTAAGGCCGAGGTCATATGGCCGATAAAGCTAGGCGCTGCGGTATGCACCGAGTGCGCCACCAGCTTTTGCATCAGGCCTTCGGCGTAATCAGAAACAAAATTGGGCTGCTGCGGAATCTGATGTGCCTGAAAATCACGCTCAATTTGCCATAGCGGTTTTTCCACCGCGACAATACTTTCGCGCAAAAAGCCGGCCAGATTCTGCGACAGGTTTTGCTCGATAATACTTAGCGTAGAGTCAGGTGCTTCAGGCACGGTAAAGATGCGCCACAGTGCATCTTCAGAAGCGGTTGCCTGTCGTTTGCTTGATTCTGTCATCAACTAATTACTCTGCCTGTTCACTTTAGCAGTGGCTAAACAGCCGGAAAATGGCGCTCACTTTACTGCAAGCGCCGAAAAATGTCTGCAAAAAAGTGGCGTATCAGCTGCGCAGGCCTATACCCCGGTTTATCAGGTACATGGCATAGCTAAACAGCACCACAATAAAGCCTACTACTACTGCCAGCGCCAACCACAGGCTGACGTCGGTAACACCCAAAAAGCCGTAGCGAAACGCATTAACCATATACACCACCGGGTTTAACGCGGCCACCTGCTGCCAAAAGCCCGGCAACAAGGTTAACGAGTAAAACACCCCACCTAAATAAGTTAGCGGCGTTAACACAAAGGTCGGAATAATACTGATGTCGTCAAAGGTTTTGGCGTACACCGCGTTAATCAGGCCGCCCAAAGCAAACAGCATTGAGGTCAGCGTAACGGTAACAATAATCACCGCCAGGTTATGAATCTGAATAGTGACAAAAAACAGCGACAGTATTGTCACAATTAAGCCCACCAGCATGCCGCGCGCCATACCGCCGCCGACAAACCCCAGCACAATGATGTAGTTAGGCACCGGCGCGACCAGCAGCTCTTCTACGTTGCGCTGAAATTTGGCACTAAAGAATGACGACGCCACGTTGGCATAGGAGTTAGTAATGACCGACATCATAATCAGCCCGGGAACGATAAACTCCATATAACTAAAACCGCCCATATCGCCAATCCGCGAGCCAATAAGACTACCAAAGATCACAAAATACAGTGTCATGGTAATGGCGGGCGGTACCAGGGTTTGCACCCAAATACGTAAAAAGCGGTTGGTTTCTTTATCCAGAATACTTTTTAGCGCCACCATATAATTTGCTTTAATCATTTGGCACCTCCGCGGCCGTTTTCCACCAGGGTGACAAACAACTCCTCCAGCCGGTTGGCTTTGTTTCGCATCGATAACACCTTTATATCCTGTGCTGTGAGCTGAGCAAAAATCGGGTTTAAACCCTGAGCTTTTTCCACATCAACCTCAAGACTGTGATCGTCCAGCTGGCGCCAGTTAAAGCCATCCAGTTGCACCCTGGCGATATCACCCGCCACATCCAGTACAAAAGTTTCAAGCGTCAGCTTACTCAGTAGCGCTTTCATACTGGTGTTCTCAATGATCTGGCCTTTATCGATAATGGCGATATTGCGGCAAAGCATTTCGGCCTCTTCCAGATAATGGGTGGTCAGAATAATGGTGACGCCCTGCTGGTTAATTTTACGCAAGAATTCCCACATGGAGCGGCGCAGCTCAATATCAACACCGGCGGTAGGCTCATCGAGGATCAACAACTTAGGTTCATGCATTAAGGCGCGGGCAATCATCAGCCGACGCTTCATACCGCCGGACAGCTCACGCGAGCGGGCATGGCGCTTCTCCCAAAGCCCCAGCTGGCCCAGGTATTTTTCTGCCCGCTCTAGTGCCAGTTTTTTCGGCACGCCGTAATAACCTGCCTGATTCACCACTATCTGCAGCAGCGTTTCAAACTGGTTAAAATTAAATTCCTGCGGCACCAGCCCCAGTTGGCTTTTCGCCGCTTCAAGCTCGGTATCAATATCATGGCCAAACACCTTTACGCTGCCGCTGGTCTTATTCACCAGCGAGCTGATAATGCCAATGGTGGTGCTTTTACCGGCGCCGTTGGGGCCTAACAAAGCGAAAAAATCGCCCTGTTTTACCTGTAGATCGATACCGCTTAGTGCCACGGTACCGCTTTTATACACCTTGTGCAGGCCTTTAATATCTAAAGCTAAACTCAATCTTGCTCTCCTGTTTGCCCGCTGTGGCCGTAGCCCCAGCGTTGGGTAAGCTGATGCGGCAGTTTTAAGTGGTCTAAAATGCGCGCCACCATAAAATCGACTAAATCGCTTATCTGTTTTGGCTGATGATAAAAACCGGGCGCCGCCGGCATGATGGTGACGCCCAGCTTGGCCAGCTTTAACAGGTTCTCCAGATGAATGGCGCTAAGTGGGCTTTCGCGCGGCACTAAAATCAACTGACCGGCTTCTTTTATCACCACATCGGCGGCGCGCTCTATCAGGTTGTCACTGGCGCCACAGGCGATGGCCGATACAGTACCTGTTGAGCAGGGGCAAATCACCATTTGCTTTGGTGCCGCCGAGCCTGAAGCCACCGGCGAGAACCAGTCGTCTTTGCCATATACTTTCAACTGGCCGGGTGCACAGGCAAAATGCTGCTGCAGCATATCGGTGCATTTATCCGGCGCCGCCGGCAGCTTAATATCATGCTCGGTGGCAAACACCACCCGCGCTGCGCTGGATACCAGCAAGTGCACCTTAATGCCCTGCGCCAGTAACACTTCGAGCAAGCGCCAGCCATAGGGCGCGCCTGACGCGCCGCTAAACGCTAGCGTAATTTCCTGTGGTTTGGCCATTATGGCTCCCATTTTTGCTTAATTGCGCTAATTAGCTTGTCGTGAATACCACCAAAGCCGCCGTTACTCATAATGACGATATTATCGCCAGCGCCCGCCTGAGCGGTTAATTCGCTGACTAAGGCATCAATATCCCTGCTCAGACTGGCTTTGGGTGCTAACGCACGGGTTAATGACTCTAAAGACCAGTTGGCATTAGCAGGCTCGTATAAAAACACCTGATCGGCCAGGGCTAACGCCAAAGGCAGCGCGGCCTGATGCACGCCCATACGCATGGTATTTGAACGTGGCTCCAACACGGCAATAACCCGCTGCTGGCCCACTTTATTGCGAATGCCCTGCAAGGTGGTACTGATTGCGGTGGGGTGATGAGCAAAATCGTCATACACCTTAATGCCGGCCACCTCAGCTTTTAGCTCCATCCGCCGCTTAGGCGCGACAAAACGTGTCAGCGCCTCCAATGCTACCTCAACCGGCACCCCGGCATGGCGTGCAGCGGCAATTGCCATCACCGCATTGTCGACATTATGCTGGCCACTTAACTGCCAGTGAAGCTCGCCCAGCTTCTGCTGCTGTAAATACAGCGCAAACTGGCTGCCGTCCGGGCTTATCAACTCAGCGCGCCAGTCTTTGCCATAACTTTGCCGCTCGCTCCAGCAGCCCATCTGCAGCGTTTGCTGCACTGCCGGTGTATCTTCCGGTGACAGCACCAGGCCGTTAGCCGGCACCATGCGCAATAAATGATGAAACTGCCGCTGAATGGCCGCCAAATCCGGGAAAATGTCAGCATGATCATACTCTAGGTTATTGATCACCAGTGTACGTGGCCGGTAATGCACAAACTTAGAGCGTTTATCAAAAAACGCGGTGTCGTACTCGTCAGCTTCAATGACAAAGAATGGTGACTCACCCAGGCGGGCCGAGCAGTCAAAGTTTTGCGGTATGCCGCCAATTAAAAAGCCAGGTTTCAAGCCGGCACAGTCTAAAATCCAGGCCAGCATAGTGCTGGTGGTGGTTTTACCGTGCGTACCCGACACTGCCAGAACCCAGCGGTCAAACAATACCTGCTCGGCCAGCCACTGCGGGCCAGAGCTATAGCGCAGGTTGGTATTAAGTACATACTCTACCGCCGGGTTACCACGCGATAAAGCGTTACCGATAATGACTAAGTCCGGCGCGGGTTCCAGCTGCGCCGGATCCCACCCCTGAGTCAACTCAATACCCAATTGTTCCAGCTGGGTGCTCATCGGCGGGTAAACGTTGGCATCGGCGCCGGTGACCTTGTGGCCCAGGGCTTTCGCAATGGCGGCAATACCGCCCATAAAGGTGCCGCAAATGCCCAGTATATGAATATGCATAACTTATCCTGAAAAATAGCCTGCGCCATTGTAGCAAAAATGGCCGCCGACACAGTAACACCTGCAATTTGTGCAGAAATTCTTTAAAATACGCCAGCCTCTATACCTTAAGCAAAACTATATTACCAATAAGGAACTCACTGCATGCGCCGCATCTCGCCAGTACTGCAACAGGACGGAGTCGACAGCGACCTGATTTCACTAATAAAAACCATTCTGGCAGCCTGCCGGGAAATTTCGTTTCGTGTCAGCCAGGGTGAGCTGGCTGGAGTATTAGGTTCTACCCTGGCCGAGAATATTCAAGGGGAAACACAGAAAAAACTCGATGTTATTGCCAACGAGTTATTAAAAGAGGTCATTTTGGAAACCGGCGTGGTTAAAGCCATCAGCTCTGAAGAAGAAGATGACACGGTTGCCGGCAACCCGAACGGCAAATATCTGGTCACCTTTGACCCCCTGGACGGCTCATCTAACACCGATATTAACAGCTTAATTGGCACGATATTCTCTATTCTGCCAGCCAAAGCTGAGTTGGCACCTGAAGATGCCGGCCAGTTCTTACAACCCGGCAGCGCCCAGCTGGCGGCCGGTTATGTGCTGTATGGTCCCTCAACCATGCTGGCACTGACGACCGGCAAGGGTACCCGGCTTTATACGCTGGATAAAACCTACGGCGGCTTTTTGCTGACCGCAGAGCAGGCGGCTATCCCGAAATACACCGCCGAATTTGCCATTAATATGTCGAACCAGCGCTATTGGCAACCCGCGATGCAGGCATATATTGCCGACTTACTGCAGGGCAAAGAAGGCCCGCGCGGTAAAAACTATAATATGCGCTGGATTGCTGCCATGGTGGGTGATGTACACCGGGTGCTGTGTCGTGGCGGTATTTTTGCCTATCCGCGGGATACAAAAGATCCCAACAAACCAGACAAACTGCGACTAATGTATGAAGCCAACCCGATGAGTTTTCTGGTAGAACAAGCTGGCGGCATGAGCTCTACCGGCTATGAGCGCATTATGGATATCGTGCCAACCGACATTCATCAGCGGGTGGCAGTGATCCTGGGTTCAAAACATGAAGTGGAAAGTTGTGTGGCGTACCATCAGCGATAGCCATTTTTAACCGGGGCGTTATAATAAGCGCCACTTTTTTCGCACCAATACTAATTTTTGCACAGATAAGGGAAAGGCCATGAGCTTAAGCGATGTTGCAGCGGGTAAAAACCTGCCAGAAGAGATTAACGTAATCATTGAAATTCCGGCCAATGCCGATCCGATCAAGTACGAAGTAGACAAAGATACCGGCACCGTTTGGGTTGATCGTTTTATGGCAACGCCAATGTTTTATCCGTGCAACTACGGCTTTGTTAACCAAACGCTGTCGCTTGACGGCGACCCGGTAGACGTACTGGTACCGACGCCTTATCCACTGGTACCGGGCGCGGTGATTAAATGCCGTCCGGTTGGCGTGCTGTTTATGTCAGATGAATCAGGCGAAGATGCCAAAGTGATCGCTGTACCGGTTAGCAAACTGACCAAGCTGTATGACCACGTCAAAGACATCGGTGATGTCGACGAGCTGCTGAAAAAACAAATTCAGCACTTCTTCGAGCGTTACAAAGAGTTAGAGCCAGGCAAATGGGTAAAAGTGAACGGCTGGGGCGATGCCGCCGCCGCTAAAGCGGAAATTTTAACCTCGTTTGAACGGGCGAAAAAATAACTGTTGTTTCAACTAACAAAGCCCGGTTCGTCCGGGTTTTGTTTTTATACAGAACAACGCTAACTACAAGCATTTGCTCAATTGAAGCACTATACTGCAGTTAAATAAGTACTAATAATAACATCTCAAAATCACAGAGGCCTGCAGTATGGATGTGTTACGACGTCTGTCTATCGCGAAAAAAATCTACTTAATTCCCATTATCGGCACATTTAGTTTTATCATTTATCTGGCGCTTGCCAGCAACACTGCACTGAACAACGTTCATACCCTGGAACAAACCCGGGACGTGCAATTTCCGGTGTTACAAGCAGCGCAAAGCTCTTTGGTGTTATTGGAGCGGGTAAAAGACTCTCTGGCCAGTGCAGTCACCACAGGTGACAAAGAAGCGCTGACAGGCGCAGCTAATTTCAGTAAACAGTTTGGCCAGGATTTAGACCGCATTGCCCAGTTAAACCGTGATTATGCCGGTGCCATCAGTCAGGTGAAACAAAGCTATGACAACTACTATAAAGTGGCTTATCAAGTTTCCCTGGAAATGATAAGTGATACCGCTGATTTCAGTACTTTGGCGCAACGCTCAGAAAAAATGAACGCCGATTATGACACCACAGCACTTTTACTCAGCCAATTCCGCGATCAGCGCTTGCAGCAGTTTACTCACAGCATCGATGATGCCAGTGAACAAGCGGGTACGCTTATTACCGTGGGTATTATTATGGGTGTTATCACCACCCTGTTGTTGTTCGCCACCGCTTTTCCGGTAGCACGCGGCATCCAAAGCAGCCTGGCCAATATGATAAGCTCGCTGCAAAGTCTGGCCAAAGAAGATGGCGATCTTACCGCCCGTATCCATACCAACAGTGTCGATGAGCTTGGCGATCTGGCGCATTGGTTTAATACCTTTATGCAGAAGTTGCAGCATGTCGTAAAAGACATCGTCAATACTGCAGTGCCGTTATCTGCACTGGCAAAAGACTTACGTGAACTCACTGACGATACCAACAAAACCATAGCGCAGCAGCGCAAAGCGGCGAACCAAGCCAAACATGCAGTGGATGACATGAGCGCCAGCGTGCAGGCAGAAGTACAAAGCGCTAACGAAGCCGCTGTGGCTGCAACACAATCGAACGATGCAGCAGCTCAAGGCCAGCAAACTGTGATCTCGACGGTAGAAAACATTCAACAACTGGCCGGTAACGTACAGGAAGCCTCAGATGTTATTACCCAATTGGAAAAAGATGCTAACCAGGTTGGCACGGTACTTAGCGTGATCAAAGGCATTGCAGAGCAAACTAACCTGTTGGCGTTAAATGCGGCTATCGAAGCAGCGCGCGCAGGTGAGCAAGGCCGAGGCTTTGCCGTGGTTGCCGATGAAGTGCGCACCCTGGCTTCGCGCACGCAAAAATCGACCGAAGAAATTCAGCGCACCATAGAGCAATTGCAAAATGCCGCTCGTTTGGCCGTGCAGAAAATGCAGCACAGTACAGCTCAGGCGGGTAATAGTGTGCAATCGGCCAATCAGGCCGGGGATGCATTACAGCTTATCACCAGAAGCATTGCGCAAATACGTCTGATGAACCAGCAAATTGCCGATGCGACTGATGACCAGCAGAAAATGGCCAATAGCATAGTGCATCACGTCGATGAAATTTTTACCAACACCGAACACAGCTCTGAAAGTGCCGGCAATATTGCCAAAGCCAGCAGTGAATTGGCTGCGCTGGCCCAAAGCCTGGAAAATATTACCCGGCTGTTCCGGGTATAATCTATTGTTTTAAAAATAAAAAGCCGGCGAGTATGCCGGCTTTTTATTTCGCATTACAAATGTTTAACGGTAATAATTCTCTGGCAGGCTAATACGCGCTACACCTGATGCAACAGCTGCCTCTGCCACCGCCCGAGCGACACGTGGCAATAAGCGTGGGTCCATCGGCTTGGGAATAATGTAGTGTTTGCCAAACTGTAAGGTATTCACTTTGGCCGCTGTTAGCACTTCCTGCGGTACCGGCTCTTTGGCGATGGCACGAATAGCATGCACTGCGGCGAGCTTCATCTCATCGTTAATAACACTGGCACGCACATCCAATGCACCGCGGAAGATAAATGGGAAGCACAATACATTATTGACCTGATTCGGATAATCCGAGCGGCCGGTAGCCATAATAATGTCGTTACGCGTAGCATGGGCCAGCTCAGGTTTAATTTCCGGATCCGGGTTAGAGCAGGCAAAAATCACCGGCTTGTCGGCCATCAAGGTTAATGCCTCGGCCGGCAGCACGTCCGGGCCTGACACACCAACAAAAACATCAGCGCCCATCAGCGCATCTTCCAGACTGCGCTTATCGGTATTATTGGCAAACAGCTTTTTGTATTCATTTAAATCGTTACGGCGGGTATGAATCACGCCCTTGGTATCCAGCATATAAATATGCTCACGCTGGGCACCGCATTTAATCAGCAGCTCCATACAAGCAATAGCAGCAGCGCCGGCGCCCATACAGACGATAATGGCGTTTTTTATATCTTTACCCTGAATTTCCAGCGCATTTAACATGCCGGCGGCGGTAACAATAGCGGTACCATGCTGATCATCATGAAACACCGGGATATTGCAGCGCTTAATCAGCTCTTTCTCAATTTCAAAACACTCAGGCGCTTTAATATCTTCTAAATTAATGCCACCAAAGGTATCGGCGATGTTCGCTACCGTATTGATAAAATCTTCCGTACTGCGGTGAGACACCTCGATGTCAATTGAGTCGAGATTAGCAAAACGTTTAAATAACAGCGCCTTACCTTCCATCACTGGCTTAGATGCCATAGGCCCCAGATTACCCAGGCCTAAAATGGCGGTACCATTGGAAATTACCGCAACTAGGTTGCCTTTGCCGGTGTACTTGTAAACATTATCGACGTCGGCGGCAATTTCCCGCACCGGCTCAGCCACACCCGGGCTGTAAGCGAGCGCTAAATCAGTTACCGTCTCGGCCGGTTTACTGATCTCGATACTAATTTTGCCGGGTTTCGGCTCTGCATGATAACGCAGTGCCTGCTCTCTGAAATCTGCCATCGGTTCTATCCTGCTGTTTTGTAGGGCTAAGCGTATTGTTATAGTGTTATCGGGCTACTACGCTGTGGGCGGCATATTCTAAAGAGGCAAGCTGCTAAAGAGAAACAGAATCGGTCTGATCGTACCAGCCTGTCGTGGTTAAAAATGCCATACCACTTTAGTCGTAGCCAAGGTGTTATAACAATAAAAGTTGCCCACGCCAAGAGACGTCTAGCCACCCAAACCAATTGACGGCCTGATCATTGAATACAGATGCCAAAGCAGCAGCATAACCATGCCCACCACTGCCCGCCTGCAGCACTGACGAGTCTAAGAATGATGGACAAAGATAAGCGCTAAGCTGATGAAATGTCTAGCTTAAATTAAAAAACTACCGTTAAGCGTACTAGGCTAACTTAACAACAAGGCCGGCATAAAAATATTTTTTCAGTAAATACTGACTATTTGCACAAAAAACAGCCAGCAAACAGAAACAAAAAAAGCACCCGCAGGTGCTTTTTTGCTGTAAGGCAATAACCGATTAACGGCTGCCCAGTACAGAGAAACGCTTTTTGAAGCGGTCAACACGGCCGCCAACGTCTAACACTTTCTGCTTACCTGTGTAGAACGGGTGGCACGCTGAGCAAACGTCCAGGTGGATGTCTTTGCACAGGGCAGATTTGGTTTTGAATGAGTTACCGCAAGTACAGGTTGCAGTAATTTCTTTGTATTCTGGGTGGATACCTGGTTTCATGGCTTACCTCGTTAGGCCGTATCGCTATCTGGTCAACTATTGCCAGACACCATACGTAATTACAGTTAATTAAGGGCGCGTAGCTTAATAGATAGCCAGCCAAGTTGCAACAGATCAGACGCTTTGAAGGCAAATTTTGTTTTACTTGGCATTTGGCCAAGGCCTCCTTACACTTAACCGCTGCTTGATAACGGAAACCTGCTGTGACAGTTGTACGTGTGGCCCTGCCGCTGCCGCTTAGGCAACATTTTGATTATCTGCTCGATGCCAGCCAGCCGGCTCAGGTAGGCTGCAGGGTGCGGGTACCCTTTGGCAACCGCACCCTGGTAGGCATTGTCTGGCAAATAAACCCTGATGATAGCTTTGCCGCCGACAAACTGAAGCCGGTGCAGGCCCTGCTGGATAGTACGCCGGTGCTGCCAGAAATACTCTGCCGCTTGCTCAGCTTTGCCGCTGAGTATTACCACCATCCGCTGGGCGAAGTATTAATTAGCGCCCTGCCGCTGTTACTACGCGAAGGGCGTAACCTGAACGATTACCAACCCAAAGCCTATCAGCTTACCCCCGCGGGCCAGGCAATAGATGCCAGCGCGCTAAAACGTGCCCCCAAACAATCAGAACTCTGGCAAGCACTGGCGAAACACCGCATCAGCGAGTCTTTGCTAGGGCAACAATACAGCCGAGCCAGCTTGAAGCAGTTAATGGATAAAGGCCTGGCCGAAGAAGTGGTTGTGCCCGCCTCGCCTTACACCGCCCCCGCCGCGGCGCCAAGTGGTTTAAAGCTGACAACAGCTCAGGCACTGGCTGTCACAGCCATTCATCAGGCGTTTGGCCGCTTCGAACGCTTGTTACTGGAAGGGGTTACCGGCTCGGGTAAAACCGAAGTCTATCTGCAAAGTATCGCCAGTTTATTATGTCAGCAGCAGCAAGTGTTGGTGATCGTGCCGGAAATTGGTTTAACCCCACAAACACTGGCGCGGTTTCAGGCCCGCTTTGATGTGCCGGTGCTTTGCTGGCATTCAAACCTTAGCGATAGCGAGCGCTTACACTGCTATTTGCAGGCGCAAAGTGGTGCAGCGGCCATTATCGTCGGTACCCGTTCAGCCTTGTTTTTACCCTTCTGGCGTCTGGGGCTGATTATTATTGACGAAGAGCACGACCAGTCATTAAAGCAACAGGATGGCTTTCGCTACCATGCGCGTGACCTGGCGATAAAGCGCGCGGCGCTGCAGCACTGCCCTATCGTGCTGGGCTCAGCCACCCCCAGCCTGGAAAGCCTGCATAATGCACTGAACAAACGTTTTATCCATTTACCGCTGCCAGACCGTGCCGCAGGCCAGGCCTTACCCGGATTTGAGCTGGTAAACTTAAAACAGCAGGTGCTGCAATATGGTCTGGCTAGCCAAACACTGGCACAGATCAGGCAACAACTGAATGCAGGCCATCAGGTAATGCTGTTTTTAAACCGGCGCGGTTTTGCGCCGGCGCTGTGCTGTGACGAATGCGGCTGGCTGACCGAATGTCAGCGCTGCAGTGCCTTTACCACCTATCATAAGCAAAGCCGGCAACTGGTATGCCATCACTGCGGTGCCAGTAAAGCTATTCCGCGCCAATGCGCCCATTGTGGCAGCACTAAACTGACGCCACTGGGCCAGGGTACTGAACAACTGGAAGAAAACCTGCAGCAGCTGTTCCCCGATATCGCCATAACGAGGCTGGATCGCGATAGCACCCGGCGTAAAGGTTCGCTAAACAGCCTGCTGGACGACATTCATCAGCATGGTACCAGGCTGATTGTCGGCACCCAGATGCTGGCAAAAGGCCACCACTTTCCCAATGTAACTCTGGTGGTGATAGTTGATGTGGACGGTGCGCTGTACAGCAGCGATTTCCGCGCCCCAGAGCAACTGGCACAGCTGCTTACACAGGTAGCGGGTCGCGCCGGGCGTGGCGATAAAGCAGGCAAAGTGCTACTACAAACCCATTATCCGGAACATGCGTTGCTGCAAGACATTATTCAAAATGGCTATGCGTCTTTTGCCCGTAGTGCGCTTTTGGAGCGCGAGCAAACCCGGCTGCCGCCTTACCAGCACTTAAGCCTGTTTAGTGCCCAGGCGCATCAGGCGACACTATGCCAGCAGTGGCTGACACAACTGGCCGAGCAGGCCAGACAATATCCGGCATTGCAGTTACTCGGGCCCATACCGGCACCGCTGGAGCGGCGCGCCGGCTTATATCGCTGGCAGCTGCAGCTGTACAGTGCAAACCGCACCGCTATGCATCAGGCGCTAACTGCCTTGTTAGACTGCGTAAGTAAGTGGCCACTTAGCCGTAAAATTAAATGGCAGCTTGACGTGGATCCGACCGACCTTACCTAAGACGAGCCGACAACAAGGGCGCGGTTTCTTTTTCAGTACAACCGGGTAGAATAGCGCCCAGCACAGTAGTAAGAGTATTCCAGCCGTTATGCCACAAAAAGACTATGTTAAAGCCAGCCGGCCCAAAGCCAAACCCGCACGGGGACGAGGCCGCGCCAACACGAAAGCTGCAGCACCCGGGCGCAAACCCTGGCTGTTGTTAGTCGTTACGGCAGGCTTAATTGCCGGCTTTATCTACTTTTTATGGTTTTTAAACCAGCAGCCTGCAGTCACTACTTCCGCAGAAAAACCTGCCGCCAAGCCAGTGAAAACCGATGAGCTGCCGGCAAAACCCACACAAGAGCCATACCAGTACATTAAAGAGCTGGAAAATAAACAAGTTACCGTAGAAGTGACTGAACAGCCTCAGTCCACCGGTCCCTATCAGATGCAATGTGGTTCGTTCCGCGAGCAAAAACAAGCCGAAGCGATGAAAGCGCAAATTGCTTTTGTCGGGTTTAGCTCTGAAATCCGCCGCACAGAGGGCAATAACGGCGTATGGTATCGGGTAGTGCTAGGGCCTTATGAGTCAAAGCGTCAGGCCACTGCTGACCGCAACCGGCTACGCCAACAAAGCATTAATACCTGCCAGATCTGGAACTGGTCTTGAAATAGTCGCCAGCCAGCCTTACTTAAGGCCTAGGTTAATGACGCCCTAAGGCTAAAGTATGACAACGATCGTTTCTGTGCGCCGCAATGGTAAAGTTGCCATTGGCGGCGATGGCCAGGTTTCACTTGGCAATACCGTTATGAAAGGCAATGCCCGTAAAGTTCGCCGGCTGTACAACAACAAGGTCATCGCCGGTTTCGCCGGCGGCACCGCCGATGCCTTTACCCTATTTGAGCGCTTTGAAGCCAAACTGGAACTGCACCAGGGCCATTTAATGAGAGCAGCAGTAGAGCTGGCAAAGGACTGGCGTACCGACCGTATGCTGCGCAAATTAGAAGCGCTGCTTGCCGTAGCCGATGCCAACACCTCGCTGATCATTACCGGTAACGGTGATGTGGTACAGCCAGAGCACGACTTAATTGCCATTGGCAGCGGTGGCCCTTACGCCCAGGCAGCCGCCACGGCACTGCTGCAAAACACTGAGCTTAGCGCCCGCGACATCGTGGAGAAAAGCCTGACCATCGCCGGTGATATCTGCGTATACACCAATCAGCATCAGACCATTGAAGAACTCTAAGCAGGTAGCCTTATGTCTGACATGACGCCAAGAGAAATTGTCCACGAGTTGGACCGCCATATTATCGGCCAAAACAAAGCTAAACGTGCCGTCGCTATTGCCCTGCGCAACCGCTGGCGTCGCATGCAGTTAGATGCAGCACTGCGCCAGGAAGTGACGCCGAAAAACATCCTAATGATAGGCCCAACCGGGGTGGGTAAAACCGAGATAGCCCGTCGACTAGCAAAACTCGCCAATGCACCTTTTATCAAAGTAGAAGCCACCAAGTTTACCGAAGTGGGTTATGTCGGCAAGGAAGTAGAAAGCATTATCCGCGACCTGACTGACAGCGCCGTAAAGATGTTCCGTGAGCAGGCAATAGAGAAAAACCGTTACCGCGCCGAAGAAATGGCCGAAGAGCGTATTCTGGACGTGCTGTTGCCGCCGGCCAAAGCGGCCTGGGGCGAGCCGGAGAATAAAACACCAACCGACTCTAACACCCGGCAGATCTTCCGTAAAAAGCTGCGCGAAGGCCAGCTGGACGACAAAGAAATTGAGCTGGAACTGGCACAGCCAAACATTGGCGTCGAAATTATGGCGCCGCCGGGCATGGAAGAGATGACATCGCAATTACAAAGCATGTTCCAAAGCCTGGGCCAGGACAAAAAGAAAAAGCGCAAACTGAAAATAAAAGACGCGCTAAAACAGCTTATTGAAGAAGAAGCCGCCAAGCTGGTTAACCCGGAAGAGCTGAAAACCGCAGCGCTGGAGGCGGTTGAGCAAAACGGTATCGTGTTTCTGGACGAGATAGACAAAATTTGTAAGCGCGGCGAAACCAGTGGCCCTGATGTGTCACGCGAAGGCGTGCAGCGCGACTTACTACCACTTATTGAAGGCTGCACCGTCAATACCAAACACGGCATGGTGAAAACTGACCATATCCTGTTTATTGCCTCGGGCGCCTTTCAGATGAGCAAACCCTCAGATCTGGTACCAGAGCTACAGGGCCGTCTGCCAATACGGGTTGAACTGGAAGCCTTAAGTGCCGCTGATTTTGAGCGTATCTTAACCGAGCCTAAAGCCTCCTTAACCGAGCAGGCCACCGCTATGCTGGCAACAGAGGGCGTGCGTTTACGCTTTAGCACTGATGGCATAAAAAGCCTGGCCGCCGCCGCCTGGCAGGTGAATGAAACGACGGAAAATATCGGTGCGCGGCGTTTATACACGGTGATGGAGCGGCTGTTGGAGGAAATCTCTTATGATGCAGCCGACCACGCTGGTGAAGAAATTCATATCGACGCGGCCTACGTGGAAAAGCACCTGGGCGCACTGGTGAAAGATGATGATTTAAGCCGGTTTATTCTTTAATGGCCTCCAACGCCCCTAGCACTGACACAGACATTCAGGTTAGCCGGCTGCACTACCACCAGCGCAGCCGTAAGCTGGATGTAGAGTTTAACAATGGCGAAACGGCCAGTTTAAGCGCCGAGTTATTGCGCGTGTTGTCGCCCTCGGCCGAGGTACGCCGCCATGGCAAGCCGATGCTGGTAACAAACAAAAAAAATGTCGCCATCAGCAAGGTATTGCCGGTGGGCCATTATGCGGTAAAGCTGGTGTTTGATGATGGCCTCGACAGCGGCATTTACAGCTGGCGCTATCTGCATCAGCTGGCGACGCAGCAAGATAGCTTATGGCAGCAATACCTGACACAGTTACGCCAGGCAAATGCCCAGCGTGACGAGCTGATTGCCGTAACATTAAAACCCTGAGTGCCGCTAACGCAACGATTAGCGGCTAACTCAGTTCAAGCAGTCGGCTCTTAGGCCTGAAAACGTTCAACTGTCTGACGCAAACGTGCGGCCTGCTGCGCGACCTCCTCGCTAATGGACGCATTGTGTCTGGCATGGCCAAAGGTTTCGTCCGACAAATCGCGAATTTTTACCACGTTTTTATTCACTTCGGCAGCCACCTGACTTTGCTCTTCAATGGCAGCGGCGATCTGCGTAGTCATATCCATAATATTTGTCACATCCGCGGTGATTTCGCTCAGAAGCGTCATCGCTATACCGGCCTGCTCTGCACTCTCACTGCCTTGCTGACGGCAGCCCTGCATCACCTGCACGATATCGTTTGTGCGGCCCTGCAAACCTGACACTATGGTCTCTATCTGCCGGGTAGAATCCTGAGTGCGCATAGCCAAGCTGCGCACTTCATCAGCGACCACGGCAAAGCCCCGCCCTTGATCACCTGCTCTGGCAGCTTCAATGGCGGCATTTAGCGCCAGTAAATTGGTCTGTTCAGCAATAGCGCGGATTACATCTAATACCGAGCCGATGGTTTTGCTGTCTTTTTCCAGTTCAGCCACCACAGCCGTAGCATCTTTTAAGCGTTCAGACAGAGAACTAATTCTATCGACGGTTTGCTGCACTTCGCTGCGGCCACTTTGCGCATTATGGTTCATTGCTTCGGCCTTGGCTGCAGTGGTTTCGGTATTGCTGGCAATTTCGTTGATCGTTGCGCCCATTTGCGTAACTGCAGCGGCCACCATATCGGTCTCGTTCTGCTGCATTTGCATACCCGTGCTGGTGTCTGACGTTGATTTGGCCAACTCCGCTGTAGCGACATCAAGCATTTCGAGCGCCTGATTAACCGTTTTAATCAAGTTTTGAAAATCACCCAGCATGCTGTTGAAATCGGTTGCCAGCATGGTCATTTCATCCTTGCCGGCCACATCAACCCGCATACGAAAATCATTGTGTTGCCGGATCAGCCCTATGGTTTTACACACCTCTAATACCGGGCGTAAGATGCTCCGACTGGTTAAGGCCACCAGTGTTAACACTATGACTAAAACCAGGACAAAGGCGCTTAAGGCCAGCGTTTGGGTGGTGCTAACTGCGGCACTAATGGCAGTACTGGTTTGCTCTGACAACGCCTTTAAGCTGGCCTCGGTGCTTTGTATGGCTTTACGCATTTGCCCCGTTACGCCCTGTGTTTCATCCAGCCCCATTTGCTGCATGGCGTTAACCAGCGCAGTAAAATGTTGCTGGTATTGCTGTGCCAGTTGCAGGCTGCCTGGCTCGGCATTCAGTTGTTGGCTAAGCTGTAAAAACGTCTGTTCAAAACGCTGAACATGCGCCATGTCTTTACGGAGTAAAAAATCCTTTTCAGCCCGGCGCAGTTGCAGCATCAGTACACTAAGATCATCGCGGTTAGCCGCGTCAAGTTGTTGCTCTAACTGCTGCACCGCCTGACGCAACTGCCCCATAACGCCAGAGCTGTAATCCAGCCCGATCCGTTGCTGCTGGCTTACCAGCTGATTGAAGCTTTGCAGATAGTCTGCCGTCAGGCTGCCAAACTCGGCTAACGGCTTACGGTCAATACCGTGTTGTTGTAACAAGTTGTCTAATGCCTGTACGCGTTGCAGCATTTGCTGATGATGATCGACCAACCGCTGCTGATATTTCAGCTCGGTGCGCATCATAAAATCTTTTTCATGGCGGCGAAACATCAGCACATCAGCACTAATTTGCTCGACCAGCTGCTGGGTCTTCGCCAGACTGGTCAGTTGTGCACTTTGATAAAACAAAATCAGCAGCATAATAGCCATTGCCAGCACCAGGGCACCGCCATTAATAAATAACCGCTGTTTAATCGTTAAATGTCTTAATCGACTCATGTTCTACACCTGAAATGTTAACAACAGCTTTGATGATAGTTCAGGCGTAACAAAATGCTGCAAAAATTGTCGGCTAAGCGCCTAATTGAGCAAGTTGTGGGCAGCCAGGGTGCTAATTGCTCCCAAAATCGCACCAGCCAGTACGTCTAATGGAAAATGCACGCCAAGCATGATGCGCGATACACCTATCGCCATGGCCCATAGCAGTGCCAGCGGCCACCAAAACGGAAAATAGATTGCTATGACAGTGCTAAACACAAAGGCACCGGCGGTATGGCCTGATGGCAAACTAAAACGGTCAGACGGAATAATGTGAGCATTGATGAAGGCTGCCAACGCGTCTGCCGGCCGCGCCCGTTTGATACTGTTTTTTAACACTAAATACAGCGGTAATTCCACAGCAAAGGCAGCCAGCAATAAGCCACTGGCGGTGTAAGCTTCTGTCGAGCCGGAGCTTAGCAGCACCAGTGCAAACAGCAGGTACAAGGGACCATCGGCGGTCTTTGACAACCACAAGCTTATTTGGCGGGCCTGTAGTGAGCGACTGCGGCGAAACAGCCGCTGAAATGACGCCTGATCCCACTGTTCCAGTCGTTTAAGCAACATAATAAGCGCTGTCCTGAGTATCGACTAACAACAGGCTAGCGCGACTTTATGACGTTAGCGTGACACCGGGTGCCCGGACAAACGCTAAGGCTTCCGGCTCGGGTAATGGCCGGGCGATGTAATAACCTTGTACGGCATCACAGGCCATACTTTTCAGTAGCTCAAGCTGGACAGCAGTTTCTACGCCTTCGGCCAGAATGCGTTTGCCTAAACCATGTGCCAATTTGGTCATGGTTTTTACGATCATCATATCGGAGTCGTTACCTGCCATATCCATTACAAAGCTGCGGTCAATTTTAATTTTGTCTATTGGCATACGTCGCAAATAGGCGAGCGAAGAGTAGCCGGTACCAAAGTCATCAATCGAGACCCGGATCCCCATCTGCTGCAGCTCCAGCACATGGTTAGAGCCCTTCTCCATATCATGCATCGCGGTATTTTCGGTGATCTCAAGCTCCAGAAACTCGGGTGTTACCTGATACTGCTGCAGCAGCTGTTGAATATGCTGCTTCAGGCCGTCCTGCTGAAAGTGCAGTGGTGACATATTTACCGCCAACGGGACCTCAATACCCGACTGTCGCCACTGGCTGATGGTTTGCACTGCCTTTTGCAAGATCCAGAAATCCAGTTGCCGGCTTAAGCCCAACTGTTCAACGAAGGGTAAAAACTGTCCCGGCATCAGTAAGCCCAGCTTGGGGTGCTGCCAGCGTACCAGTACTTCAAAGGCATCAAGTTTGTTGTTGCGCAGGTTCATTTGTGGCTGAAAATACAGCACTAATTGATCATGTTGCATCGCCGCCAACAACTCGGTCTCCCAACCGATTAAACGGGCTGACTCATCTTCCATACCCGCTTTATACGCCAGGTGCCTCGCTTGCAAACGTTTAGCCTGATGAAAAGCTATATTGGCTTTCTGTAATAATGTTTCAGCGCTGTCAGCATCATAGGGTGCACAGGCAATCCCGACAGTACAACTTAGCTGCAGCTGTCCAGCTTGCGAGTCAAAGCGCTTTTCCACCAACTGCTGCAGATGACGTAGCGCGTAAGTCAGCTGAGAATCGTCCTGAATATCTGTCAGCGCCAGCGCAAAGATATCGCCGCCAGTACGGGCGACCAATGCCGGTTTTAAGATACTGTTAGCAAAGCGTTGGTTTAACTGGCGTAGCAGCATATCGCCTTGCTTTAAGCCAACCGATTCATTAATGGTTTTAAACTTATCCAGACCCAGCATCAACAGATAAAGTGGTGTATCGGCGCTTTGCTGCAGTTTATGCTGCAACTGCGTCAGTAAAGCGTCCCGGTTCAGCGCCCCGGTCAGTTGGTCGTAACTGTCCAGATAGCGGGCTTTTTCAGTTAACTGCATATTGGCGCTACGTTCATGCTCATGCAGCCAGATCAGTAGCGCCAGGCCCAGGCACACCAGTAAAAAAAGCTCTACGCACTTATAAATTAATGTTAGACGGGGATCGGCTAATTCAGCTGCACTGAGCAAACGCCAGACTGAAAAAACAATGTACAAAAACCCCCATAAAGACAGCGTTGCAGCTGCTAACCTTTGCCCCAGTGACGACTCCAACCGTTGTAACAGACTTACTGCGGCGCCCAACAGCAAAATGCCCATCAATAATAATCTTAAGTAGACTTGGAAGTATTCACGCCAGTCACTGCCAAGCTCCACCAGTTGAAAAGGCAGTAATGTTAACGCACTTATGGCTAGGAGCAGTAACAGGATGAGGTGCGTTGGCACCTCAGCCCAACGCGGCGCAACTGACCGGCGAGTTTGCATCATGCCACGTAGCAATAATACAGCAAAGGTGTAACTCCCCATGATGGTCACCAGCTGTAACCCTTGCATTATTGCCGGCTGTGGCAAAAGCCATTGCAGTAAAATAGCCAGTTGGTAACAGCTAAAACCCAATACAGCGATACACCAGGAGCGTATATAGCTTTGCTGATAAACCCGGTTCAGGTTCCAAAGCAACAAGCAAAGCAATAGCCCCACGCCGACCTGGGTCAAATAAATGGCCAAACGAGCAAAAATTTCTGCAGCCACTGTCAGTACCTGTTAATACATCTTTGCACACCTTAACAAACAACAACACCTGCCGACAATACGCAGTTAACCAAGGCTGGATAAAAGCTAATAATAATAAGTGTTTGAGCTTGCTACACTGAGCGCTATACTGACGATTAATTCTGTCATTGCCGGAGCTCACCATGGAATACAATACGTCTGAATTATGTGATCTTTATGCCGATTTGGTCGATGTGGTTGAACCGCTCTTTGCTAATTATGGCGGCAGGCGCTCTTTTGGTGGCCAAATTCATACTGTTAAATGTTTTGAAGACAACGGCTTAGTACGACAAATGCTAAGCGATCCAGGTGTCGGCAAAGTGCTGCTAATTGATGCCGGCGGCTCGGCGCGGCGCGCAATTATTGATGCTGAACTAGCCTCGCTTGCGGCGACCAACGGCTGGGAAGGCATAGTGTGCTACGGCAGTGTGCGCGACCTGGATTTGCTGGAGGATTTTGACATCGGCATTCAGGCCGTTAATGCCATTCCGGTAGGCGCCGATGACAAAGGTTTTGGTGAAACTGAAGTGCCGGTTAATTTTGCTGGCGTCACCTTTTTACCCGGCGATCATTTGTATGCTGACAGCACCGGTATCATTATGTCACCCGATCCACTGGACATTGAATAGTCAGGTTGGTCAATGCTAACCCTTTTTACCGCCACCCGGCTTAAGCAGCTAAGTTCCAGCCGCCCTGGTGAACAACGATTGGGCGAAGCCGTTGCACTGCCACAGGCTGGCCTTAGCATCAGCGCTCAGCTTGAACAAGCCAAAGCAGCTGGCTGTCAATTTGTGCTGTTAGGTATACCTGAAGATATCGGGCCCAGGGCAAACCTGGGCACGCCAGGAGCCACTGGCGGTTGGCAAGCGTTTTTAAGCCGCTTTTTGTCTTTGCAAAACAACAATTTTATTGCTGCCAGCCAACTGCTACTGCTTGGCGAGATTGACTGCACTGCCTTACAACAACAGGCTGATAAGCTGGATAATAAGCAGCCTGAACAACTGGGGTTGCTACGTGAGCTGGTAAGCCAGTTAGATCAGTATGTCAGCAACGTAGCACAGGCCATCTTCGCTGCAGGTTTATACCCTATTGTGATTGGCGGCGGTCATAACAATAGTTACCCATTATTAAAGGCACTTGCCACACAGAGCGGCAAGCCGGCAAACAGCGCCAACCTGGACCCACACAGTGATTTTCGTCCGCTGGAAGGACGCCACAGCGGTAACGGTTTTAGCTATGCCTGGCAAGATGGCTACTTGAAACACTACTTTGTATTGGGGCTACATGAATTGAAAAACTCCGCTGCCACGCTGCACCAATTACAGCAAGCCGGAGCAGAGTTTTGCAGTTATCAACGTATCTTTGTCCGGCAAGAGCTGAACTACCAGCAGGCTCTGGATCTGTGCATTGATACGGTAGTGCAGGGCACCGGCGCTATTGGCATTGAACTGGATACCGACAGCATCAGCATGATGCCGGTAAGTGCCTTTACCAACTGTGGTATCAGCGTACAAGCGGCAGAGCAATTTGTGTATCAACTGGCCAAGTTACCCCGCAGCCGTTATTTGCATTTGGCCGAGGCCGCACCGGCACAGCATGCAGCGGGTTTAGCCGCAGGCAACAGTGAGGCCGGCCAAATTCTGGCAGCGCTGGTATACGCGTTTATTCAGGGTAAGCAGCATCAGGCTACAGCGCTGTAGGACCTTTTGGCTGTTGCTGCCATTGTTTTAACCAGACCGCAAAACCGCTTAACTCGAACGGCCGGGAGTATAAAAAGCCCTGACCACGGGTGCAGCCCATGCGCAGTAACTTCTGTTCGACTTCTACCTCTTCTATACCCTCAGCAATGACGCCAAGATCCAGGTTACGCGCCATATCAATAATGGCACCGGTGATGGCAGAGTGCATATCGGATTTATGTAAATCATTGATAAAACTGCAATCAACCTTGACATATTGGATGGGTAAACGACGCAAATAGGCCAGTGATGATAATCCGGTGCCAAAATCGTCCAGCGCCAGCTCTACCCCTAAGCGGTGTAAGCGCTGTATGGTTGCCAGTGCTTTATCCGGCGCATCAGCCAGCGCACCTTCTTTAATTTCCAGCATCAGCAGTGCTGGCTTAACTTTATATTTTTCAAACAAAAACTCTAAACTATCGACCAGCTCGTCCTGCAGTAAGTCTTTGCTGGAAATATTAACCGCTATCTTGCTGTTTAAACCGGCTTGCTCCAAAGTGGCGATCATAGCAACCGCCTCTCGCACTACCCACTGGGTTAACGGGTAGATAACACCCGTTTGCTCAGCCAGCGCCAGAAAACTGGACGGTGTCATCAGTCCACGGCTCGGATGACGCCAACGCACAAAGACTTCGCCGGCTAACACCTGACGGGTTTTCATATCAATTTGTGGTTGCACATAAAGCGCCAATTGGTTATCCGCAATCGCTTGTCGCAACTCTGCCATCAGGGTCAGTTTGTCGCTACTGTAGTTAAGCATGCGAGGATTGAACACCTGACTTTGCCCCTGCAACCAGCTATGATGCTGCAGCGCCAGATAAGCGCGCTCCGATAATTCACTTAACAAGGTGCCATGCTCAGGGTAGTTGGCAATACCAGAGTGCAGCTGATATTCGACTGCACAACCGTGCACTATCATTGGTTCCGGGACATGCTTTTCCAGATTATCTGCCACGTATTCGGCCAAATGTTGCTGCTCGGTGCTGTCTAACCAGACGGCAAAATCGACGCCGCCCAAATGACAAAGCCGGATTGGCAGCTGTTGACGAAACTCAAAGGTGAGCGCCTCTGGGGTGTCTTTCAGCTGCTGGTTAATGCGCTGAGCAATCTGAGCCAAGATCAGGTTACTGTTGCTGTGGCCAAGTAACTGATTTATTTGCTCAAACTGGCTGATTTTTATCAGCAGCAACGAGAACTGCTGTTGCGGTGCCCGCTTTAACAGTTCATCCAGCTGCTGTTGTAGGAAAAATTTGTTAGGAAACCCACTAATATCATCATGCAGTGAGTAAAACCCCAGCGGGTTGGCCTGTTTTTTTTGTTGTTGCTTATTCAGCTTGTGCAGGTCGAACTTAAGTTTAATCAAATAGATAAAACTCAACAGCAGTAACCCTGACAGTAAACCGAGTAATGGGACTTGCTCTGGTTCAGCCTGCGCCGCAACGGGCCAACTTAATAATTCCAAACTTAACAGCCGGTAAGACAAAGTGATTCTCCCGCATTAACATTGTTACTAGCATAATCGAAAACCACCTGTTGTAAAGCCACTTACAGCCGCGGGTTAACCTCTTTACCATTTATTATCAGCTGTTTAAGTGGGCTCACACCGAACTGATAACAGAGCTCAGCAGGCCGGCTGATGCCGTAGCAAGCAAAATCAGCTCGCTGGCCAACCGCCAGGGTTCCGCGATCATTCAGGCCCAATGCCCTGGCGGCATGGCGAGTCACGCCGAGCAGGGCTTCTTCGGGGGTTAAACGGAATAAGGTACACGCCATATTCAGCATCAGCGGCAGTGAACAAAGCGGGGATGTACCCGGGTTAAGATCGGTTGCCACTGCCATTGGCACTTTATACTGGCGTAATAGTGCTATGGGTGGCTGCTGTTGCTCACGCAGAAAATAGAAGGCACCGGGTAATAAAACGGCAACAGTCCCGGCTTTTGCCATCTCGGCGATGCCAGCTTCATCAAGAAACTCGATATGATCAGCCGACAAGCCGCCAAATTCAGCCACTAACGCACTGCCGCCCAAATTGGACAGCTGCTCCGCATGCGCCTTCACTGGCAAGCCGAGCGCGGCAGCCGCATTGAACACCTTTCGGCTTTGCTCAACACTAAAGCCAATGCTTTCACAGAACACGTCTACTGCATCTACCAGGCCAATCGCCGTTAAGTGCGGCAGCATATTGCATACAGCATCAATGTAGCCATCAGCATTGTCGACATACTCCGGCGGTAAGGCGTGGGCGCCCAAAAAGGTTTTTTGCACCGATACCGGGTGATGTTTTGATAACTCAGCAGCAACTTCGAGAATTTTCTGCTCGCTGGCCAGATCAAGGCCATAGCCGGATTTAATTTCTACTGTGGTAACCCCTTGGCTTAACAGGGCATTAAGCCGGGCTTTAGCCAGCACAAACAACTGTTCATGACTGGCGGCACGCGTTGCAGCAACTGTCGCTTTGATACCTCCTCCGGCAGCGGCTATTTGCTGGTAACTGGCGCCATTCAGTCGCATTTCAAACTCATTGGCACGATCACCGGCGTAAACAAGATGAGTATGACAATCAATAAACCCCGGTAACAGCCACTGACCTGCAGCATCATAAAGGGGCGTTGCCAGTGCATCAAAAGCCGGCAACTGATCACGTGGGCCAATAAAGGCAATACGGCCGTCTTTTACCGCCAGCACAGCATTTTCAATGCTGCCATATGGCTGACCATTATCGGTCATAGTGGCGATATTGGCATTTACCCAGATCGCATCAAATTGCTGCATGACTCTCTCCTGTATGCGGGTCGGCACTAATTTTACACCAACAACTTGTCTATACAACAAATCTGCAGTATTTGTTATAGCAGTATCGTGATGGAGCTTAGCGTGGCCAAATTCGCCCAGATCAAAGAATACATTCTCAGCCAGATAGAAATAGGTGCCTGGCCCGAGCACAGCCGGGTACCTTCAGAGAATGTATTAGCAGAACAATTCAGCGTCAGCCGTATGACAGCGCGCCGTGCACTGCAAGAGCTGAACGAACAGGGCATTTTATACCGCACACAAGGTGTTGGAAGCTTTGTCGCCGCACTTAAATCGCAATCCTCATTGCTGGAAATTCGCAATATTGCCGATGAGATATACAGCAGAGGCCACGCTTACAATGCCCGCCTGTTACAGCTGACCGAACTGCCCTGCCCGGCTGTTATCGCCAGTGCATTGGGGCTTAAGCGTAATGAAGCGGTATATTTTTCTCTGATCGTGCACCTGGAAAACAATCAGCCACTGCAGTTAGAAGCCCGTTATGTTAGCCCACGTCTGGTGCCAGACTATGTCAGGCAGGATTTTAATCAGCAAACACCGCACCAGTATCTCAGCCAGATTGCGCCGCTAACCGAAGCAGAACACTTAGTCGAGGCAATATGGCCGGATGATTTTACCTGTCGGCATTTATTGCTCAAGAAACCAGAGCCCTGCTTACGTCTGACCCGGCGCACCTTCAGCCGCGAAGGGGCGGTAAGCCTGGCTTATTTAACAGCGCCCGGCAGCCGCTATCGCCTGGGGGGATACCTTAATTTTAGTCTGCAACCTAACCGCTAACACTTTACTGCCCATTGCAGGTATCACCAGTTTGTTTTACTAGACAACATTTTTTAGTGAGCACAATTTTTTGGCTAGATCAGTAAAGATTTGTTTGTTAACGTCAACTTGTTAAGCAATTATCTGCTGTCTATGTTTAGGGCTCAGCTTGAGCGCGGAGTGAACACCTGTGATCCAGTTAAAAGTTGCGCATAAAGTCATCCTCGGCTTTGGGTTTATTGCCCTGTTATTATTGCTATCCAGCGGCTCGGCGTTATTAAGCTTCGCTGCTGTTTCACACTCCAGTGAACGGGTGAATCAATTAGCTGTGCCGGTGCAACAGCAAAGCAATGCCGCTCAGGTACAATTACTGAAATTAGCTAAGCTTTCTGCATTAGGCTATACCGCCGAGCAGGACGCTGATATTAGCCAGTATCAACAACAGTTTACTGCTGGCAGCAACGACTTGCGCCAGCAACTAAAAGCGCTATCCAGCCTGACCAATGGCGAAGCGCAGTTTACCAGTGCACTGGCCGATATTGACAACCGCTATCAGCAATACGCCAGCGCGGCTGACGCCATGTTCAATGCCCGGCTAAAGAGTCTGGCATTGCAGCAAAAGGTGCTGGAAGAATTTGCCATACTGGAACAACTGGTCGACAGCATAGGCGCAAACCTGCTAGATATTTCGTATCTGGATCTACCGGGTGGCGCCCGTCAGATGGAGCTTATCGCCGGTAGCGCAAACCGTATCGATGGGCAGTTGCTGGGACTATTAAATACCTTTAAAGAAGTGGCGGCTTATAACGATATAGCGCAGGCCGAAGCCGGTCAGGAAAACCTCAGTTTTTCGCTCAGTGATATGCAGGTCAATATCGACTATATGGCTAACCAGGTTGCCACGCTTAATACAGATGGCCTGTGGCAGAGTATCACCGAACAGTTGTCTGAACTGACCAATAGGGTCGAGAGCCAGAGCAGTCTGGCCCGAATTAAGCTGGCACAGGTTGAAGCGCAGCAACAGGCGCGCCAACAGTTGACGCTATCGGAGCAACGGGTAGAGCAAGTCATCACAGCGTTAGATGCCTTACAAAGCGCTGCAGATAAACAATTCGCCGCTTTACAGCAAAATGTGTCTGACTCGGTCAGTTCAGGTAATACCCGCACCTTAAGCCTGATGCTGGTGCTTATTTTACTTGCCGTGGCCGCCGCCTATCTGACGATAGGCGCGATGTTGCGGCCACTGGCAGAGATTAATAAAGTGCTCAGCGACGTAGCCCAAGGCAATTTGACCCGAAAGCTGCAAGTGGAGCAACAAGATGAATTTGGCGCGCTGGCAGAGAAAGTCAACAGCCTGACCAGTGCCCTTAGCAGCCTGATTATCGATATTCAACACAACGCCAGCGAACTGAACCAGAATGCCAGCCAGTCAGCTTACGAGGTGGGTGAAATTAACGACTCGCTGCAACATCAGCAACAACAAATTGCCAACGTGAACGACATTACCCGCCAGTTAGCGGACAGCACCCGTGATATTGCCAGCCAATCTGCCGAAACGACAGATGCAATGCAGCAAGCACTGAGTCAAGGCCAGCAAATAGACCAAATTGCGCGGCAAAATAGCGACCGCATTGCTCATCTAGCACAGCAACTTACCAACACCAGTGCCATCATGAGCAGGGTTAATGATGAAGCCAATAACATAGGGAGTATACTGGCAACTATTCGCAGCATCGCTGAGCAAACTAATCTGCTGGCTCTCAATGCGGCCATAGAGGCAGCCAGAGCCGGTGAGCAAGGCAGAGGCTTTGCTGTTGTAGCTGACGAGGTTCGCTCACTGGCAGGACGCACACAACAAGCAACGGATGAAATCCGTCAGATGATAGAGACTCTGCAGCAACAAAGTAAGCACGCGGTGCAAGCCATAAGCAACGGTAAAACTGATGCAGACAGCTGCGTAGCACAAACACAAGAGCTGGCTAGTTCACTAAGTGTGGTAATACAAGCCATGGCGACAACTCAGGACATCAGTAGCCGCGTTACAGCAGCAACTGAAACCCAGCTAAAACTGGGTAGCACTATTGATCAAAACATGCAGGAAATGGTGGAAGTTGCCCATGTGAGCAGCGAGAAAGCCGAACGCACCTTACAACACAGTGACGGTGTATCACGCCTGGCCAATGCGCTACAAAAAGCCGCTGGCGCCTTTAAGATATCCTGACAGACAAACAACCAGCATGAGGCGGCGTCCTGCCGCCATATTTGCCATATCCCTCAGCACTTACCAGCATCATGCCAGCAGGTGATAACTCCTTAACAAACGCAGATGCGCTCAGGCTAGTCCTTAGCAAAGAAAAAGGCTGGACGTTGTCCAGCCAGGCAGGAAGTATTTTTGCATCCTGTTGTTTTTCTCGATTCCCTTCGCTGTCTAGTGTGCCAAATCAGGACAAAAAAACCCGATGAAAAGATGATATCAGCATCAAACTAACGCAAATTGTTGTTCCCGGTGCTTTTTTTGCTGCTTTTTTAAACTCTTTGCATCTAAAAGCTCAATATTGGCCTCGTGGGCAAAAATCCAGGCCTGACTACTAAAGCCAGCGTAACTGACCACAATACCGCTGTTAAAATCGGCGGCCAGCATTTGCTGAAACAACGCCCGGATCTGGTTAATATCAACCACCTGATTCGTTTGCTGCATAAACACCAGTTTTTCCTGCTGCCCCTGCAAGTGCAGACATTGATATTCAGCACCTACCCGCTCAGAGTGAGATAATTTGCCCTGATGCAATAAAAAACGTTCAGCATCCTGTAAAAATTGCTGTTGTTTATCGCTACCTGACAGAAAAGGCTTCAACCTGAGCGATAAACCAAACATCCGGTACTGCTCATCAAGTTCAAAAAATGCCAATACGTTAAATAGCAGCGCGACGACGAACATCAACACAAAACTCCAAAGCATAAAGGCAGACCAAAATGCCGACATCACCCAGGTGTTGTTACTCAGTAATAAAGAATGCTCAGCGAAGAACAGATATAGTGCCCCTGCGACAACGCCAAGTGCGGTGCTGACCGAGGAAATCACCAGCCATTTGTTTTTCATAATGCCCTCAACTCCATCTGTTGAGCAGCAAGTATGTGGCGGCAGGCAGAAATAATCCTGATAAGACGCTGATAAATGCTTTACAAAAGCTTATTTGGTGACAAAAGCATCAGCCGCAGTGCAATAAAGCAGCAGAGGCGCAAGCAAATTGATATTGAAAATCAAAGCAGTCAATAAATGCCTGCGCTATGACGCGGCGCTGTTTGTCGGCTGTGCCGGCGAAACTCACCGTAGTACCGGCATGCCTGGCTGCTTGCTGATAAAACTCAACACGGCTTACCCGTTGTGGGCAAACGAGATTATAGGTTCCGACAGGTAAGGTTGGATAACTCAACAGCTGTATCACCGCACGGCAAATATCAGCACTGTGCACCATATTCACGGCAGCATCCGGATCGGTAAGGGCTTTTCCGTCGCTAAAACGTGCCGGATGACGCCCCGGCCCCATTAGCCCGGCCAAGCGTAACGTCATACAAGGCTGAAATTGCTGCAGTGCCTGCTCGCCACTATATAACCGTGCCACCCTGGGCTCAGTCAGTACCAGATCGCTTTGCTCGGTGACATCGCCGGCTAGTCCCTGATAAATACCGCTTGAGCTAAAATGAATAACACCGCGACTACCGGCTCGTTGTAGCAAATCGGCCAGCTGTGTCAATGAATAGTAATAACGGTCATCCTGCTGTTGTCGCCCGGGCGTAATGGCACAGACTACTACCGCATTGGCAAACAGCGTCTCCAGCGCAGTAGGGTCAATGATTGGCTGAGCTAAATCCAGCTGTTGGAAACCAACCGCGAGGCCAGCTAAGGCTGTCGCCCCTTCACTGCGCTGTGTTACCGTGACACTGTGGCCGGCTGCCACTAATACCTTGGCCAACAGACTTCCCAGCCAGCCGCAGCCAACGATAACGACCTTCATATCAACACCGCTTCTCGATTAATCTGGCTACTTTATCACGCCAGCGTTGTATTGTTGCCTGACACCGGTAACACCGCATACCGACCGTTAAATTCGGCAGCCAGGCTGTTATCGCAATAAATACCAACCCGAATGTGCTGCACCGCTTTTTTGCCTTGAGCTAACACACTTAAATCGCCATGGCAGTGTTGTAGAACGCAGCGCGCTTCAGGTGCAGCATTAATCGGTTTGACATAACGGATATTCGCATCGGCTAATACCTGATGGCCCGATAAGCCAGCGGCCTGCAATTGCAGATACAACATTCCCCAACCGGTTAACGTTGCCAGCGTATAAATACTGCCGGCAAACATAGTCTGATGCAGATTAATATTTGGTGCCAGTGGTGCTGTACAGCACAGTTCATTGCCGTCAAAGTGGCTTATTGTAAGCTGCATATACTGGCTAAGCGGAATAGTTTGCTGCCATGTCTGACTTAAGGCATCACACCAACTGGCAAATTGCAGCATACTGCCAGCTAAGCGTAGCCGCTTATGCATGTGCAGATGCGCGATGCCAAACAAGGCCGGCGCTTGCTGCCCGATAGCATACCCCTGCCGCTGATAAAAGCCGACGGCGCTATCACGCGCATTAAGCTGAACCCTACTGCAGCCCCACTGCGCGGCTTCACGCTCTAGCGCTTCTAACAGGCGCTTACCGGCGCCAGTGCCACGATAAGCCTCGGCAACCGCCATATACCTCACCTGAGCACTGTGCTCATCACAGCGGTGCAAACGTCCAACCGCGGCTACCTCACCTTGTTCAGTTACCAGCATTAAATGGTAGGCATCCTGCTCCAGTGCATCGCGCTCAGAGCCCGGTGGTTGCTGCCAGGGTGCGCGCAGCACCTGATAACGCAACTGATAATACTGCCGCCACTCATCCGCGCTTTGCGGCGAGCGTAATTGCCAGTGTCGCATCCTATCTCCTTGCAAAATCAGCTCTGCAGCAAAAAGGTTACCGGGCCGTCGTTGACCAGGCTGACTTGCATATCGGCACCGAAACGGCCGGTAGCGACACTAAGCCCGTGCGCCTGACAATAGTCGATAAAAGCCTGGTAAAAAATGCGGGCTTTTTCCGGCGTTGCCGCCGGCGTAAAGCTTGGCCTGAGGCCCGATTGCGTATCCGCAGCCAGCGTAAACTGCGACACCACCAACACACTGCCACCCGCTTGTTGTACATTTAAATTCATTTTGCCGTTGGCATCAGCAAATACGCGATAGTGCAGTACCTTGTGCGCTAGTTTTGCTATGTCCGCTTCGCTATCCTCAGCTTCAACGCCCAACAGTACCAGTAAACCCCGGCTTATTTCACCAACGGTCTCAGTGTCAACACGCACTGCTGCCGAGCTAACCCGCTGAATTAATGCTTTCATGTTAACGACTTACCTCTGAATTTTGCTCCAGCTGATCCGGATCGTCCGGCGCAGCAGACGGCGTATCGGAAGCCAGTTGTTGCAATAAGGCAGTCAGCTCTGCCCCCAACAACACCACCAACCAGCATAAATACACCCAAACAAATAAAATCGGCACCAGTGCCAGCGCGCCATACAGCGTATCGTAAGCCGGAAAATGGGTGACATAAAGTGCAAAACCGCGTTTGGACAATTCAAACAACAACGTCGCCAACAGCGCACCCCAAAACGCATGGCGGGCCCGCACTTTGATATTGGGCACCAGCAAATACAGAATGAAAAATGCCACTAACGACATCAGATAAGGCACCAGCCCCAATAAAACAGTAGAAAAGCCCGGGGTGTAATCGTCAGCAAAACGTGTCAGGCTAACAAGGTAAGAGGTAACAGCAATAGAAGAACCGAACAATATCGGCCCCAGCGTCAGGATCATCCAATAAATTGAAAACGAGATAATTGGCCGGGGTCTGCGCTGTACCCGCCAGATTTTATTCAGTGTCTTGTCAATATTATGAATGAGCAACAAGGCCACGCCGACCAGCGCCAACACCCCAATTGCCGTCATGCCACCGGTGTTACCAATGAACTGGCTGACATAAGCCTGAATTTCTTCACCGCGCGACGGGATAACATTAGCGTAAACAAAAGCTTCAATGTCCTGGCGAAATTCACTGAACATCGGAAAGGCTTTAAGCATCGAGAACATCACCGCTACCAGCGGGACCAGCGACAATAAAGAGATATAGGCCAGGTAGCCGCCAATCATACCAATCTGATCCTGCTGACAGCGCTGAGCATACAGCCGGCCAAACCTCAGAGCGGTATCGAGATAAGACTGCCAATCGCGCTGCATATTGCCTCCCTGACAAGGTTAAATGCAGAGAATACAAGAAAATAACGTTAGCAACCAGCAAAGGTCAAATGCTTATGGCATAAAAAAGGCCAGCGCTAAGGCTGGCCTTGATGCTTATCGTACTGTGTTAATCCGCGCTACGGCTGGCGCGCTTACGGTCACTTTCAGTTAAATGACGCTTACGGATACGGATAGATTTTGGTGTCACTTCTACCAGCTCGTCATCGTCGATAAACTCAAGCGCCTGCTCCAGCGTGTAGCGGATTGGCGGCACCAGGTTAATGGCTTCGTCAGTACCAGATGCACGAACGTTAGTTAACTGTTTGCCTTTTAAACAGTTAACCGTTAAGTCATTGCTACGGCTATGGATACCGATCACCTGGCCTTCGTATACCTCTTCGGCGTGGCTGATAAACATGCGGCCACGTTCCTGCAACGAGAAAATGGCGTAACCGGCCGCTTTACCCATAGCGTTTGAAATCATCACGCCATTAGTACGCTGGCCGATAGAACCGCCTTTATGCTCGCCGTAGTGGTCGAAGCTGTGATACATCAGACCGGTACCTGAAGTAATAGTCATAAACTCCGTACGGAAACCAATTAAGCCACGGCTTGGCATGGTGAAGTCCATACGGATACGGCCTTTACCGTCAGGCTGCATATTGGTCATTTCGGCCTTACGTTCGCCCATGCGCTCCATAATAGACCCCTGATGCTGCTCTTCACAGTCGATGGTCACGTTCTCCATCGGCTCCATTTTCACACCATCAACGGTCTTCATAATAACTTCAGGCCGCGATACCGCCAGTTCAAAACCTTCACGGCGCATATTTTCAATTAATACACCCAGGTGTAACTCGCCACGGCCTGACACTTTAAACTTGTCGCCATCATCAGTTTCTTCTACCCGCAGCGCAACGTTGTGTTTCAGTTCGTGCTGTAAACGCTCTAAAATTTGCCGTGAGGTAACAAACTTACCTTCTTTACCAGCAAAAGGTGAGGTGTTTACCTGGAACGTCATCGTCACTGTTGGTTCATCTACCTGCAGCGCCGGCAAGGCTTCCACTTTACTGGTCGCACAAATGGTGTCAGAAATTTTCAGCTCACCTAAGCCGGTAAAAGCAACGATATCACCGGCGGTGGCTTCAGTCGTTTCTACCCGCTCTAAACCTAAGTAGCCAAATACCTGGCCCACTTTACCATTTCGTTTGCTGCCATCAGCACTGACAATAGTGACTTGCTGGTTTGGCTTTAAACTGCCGCGTTTAATACGGCCGATACCGATAATACCTAAGTAGCTAGAGTAGTCCAGCTGCGAAACCTGCAGCTGTGTTTCGCCGTCCAGTTCTACTGCTGGTGGCGCTACGTGATCAACAATCGCCTGGAACAAATCATTAATGTCGGTTTTCGGCTCGTTGTAATCCAGGGTGGCCCAGCCGTTTAACGCTGAAGCGTAAACAATTGGAAAGTCCAGCTGCTCATCGGTGGCGCCTAAGTTATCGAACAGGTCAAATACCTGATCGATAACCCAATCCGGCCGTGCGCCAGGGCGGTCAATCTTGTTTACTACCACTATTGGCTTTAAACCATGCGCGAACGCTTTTTGCGTCACGAAGCGGGTTTGTGGCATAGGGCCGTCTACTGCGTCAACCAGCAGCAATACTGAGTCTGCCATCGACAGAACCCGCTCTACCTCACCACCGAAATCCGCGTGGCCGGGCGTATCCAGAATATTAATGTGATAACCGTTCCAGCGTACTGAGGTGTTTTTTGCCAGGATCGTAATACCGCGCTCAGATTCCTGCGCGTTAGAGTCCATCACGCGCTCTTGCATTTTGGCACGGGCATCGAAGGTGCCAGACTGCTGCAGCAGTTTGTCAACCAAAGTGGTTTTACCATGGTCAACGTGCGCAATAATGGCAATGTTGCGCAGCTTTTCTAAATTTGTCGCGGTAACGCTCATGTAACTTATCCTCTGTGGCACTAGATGACCATAATGACCACCAGGCAAATACGAACTGAAACGAAAGGGCGCATATTCTACTCTGTTTTTCAGTGGAAAGAAAAACCGCATTGGCGGTTTCGCTGATTTTTTTTCACAACATGTCAGGCAGCCGCTACACTTAGCACGGCCACAATTGCACCATAACAAGGCGACAAAGCTCTATTTTGGTGCAACACTATGTCATTGCGCAAACACAAAGCAACGCATTCCATTTAAAATCAATACGTTAATAAAGTGGCATGTAATTGGCATTTAATGGCGCAACACCGCAAAAACAGTTCAAAACAGGTCAATTTGGAGGAATGCATGTCTGCATCATCTGTACTGAATTTAATTAAAGAAAATGAAGTAAAGTTTGTTGATTTACGTTTTACCGATACTAAAGGTAAAGAGCAGCATGTTACCGTGCCGGTGAACCAAATCACTGAAGACTTTTTTGAAGACGGTAAAATGTTTGACGGCTCATCAATCGCCGGCTGGAAAGGCATTAACGACTCAGACATGATCCTGTTGCCAGACCCAAGTACTGCAGTGCTGGATCCGTTTTTTGAAGAAACTACGCTAAACATCACCTGTGATGTTATCGAACCAAGTACCATGCAGGGCTACGATCGTGACCCGCGTTCAATCGCTAAGCGTGCTGAAGAATACTTAAAATCGACTGGCATTGCAGACACCGTATTGTTTGGTCCAGAGCCAGAGTTCTTCATGTTTGACGATATCCGCTTTGAAACCAACATGTCAGGTTCATTCTTCAAAATTAACTCTACTGAAGCAGCCTGGAACTCAGGTACTGCCTACGAAGATGGTAACAAAGGCCACCGTCCGGGCGTAAAAGGCGGTTACTTTCCGTTACCGCCGGTAGACTCAGGCCACGATATCCGTAGTGCCATGTGTATGGTGCTGGAAGAAATGGGCCAGACCGTTGAAGCCCACCACCACGAAGTGGCCACTGCGGGCCAGAACGAAATTGCTACCCGCTTTAACACCCTGACTAAAAAAGCAGATGAAATTCAGCAGTTAAAGTACGTTATTCATAACGTTGCACACCTGTATGGCAAAACCGTTACCTTTATGCCAAAACCACTGGTTGGCGATAACGGCTCAGGCATGCACTGCCACCAGTCACTGGCTAAAGACGGCGTTAACCTGTTTGCCGGCGATAAATATGCTGGTTTATCTGAATTAGCACTGTACTACATCGGCGGTATTATTAAGCATGCTAAAGCATTAAATGCTTTCACTAACCCTTCTACTAACTCGTACAAGCGTTTAGTGCCACATTATGAGGCACCGGTTATGTTAGCCTACTCTGCCCGTAACCGTTCAGCGTCAATTCGAATTCCGTTGGTACCAAGCGCCAAAGCACGCCGTATCGAGTGTCGCTTTCCGGATCCGGCGGCTAACCCGTACCTGGCATTTACTGCACAGCTGATGGCTGGCTTGGATGGTATTCAGAACAAAATCCACCCAGGCGATGCCATGGATAAAGACTTATACGACTTACCGGCAGAAGAAGCGGCAAATATTCCACAGGTTGCCTCTTCACTAGAAGAAGCGTTAAATGAGCTGGATAAAAACCGCGGCCTTTTCACCAAAGGTGGCGTAATGTCAGACGCTATGATTGATGCTTACATTGACATGAAGCGTGCCGAAGCGCGTCGTGTGGCAGTAGCTGTTCACCCGTTAGAGTTTGAGCTGTACTACAGCGTCTAATCCGGTTTTAGCTTAATAAACTGAATAAAGCTCACTACGGTGAGCTTTATTTTTGTAGAAAAAAGCCCTGAAGCAAGCTAGAGTAACGTAATGGGATAACAACAATAATAATAACGCTTCGATGGATTACCGTATGAATAACATATTGTTTATTTTAGTATTGTTGTTTGCAACAACAGCCGTTAGTGCTCAGGAAAGTAAAAAGGTGTTCGTCAGCCGTGACGCTAATGGTGTGCTGGTATTCTCTGACAGCCCACAAGCAGATGCTGAAGAGCTAACCCTTTCCAGCCGAGCTAATATCATGGCTGCAACAGACCCTACCCTACCCACTACCAAAAAAGCCGCTACAGAATCGTTCACAGTAGAGATTGTACAACCTGAACATCAAGGTACAGTGCGCGATAATACCGGTTCTGTGTATGTCTCCGGTAAAATCAGTCCGATGTTTGAACGCGGATTACGTGTCAGGTTGTTAATTGATGGTAATGCGAAAACCGAACCGCAAAACAATGCCGTGTTTATTCTGCGTGATATTGAACGTGGTGAGCACACACTGCAAATGGAATTATTCGATCAAAACGGCAAGATAATTGCAGTCAGTCCTATAACAACCTTCTATTTGCATAGAGCATCGGTAATTTCACCAAATTAGTGCATAGGCTAGGCAATTCAGGCGAAACTGAATTACACTGTCAGCCAACCGCACCAATTTGGTGCAAAAGGTGGCGCAGTGACACGAGATACAACAGCACAACTACACACACAAATCACCGAACAGCTAACAACTGCTGTTATGCTGCTCGATGCAGGTTTACAGATCCGCTATTTTAATACTGCCTGCTGTGCGGTGCTGGGGTTGGGTGAAAAACGTCTGTCAGACCAGTATTACCCGGCATTATTTCAGCATATCGATATCAGCCCTGCCCACTTTCATGCAGCGTTTAACAGCAGACAAGGTTTCAGCGTCAGCGATGTGCAGGCGGTACTGGCTGATGGCCGTCATTTATTGCTGGACATTGCCGTCACGTTAAGCGAGCAACCGGCAGATCATTTGCTGCTGGAAATCCGCCAGGTTGAACAGCAGCGAAAAATCAGTCTGGAAAGCCTGCAACAACATCAACATCTGGCCGCCCGTGAACTGATCCGCGGCCTGGCGCATGAAATTAAAAATCCGCTAGGCGGCCTGCGCGGTGCTGCACAGTTACTGGAAGACTCATTGCCACCAGAGCTCACCGAATATACTCAATTGATTATCGCGCAGGCTGACCGTTTACGTAACTTAGTCGATCGTCTGCTTGGCCCTTATCGGCCGGCACAACGGGTAAGTAGCAACCTACACCAGATGATAGAGCAAGTGCGTCAGCTAGCGTTGATGGATAACCCGGCACAAGTCAGCTTTAGCCGCGATTATGATCCCAGCATTCCCGATTTTGCTTTTGACCCTGAGCTGTTACAGCAGGCGTTACTCAATATCGTACGTAATGCCCAGCAGGCACTGAGTCAAACCGAGCAGCCAGCCATTTGCCTGCAAAGCCGGGTATTACATCAACATACCTTGCATGGTAAACGTTACAAGCTGGTGGCAATGATTAGGGTGACGGACAATGGCCCCGGCATTCCGAGCGACATTAAAGATACGCTGTTTTACCCTATGGTCAGTGGTAAAGCTGGTGGCACCGGCTTGGGCCTGTCTATAGCACAAACACTGATCCACCAGCATGGCGGCTGGATTGACTGCGACAGCTGGCCTGGTCATACCGAATTTACCCTATACCTGCCCATTGCCGACACTGAGGATTGAACTGATGAGTCATACTGTTTGGATAATTGATGACGATAATTCTATCCGCTGGGTGCTGGAAAAAGCCCTGGCCCGGGCGGACATATTGTGTGAAAGCTATGCCTCTGCCGATTTGATGCTGCAGCGGCTGGAGTACGACACCCCAGCCGTCGTGGTGTCTGATATCCGCATGCCCGGCACCGATGGTATGGCGCTGCTCAGCCGGTTACAAGAGCTGTCGCCAGAGCTGCCGGTAATCATTATGACCGCCCACTCAGATTTAGACAGCGCGGTGAATGCGTTTAAACGCGGCGCCTTTGAATATTTGCCAAAACCTTTTGACGTTAACGATGCGGTAGCGCTGATTAGCCGCGCACTGGAGCATGCCAGGGCACGTCAGCCCAAGCCGCAAGCCGCAGCAGCGACGCTGTCACCGGAAATTATCGGTGAAGCACCGGCAATGCAGGAGGTATTTCGTGCTATCGGCCGGCTGGCCCGCTCCAGCATCAGCGTGTTGATCAACGGTCAATCAGGTACCGGTAAAGAGTTAGTCGCCAGAGCCTTGCATAAACATAGTCCGCGTGCCGAGCAGCCTTTTATTGCGCTGAATATGGCCGCTATTCCAAAAGACTTAATTGAGTCTGAGCTGTTCGGCCATGAAAAAGGTGCCTTTACCGGTGCCAATAACCTGCGCAAAGGCCGCTTTGAGCAAGCCGATGGCGGCACCCTGTTTCTCGATGAAATTGGCGACATGCCGCTGGATGTGCAAACCCGGCTGCTACGGGTGCTGGCTGATGGCCAGTTTTATCGTGTTGGCGGCCATCAGGCTGTGAGTGTCGATGTGCGTATTATCGCGGCGACTCACCAGGATTTAGAGCAGTTGGTTAGCGAAGGTAAGTTTCGCGAGGACTTGTTTCATCGTCTGAATGTGATTCGCATTCATTTGCCACAACTTAAAGAGCGTAGGCAGGATATTGCCAAACTGGCCCAGCACTTTTTGCAACAGGCAGCAAAAGAGCTGAACGTGGAAGCGAAAACCCTGACCAAAGAGGCCGAGCAGTTTTTAAGCCAGTTAGACTGGCCGGGCAATGTACGCCAGTTAGAGAACACTTGCCGCTGGCTCACTGTTATGGCAAGTGGCAAACATATAGTCGTCGCCGACTTACCGCCTGAGCTAAGCACGGTGGCAAAACCTGTTGCTGTAGCAGCGAATGGCCAGGCTCATAGCTGGCAAGATATGCTGGCAGGTTGGATTAGCCAGAAGTTAAATGCCGGCGAGGAAAATATCCTTGCACAAGCCGCGCCGGAATTTGAGCGCACTGTACTGCAGCAAGCGTTACAATTTACTCATGGCCATAAGCAAGAAGCGGCCAGACGCCTGGGCTGGGGGCGTAATACGCTAACGCGCAAGTTAAAAGAGCTGGATATAGATTAAGCGGCCAGCCCGGTGCTGGCCGCTTTAAGTTAGTTTGATCGATAGTTAGCTTGATTGGCGGCTTTGCTGGTTATGCCGGCGCTGTAACTGCATCTGCTGCAGTTGCTGGCGCTGCTCCTCGGTTAACAGCTGCATAATGTCATGACGCAGTTTCATCCCCGCTAGTTTTCGCTCTAGTTTTGCCTGCTGGCGCTGCTCTAACAACTGCCGTGCAGCGACTTCATCGAACTGATCGGCCGCCATCAACGCTTTTAATTGTTGATGGCTGGCGCGATACTCTGCTTTACTATCAGCTTTACCACCCTCAGCTTTGCTAGCGCGCTCGTTGCGGTGTTGCTGTATTAACTGGTTAATTTGCTGCTGTTGACTGTCGCTTAAATCTAACCGTGCCAGCGCACGTTTTAGGCCAAAGCCGTGCTGCCTGTTATGCTTGGCATCTTTGGCCTGATGGCTGACAGCCTGGTGCTGTGCATCTGCTTGTTTTGCCGGAACCCCGGCTACAGCCACGCCTGCAGCGGTAAACATACTTAAGGCAAAAATCAGTTGTGTTGCTCTCATTAGCGTTACTCCGGTGTTTAAGACAACATTAGCTTAAAACAGCCTATGCAAAGTAACGCAAAGAGCAGGTAAAGATTACGTAAAGGGCTGCGCGCCAGCACCGATTTTACGTAAACTGACCACAGCAGTAAGGAGGAATAATGCCGGCAATTTTAATGATTGATGACGATACCGGGCTGTGTGAGCTGGTGGCGGAATATCTTGCACTGGATGGCTTTAGCTTTGACGCCGCCCATGATGGCAGAACCGGCCTGACACTGGCGCAGCAAACAGCTTATGATCTGATCCTGCTGGATGTGATGCTACCGGTAATGGACGGTTTAGCCGTGCTTAAAGCCCTGCGCGAAGGTCACTACTGCCCGGTGCTGATGCTGACCGCACGCGGTGATGACGTAGACCGAATTGTCGGCCTGGAGCTGGGTGCCGACGACTATCTGGCTAAACCCTTTAACCCGCGAGAGCTGGTCGCGCGCATCAAGGCGATAATACGCCGGGTAGAATTAACGCGCACCCCGCAGGACAGCAGCCTCAACATTCTTAAGCAAAACGGTTTGGTGCTAAACCCGCATAACCGCCAATTAAGTTGTAATGGCCAGCCGGTAAGCCTTACCGCAACCGAGTTTCAACTGTTGGAGATGCTAATGCGCCGTGCTGGCGAGCTGGTCAGCAAAGACGAGCTGAGCCGCGAAGTGCTGGGCAAACGCTTGCAAATGTATGACCGCAGCCTGGATATGCATATCAGTAATATCCGCAAAAAAATTGCCCCTTTTGCCAGCGATGAAAAAATCCAGACCCTGCGCGGCAGTGGCTATTTATTTGTCGGTGGCGAATAATGCCGGTGCTAAGCAAATTAAACCCGTTTCGCTACCTGGCCGGCCGCATTTTTATCTGGTTCTGGCTGGTGTTACTCACCGCAGTATTTGCCACTTTGGCGCTGTCGCGAGCACTGACCGAGCCAACAGAGATCCGTCGGCTGCCCTTGAGCATTCAGCAACAGCTACAGCAGCAATTGCAGCGTTTTGCCGGCGTTGAGACGACGCAACAGTTGTTAAGTCGCCTGCAACAGGATAATCCTCAGCGCTGGCTGGTGGTCGATGCACAAAGCCATACCATCTTGACAGCCGATTTATTACCGCGCGATTTTGACCAGAACTGGTTAACAGAATTGTCCCAGCTGACGCGGCCGCGCTGGCTTAAACATCACAACACCTCACTGGCCGGCCCCTTTTTACTACAAATAGGCAACCAGCAACTGGCGCTATATCAAAAACGCCAACGCCCGCCACAGCCCTGGTGGCGTTTAAATGCCATGCCTCAGCATGTGCTGCTGCTGTTTACGTTAGTCATTTCCGCGATCGCCAGTTTTATTCTGGCCGTATCGATCTCGCGGCCGCTACGCGAGTTACTGCAGCGTAACTTAGCGTTCGCCGATGGCAAGCTCGATAGCCGGGTACAGCATCTGGTAAAACGACAAGATGAATTGGGACAGCTAGGCCACAGTTTTAATACCATGGCCGAGCGCATCAGTGCGTTGCTGACGAATCAACAGCGTTTATTGCGCGATATTTCGCACGAACTGCGTTCACCGCTGGCGCGCGCCCAGCTGGCTCTGGGCTTAACCGAGCGTCAGCAGAATCTGGCACAAATGCCAAGGTTAAAACAAGAGCTGGACCGGCTGGATGCCATGCTCGATGAGCTGCTGACATACAGCAGACTGGATGCCGGACAATACCAACTGCATAAAGCGCCAGTTGATCTGCCTTCGCTGCTCGCTGAAATCATTGCGGTTAACCAGGTAGAGGCAGACGCCAAACAACAACAACTGCAGCTGAGTGCTCCGGCTGAGCTTATCATCAATGCCGATAGCCACCTGCTGGCGCGGGCAATCGAAAATATTTTACGTAACGCTATAAAATATAGCCCGGCCAACAGCAACATCAGCTGCCAGTTACAGTTGCAGGCAGATTGCTGCCAGCTAGACATCTGCGATCAGGGGCCAGGCATTGACGAGTGCCAGTTAAGCGCTATTTTTCAGCCGTTTTATCGCTTGTCCAGCAATCGCGAGCATGATAGCGGCGGCACAGGCCTGGGGCTGGCGATAGTAGCGCAAATTGTGCGCCAGCATGATGGCAGTGTCAGTGCATCGAATCAAAGCAGCGGCGGGCTTTGTATCAGGCTGCGCTTACCGTTACACTAGCGCGGTTTAACCTTTGGCCGGATCCTGATATTGACGACTGACATCTCTGAATTTCCGCTAATTTCCGTTTTAGGCCAGGCTGCCAACCTGCTACAGGATTGGCCAGCGCGGCTAAAGCCGTTCTGGCAAAGCCTGCAATGCGGTGTATTAACCGGCTACGGTGATTTACCACTGCATTACTATGCCCACCGCACGCCAGGCGCGCATCACGCTATTGTCATTAGTAGTGGCCGTATGGAAATGGCGGTCAAGTATGCCGAGTTATGCTATGAGTTGGTGCAAGCGGGTTACAGTGTCTATTTGCTCGACCACCGTGGCCAGGGGCTGTCGGGACGGGAATTGGCCAACCCAGACAAAGGTTATGTTGTAGACTTCAGCTTGTACCAGCAGGATCTCGATCTATTTATCCACCAGATCGTGTTGCCATCCGGCCATCAGCACTATCTGGCACTAGGGCATTCGATGGGCTGCGCCATTTTAGCCGGCTATATGCAGCGCTATACGCATCCGTTTGCTGCAGCTATTTTTGCCTCGCCGATGTTTGGTATTTATACCGGCCTGGTACCGGCCCGATTGGCTGAAAGCCTGGCATTGGCTTTTGGCACACTAAACCGCCGGTTTAGTAATACGCCCTGGTATTTTCCTGGCCAGACTAACTACCGTGAAAAGGTGTTTGCCAATAATCCGCTAACCAGCTGTGCAGAGCGCTACAGCTGGCTTAATCTGCTCTTTCGCGAACAACCACAGGCCAGGCTGGGCGGCGTAACTACCCCTTGGGTCAGTGCCGCCATAGCGGCTATGCGCAGCATTGAGCAAACGGCAAGCCAGTGGTCAGTACCTGTACTGCTACTTCAAGCCAGTGCCGACAAAGTGGTCAGTAATTACGCACAAGATTTGTGGTACCAGCAACTACCCAAGTCACTACTGCGGCAAAAAGTTTGCCTGCACGCGGCACGGCATGAAATTTTTATGGAGCAGGACAGCATTCGTGAGCAAGCACTGCAGGCAATAAACGTTTTTCTTGCCTCACTGTCAGCCAACCGCTGATCTGGTAAACTGAGCGGCGCTGAAATCAGGAGTTTGTTATGTTAAACATTGTGTTATTTGAACCGGAAATTCCGCCCAATACCGGCAATATTATCCGCCTGTGTGCTAACACCGGTTATCAGCTGCATTTAATTGAGCCGCTGGGGTTTGCCTGGGATGACAAAAGGGTAAAGCGCGCCGGATTAGATTACCACGAGTTTGCCCCGGTTAAACGCCACGCCAATTTTGCTGCTTTTGTTAGCGAGGTCACGCCAACGCGGATGTTTGCCTGCACCACCAAGGGAAGTACCGGCCATAGCGAAGTCAACTACCAGAGTGGTGATACGTTAATTTTTGGCCCGGAGAGCCGCGGTTTGCCACCAGAAGTACTGCAACAACTGCCGCAGGCGCATTGGCTGCGCATTCCTATGACACCACACAGCCGCTCGATGAATTTATCTAATGCTGTGGCCGTGTTTGTCTATGAATCCTGGCGTCAGTTAGGATTTGCCGGCGCCCGCAGTTAAGCCACGCACAATTTGCCTAATTACCCCAGCTGCAGCTATAGTTAATGGCGCTTTGCTCGATTACAAGGATGTCGACACCATGCCAAGCTTTCGCTGGTTGCCCCTGGCTGGGCTACTGCCCTGTTTTGCTGCCGCTGCGGCCGTTGAAGCTATTGTCTCGAACTTACCATTAGCTGCACTGCTAATAAGCCTGCTGGTCATCGCCGTGCTAACCCTATACAACCTGAAGCTTAACGCACGCTATCAACAACTCGACCTTAAGCAGCAACAACTTAACCAGTTTTTACAGCGCTGCGATGATTACATTGCGGTGTTGGATGCCAAGTTAATGCCGCAATATAAAAATGTCTCACTCACTGCTGCAGGCGTTACCGACGACAATAAGTTACCGATTTATCTTGAGCCTGAGGGCAACAGTTTACTACTGTCACACTTGCAACCCGGCGATAATTGGCTTGGCGAAGCCTGGCTTGAGCTAACTGCCGGCAAGCGGCTGGCGTTATCTGTGGCGATTACCCGCCTAAACAACACACCAGCGCAATACCTGTTATTGGCGCGTAATATTGACGATTTGAAACAGCAGCAACAACAGCTGGAGCAAGATACACTACGCGATCCGCAAACCGGCTTATTAAGCCCCTTGTTGCTGAACGAATACCTGCACAGCTGCATTCAGTTATCCGGTAAACGCCAGCCTAACTTCGCGCTAATGCTGGTTAAATTTAGTCAACTGCTCGGTGAGCGACCTGTGAACCCTAACATTACCCTGCCGCAAGCGATGCCAATATTGGCGAAGTCACTGGCGCAACTAGCTGGCCCTGAGTGTATGATCGCCCGTTACAATAGCGATACTCTTGCTGTTGTTGTACCCCACCAGCTATGCGGTGCGCATATCGAAATTACGCTGAACCGGTTGGGACATAAGCTGCTTAGCTTGAGTGAGTCGGCGGGGTTTAATCCGGGACTGGCGCTACAAACGCTGGTAGGCATTAGCATCTATCCTAATGATGGTCAGTATGCTTCTGAGTTGCTGGTCGCAGCAAATGCGGCTCTGCAGCTAGCCAGTAAAACCGGTGATAGCCAGCTTGCTTTTGCCAGCCGGGCTATACAGCAGCGCGCTCCGGAATATCTGACATTAGAGGTTGAGCTGCACAAAGCGCTACAGCGCGATGAGTTTGAGCTGTACTATCAGCCGCGTTACAGTATCGGCAGCAACCGTATTGTGGGCTATGAGGCACTGCTGCGTTGGCATAACCCAAGGCGTGGCGTGCTATTACCACAACACTTTCTAACCCTGGCCGATGAAACCGGCTTTATTGTGCAACTGGATCTGCTGGTATTTCAAAAATGCTGTGAACAGCAGTTACGCTGGCAACAAACAGACATTAGCCGGGGCCGTATGTGTCTGAATATCTCCGGCCTGAGTCTTAAACAAGCGCAATTTGTCAGTCAAATTGCTGCGCAGTTGCAGCACTGTGGTTTAACAGCAGAACAATTTGAATTTGAAATTGAAGAACCATTACTGTTAGAAGCCGACAGTGTCGTTAACACTAACTTGCAGCAACTGGCCCAGATGGGCCTGCATTTGACACTGGATAACTTTGGTACTGGCGTATCATCGCTGTCGGTGCTGAAACAATTTCCGCTGCACGGGTTGAAAATTGCCGCATCGTACATTAAAGATATGGAGCATAATGAGCAGCAGCGTAATATCACTGCAAATATAATCAGGCTGGCGTCTTACTTACAGTTAGATGTGATTGCCAGTGGTATTGAAAACGAAATGCAAGCCTATTTGCTGCATGTAATGGGTTGCGATATTTTACTTGGCCACTTATTTAGTAAAGCTTTGCCAGCAGCTGAGATCCCGCTGCTGCTGGCAAAAGAGAGTAAATTGGTGCGAAAACAGGTTAGCTGACTTCGTCGCGCTTCTCACGGCCGAGTAAATCCAATGCGGCCAGTTTGACATCTTTGCTCTGATACAGCACTTGGTAGATTTGCTCTGTGATAGGCATTTCCACGCCCACCCGCTGCGCCAAATTAAACACCTCTTTAGCGTTGCGATACCCTTCAACCACCTGACCAATGCTCTGCATGGCTTCGGCGACAGGCTTGCCCTGCCCGAGTAATAAGCCAAAGCGTCGGTTGCGCGACTGGTTGTCGGTACAGGTCAGCACTAAATCGCCAAGACCGGCCATGCCCATAAAGGTGTCTTTCTTTGCCCCTAACGCACAGCCTAAGCGGCACATCTCAGTTAAACCGCGGGTAATTAGCGCCGTACGGGCATTGGCACCAAAGCCAATACCATCGGCCATCCCGGCGCCGATAGCGATAACGTTTTTCACCGCACCACCGAGTTGCACACCGATAAAGTCCGGGTTGGTGTAGACGCGAAAACTCTTAGCGCAGTGCAATAAATCGGACAACTGACGGATAAAGTCAGCATCAGTTGATGACAGAGAAATCGCCGTTGGCAAGCCCATCGCCATCTCTTTGGCAAAGGTCGGCCCCGACAGCACCGCCAGTGACACCTGTTCACCTAAAATTTCGCGTGCCACATCCTGCAGTAAGCGACCGGTTTCTGGCTCCAAGCCTTTGGTTGCCCAGGCAACTCGCGCATCAGCTCGTAACAGTGGTTTTATCTGCCGTAACGTATCGGCAAAGGCATGGCTTGGCACCACAACCAGAATATCGCGGCTACTGGATACAGCAGCGGCTAAATCGGCGGTCAGCTGCAAACTTTCTGGTAAGGCAATATCCGGCAGGTATTTTTGATTAATACGCTGCGCGGCCATCTGTGCCATGTCGTCGCTGTTGCGACCCCATAGGCTGATGGTATTACCGTTACGGGCCAGACAAATTGCCAGAGCGGTGCCATAAGACCCCGCTCCGAGCACAGCAATCGCTGAAGGCTGCATTGCTTAGGCGTCAGCCTTTACCGCCTGGGCTTCAGCCTGGCGTTTTTGCACATACTGGGCAAACAGTGCATCAAAATTCACCGGTGCCAGATTCAGTTGCGGGAAGGTGCCACGGTTAACTAGGTTAGACACGGCTTCACGGGCATAAGGGAACAACACATTAGGGCAGAATGATGCCAGCATATGTGCCATTTGCGCGTCTTCTAACTGACCAATAGAGAAAATACCGGCCTGCTGCACTTCACATAAAAACGCCGTTTCGCCTTCTACTGTAGTGGTAACGGTTAATGACAGCACCACCTGGTAAACGTTGTCTTCCAGCTTTTCGCTACGGGTATCCAGGTCTAGCTTGACTTCCGGTTTCCACTCTTTGCGAAAGATAGCCGGCGCGTTAGGTGCTTCGAAAGAAATGTCTTTAACAAAAATACGCTGGATTGCAAATTGTAAACCTTGCTGCTCAGTTGCAACGCCGTTTGCTTGTTGTTCGGCCATGATAATTCCTACTGTAGTTATTTATGTAATAAAGGATCGAGTTGCCCGCTGGCATCAAGCGCTAACATATCATCGCAACCGCCAATATGGCGCTCACCGATAAAAATCTGTGGCACTGTGCTGCGCCCATTGGCACGTTCAATCATCTGGGGACGCAGTTCTGGCTGCTCATCGATACGCAGTTCGGTATAGCTTACGCCTTTATTGTCCAGTACTGACTTAGCGCGAACACAATAAGGACAATAGGCTTTGGTGTAAATAGTCACTTGCGACATCATTACCTCTTACTTTTAACCACCGGTAAACTGGCGCCAGTCCAGCCACTCATGCCACCTTGCAGTACTGACACCTTGCTAAAACCTTGCTTAATAAGGCTGGCAGCTGCTTTTTGTGCCGTCATTCCGGCCTGACATACCACAATAATGGGTTGCGCTTTGTGTTTTTCAAGCCCGGCCAGCTGCTGTTTTTCAATATCACTCAGCGCTAGCTGACGGGCACCGGTAATGTGGCCCTTGGCAAAATCGGCCTCGGCGCGGATATCGACGACCACAGCATCGTCACGATTAACTTGCAGGGTTAGCTCGGTTGGGCTTAGTTGCTTAACCGCGGAGAAACGCGATTTAATTATGCTGACCATTAACATCACAAACAGCACAACCCAAACTGCGCTTAGAATCGGATGGTTTGAAAAAAACTCAATATACTGCTGCATATTTACTCTGCTTACGCTTAAAAAAACCAGCGCTGAGTATACTGAGTTTGCTGATTAAAAGCAGCCCTGAAACGCGATAAGCCCATGCATGGGGCTGGAGAATTATCCAGATTTCGGTAAGATAACCTCTCTTTTTTCGCTGACAAAGCCGGAGCTAGCATGACAAGTGGCAAAAAACCTTTGGTGTTATTAATTCTTGATGGCTGGGGCTACCGCGAAGAGACTGACAATAATGCTATTGCCCAGGCGCAAACACCGGTGATGGATGCGCTATGGCGTGATTATCCGCATACGTTAATTTCGGGCTCTGGCCTGGATGTGGGCTTACCCGATGGCCAAATGGGAAACTCTGAGGTTGGCCATGTTAATTTAGGTTCTGGCCGGGTGGTGTATCAGGACTTTACCCGTATTACCAAAGCGATTAGCGACGGTGACTTTTTTACCAATCCTGTGCTGGTCGATGCAGTAAACAGTGCACAACAGCAGCAAAAAGCAGTGCATATTATGGGTCTGTTATCGCCAGGTGGCGTGCACAGCCACGAAGACCATATTCTGGCGATGATTGAACTGGCCGAGCGCCAGGGCGCCGGGCCCATTTACCTGCATGCGTTTTTGGATGGCCGCGATACACCGCCGCGCAGCGCCAAAGCCTCACTGGAAAAAATTCAGCAGCATTTTGCGCGCACCGGCAGCGGCCAAATTGCCTCAGTAGTAGGTCGCTATTATGCTATGGACCGAGACAAGCGTTGGGACCGGGTAGAACAAGCCTATGATTTACTCACCCTGGGCCAGGGCGTTTATCAGGCCACTGATGCGCTGCAAGCGCTGGAGATGGCCTATCAGCGTGACGAAAATGACGAGTTTGTAAAAGCCACCGCCATTTTGACCAAAAACGGCAGCCCTGTGCAGATGCAGGATGGTGACGCGCTGATTTTTATGAACTTCCGCGCGGATCGCGCCCGGCAGTTCAGCCGTGCCTTTATCGATGCTGATTTCGCCGGCTTTAAGCGCAAATACTGGCCTAAACTGAGCCGGTTTGTCATGTTGACCGAATACGCTGCCGATATTGACGCGCCTTGTGCTTACCCGCCAGAAAGCCTGGATAATGTGCTGGGAGAATGGCTGGCAAAGCAAGGTAAAACTCAGCTGAGAATTTCTGAAACCGAAAAGTACGCCCATGTGACGTTCTTTTTTAGTGGTGGCCGTGAGCAGCTGTTTGATGGCGAGCAGCGCATTTTGATCGACTCGCCTAAAGTGGCTACCTACGATTTGCAGCCAGAAATGAGCTCAGCAGAGCTAACCGACAAGCTGGTAGCCGCCATTCACAGTGGTGACTTTGATGTCATTATCTGTAATTACCCTAACGGAGACATGGTAGGCCACACCGGCGTGATGTCGGCAGCAATTAAAGCCGTGGAAGCCGTTGACAGCTGTATTGGTCGGGTGGTGAAGGCGCTGCAGGAAGTGGGAGGTGAGTGTTTAATCACTGCCGATCATGGTAATGCCGAAATGATGCTCGACACTGACTCCGGTCAGGCGCATACCGCCCATACCAGTGGTCCGGTGCCGCTTATTTATGTTGGCCGGCCAGCTACTGTTACCCCAGGTGGTATTTTAAGCGACATAGCCCCTACTATGCTAAGCCTGATGGGGCTGCCGATACCGGCAGAGATGACCGGTAAAATTTTGATGCAACCGCGCTAGATGACGCTGACTTGCAAGCCTTGCCTGCTGTTTAGCGCTGTCCTGCTGTGCTTTGCGCAACCTGCGCATAGCCAGACACAGCAGGAGCAGGAGCTGGCGCAACTACAGCAGCAAATCCAGCTGACGGAGCGCGAAGTAAAGCAGCAGCAAAAGCAACTGGAGCAAGCAGAAGCGGCTTTGCAGCAATCTGATCGCGCACTGGCCACAGCAGCCAATGCAAAACGCGATACAGAGCAGCAAATTAGCCAACTGCGCCAGCAAGAGCAGAAGCTGCTGGCGCAGCAAAGCACGCTCGAACAACAGTTACAGCAGCAGCAGCAACTACTGGCAGAGCAACTCAAAAGCGCCTACAGCCTTGGGCAGCATGATTACAGCCGCATGCTGCTCAATCAACAGGACGCCGCCAAACTGGAGCGGGTACTGAGTTATTACCAGTACTTTAACCGCGCCCGTTTAAAACAGCTTGCCGAAATCAATAGCACCATCAGCCAGTTACAACAGGTTCTGACCGAGCTAACGGACAAACAACAACAACTGGCTCAGCAACTCACCAGGCTTGAACAGCAGCAACAGCAATTGGCGCTGGCAAAAACACAGCAACAACAAGCGGTCGATAAACTCAGCAACACCTTAAAGCAACAAGGCCGCCAGCTGGACTATCTGCGCCAGAACGAGAACAGCCTGCAGACAAAACTGGAAGAGCTGCGCCGTGTAGCGCAGCAAGCGCGGGAATTAGCCGGTTTAACCCGACAAAAAGGACAACTCACCTGGCCGCTGAGCGGCACCTTACTGCAGCGCTTTGGCGAAAACCGTCAGGGCGGCATGCCAGCCCGTGGCATCTTGATCCAGGGCCGGGAGGGCGACGCGGTAAAAGCTATCGCCGATGGCCAGGTTATTTATGCCGACTGGCTAAAGGGCTATGGCTGGGTGATCGTGCTGGATCATGGTGCAGGCTACATGAGCCTGTATGGCCATAACCAAAGCTTGCTAAAACAACCCGGTTCGCGCATCAGTGCCGGAGAAACCATTGCCTTAACCGGCATGAGTGGCGGCCAGGCTACGGCAGGCCTGTACTTTGAAATTCGTGACAAGGGCGAAGCAGTTAACCCGCTACAGTGGTTGGAAAAAAGCCGGCGTTAAAAGCATAGCGAAAGTGGCAAAATTCAGTTTATACTTTCGCCGATATGAACCGCATATAAGCGGGCGAACGACACAAGAACGAGAATAATAACGACGTGCGACCACTACTGTTTTTCATCTTTGGGATCTTCACTTTGGTCGGTGCCTATGCTGCCGATGCACCACGTGTTGCTATCATCATAGACGATATTGGCTATCAAAAAACCGACTTATCTTTGATTGATCTGCCCTACCCGCTAACCTTTGCTGTGTTGCCACATACGCCTTATGGCCAGCGCGCTGCACGTTATGCCTTTCAGCACAACAAAGACGTGATGCTGCATATGCCAATGCAAGCATCCAACGGCATGGCACTGGGGCCTGGCGCCTTAACGGTAGAGATGGATAAACATCAGGTGCAACAAACCCTGCAAGCAGCATTGGCTGATATACCCTATGCTATTGGCATTAACAACCACATGGGTAGCTATTATACCGAACAAGCCGATGCCATGGCCTGGACCATGGAGTATTTAAGCAAGCGACATTTGTTCTTCGTTGACAGCCTGACGACGTCACGTAGCCAGGCCAGTAAATATGCCAAACAATTCAGCGTCACCAACTTAAGCCGGCAGGTGTTTTTAGACAATGAACAAAACGAAGCTGCGATGCTGAAGCAACTGGAAATCTTAATTAATATTGCCCGCAAGCGGCAAAGCGCCATTGCCATTGCGCACCCGTACCCACAAACCCATAAGTTTTTACGCAAGCATCTGCCAAAGCTGCAACAACAGGGTATTAAGCTGGTGAGTATTTCACAGTTACTGCCCCAGCATCATGACGTTGTGGCGGCCGGCTTTACGGCACCGGCAGTCTCTGCCCCGCAATAAACGTCAGGCCCGTTATGCGGGCCTGATGCTATTAAGTGGCTTGGCAGGGTATTACTTTTGCTGCTGTAAAAACAGCAGCAACTCGGCAGCTGGCATCGGTTTGGCATACATAAAGCCTTGCACCTCATCACAGCCCATGGCTTTTACCGCCTGTTCCTGTGCAGCGGTTTCGACGCCCTCAGCAATGGTAGATAAGTGTAGTCGTTTGCCCAGACTGATAATAGTCTCAGCGATTACCTCACCTTCTACTTTATCTAAATCACGGATAAAGGCGCGATCTACTTTAATCCGGTCCAGCGGTAATTGCTGCAGATAACTGAGCGAAGAAAATCCAATACCAAAGTCGTCAATAGCGACTTTAATACCAAAATTCTTCAGCTTCTGCAGTGCATCTATCACTATTTTCGGTTCGTCCATCACCACAGACTCGGTGATTTCAAGCTCCAGCAACTGCGGAGCAATCTGGTGGCGCTGCACACAATCGATGACCGATTGCACAAAGCCATGGTTTCTGAATTGCGGCATTGACACATTTACTGCGATTCGCAGTTGAGCAAAACCTTGTTTCTGCAGCTGTTTTATTTGTAAACATGCCTGTTCTAGCACCCAGCTACCAATATCGACAATAAGACCAGAATATTCAGCCAATGGAATAAACACGGCCGGCGAGACAAATTGGCCGTTAGTTTGCGGCCAGCGCAGCAGCGCTTCCATCCCCACCACGCGCTGAGTGTTTAGCGAAACCTGGGGCTGATACCACAGCTGCAACCGGTCATGGGCAAAGTCTTGTCGCAACATCCGCAGCAGTGCCAGCCGTTCGGCCATTTGCTCTTCCATATCAGATTGATAATACTGATAATTTTTCCCAAGCTGCTTTTTCGCTTTATTCAGCGCTATGTAAACGTGCTTTAAAATGGTCAGGCCTTGCTCAGTCGTGTCAGTGAGCCGGCACAGACCAAAGGTCGCATTTACCTGCAGTGCATGCTCTGAGGCCTGAAACGGCGCCTCAAATACCGCTTGCAAGCGCTCAGGGGTAAGCTCCCGCTCAGGCCCAACCAAGCCAAAGACGTCAGCACCAATGCGACCTAACTGGGCAAAAGCGCCAAAATGTTCAATAAGCCTCAGCGTTACGGCAATCAGCAACTCGTTGCCAACATCCTGGCCTAAGCCATCGTTTACGTCAGAAAAATGATCAATATCAATTAGCACCACAACATTGTTAGCGGCTTCGTAACGCTTGGTATCCTGTAAGATCTGAATAAACTCATTACGGTTGGGTGTTTTTGTCAGCGGGTCAATATAAGCCGCATGTTTCAATTGCTGGAACAGTGTCACATTTTCATAGCCGATAGAGATGTTACTCAAAAATACCTGGATCAACTGACGATCAAGCTCTTCAATTGGCCGGTTGGTTTCTATGTAAACTGCTGCGCTATGTTTATCATTGCCCAGATACAGCACAGTATCCATATCAGTAAAGATATGCTGGCGGGTTGTCAGACACTTGGTGATCTGGCTGACTATACGCGGATTATCCAGCCGTTCCAGTTGGCATTTGATAAAAGGTGCATAATGGCCGGCAGCACCTAGAACGTAAATCGTCTCGCTGGCACTGCCGTCATCTTCAATTTGGGCACACAGCACACCCTCAGCGTGTAAGCCAATTAATGACGAAATTTGTGTGACGACGCCCTCAGAAAACTCATGCAGCGAATGCTGCTCCAACAAGTTAGCACCCGCATTAATAATTTTTTCCAGACCACGTCGGCTTTGGTTAATGGTACGGATCTGCTGATACGAACGCAGCGAAGCGATAATTGAGGTAACCAGTTTACTACGGGTTAATTCGGTTTTGGTTTTGTAATCATTAATATCATATTCTTTGATCACGCTTTCTTCAGGGGCATAACCCGGCTGTCCGGTGCGCAGCACAATGCGGATCTCGTCCATGCATAATTCATCACGGATTTGTTGCACCACTTTAAGGCCAGCATCATCCGACTCCATCACCACATCCAATAACACCAGGGCAGTGTTTGGATTCTGCCGTAAAAAATTGACCGCCTCCTTGCCAGAATAAGCATGATGAAACAAAAGCTTACGACCAAGCACCGTCAAATCACTTAGTGCAAGTTTGGTAACAGTGTGAATTTCCTCGTCATCGTCAACGATTAGCAGGTGCCATTCCCCCAGTGCTTGTTGCTGAGCGGCTGCTACGGGTTCATCTTCTGCTAAAAACAGAAAATCCTCATCTGTTTCTTTTGACACCATCATTAAGCCTTATTGAATGATTCCGTTTAAATATACATGCTTAAACCTGATAAGACTAAGTTATACCAGATTTTATTTTGTGCAAAGCGGTAAGCGAAACTTGCTGCAAAATATCCACGGTGCCAAGATAGCGATGCAAAGGGTTTCAGGACAGTCATCGCAATGGTAAAGATAAGCAGTGTGAGCGGCCAACAACGCTTGCGGCAATTAGCCAAAATGCAGCTGGGTAATAGTGTGGTATCGCCGACAGAGCCAGATATGGCACCACAACCAGCCGGGCATGGCCAGTTTAACGACAAACACCAGCAGCTGGCTGCGCGTTCAGGGGCACAAAGCAGTCATTTAAACCTTGCCGAACGGGCTGAACGGCGGCTGCAGATGCAACGTGAGCGCCAGCAACATAATTTAGAACGTGTGATCTCCCAGGCTTTGGAATATTGCCCCGATACTGTCTCTAACCAGGAAGTGGACCCCGACTGGTTTACTCAATTTTGTGAGTTAACGCTCGATATATCCAACGCCAGCATGCAGCAGCTGTGGGCGAAAATTCTTGCCGGTGAAATCGCCAGTCCCGGCAAGTTTGCGTTAAAAACCCTGCATACGCTAAAGCGCATGAGCGTAAAAGAAGCTATGGCACTGCAACAAGCCGCAGCATTAAGCTGCCGCACCCGTCAGGATCCGACGCCGCGTATTTACTTTGGTTATATTCGCCGGCCATCGTTATGGCACTTTCTCACTGGCCGCAGCAGAGCCATGTTAAACCTGAACCAGTTTGGTTTGTCTTATCCGCAAATACTTAGCCTGGTTGATATCGGCTTGCTGCACAGCTCTGAGATTGAAAGTGGTGAGCTGACTTATGGTCAACAGCTTCATTGGCAATATCAGCAAGCCAGTCTGACCGGCACCATCAGCAGTAAAAACGTGGTGTTACAGTATTACAAATACACTGCCAGCGGTGCTGAGCTGTTACCACTGGTTACGCGGGAACCACATCAGGCTTATCTTGATGCACTCAAAACCCTCTTACGTACGACTATCCGATTTACGGGCTGATTGGCACCAATGCACAATCTGCTTTAGGTTGTCAGCACCCAGGGGTTTGATGATGACATCGTTCATGCCTGCCTGCAAAAACTGCTCAATTTCTTCATCAAGCGCATGGGCAGTAAATGCCAGTATGGGTGTTTGCTGATATTCCGGTTGTTGTCTTAACTGACGTGCCACCTCAGTGCCGGCGATATCAGGCAACTGAATATCCAGTAAAATGAGATCAAACCGCTGGCGAGCACAAAGTTCAATCGCTTCAGCGCCGGTTACGGCGGTTTCAAGCTGCAGCGATTGATGCTGTAACAGCACCCGAATAAACGCCAGATTAGTCGTATTGTCATCAACCACCAGCAATTTCGGCACTTCAGTATCGGGTGGCAACGTCTGCGTTAACTGCCGAAGACAAAATGGACCAACACTCACTGGCAACTGCAGCAGTTGCTGCCAAGTTGCGCATGTCTGAGCGCTGGCATAGCAGAGTACACGCTGGCAGTGGCTAAGCATTTGCATGATTGCTTGCCAACGCTGAGGTTCGACGGGTGCACTCCCCTCTTCCGGTAAGAAAATAATCGCCGCATCATACTGATGCAACGACACTTTTCGCTGAAGATCAGCCAGATCATTACAGCTGGCCAGATAACCGGTTAAGGCACTCAGGCTGACAGCACGCTCTTTTAACCTTGCCGGCTGGTTATCAAATAGCAATACATGCTGCAACATTACCGCTTCCTGGGGCGAGACTGCTGTCAGGGCAAGTTTGACCTGAAGGGTGCAGCCCAATCCGTCAAGCGACTGCACAATAATATCCCCTGCCAAGTCTTGCCTGGCACTGGCGACAATCGCGATGTCAGCATCTTGCCAGGGCTGCATGGTTGCCGTGTCTTGCATTAGCTTTTGCCGCACCGCTCTGCTTAGGCCATCACCGTCACAAATTAACGTCAGTTGCAGTTGTCGCTGCTCAGCTTTGAGCTGCATATATAAGCTAATATCACTTACCTCATTACTACGACAGCCTAAACGCAATAGGGCTTGTAGCAAAATAGCCAGGGTATGCCCACAACACTCCACGTTATAACGGCAATTATCAGCAGCTTCAAACAGCTGCAGACTGACATTGTGGTTAGCCAGCTGAGCTTGCAGCTGTGGTAACTGTGCAGCCAAAAATTGCGCTAAATTTATGCTCTCTGCCGTGGTGTCTGCACTGGTGTGTTGTAACAGAAATAATTGCGCATTAAGCTGCCAGGCCAATTCATCGCCGGACAATGACTGGCCCAACACTTGCTGCATATTGCGTACAGCCGTTTGAAGTTGCTGTTGTTGTTGGCTGCTCTGCTGTTGTATTAATGCGGTTTGCGCTTTTATTTGCGCCTGCTCCTGTTGCAGAGTTTCAAGCTGTTGTTGCTGCAGCTGTTGCTGATTCTGCAGCAGCTGCTGCATGCTGACCTGCGCAGACGCTAACGCATTAAGTCCATGTTGTAGAGGCGCTAATTCATCAACAAGTTGCTCTTCAACCTTTACGTTAAGCTGGCCATGCCGCAGCTGATTCAGTTTATGCGTTAATAAGCTGACATCGATATGCAAACGTTGCTGGTGCTGTGTGACCGTACGGCGGAATAACAACAACACGCCCCCCCCCATAAGTGCCACCATCAGCACCGGCATTAGCCATGCAGCAGACAGGGGCTGCTGCTCAAGCACCAGCATTAAATAGTATTGCTGCGCCATCGGTTTCAGTGTACTGGTATTCGCTGCAGCGGGTTCAGCAACAGGTTGAAGTGCAATAAGGTAATGGCCTGACGACACTAACTGGAAGCGGTCTATCTGTTCATTCTTGCCTAAAGGCCGCACCATATCCGTTGGCCCGGTGCTGATGAGCATTTGATGTTGCTGATCAAACACCGCTATGGTGGTCAATCCCAGGCCACTGTTATGACCAATGTGGGCTAATTGGGCTTTTAACCATTGCGGATCGCTGCTATTCAGTAAAGGCCTGATACTGAGCTGCAAGGTAGCAGCAAAACGCGTCAGTTGAAGCTGCTGCTGCGTTTTTGCTTCATACTGAGACCACAGGCCGATAAATAGCGTCATCGCCAGTAGCGAAACTAACCAGGGTAAGGTTAACTGCCTGAAAAAATTTATCAAAATTGCTTCTGCTTTAACGAAGATTGGCTTAACTATAAATTGATTCGCCAACACGAACAAGGCCGCCCCGGATGGACGACCTGGGCTGCGTTTCAACAACGCAGCCAGAGACACACAAACTAAAAATGCAGTTCAATGCCGGCAAAAGCACCTTTAAAATCCAGATCGGCGTACAGATTGTCGATATCATCTAAACGCAGATTAACAGCGCGGTAACCCAGCTTCAGCCTTAAATCGACCGCCAGATTATCCAGCAGCGCATAAGCTACACCGGCTTGCATGTCATAAACCCGGCTACCGTCGTAAGACACAAAGCTGCCATTGGCGAACAGCTCCAGCCCGGTTAGCGGTAACCCCACAATAGCTGAGGTATAAAGCATAGGGATAAAGGTTGACGCATCCTGAACTGCTACCGCGCCACTACCACCAAGGTCAGCCACAGCCACACTGCCGTCAATATGTTTGGCGTTAATACCCAGGTCCAGGCTCACCAGGTCATTATCGAGAATTTCGTAATACAGCACATAATCCGTGTTAGTCAAATCAACCTGGTTGGCAATATCAGTATCGACAGCAAAGGTCTCGCCGGCAAAGCTGAAGCTGGCGTTCAATACCGTTAAGCCGTTGCTTTCCAACTGATTATGCTGCAGGCGGATATTGGGCAGCAGTGGCAGAGGATGCTCCAATGCTACATAGTAAGAGCTTTGGGTTTTATCATTAAAATTAAAGCTTTGTAGCTGCTCATTGTTAGCAAAACTGCCATCGGTAGAGGTGCGCCAACCATCAGCGCCGATATACAAACCCAGTAACGTATCGGCTTGTGCCGCTGTGGTAACAAGACTGCCAGCCAGCGCAAGCATTAAAACAGAGTGTTTCATTGGTGTAATTACCCTTGTGTTAATAATTCAGATAAGTCGATAAGCGCCGCATTGGCACGAGAGATATAGTTTGCCATCACCAGTGAATGGTTTGCCATCAAACCAAAACCACTGCCATTAAGCACCATTGGGCTCCAGATTGGCTGCTGTGTTGCCTCAAGCTCACGGATTATTTGCCTCAGGCTTACCATGGCATTTTTTCGCACCAGCACATCAGCAAAATCCGTCTCCACCGCTTTCAAAAAATGTAGTAGTGCCCAGCTGGCACCGCGCGCTTCATAAAACTCATCGTCCAGTTTCCACCAACTGGTTTTAATGCGCCGGTGCGCGGGTGTGTCAGTAGACTGACGGGCCGAGGCATCATTGGCTAAATCAGTGTTCAGCCGGTCTTGCCCAACACTGGCACTTAAACGCTGCGAATAGCTACCCAGGCGCTTTTCCACCGCTTTTAACCAATCTCGCAGGTTATCGGCGCGGGCATAAAACTGGCTATCGGGTCGCTGCGGGTCCATCAGCTCAGTACGGTAAAGGTAGAGTTGCTCTATTGCTTTGCGATACTCGGCCTCTGCACTGGGAATGGCCCAGCTACGATGGTCAATATTAAACTTCGGCTGAGCGATTTTCAGATACGGGTTTTCGGTAGATTGCGACTGTGAACGGCTTAAATCTTTGCGTAGCGCCAGCGCCAGATCACGAGTCATCTCCAATACTCCCAGCTCCCATGCCGGCATATTGTCCAGCAGCACAAAAGGCGGCATCACATCATTGGCAAGATACCCGGCGTTTTTATCCAGCAAAGTTTCACTCACCCTGATAAGCGCTGTGGTTGTGCTATAGCCGATAATAGCACTGTCGCCTAATTGCTGCCGGCTCTGAGCGATATCATCCACCAGTAAATCCGGCTCCCGGCTGGCCCACCAACCAATAATATAAAGCACCAGCAGCGCTGCCGCGGCGGCCGCACCTAACACACGTGCATTAAACATAACGGCTCCTTAGCGTTTTGGCATCGCCACTACCGGCAGTTCAACCTGAAGTTGTTGGCCATCAGCAAAGCGTAATGTCAGCGGCACCAGCATGCCGGGTGTCAGTTCACCCTGAGGCTCAAACAGCATCAAATGCAGGCCGCCAGGCGCCAGCTCAACAGTAGCACCCGTATCAATATCAATGGCACTGACTTGTTCCATCCGCATCATGCCATCTATGTGGCTATGCTGATGCAATTCTACCTTTGCAAACAGCGGGCTTTGCGCCGACACCAACTGTAGCGCGGTATCGGTGGAGTTAGTCAGGGTAAAGTAACCTGCAGTAACACTGCGCCCGGGCATTGGCTGACGTACCTGGCCATCTTGCACTGTGGGGGTAGCGGCCTGAAGCAGCGGACTGGCTAAAGCCAGTAACAACAGCGTTTTATTTAGCAATCGCATTACTTTTCTCCTTATTCGTCACAGCTTTATATTACACCAGTTTAACCGCTGGCACAGCCTGTAACGCGAAGGTAGCGAATTTAGCGATCGGGCAGTATGGCTGCCGCCACCAAATAAGCAATCAGGGTTGCCACCGGAAAGAGTAACAATAAGATGATCGCCAGCGCACGGATCAGCCAGCGCGGCTGCTGATAATAGCCCGCCAGACCGGCACAGACGCCGGCAACTTTGCGATAATTACGTGCGCAATACCAGCGGTCAGTGTCATAAGTCGCCATGTGTTAGTCTCCTGTTTTGTGGTTCGGTTGAGCGGCTGACCTAGCCAGCCACAGCAGGCTGCCAAATAAAGCAAAGGTAAGTAATTCCATATTTAACCAGCTCATCAGTGCTCTCCTGTTAACCGTATGGCCCGCGGCGCCAACAGCTGCCAGGCCAACATCACAGGCACTATGCTCAGTACAGGACTTAAATACGCCAGCAATAACCAGAATGACGGGATCAGCATGGCTTATTCCGCAATTACGCTTACCTGGGCTAGCGCTTGTTTGGCCAGCTCAGTAACGTCCTGACGTGCGCTTTGCTGTGCAATCAAATCCAGCACACTGCTTTGCAGCGCCAGACGCGCTTGCTGCTGCGTTTCTGCGGACAATGTGTTCAGTTGCTGTTGTACCACCTGCTGTAATTCAGCAGAGACCTCATCGGCCAACAGCGGGTTAATGCTAAGGGCGGTTGCAAGAGAACAGGTTAAAACCAGAGTAGTGAAGCGTTTCATTGTCATATCCTTGTTACTTGTTAGTCGGTACTACACTGTTTCGATACCAAGGTATTTCAAGTGTTGTGCCAACCAACAAAAACAAGGTAAACACATGATTTTAAATAAATAATATAAATAAGGCGCCAACTGCCATACAGTAGCGCCTTGAATGAAAACCAAAAAATAGTGAAATTAACTAACTAGCTGGTCAAATCGGCTACGGGTTTAAGCTTAGCCAGCGCCTGCAGTAATAATGCCGGTTTAGCATCGGCAAAATGGCCCTGCTCACTGAGTAATCGTCGCCACTGGCGGGCACCGGGCCTGCCCTGAAACAGCCCCAGCATATGGCGGGCAATGTGCCAAAAACGCGCGCCCTGCTGCATTTGTTGCTCGATATAAGGTAGCATCTGCAGCACAACCTGCTCGGGGCTTAAGGCGGCAGTGGTATCACCATAAATAAGTGCATCAACTTCGCTTAACAGCAGCGGGTTGGTATAAGCCTCACGCCCCACCATAACACCATCAAGGTACTGCAGTTGCTCTTTGGCTTGTTGCAGCGTTTTAATGCCGCCGTTAATACTGATATTAAGCTGTGGAAACTCCCGTTTCAGCTGCTGCACCCTGGGGTAATTTAGCGGCGGGATCTCGCGGTTCTCTTTCGGGCTTAAGCCTTTTAACCAGGCTTTACGGGCGTGGATAATAAACTGCTCGCAGCCGGCATCAGCCACCTCGCTGATAAAATCCTGCAAAAACTGGTAGTCGTCTGAATCATCAATACCGATGCGGGTTTTCACCGTCACCGGTATAGACACCGCATCCTGCATGGCTTTAACACAATCGGCCACCCGCGCCGGCTGCGCCATCAGACAAGCGCCAAACATGCCATTTTGCACCCGATCTGACGGACAACCCACGTTAATATTTACCGCATCATAGCCACGCTGCTCGGCAAGCCTGGCACAGTGCGCCATGTCGGCCGGCTCAGAGCCGCCCAACTGCAGCACCACCGGATGCTCTTGCTCATTGAAAGCTAAATAGTCACCACTGCCATGAATAATAGCACCAGTGGTCACCATCTCGGTATACAACACGGCATGTCGGCTTAACAGACGGTGAAAATAGCGGCAGTGCTTGTCGGTCCAGTCCAGCATGGGCGCGACAGAAAACTGATGAGCGGCAAGCACCTGGTTGCGCATGCTTATTTCATGTCCGGCAGGTTACGGCCGTAGAAAATTTCGCGCATTTCACGAAACACTTTTTTGCTGATGATTTTCTGTTCTTCTGCCGTCATTGAATCGGTACCCATGCCAAACAGGTAATTGTTCAAATCGGCTTCTTTTAGCATCATCTTGGTGTGGAACAAGTTTTCCTGATACACGTTGACGTCGATCATCTGAAAGGCGCGTTTGGTCTCTTCGTCCATAAAGTTCTGTATAGACGTAATAGGATGATCGATATAGTGCTTGGTACCACTGACATCACGGGTAAAGCCACGCACCCGGTAATCAATGGTCACAATGTCAGACTCGAAGCTGTGAATTAAGAAATTCAGTGCTTTCAGTGGCGATATAATACCGCAGGTTGACACCTCGATATCGGCACGGAAAGTACAGATGCCATCATGCGGATGCACTTCCGGGTAGGTGTGCACACAAATATGGCTTTTATCCAGATGGGCAACGACCACATCAGGCCGTGGGCCAGGGTTTTCTGAATTATCCGGGTCGACCAGCACCGGCTCTTCACTAACCAGTATGGTCACGCTGGCGCCTTGCGGATCGTAATCCTGGCGGGCCACATTCAGAATATTAGCGCCGATAATATCGGTCACTTCGGTCAGAATGTCGGTTAAGCGGTCAGCATTGTACTGCTCATCAATATATTCGATATATTCCTGCCGGTGCTGCTCTGTTTTGGCATAGCAGATATCGTAAAGGCTGAAACTCAAGCTTTTCGTCAGGTTGTTGAACCCATGTAGTTTCAATTTTTCAAAAGGTTTAACCACTTAACTTTGTCTCCGCAAAAAACCGCAGCGCGGTTATTAACTGAATTACTGCTGCTGGCTGCCGTTGGGCGCCGTTGCTGCTTCGATAACGCTGAACGAGTGACTCACTGCGACACTGCCCGATAACATAATAGATACCGAGCAATATTTATCGGCGGATAACTGCACCGCGCGCTCTACCTGCTTTTCACTCAAATTAGTACCGGTAACAACAAAATGCAGATGCAGCTTGGTAAAGACTCTGGGCACAGTGTCAGCGCGCTCGGCGCTTAACTCAACCTCACAATCCTGCACCTGCTGGCGGGCTTTTTGTAAAATGCTCACCACATCCACCGACGAGCAGGCGCCGGCGGCCATCAATACCATCTCCATTGGGCTGGCGGCAACGCTGCCGTCTTTATTGCCGTCAAACACGACCGCATGGCCGCTGCCTGAGCGACCGATAAAGGTGTTGTTATCCAGCCATTTAACTTTTGCTTGCACAGGCTACCCCCGCCGAAAAAACAAGGGCGGTATTTTACGTAAAACGGCGGCAGGTATCTAGCATAATTGCGCGGTCTGGCAGGTTAATCGAGCAGATCGGCGATGGCGTTATCAAACAGGTTTTTGATTAACAGAGAGATTTCGTTGATGAGTTCAGCTTGCTGCGCAGTCGCTTTTTTTTCCAGCACACTGCTTAACACTTCTTGAAAGTCATACATAATGCCATCCACTTCGCGGATAATCATGCTGCGGTGGTTCATTTCCAATTCGGTATGTTGGGTGCACAGGGTGATGATTTGCTCGGCAATTGACTCTTCTAACAGCTCACCTATGGTTTTACCACTACCATTACTGCCGCCCTGCTCAAACAATGACAGATGCTCAGTCAGAAACTGGATCAGATGTTCGTATCCGGGTTTGTCTGTAACCATAACTCGCTTACACCTGGCTGCTGGCAAAACAGCAATAAGTTTTCGTTATTTAAGCAAAAACCATAGCATAAAACAAACCGGGGCTGGCGCCCCGGTAGGATTTATTTTTTATGCTACTTAAAACTGCAAGCCCGGAGAGAGCTGCTCCGGCATCACCACCTGCTCCAGCTCTACCGATGCCACCGGATAAGCGCAATAGTCAGCGGCATAATACGCACTGGCTCTGTGGTTACCGCTGGCGCCTATGCCACCAAAAGGTGCGGCTGAACTGGCACCAGTAATGGGTCGGTTCCAGTTAACAATACCAGCGCGGATCCGGCGGAAAAAGTGCTGATACAGTTCGGCACTGTCGCTAAGCAGGCCGGCCGACAAACCAAACGCCGTGCTGTTAGCCTGATCAATGGCCTGGTCAAAGTCGCTGAAACGGAATACTTTCAGTAACGGCCCAAAGTGCTCATCGTCCGGGAAGCTAGTTACAGTCGAGCATTCGATAATACCCGGTGTTACCAGAGCGGTATTTTCATCCAGATGACGCATTTCCAGCAGCACCTTACCACCCAGCTCTACCAGCTGTTGCTGTACCGCTAACATGCCTTTGGCGGCGGCAACCGAAATCATCGAGCCCATAAAAGGCTGCTCAGGTGCATCGTAAATGCCCACTTTAATGTTTCGGCTAACCTCTAATAAGCGCGCTAAAATGGCATCGCCCTGTGCGCCTTTAGGTAAAAACAATTTACGGGCACAGGTACAGCGCTGACCGGCAGAAATAAAGGCAGACTGAATAATATCGTGTACCGTGGCGTCGATATTGCTGACATCCTGCACGATAAGCGGGTTATTGCCGCCCATCTCCAGCGCCAGGATTTTATCCGGCCGGCCGGCAAATTGCTGGTGTAAGTAATGGCCGGTACGCGAGCTGCCGGTAAAGAAGATACCGTCAATACCATCATGGGCCGCTATGGCTTTACCGGTATCCACTTCGCCTTGTAACAGACTTAATACGCCCGCAGGCAAACCGGCTTGCTGCCATAGTTTTACTGTATCTTCCGCCACCTTAGGTGTCAGCTCTGAAGGCTTAAACACCACGGCATTGCCCGCCAGCAGCGCCGGCACTATATGACCATTAGGCAAATGCCCGGGGAAGTTATAAGGGCCAAACACGGCGACTACGCCATGCGGCTTATGACGGATAAAGGCCCGGCCTTGTGGCATCGGGTTTTCTTTGGTGCCGGTACGCTCCTGGTAGGCACGCACAGAAATATCAACTTTACCAATCATGGCGCCCACTTCAGTGCGGGCTTCCCACAGCGCTTTACCGGTCTCTTCTGCAATCGACAATGCCATGGCTTCTTTATGCTGAGTGAGCAGCTCAGCGAATTTTTTCACCACCGACACCCGCTCGTCAAAACTTAAGCCAGCCCAGTCGTACTGTGCTTTACGTGCTGTGTCTATCGCTTTTGCCACTTGCTCAGCCGTGGCTGCTTGGCCTTGCCAGATCTGCACATTTTTTGCCGGATCTAATGAAACAAAGGCTTTACCTTCGCCCGACACCCACTCACCATTAATAAACTGCTCTGCGTGCTTCATGCTACTCCCCTGCTAAAATTAGGCCCTAGATGCGGGTAACCCTGACCCAATCGCCGGCATCAACCTGCAGCGCGGCTGCAACATCGGCCGGTATGGTTACCTGCTCACTGTGTTCGTCAGGCTGCACCAACAGCCAGGTGGCGCGAAAATTTACCAACTGCGTATTACTGATTAAATGCGGCTGGCCCTGAGTTACCTCACCAATCACTACCTGTAAGCGGCGGCTATTTCGCACCGAGCGAATATGCTCTACCCTTGCCTCTACGGTGGGGCCGGCATCGAAAATATCAACGTAACCGCGGTTAGAAAACCCTTCTGATTGTAACAACGCCAGCGCCGGCTTCGTTTTTTCATGCACTTTGCCAATCACTGCCTGCGCTTGTTTGCTCAGCAAACTGACATAAATCGGGTATTTTGGCATCAGCTCAGCAATAAAGACTTTTTGTCCTATGCCGGTAAGATAATCGGCGGTGGGAAAATCCAGCGAGAAAAAATGCTCCTGCAACCACTGCCAGAACGGCGAGCTACCATCGTCATTCGACACACCACGCATCTCGGCAATTACCCTATCAGCGAAACGCTCAGAAAATTCTGCCATAAATAAAAAGCGCATTTTCGACAACAGGCGGCCATTGTGCTTTTCGCGCCGGCTTTCACGTAAAAACAGCGTACACAATTCACTGACGCCAGTGTAGTCGTTGCACAGGGTTAAAATATCCACTGTTTTGTACACGCCCAGTGAGCGTGAGCTATGCACTACCTTACCTAAATGATAATGGTAGAAAGCATCGTCCAGGCCTACAGCAGCTTCCAGCGCACTGGTGCCACAGACTTCACCGGTGGCGGTGTCTTCCAGCACAAACAGGTAGCCTTCATCACCAGGTGATGTCACCTGTTTACTGAACGAATGCTCAGAGCGGCTGATTTTGCGCATCAGTAGCTCGTCATTGACCGGCAGGGACGTAAAGCCATGCCCGGACTCGACTGCAATATCATACAGCGCCGGGTAATCATCCGCTCGGATTGGGCGAATCACCATCATCGTCGCTTACTCCAGTTTTGCTTTATAGTTTTCGGGGCCTAAAGGCCCCTTGCTTCATTTTTGCAGTCTTAATGCTGCTTGGTATCTCAGTTTGGCGAGCTATCAGGCGCCAACCACCTGTTTAACCGCCTGCTCAAAGCGTTGCATACCCTCGTGGATATCGGCCGGGGTAATCACCAACGATGGAGCAAAACGCACGACATCAGGCCCGGCAACTAAGGCCATCACACCATGCTCGGCAGCAGCCAAAAAGAAATCACGTGAACGGCCTTTGTACTTATCGTTTAACACGGCCCCCAGCAGCATGCCCTTACCGCGTACTTCGCTAAATACCTGGTATTTTTGGTTAATAGCATCAAGCTGCTGGCGGAATAACTGCTCATTTTCTAACACCTGTGCCATCACGGTTGGCTGATTTACCGTATCTAGTACCGCTTCAGCCACGGCACAGGCCAGCGGGTTACCACCATAGGTACTGCCGTGGGTGCCCACTTTCAGGTGGCTGGCAATTTCTGTCGTGGTTAGCATGGCGCCAATCGGGAAGCCGCCGCCTAATGATTTGGCGGTGGTTAAGATATCCGGCGTTACGCCATAGTGCATATAAGCATACAGTTTACCGGTGCGGCCAACGCCGGTTTGTACTTCATCCATGACCAGCAGTGCATTGTGCTGATTACACAGCTCGCGTACGCCCTGTAAAAATTCGGCTGTGGCAGGAATAATACCGCCCTCGCCCTGAATCGGCTCTAGCACCACGGCACAGGTGTTGTCTGAGATTAACGCTTTTACACTTTCCAGGTTATTAAATTCCGTATGCAGCACGGCGCCAGGCTTGGGGCCAAAACCATCTGAATACGCCGCCTGGCCGCCGACGGTTACGGTGAAAAAGGTACGGCCATGAAAGCTTTTACCAAAGGAGATGATTTGATCTTTATGCGCGCCGAATTTATCCAGCGCCCAGCGCCGCGCCAGTTTAAAGGCTGCTTCGTTGGCTTCTGCACCTGAATTGGCAAAGTACACTTTATCAGCAAAGGTGTTGTCAACCAGCTTTTTTGCTAACCGCAGCGCCGGTTCGTTGGTCATCACATTGCTTAAATGCCACAGCTTATCGGCCTGCTGTTTAATCGCATTAACCAATGCCGGGTGGCAATGGCCCAGACTGCTTACGGCAATGCCACCGGCAAAATCAACGTATTCGCGGCTCTGTTGATCCCAAACGCGGGAACCCTCGCCTCTCACCGGAATAACGCCGGCAGGAGCATAGTTGGGTACCATAACTTCATCAAATAATGCGCGAGTGATTTGCGACTGGCCGCTCATGTTCTGTTCCTCTTTGGTCTGCTGGATGCCGCTGTGCTGTCAGCGATCAGGTTAGGCTTTAGCCTTAATTGTCAGGCATTATTGCAGATTAAACCCGCCTTGTCTTGCCTGCTAAGGCAGCCAAAAGCCAGAAAAAACAAGGCCTGCAGATAGATTTGCATGCTATTTGAATAACTACGCAGCTAAAGCAAATTTTGCCAACCTTGGCATAGTCCTTAGCGTGTTGCTGCCATAGGCCGCTGCACCGTGTTGCTGCAATGGCCGTCTGTTTACACACTGATGCATGTTTATGGCCAGAAATTTTTTTGTTAAATATCGACACCCAAGCGTTTTAAGTTAGTTTTAGCCAGCAGTTCAATGTTTTCGCCGCTAAGCTGAACTTTGGCAAACCATATCTGACGTTCGGCTTCTGTAACCTGCTGAAGACTTTTCAGCTCTTGCCACTGTACGTAGGTTTGTGCCTGCTGCACCAGACGAGCCAATGGTGTGCAACCATTGTAGCCAATGCCCTCTGCCAGCTGATCCAGCGTTTGACACAATGGCAGTGACTGTAATTGCCAGCAAGACGTGATATCAGCACTGAGAATAGCCGCAAATTCATGCATGCTTTCACACAAAAAACTGGCATCGGGTGTTAATGCATCCAGCGCGTCGGTCAGCTGCACATCGCGGTTTTCCCGGGCATGTAACAACTGCTGCTGGCGTACCTCGGCAAAAGTACGCAGGTAATTACGCGTGACCACCAAGTGCCCCAGCGTATGAAACAGCCCCACACAAAAGGCGTTATAGGGGACCTCGGCACTGTTTTCTGCCAGCTTACGCGCGGCTATGGCCACCGCCAGCGAGTAGTCCCAGATCCTGCTCTTCAAACTGGTGAAGGGGTCGGTCGAATGCGGCAGCATGCGACGCATGGCATAGACGGGTAAAATCAGTTGCAGGCTTTCAACACCAAGAAAACGTAAGGCGGTTTTAATGTCTTTTACCATAGCACCTGACGCAGTGCGGTTACGATATTGTGGCTGATTAACCAGCCGTAATAAGTCTTCCACCAACCAGGGCACAGCTGAAATTAAACCATCCAGTTTATTTACCGTCACCACTTTGGCGCTGAGCGCGTCCAGTAACAGATAGAAATTCTGACCAGGATCAAAGAGTGAAGCCGTTACCTGACCGATATTGTGTAGCTTACGCAGCAGCTCGTCTGCAACCTGGTCATGTAAGTGCGCCTGAGCAAATTCACTGAACTGGGCTTTGGCCTGAGCACCGGCTGCGCGTAATTGCGCAGCTCTGGCATCAACATCAAGCAGATTGCGGCTATCAGTTGGTTGACCGGCACGGATTTGATAGCGCAGTCGTTTGCTGTCTGGATTAACGCCAACCAACTGGTCAAAAAAACGCTGCTGAAGCGTATCCGCTGCCAGCACTGTGGAGTTTGTCACGTGTCGTTACTTCCATTAGCCAAATTAAAAATACCCCATCCTGTGGTGCAGACAGGTTTCAGTCAAGCCGCGCTGTGTCTGTCGTTAACTGTAAAAAATTTGCCAGCAGCTCTTTACCTTGCTGACTTAATATTGCCTCAGGATGAAACTGTATGCCATGAATAGGCAAACTACGGTGCATAAGACCCATAATATCGACCGCTGTATCGTTATCATTAGTGGTCCAGGCAGTTTCAATCAGCTCGGCAGGCAGGCTTTGCCGTTCCACCACCAACGAGTGGTAACGGGTAACATCCAACGGGTTAGCCAGCCCGGCAAACACTGACTGACTGTTGTGGCGGATTAACGAGTTTTTGCCATGCATCACCTGTGCGGCACGCACGACTTTGGCACCAAATACCTGAGCAATGGCCTGATGCCCCAGACAAACGCCCAAAATGGGCAGCTTGCCGGCAAAATGCTCAATTGCCCCCAGTGAAATGCCGGCATCGTCCGGTGTTTTTGGCCCAGGCGAAATCACCAGATAGGCTGGTGAGAGCGCCTGAATTTGCGTCAGACTAATGTCATCGTTACGTCGCACCATCACCTGTTGGCCCAATGCAGCGAAATACTGCATCAGGTTATAGGTAAAGGAGTCGTAGTTATCAATCAGCAGTAGCATAAGCGTGGCCTGTGGCGCGCCTAGGGCGCAACAAAACCCACAGCATCATTTACTTTGGCCAGGGTGTTAGCGGCACGGCTACGGGCTTTTTCTGCTCCTTCACGCATTACCGCTTGTAAGGTAGGCAAATCAGCGCGCAGCTCGCTAAAGGTTTTTTGTACCGGCTCTAACAGACTGATAACAGCATCAGCGACATCGCCCTTTAAATGGCCATACATTTTTCCTTCGTACTCGGCTTCCAGCGCGGTAATGGTTTTACCGGTAACACCACTTAAAATACTCAGCAGATTGGCAACACCAGGCTTGGCATCAAGGTCAAACCTTACGCGTGGTGGATCTTCTGAATCAGTCATCGCCTTTTTGAATTTCTTGCTGATCATCTTCGGATCTTCGAGCAGACCAACAAAATTCCACGGATTATCATCCGATTTTGACATCTTCTTCGTTGGGTCTTGCAGGCTCATCACCCGGGCAGCCACCGGTGGAATATAAGGCTCGGGTACGGTGAAAATATCACCATGTACCGCATTAAACCGCATAGCGACATCGCGGGCCAACTCAAGATGCTGCTTTTGGTCATGGCCTACCGGAATTTGGTTAGCCTGATACAATAAAATGTCTGCGGCCATCAGCACCGGATAGGTAAACAAACCGGCATTGACGTTATTGTTATGCCGTTCTGACTTGTCTTTAAACTGCGTCATGCGGCTTAGCTCGCCAAATTGGGTGTAGCAATTCAGCACCCAGGCCAGTTGGCTATGCTCAGGCACATGCGATTGCATAAACACCGCTGAGCGCTTAGGGTCGATGCCACATGCCAGATAAAGCGCCAGGCTATCCAGGGAGGCGCTGCGTAGCGCTGCAGGTTCTTGACGCACCGTAATGGCGTGCAGGTCAACGATACAATATAAGCAGTCATAATCATCCTGCATTTTATCCCACTGGCGCAGGGCACCCAGATAATTTCCTATTGTCAGTTGGCCAGATGGCTGTGCGCCACTGAGTACTATGGGCTTTTTGCTCATTATTGTATCCACTATTACCATTGTTTCAGGTTAACTTTAGGCCGGCAACCCAGCCGCTGTGTGCGCCATTATATCTGCTAAGGGGCTAGACCGGCAGTAAAAATGCGTTTTAGCATACCACTAAGAGGTTAGGGTTTTGGCCAGCTGCTGACGCATTTGATTTATTACGTCTTTGTAGTCCGGCGCATTAAAAATGGCTGAGCCGGCAACAAACATATCTGCACCAGCAGCGGCAATCTCAGCAATGTTCTCCACTGTCACACCGCCATCGATTTCTAGCCGGATGGGTAAGCCGCTCTGATCAATTAACCGACGAGCGTCAGATAGCTTAGTTAGCGTAGCCGGAATAAATTTTTGTCCGCCAAAGCCCGGGTTTACCGACATCAGTAGCACCATATCAACTTTATCCAGCACATAATCAAGATAGCTCAATGGCGTAGCCGGATTAAAAACCAAGCCAGCTTTGCAGCCATGGCTTTTGATCAGTTGTAGTGTGCGGTCAATATGGCGTGAGGCTTCAGGATGAAAGGTAATCATACTGGCGCCGGCCTGAGCAAACTGTGGCACTAAACTGTCCACCGGCTCTACCATCAGGTGCACATCAATAGGTGCAGTGATACCATAGTTACGCAGCGCCTGACATACCATAGGGCCAATAGTCAGGTTGGGCACATAATGATTATCCATCACATCAAAATGCACCACATCGGCACCCGCGTTCAACACTGCCTTGACCTCCTCGCCTAAACGGGCAAAGTCAGCCGACAAAATCGATGGTGCAATCAGATAAGGTTGCATAGCAACACCCCCAAAATCCGCAAAGCCGATACTTTACTGGATTTGCTGCTAAAAAACACGCTGACACAGCGCCAACTTGCTGCACGCAAAATAAGCAACAACGCACCAATACTGCACAAGTTGCTGCTAACTCAAACCGACTAAAATGTCTATGCGTTTGAAAATAAATGATTTATTTAACTGGCATACATCTTGGAATGCCAAAGGCAGGGAACAGAGAAAAGGGCTAATAAAATGAAAACAGCAACACAACGTACTATTTTGGCAGCAAGTTTATGGATGCTGGGCACTGGCCTTAGCAACGCGACCGCATCAGAGCTAACGTTGAGCGGTGATGTAACCTTTGCGTCAGACTATGCCTTTCGCGGTATATCACAAACCGAGGAAGCTCCGGCACTACAAGGTGGCTTATCACTGAGCTCTGCATCGGGCTTTTACGCTTCTGTCTGGGGCTCGAACGTTGACTTTCTGGCTGAAGGCACGCTGGAGCTGGATGTGATGCTGGGTTGGAGTGGTGCTATTAATGACGATTGGTCGACCGATGTCGGCATTATGCGTTATGGCTACCCGAATGCTGAAATTGACGGCTCTAACTTTTATGAGCTTTATGGCTCGCTGTCATACAAAGATCTGACGTTTGGTTTGGCGTACAGTGATGACTACTACGCGAATAGTGGCAACTTTATTTATGTGTATGCCAATTATGCCTATGCGCTTAGCGACAATCTGAGTTTGGACTTACATGTGGGTCAAAACGAATATGATGATAGCAGTGCCAGTTATCTGGACTGGAGTATCGGTTTAAGCACAGAAGTATTGGGAGCAGGGTTAAGCCTGACGTATGTCGATACCGATATCAATGGGTCTTACCTGGCAGATAGCCGGGTCATTTTTGCCATATCAAAAAGCTTCTAATCTGACAGGCTGGCAGCGTGCTGCCAGCTTTTTTCACTACCCACTGATCCATGTGCGGCACTATGGCTTATAAATGCTTGGTTGCTGAATTAATAATCAGCTTGTGTCACTTAACCAGATGTTTTATCATCAGTGTGTTTTAGAAGAGCAAATGGATTTAACATGAAATTTACCAAGCTGTACCAAGCTGCTTTAATTTCAGCTGGCATTACTGCCGGTGCTCTTTATGTTGTAGCGCCAAAGCTGCTAACTAGCCAACACTGTGCCGCGCTTGAAGACACTACTGCACAGCAACAGTGTTTAGCAACACAGCAACAAAGCTGGTTTAGTTGGTTTCAGGGCAATAGTCGCTCTACTCAGTTTCATTTTGTTGACTTGCTGGAACTGTTGAGCCGGCTAAGCCCTGCACAAAAACCTTAAATGGCAAATAAGCCAACGCTGAGACAAGTGATTAAGGCTGTTTTTGGTGCTTTCATTGGTGTGCAGTCAGAGCAACAGCGCCAACAGGACTTTGCCAGCAGCAGTCCTATTCCTTACATCGTAGTCGGCTTAGTCGTTACCCTACTTTTTGTGGCTGTATTGTTACTGGTGGTGAAACTGGTACTGGCATAGCCTGATACACCGCAAATAATTCCGCTACCTTACCCCTGCCAGAACCCTTTTGGCTAATTGAACGCCCTACCTGCAAACTATGTAATACCGCTTGCTGATATATTTTACGTGTCCAGGTGGTATCGTGGTTACTGATCACTACCGTTACACCGCGTTGCTGAGCTTTTTCTGCCAAATTAGCCAGTTGTGCCTGATCATCCAAATCAAAGCCTTGCCTGGCATAGCTGGTAAAGCTTGCGGTTTTGCTCAGTGGTACATAAGGCGGATCACAATATATAACTGCGCCAGCTTGAGTATGCTGCATCACCTGCTGATAACTGCTGCAGGTGAACGTTGCACGCTGTGCTTTTTCAGCAAAATAATGCAACTCGGCTTCCGGGAAGTAAGGTTTCTTATAACTACCAAAAGGTACATTGAACTTGCCCGACAAATTATAGCGGCACAGGCCATTGTAGCCATGTCGGTTAAGGTAGAGAAACAGCACCGAGCGCTCGTACGGATCCTGGCTTAAATTAAACTGCTGACGCAAACTCAGATAAGCATCACGCTGGTTACTTTGGCTGGTAAATAAGGCTTTGGCATCAGCGATAAAACTCTGATGGCGGCTTTGCAGTAGTTGATATAGCGCGATTAAATCAGCATTTATATCATTTAGCTGATAAGCGGGATAATCGGTATTTAAAAACACCGAGCCTGCGCCAACGAAGGGTTCAACCAGGGTATCTGCAGGCGTCAGATGCCTGCTAATAGCATCGACCAGGTTATACTTACCGCCAGCCCATTTTAAAAATGCCCGGCTTTTTTGCACAGCAGCCATTATCCGCCTATTGCGCCTGCAGACTAAGCTGACGTGCTTTTATCTCAGCCTGAATCGCCTGTACACTCTTAACAAAAGGGCCTGTTGCACGAAGTGCCGAGGGCAATTGTGCCATTTGCTGTTTTGCCTGTTCAGATGAATTAAATGGCGCCAAAACTAATACTAACTGCATCTTACCTTGCCACTGGCGCTGATAGCTAAGCACTTCCAGTTCTGGATAGGCTGCGGTAAAACGTGCCAGCGCCGCGTCGCTGGATAACACGGCCAGCTGCACGGCAAAGTCGCTTTTTGCTATCTGTAACAATGCAGTTTCCTGATAAACATAAGCAGGCACGTTATTATCGGCTTGCACGGTTTGCTGCTTGTCATTGACCAGACCGGTAATATCCGCTGGTAAGCTTTGCGCCTCATCCTCCACAGCTTCAATCTCTGGCTGTGCTGTTGCAAACTCTTGCGCTGGAGCTATCACCGCCGCCGTGTCAGCGGCTAAAGTTTGCGGTTGCAAAGCGTCGACATCCGGCGCTGCGCTACTGGTGTCGCTGAGGTTATCCAAACCAACGTCTGCATCACTGACGCCTGCAGCTAGATCGCTGATGCGGTCATCAGTAACGGTGTCACTGCTGGCAGTTGTCGCTGTAGTATCATCAGAATGCGTTATATTTTGCTCAGTTGGCAACGGCTGACGTTTAGCTGCTTTATCTTCAGCCGGCCACAACAATAAAAGCAACAATACAACCACTGCGCCGCTAGCACCGATGGCCCACAGTGGAATGCGGCTTTTAACCGTATCAACTGCGGTGGTCGCTGATGGTGACCGTGGTGGCAGCAGTAACGCATGTATATTGCCATCAGCGGCTGCCAGACGGCTTGCCAGCTCGATGCTGTTCAGTGTTTCATGCTGTAACAAAATGGCTGCATCGTCCGCTGTTAGCCGGTTTAATGTCAGACTTAACGGTGCCACTCTGAGCGGTTCGCTACAAAAATAAATCAGCAAACAAGGTAAATCAGCGAGCTGCTGTAGCACCGTAAGTGGAAGCTGCTCGGTGTCATCGACGATCAACAAAAGTGGCGTTGTCGTTTTAGCAGCAGTGACTTGATACGCTAAATCAGCGTGCGGCTGCAGCGGTTGCGAAAACCACTGTTGCATCAGTTGTTCACCTGCCTGAGCCGCAGCAACTTTGCCATCCAGCAAGGCGACATTATAATGGTCAGAGAACAACTCGGCAGTCGCTAATGCCAGTGTTGATTTACCGCTACCGACAGCGCCGAGGGCCTCAACTTGTGGTACATCGTTAAACGCTAACTGGAATAATAGCCTTTCCAACCATTCACGCTGCGTAGGCAATAGCTGAGTTTGTTGCGCTAACTTTTGCTGCAAAAGCGTGATATCCATCAGGCAAATATCCTTGTTAGTTCCTGCTCAGTCACATCATCGACAACCGCAGTTTTGCCAAAGCTCGTCGGTAAGACGAAACGCATTTTACCATCACGGACTTTTTTGTCGGTTTTCATATAAGGCATAAAATCGGCAAGCTGCATGCCAGACGGGGGTAATATAGGCAAGTCAAAGGCGTTTAGTAAAGTGCAGATCCGTGTTAACTCCGCCTCGTTAAGCCAGCCGCGCGCAAGCGATACCTTAGCAGCCATTACCATACCCGCTGCAACTGCCTCACCATGCAGCCAGTTACCATAACCAAGCCAGGCCTCAATAGCATGGCCAAAAGTATGGCCCAGGTTTAACAAAGCCCGGTCACCCTGCTCAGTCTCATCACGACTGACAATATCTGCTTTCATTTGACAACAATGACGTACCATCTGTGCCAGACAACTATCGTCTAACTGTAATATTGCCTGTTGCTGTTGCTCTAACCAGCTAAAAAAAGATGCGTCGCCAATCAGACCATATTTAATGACTTCCGCCATGCCTGCGGCAAATTCACGTTTGGGTAAACTGGCAAGTACACGCGTATTTATCAACACCTGTGCCGGTTGTTTAAAAGCACCAATCATGTTTTTACCCAGCGGATGATTCACCGCTGTTTTACCACCCACAGAAGAGTCTACCTGAGATAGCAGTGTGGTTGGGATCTGAATAAAGCTGACACCACGTTGATAACAAGCAGCAACAAAACCGGTAAGGTCGCCGATTACACCGCCACCAAGGGCCACCAGCAACACATCGCGTGATATTTGCTGCTGTAATAAAAAGCTCAATACCTGCTCGAACGACTCTAAGGTTTTATAGGCCTCGCCGTCGGGTAACAAAAAATGCCGCACTTGGGTTTGACCAAATAGTACTTGCACGGCATCTAGATAGAGTGGCGCAACGGTAGGATTTGAAATGACGACAACCTGCTTTTTCGCGGCTAATGCAGGTAAAAGCGGGCTGAAGGTATCGCTAATATTAATCGGGTAGCTGCGCTCGCCAAGTTGCACGTCAACTCTTTGCATTTGCAGCCCCCTGATTAGAAGAAAATTAAAAACCCAGCTGATCGATGATTTGGCTGGCCACTGCCCGAGCACTCTGCTCATCTGTGCGCACTGTAAAGTCGGCGATTTCCGCATACAGTGGGTTACGCTCAGCTGCCAGTCGCTCCAGTACTTCTCTGGGCGCTTCTTCAGTTTGTAGCAGAGGGCGACGCTTATCACGTTGGGTACGTGCTACTTGTTTTTCGATAGGTGTTTCAAGATAAACAACGATACCACGTGCCGACAGGCGGTTACGAGTCTCTTTGCTCAGCACCGAGCCACCACCCGTGGCCAACACAATGCCTTGCAGCTCTGTCAGATCCTGAATGACATTTTCTTCACGTACGCGAAAACCTTCTTCACCTTCCAAATCGAATACCCAGGCGATATCTGCCCCGGTGCGGCGCTCTATTTCCTGATCTGAGTCGTAGAATTCTAGGTGAAGCATGTCTGCTAGGTGACGTCCGATTGTGCTTTTACCCGCACCCATCGGCCCTACGAGGAAGATATTACGTTTTTCTGCCATAAGTCGTATTACTAATCAGCGAAAAGTTGAATTCAAGGACCAAAAGGCTCCCACGAAAATTTGAAGCGCTGAATTATGTCAGGAATAGCCTTTCGTTGGCAAGCTAATTCTGAAAAGCCCGACTAGCTGTAACAGCAGCTAGCCGGGTGAAGCGGTTATATGCCGTCAGTGATAATTTTCGGTGTAACGAAGATCAACAACTCGTTCTTCTCATTAACCTCACGGGTCGACTTAAACAGATTACCTACGTAAGGAATATCACCGAACAGTGGTACTTTACTTACCGTCGATAAGATCTGTTGCTGATAAATACCGCCAAGAACGATAGTTTCACCATTATCAACCAACACCTGAGTCTGGATCTGCTGTGTATCAATCGCCGTAGCAGGGCCGGTTGGGGTTTGTACGGTTTCTCCACGGGTATTCTGTGTGATAACCAGATCTAGAATAATTTTATTATCCGGCGTGATCTGAGGAGTTACTGTCAGGCTTAACACCGCCTTTTTGAACTCTACTGTGGTAGCACCACTTGATGCGGCCTGTACGTAAGGGATTTCCACACCCTGCTCAATACGGGCCTCTTTCTGATTAGCGGTGGTAATGCGTGGGCTGGCAATAATCTCACCTTTGTTTTCCTGCTCCAGCGCAGACAACTCTAAATCTAGTAAGGTACCATCGGCTAAACGGGCGATATGGAATGCTATACTTCCCGCCGGGTTACTAGCTGGTAAGTTAACGTTCCAACGATCGTCCAGAGATGGGATCACACCGTTAGCAATGGTATTCGCACCGCCAGCTGTACCAGAGGTGCCCTGGTTTGAACTGCTGCTGCTCTGCTGGTCGCTAAAACCCCAGCGGATACCAAGCTCATCAGTCACACTGTCACGTACCGTGACCATACGCGATTCGATTAACACCTGACGTACTGGCACGTCTAAGCGTTCAATTAATTTACGTACGTTTTCAATATTAACTGCAGTGTCTTTAATTAGAATAGTATTAGTACGCTCATCTACATTTACCGAGCCACGTGAAGACAGCAAGGTGGCATCTTTGTTGCTCAGTAACTTGGTAATATCTGCCGCTTTGGCATAATTTACCGATAAGAAATCAGAGTATAACGGCTCTAAATCTGCTACCGTTTGCTTAGCTTCCAGTTCACGAGCTTCACGCGCAGCAAGCTCATCGGTGGGCGCTACCATCAGAATGTTGCCTTCCATGCGTTTATCCAGACCTTTCACCCGTAAAACGATATCTAATGCCTGATCCCAAGGGGTACCATCCAAACGCAAGGTAATATTTCCAGTAACAGAGTCGCTGGTTACTAGGTTAAAGCCGTTATAGTCAGCAATAATCTGTAACACAGTACGCACTGGGATATCCTGGAAATTCAGTGATATCGCACGGCCTTTATATTCTTTACCACCACCTAAAATACTGCGGTTAGTGGTATCGCGCTCTACATTCAGCGTGAAAATATTATCAATCTGCTGATAGGTATAGGTAAATTCTGCGGTGGTATCAATAACCAAGCGGGCAGAGGCACCGTCTTTAAACGTCTCAATACCTTTGACAATAGTGCCGAAGTCCACCACGTCTAACTGATACAGTAACTCATCAAGAATGTCGGTATTGTGAAACTCAACTTCCAGTTTACCCAGACGCTCTGACACATCAACCGCTGCCGTATTGTCGCGTAAAAATACCAGCACACGGCCCTCGCCTTTATCACCACGACGAAAATCAATAGCGTTTACCCGGTTAATGTAGGTAGGTTTAACATCCGCAGCTTGGCCAACGTCGCCTGCTGTTGGGTTATCAGAAATGTGCATGTAAAACACATTACCCCGTACCCGTGTACGGTAGATTTTCAGGTAATCAAGATAGATTACGGTTTTGAAACCATCACCAGAGAATTCTGATGTAATGCGCTTAACACCGGCCTTGTCGATCAAGACTTCATTAAGCTTTTCTTCGTAATCTGACTCATCAAAAAACAGTTCGATACGGGCAGGCTCGTTGAATACCTGAATGCTCGGGTCTGCGTACAACTCTTCGTCAAACACGAACTCAATCTCAGTCTCGCCGGTTAATAAAGGGTTGTATCGCACGTCGTACAACAGTGGCACTGCTGAAGCCGGCAATGAGAGTAGCATTAAGGCTGCAAAGCACAGTATGGTGCGCTGGATGCTGTCAGACATTGTTTTGATTATTTTATCCATGATTTACTCGCATACCTATAAATTACTAGCTGCTGATGACCCGTCAGCCATCTGCAACATGGTCGTCCGTTCTTTCCAGCAACCGGCGCCATCTGGGATTAATTCAAGCAACTCAATGTGAGTTGGTTCAACGTTAATAACGCGGCCATGAAACAATCCGACGTGGTTGTTCAGGGTAACCCGGTGTAGTGTTTTATCTGACGCTTCAATTAACGCCCAGATATTCCCTATATCGCCCAAAGTGCCACGCATCTTTAAATTATCCAAAGCGTATTTTTCTAACGGCTCTTTTCGGCGACGCGGGTCCGGATGTAAACAGTCCTGCACCTGCAAAAACTTGTCCTGAATCGCTTCTGGACGAGGTGCAGAAAACGGACTACGGGTATCTTGTGAACGATACGGAATATGAACAAACTCCTGTACCTCTGGCAGTGGCTCAACCCTCGCCCGGGTATTGGCTTTGACATCAGCAATGTAATTTTGCACATCGCTTAGATCGTCAAAGCAACCACTTAGTAACAATGCTAATGCAACTACAGTTAACCGTCTAATCATGGCTGCACCTCTTTATAGCGGTAGGTTTTTGCCACAACGTTAAAACGTAAGCGCTCGTCCTTTTCAGTCTGGATAGAGAAGTCATGTAAGCTGACGATTCGCGGTAACTTCGCCACTTCACTGACGAAATTACCAAATTGGTGATAATCGCCGATCACTTCAATTTTAATCGGTAGCTCGGTGTAAAATTCCTTTTCTATCTCTGGCTCCCAGTTAATACGAATAAAGGTTAAGCCACTGGTAGTACCCACGTAGGTAATATCGTCTAGCAAGCCCGGTGTCTCGTGCGTAGTCGGTAGCTGCTTTAACAGAAATGAAAAGGTTTGCTCCATCTCAACCATCTGTTGTTTGTACAAATCCAAATTAACCGCTGATGCGTATTTAGTCCGGTAAACCTGACGTAGCTCCTGTTCTTTATTTTGAGCAAATGCCAACTCGTCTATCTTGCTATCTACCAGCAAAAAGTAACTAATTACAGAAACCAGTAACGCAAGTAGCACTGCAAACACTACTTTGGCGGGTGTGGGCCAAGAGCCCATATTTTCAAAGTCCAGATCATTGATGTCGATCTCGGACAAGTTAAAGTTCATACTCATTTTGCACCTCCCCGCGCCGGCGGCGTCGTTTCAGCGCCTTGTACTTCCTCGTAGCCTTTTACTTTAAGGTGCATTTTAAAGTTGCTCAGTAAGCTGACGGAATCTTTACCAGCCTCGATAAACTCCAGATAAGGCGTTGTCAACAATTCCGACTCTTCGGCCTCACGTAACATGTTCGATAACCGGTTATTCGACTCGCTCTTACCCACCAACAGTAATGCCGTACCCTTTTTGTCCAGCTGCGTTAAATAGACACCTGCTGGCACTGAGCTGGCAATTTCGTCCATTATCTGGGTACCCAGGTTTCGGCTGCTCTGTAGCTGAGAGATAAGCGACATACGTTGCTGCAGGCTTTTCTTGGTTTCGTTCAAGGTACGGATTTCGGCAATGCGTTGATCCAATACTTTGATTTCACTTTCCAAAAAGCGGTTGCGCTGTAACTGACCGTCTATCCGGGCGCTGTAAATCATGTTGACAACAAACACCAGTAAAAAGCTAAGTACTGCAGTACCCGTTAACAGCGTAAGATATTGTTTTTGCCGTTCTTTGCGCGCTGCGTCGCGCCACGGCAACAGGTTTATATATGCCATGACGAGAAACTCCTTAACGCCAGGCCACTGGCAACCATTAACTGAGGTGCGTGACGATTAAGGTGATCACGATCGACTGCTGTCGCCACTTCCATAGTTTTGAAAGGATTTGCGACTACAGTGTGGATCCCTAGCTCATCAATTAACAACCGGTCAATACCTTCAATAAGCGCGGTACCACCAGAGATGACCAAATAGTCCACTGCATCCTTACCACTGCTGGTCAGGTACATTTGGATACCCCTACGAACCTGTTGTAACAACATGGTCTGAAAAGGTGCCAAGACTTCGAATGTATAGTTGGGCGGTAAATCCCCACTGACTTTAGCCTGCTCGGCTTCCTCATAACTCTTATTATAGTAAGACAAAATACTGCGGGTGTATTGGTCACCGCCAAATACTTGGTCTCGCGTATACAGTGTTTTACCGTTCTCGATAATACTAAGAAGCGTCATAGTCGCCCCTATGTCAACCATAGCAACCACTTTCTTGTTAGCATCATCAGGCAACTGCTTTAGGCACAGCTCTGCAGCACGGCTTAATGCGTAGCTTTCAATATCCACAACTTTAGCACTAAAACCACCGTTCTCTAACGCGGCAACTCTGGCCTCGATACTCTCAGTACGGGCTGCACTAAGCAGAACGTTTACTTTTGATGGATCGGCTTCGTTAACATCGAGCTTTTCAAAGTCGAGGCTAACTTCGTTAAGTGGATAGGGAATAAGGGTGTCAGCCTCGACTTCTATCTGACTTTCAAGTTCAGCATCAGTTAAGGACACATCCATAAAAATGACTTTACTGATCACGGTGGATCCGGAAACAGCAGTGGCGGCAAATTTGACTGATCTGGGGATCTTCTTCCGGATCTTAGCCAGTACATTACCTACTGCTTCAATGTCCTGGATCTCCCGATCAGACATGGCACCTTTAACCATAGGTTCAACGGCAAAGGCTTCTACTTTGCAGACACCATTATGCTGGCTAAGTAACACAGCCTTAACGGAGTGTGCACCGACATCGATCCCCACCATCATCGGTGTTTGTTTACTGAACAGGCGATTTATCATAGCTTCCTGCGGCCAATTTATAGTTATGATTATTGTCTCATTGTTAGCTCAGTCGCTAATTTTTGGCAAGAAAAAGCGTTTAATCTAAAGCTAATAAATATATACTAGCAGCGTTGTAAAAGAATTGGGAGTAAAAATTGGGGCTATTCAGTGTCTTGGGTTAAAAAACTTTTAATTCTCAGTCTGATCCTGATCCTGCTCGGTATAACAACGATCGCAGGGATCTATTTCTATCTAAAAGACGATCTACCTGACGTAACCACCTTGCAAGACGTCAGATTACAGACCCCGATGCAGGTGTTTACCGAAGATGGCGAGCTTATTTCGCAATTTGGTGAAAAACGTCGTATCCCACTTAAATTAGCAGAAATGCCGCCTTTATTAGTTCAAGCATTTTTAGCTGTTGAAGATACTCGCTTTTACGAACACCCCGGCATAGATATTATCGGCATTTTCCGCGCGGCAACGGTGGTGGCGCAGTCAGGTGACTTTAGCCAGGGCGCCAGTACCATAACCCAACAGCTGGCGCGCAACTTCTTTTTGAGCCGGGAAAAAAAGCTGATCCGTAAGATCAAAGAGATTTTTCTCGCCTTTCACATCGAGCAACTACTGAGCAAAGACCAAATATTGGAGCTGTACCTGAACAAAATTGAGTTAGGCCAGCGTTCTTTCGGCGTGGGTGCCGCAGCTCAGGTTTATTTTGGCAAAACCGTGCATGAATTGACAGTCGATGAAATAGCTATTATCGCCGGCCTGCCTAAGGCGCCATCGGCGCTAAACCCGGTGCGCTCAGCCAGCAATGCCAGAGCCCGGCGTAATATCGTGCTTGGTCGTATGCTTGATACCGGTGTTATTGATAAAACCGCTTATGATGCCGCGATCGCCGCGCCCATCACCAGTAAATTGCACGGCGCGCAAATCACAGCCTCAGCACCCTATATAGCCGAAATGGTGCGCCAGGACATGGTAAACCGTTTCGGTGAGGAGACTGCTTATTCCGCAGGCCTCAAAGTGTATACCACAGTGAATAGTCAGCAGCAGGCTGTAGCAAAACAAGCGCTGCAGCAAAACCTGTACGATTACGACGAGCGTCATGGTTACCGGGGGCCTGTTGCCCAGCTATGGCCGGCAACGCTGCAACAAGCCGCCGATAGCGAACCGGTATTTGTTGAAGAAAACCCGCTTTCGCGTGAAGACATTCTGGCCTACCTGGACAAACAAAGCGGTATCGAAGATTTGATCCCCGCCGTGGTAATACAGGTTACTACACAAAGTGCCGAGCTTATTATCGCCGGTGGCCAACAGATCACTTTAGAGTGGGATGGTTTAAAATGGGCGCGTCGTTTTATTAACGATGAGCGTCAGGCGGTTGCACCTAAAACTGCCTTTAATATACTGGCGCCAGGTATGCACGTGTTGGTACGACAACAGCAGCAACAATGGCGTTTATCTCAGGTGCCTCAGGCCAGCAGCGCTATTGTAGCGATAGATCCTAATAACGGCGCTATCCGCTCCTTGGTTGGGGGTTACAGTTTCAGTCAAAGCCAGTTTAACCGCGCCACCCAAGCTAAGCGTCAGGTTGGCTCGAACATTAAGCCGTTTATTTATTCAGCTGCATTAGAGCATGGCTATACCCTGGCGTCGATTATGAACGACGCTCCCATACACCAATGGGATGATAATGCCGGTATCGCCTGGCGGCCAAAGAACTCACCCGCGGTGTACGACGGCCCTATCCGGATCCGCGAAGCACTGGCGAAATCGAAAAACGTGGTGTCAGTGCGCTTACTGCGTGGTGTAGGTATCGACAACAGTATTCGCCATTTGCAACGCTTTGGCTTTGCCGCCAGCGACCTGCCCCGTAACGAAACCTTATCGCTGGGCTCTGCGTCTTTGACGCCGCTGGAACTGGTAACTGGCTATGCAGTATTTGCCAACGGCGGCTATCTGGTTACCCCTTATGTCATCGATAAAGTGCTATCGGATGAAGGTGAGGTAATATTCGAGCAGAACCCGGCTATTGCTTGTCAGCAATGTGAGCAGACAGCAACTGAAGAAGCAGCAAACAACACTGAAGACAGTGAAGCACAGCTTGATCAACTATTTAGCCATTTAGCGGCAGAAGATAACAACAGCGAAACTGAGCCTGAAGTCATTAGCGAACCACAACAGCGGCTGGCCGAGCAGGTTATTTCCGAGCAGAACAGCTTTTTGATTTCCGATGCGCTGAAAAGTAGCGTCTGGGGCGGAGGTAGCTGGCAACATGGTACCGGCTGGAATGGTACGGCCTGGCGGGTGCAAAGCCTGAAACGGCGGGATATCTCGGCTAAAACCGGTACGACTAATGATTCAAAAGACACCTGGTTCTCTGGCTTCACCCCAGATCTGGCCGTCACTGTGTGGGTTGGCTTTGACGACGCTAACCGCAGTTTAGGCCGCGCCCAGTGGCATGCTAATATGGGTCAGCAACAAAGCGCCGGCACTGAATCGGGTGCCCGTACCGCACTACCAGCCTGGTTAAACTATATGCAAGCCGTTAGCAGCAGCCTGCCTGAGCGGCAAGTTACACCACCGATTGGCCTGGCATCGGTGCGAATTGACCTGCAAACCGGCCTGCTAAGCCGTAAAACTGATCACAGTAGCAGCTTTGAGTACTTTAAACCTGGCACAGAGCCCAGCCAGTATGCCAGTGCGGATATTCAGCAGATCAGTTTTGACAGTAGCGCTGAGAAAAAACCGGCTGAGCAGGACAAAGAAGAAGAAGTCGAGCTGTTTTAACCCCAGTTACAAAAAGCCCGCAAAAATGCGGGCTTTTTTCTGTGAACAGTACCACCTCACAGCTCAAGGCTATAGCTCAAACATCTTGCTCAAACCTGTTGTTCAAACCACTGCTTCGCCTGCTGCAAGGCTGACAGCACCTGTTGTGGTGCTGTGCCGCCTAACGCCGCACGCTTTTGCAAACCGGCTTCCAGTTGCAGTGCCGGATATACATCTTCGCCAATCAAGCTACTAAACTGCTTAAGCTCATGCAATGGCAAGGCTTCCAGCGCCAGTTGCTGCTTGGCGGCATGCACCACCAACTCGCCGACCACTTCGTGAGCATCGCGAAACGGCATACCTTTACTCACCAGATAATCAGCTAAATCAGTGGCATTGCTGTAACCCAACTCTGCTGCCTGACGGCACTGCGCTTCATTAACTGTTAAATGTGGTAGCACTGTCGCCAGCACCAGTAAAGATTGTTGCCAGGTAAACATCAGATCAAAGAAGCCCTGTTTGTCTTCCTGCATATCTTTGTTATACGCCAGCGGTAATCCTTTCAGTACATGTAAAATAGCTACCAAATGCCCCAGTACCCGGCCGGTTTTACCACGCAACAACTCAAACACATCAGGGTTTTTCTTTTGCGGCATTAACGACGAGCCTGAGCTAATCGCATCACCTAATTTAAAGAAACCTGCTTCACCAGAGCAGAAGAAAATCACATCTTCAGATAAGCGCGATAAATGCGTCATACAGATACTGGCGGCGGCAGAAAGCTCGACCACATAATCACGGTCAGACACCGCATCTAAGCTATTAAGCGCGGCGCTGGCAAAGCCCAAACGCTGCGCCAGTTGCTGACGATCTATCGCTACACCAGTGCCTGCTAAGGCGCCACAACCCAGCGGGCATACATCCATACGGGTTAACGCATCATCCAATCGGCTTAAGTCGCGTTTAAACATCTCGACATAAGCCAACGCCCAGTGAGCTACCAACACCGGCTGAGCGCGTTGTAAATGGGTAAAACCCGGCATCACGGCTGTACCGGCGTTGTCGGCGAAGTTTAACAGCGCTCCAATAGTGCCCAGTAACGACTGGCGCACGCCCTGCGCGTTAAGCTTACTCCACAACCTTAAGTCGGTTGCCACCAAATCGTTGCGGCTACGGCCGGTATGCAGTTTTTTCGCTACAGCGCCCAGCTTTACCGTGAGTTGAGCCTCTACCCAGCTATGAATGTCTTCTTCGCTGGTTTGCAGCGGCAGCTTTGGATCAGCCTCTATCGCCACGGCTAAATCGGCCAGCGCCGCATCTAACTGCGCGGCCTCATCATGGCTGATAATACCGGCCTGCGCCAGTTGCTGCGCCCAGGCTCTTGATGCCTGAATATCCTGTTGCGCCAGCAGGTAGTCAAAGCTTAGCGAGTCGTTAAACTGACGAAACTCGCTAAGTGTGGCTTCCTGAAAACGTCCGCCCCACATTGCCATAGTATTAATCCTTTTGTTGCTGATGCAGTGCCCGGATGCGGCTGGCCAGGCTGTATAAACGGATAAAGCCGGCGGCATCTTTCTGGTTGTACACTTCATCACCTTCAAAGGTGGCAAAGGCTTCAGAATATAACGAGTTCGGTGAACGGCGCTTGGCTACTGTAACATTACCTTTGTACAACTTGATCACCACATCACCCGTTAGCTGTTCAGCCAGCGAGGTCGCAGCCGCCAACAACGCATCTTTTAGCGGGGTAAACCAGCGGCCATCGTACACCAGCTGGGCAAACTCCAGCCCCACTTCTTCGCGGTATTTCAGTGAAGTACGGTCATACACCAGTGCTTCTAAACCTTTTAACGCCGCCATCAAGATAGTGCCGCCTGGGGTTTCATAACAGCCACGCGATTTCATGCCAACCAAACGGTTTTCTACAATATCGATACGGCCGACACCATGCTCAGAGCCTATCTCATTTAACAATTCAATAGCCGCTACCGGCGCTATGGCCTGGCCGTTAATTTTACACAACTCACCTTTGTCGAAGCGCAGTTCAACATATGCAGCATGGTCTGGCGCCTGTTCAGGTGACTTGGTCCACATCCACACCTGCTCAGACGGTTCACACCAGGGGTTTTCCAGCTCGCCACCTTCATGTGAAATGTGCCATAAGTTAGCATCGCGGCTATAAATCTTGGTAGCCGACGCTGTAGTAGGCACTTTCTTTTCGGCCAGATAGTCCAGCAGCGACTGGCGGGAGTTAAACTGCCACTCACGCCACGGCGCAATCACCTTCAGCTGAGGTGCCAGTGCGGCGAAGGCACCTTCAAAACGCACCTGATCATTACCCTTACCGGTACAGCCATGGCAAAGTGCGTCAGCACCTAACTCCAGCGCCAATTTAACCTGCGCGCGGGCAATGACCGGCCGTGCCATAGATGTCCCCAGCAAATACTGGCCTTCATACACAGCACCGGTTTTCATCGTAGGGTAAATGACTTCTTTGACGAACTCTTCGCGTAAATCAACGATATGACAACTGCTGGCGCCAGAATTGATCGCTTTTTGCTCAACGCCGGCCAGTTCTTCATCACCCTGCCCCACATTGGCGACAAAAGCGATCACTTCGCAGTCATAATTATCTTTTAACCAAGGCACTATGGCCGAGGTATCTAAACCACCGGAATAAGCTAAAACGACTTTTTTGATACTCATAGTGTCCTCACGCAAATAAACTGATTAGTACGGCATTCTGGGCATGCATGCGGTTTTCCGCCTGCAGTAAAACAAGTGACGCCTCGCTGTCGAGCACCTCGCTGGTAACCTCGTGTTCACGATGCGCCGGTAAACAGTGCATAAAATATTTCACCGCCAGGCGTTGCATCACAGCGGTATTAATTTGGTAGGGCGTAAACACCCGTTCTATAAGCTCAGGATCGGCTTTATCGCCCATCGACAGCCAGGTATCGGTATAGATAGCATCCGCACCAGCTGCAGCGGATAAATGTGGACTTAGCTCCAGCTCAGCGCCGGTGTCAGCGGCGATTTTTTGCACCTTGAGTAGTACCTGTGCATCGGGTGAAAAGCCTTGTGGCGTAACGACGGTCATTTTCATACCGCTGAGTGCAGCACCAATCATTAATGAATGACAGACATTATTGCCATCGCCGACATAGGCCAAATGTACTTTGGTTAAATCACCGAAGCGCTCTTTTAACGCCAGCAAATCAGCCAGCGCCTGACATGGATGATACAAGTCGCTTAGCGCATTGATCACTGGCTTATGGCTGGCATGAGCCAACTGTTCCAGCGTTTGCTGCGAGAACACCCTGGCCACTATCGCATCGGTCCAGCACGCCAGATTGCGGCCAAAATCCGCCACAGTCTCACGTTTACCCATAGCGCCGTTTTGTTGATCCAGATAGACGCTATGGCCACCGAGCTTATAAATACCGACGTCAAAACTGACACGGGTACGCAGCGACGGTTTCTCAAAAATAAGCGCGATGCTTTTACCGGCTAAAGCCTGGCTGTAGTTTTGCGGCTGTTGCTTTACATTAAGCGCTAAATTCAGCAAATCGCTCAGCGCTGCCGGGCTTAATTCAGCCAGGCTCAATAGTTGGTTCAGTTTACTCATGTTCAGCTGATTTGCCGCCGCAGCGGCATCCTTGTTTAAGGGACTAACAGACGATGCGCGTGCCTACTGCTTGCTGTCGCATCAGATTTAATAAATCCTGCGGGTGTTGCCAGCCCGCGACGCTAATGCTTCGTCGCAGCGCCTGAGCAGTGTCTAAAGCGGCGTCAAGTTTTACTTTCATACCGCCTTTAATTATGCCTTGTTGTACTAACGCTGTAGCCTGCTCACTATTCAGTTCGCTAATAAGTTTGCCGTCACCATCTAAGATACCCGGCACATCGGTGAGAAGTACTAACTGCCCTTGCACCAACTGACAGATAGCTGCAGCAGCCAAATCAGCGTTCACGTTCAATAATTGCCCCTGTTCGCCATGACCAATAGAGCAGAACACCGGGGTAAAGCCGCCAGCCAGCAAATTCTGTAGTAAAGCACCATCACGTGGTTTTGCCACACCCACAGCACCCAGTTTGGTGTTTAATTCAAACCTGCAGCTATTACCGGCAGAGAGGGTTAAGCCAACCGGCTTTAAGCCTTTTAAGTCGGCCCGTGCCACCATATGGGCATTCACCGCACCGGCTAAAGCACCTGTAATTACCGGCATTTGCTCCGGCGGTGATACACGCTGACCATCGAGCTTCTCGGTGTGAAAGCCAAAATTGGCCAGCCACTGATCGACCTGATCGCCGCCACCATGCACCAGTACCAAGGGATACTGCTGCTTTAGTTCTGCACACACGGCAAGCAAAGCATCAAGCGCCGCTTCATCCTGTAATAAGCGGCCACCCATTTTCAAAACCAGAGGTGACTTATTCATGTGCCACTCCCGCGAACAAGCCGGCAGTTTCTGGTTTGCCAAAACGCACATTCGCCGCCTGCATCGCCTGCGCCGCCGCGCCTTTTAACAGGTTATCAATTGCCGACACCACCACCAGCTGCTCGCCGTCCTGCTGCCAGTGAATGTCACAATAAGGTGTGCCGGCCACATCCGCCACATTGGGTGAATGTGACACCAGCCGCACCAGCGGCTTACCGGCGTAAGCCTGGTTAAAAGCTGCAACAACCTGCTCAGGTGTAACGCCCGGTTTTAAGGTGACGACACTGGTCGCCAGAATGCCGCGTTTAAAGTTGCCCAGATGCGGCGTAAAAACGACTTTGCGGCCCAGGTTTTGCTCAATTTCAGGCCGGTGCCGGTGCTTAAAGAAACCATAAGCATTTAAACCCACCTCACAAAACGAGGTATTAAGCGCGGCTTTACGGCCGGCGCCGGATACACCACTGGTGGCATTAATGACCGGAATACAATCATCGGCTACTAAGCCGGCTTTAATCAGCGGCAACAGTGCCAGAGTACAGGCCGTTGGGTAACAGCCCGGTACTGAAATCAACCGAGGCAATGGCTCGGTTTGCCACTCCATTAATGAGTACACCGCTTCCGCGAGTAATTCCGGGTGCAGATGCTCATAACCATAATACTTTGGATACAGCTGTGGCTGCTTTAAACGAAAGGCACCAGATAAATCCACCACATCAATACCTTGCGCCAACAGCAGTGGCGTTACTGCTTCACTGGCTTCATGTGGCAGCGCCAAAAAGGCTACGTCTACTTTACCATTCAGGCCAGTGGCCAGCTCATCAGTCCACGGCTCCACCAGTATATCCAGTTGTTGCTTATAGCGCGGATACAGTGCAGAGAACGGCTCGGCAGCCCGACCGGCCGAGGCATAAGCCCCTACCAGCTGAAAATACGGGTTTCGCGCTAAAATCACCGCCAGCTCAGCACCGCTGTAACCGGCAGCACCTAATACAATGCTGCGCACTAAAGAAGAAGAAGTTTTGTCAGTCGATAACATGGGTAACAGCTCTTAAACAATAAATAACGTATAGGTATAGCACGAAACAGCCGCTAGTGTAGAACGGCCGTCATGCAGTTTCAAGAATTATTATTCTGTTTTTTTGAATTTTTATTTGTTTTTAAATTGCAGTGTTTGGACTTATGCCGCTACCTCAATTCGGTTGCGGCCATTTTGTTTCGCTTGATATAAAGCGTTGTCTGAGCGGACTAAAAGTTTGTCGTGGGCAGCCTCGCCGGCATATTGCGCGATGCCCATACTGATACTGATATGCAAATTAGCGGCGAAAGCCGAGCAATCAATTTTCTCTATTGCCAGGCGAATGCGCTCACAAATGTCTCTTGCATCGGCCAGGGCGGTATTGGGCAGCAGTACAGCAAATTCTTCGCCGCCCCAGCGGGCTATGGTATCGTCCTGCCGGCAATGCTGGCTGATTTCAGTGGCAACCAACTTCAGGATCTGATCACCCACACTGTGACTGTAGCGATCATTTACCCGTTTAAAGTGGTCAATGTCGACAAGCACTAAACAAAGCGGTAAACCATTACGGCGTGAGCGCGCGCACTCACGCAACAGTGCCTCATCAAACGCACGCCGGTTGGCAAGACCCGTAAGAGGATCCAGCCGGGCTTGCAGCTCGAACTCCTGCGCCTGCTGCTTTATTTGCATTAACAAGGCTGAGCGCTCCTGATCCACCTGGCGCAAATGATCGGCCTGCTGCTGCAATTCAAAGGTTTTTTCTGCTACCTGTGCACTTAACTGCTTAGCACGCCGTTTCAGACTGCCCAGCCGCCAGCGCAGCACCAGCACAGCGCTCAGCACGCTAAACACGATCAACATCAGCCAAAACAGCGGCAGCTGCCAAAAATAGGGCGCTATGCTAAAGCTAAAACTGGCGTTGTGCTCACTCCAGCCACCCTGCGGGTAGGCGGCACTAACCATAAAACGATAGTTGCCCGGTGACAGGTTAGTGTATTCAGCACTGGTATTAGAACCCCGCTCTACCCAATCGGTATCAAAGCCCTCGAGTTTAGTACGGTACTGAATGCGCTGCGGCATCACAAAGCCTAAACCGGCAAACTGCAACTCTATGCGACTGGCGCCGGCAGCGAGTTGGCTGTCAATGTATAGCGGCAGAGACTTACCATTTACCTTAAAGCCTTCAATCACCACAGGAGGTATGTTTGCGGCAAAACGGGCTAAATCCTCTGGCTGCACTTTACTGGCACCTTTAGAGGTAGCAAACCAAACACTGCCATCCCGCGCTACAGCTGCCGCCTGCATCGAGCCACCATTGGCCTGGGCACTTTGCATGCCATCACTTTCGCCAAACAGTTCATAGTCCACGTCACTGCGCTTGGCAGCCAAAAACTGCTGCAGTTGCTGGCGCTCAACGCGCAGTATGCCTCTGTTACTGCTCAGCCACAGGTGCTGCTGTTGGTCGATGACTGCCTGAAATACCTTATCAAATGGCAGGCCGGCGTTGCGTCCCAGCATCGTCAGTTGGTCAGTTTTCAAATCAAAAGCGACTAAACCGCGATCGGTTGCCATCCAAAGCAGGTCGTGGGCTAAGTCAGGCGTAAAACCAAAAGCATACTCAGCATCATCCAAACCGGTAAAATCCAGCGTTTCAATGCGGCCATCCGCCTGACGTATTGCTACCCCACCGCCGGTACCGATAAATAAACGGCCATCAGTGTGCAAATACAGCGTCATCACAAAAGGCGTGGGTAAACCCTGCTCTTTGGCAAAACTGGTTACCTGCTGTCCGCTAACATAGTTTAAGCCCTGACCGGTGCCAAACCATAAGCCGCCGTCGTCAGCGATGGCAATAGCGCGAATTTCATTGGCCAGCAGACCACTGCGCCTATCTAATTGACGCACAACACGGCCATCACGCCATTGAATGGCACCATCAGAGTAGGTGCCAATCCAAACCGAGCCGTCCGGCGCTTCCACCAGACTGAGCACCGACTGACCGGTACTGACAAGCGATAGGTCAATATTGTTTATGCCCTGTGTGGTATAGCGGCTAACTCCCTGACTGCTGCCAATCCAGACACTGCCGTCACTATGCGCTAATACGGCACGTATATAATCCCCTGCCAGTCCCTGAGCGGTGGTATAGGTGACAAAAGGCGCGTCACGCAAACGGAACAAGCCACCGTTGGTACCCACCCAAATGCTCTGTTCACGGTCTTGATACAGCGATAAGATGCGGTTATTCGGCAGGCCATCGGCCATACTGAGCGTTTCCAGCCCCAGCGCGCTATGCCTTAGCAGACCACGGTCGGTGGTGCCAATCCATAACTGCTCGCCGCTAACCAACAGCGCCGATACCGGTATATCGCTTAAGGCTGCTGAAAATAGGCTAACACTACCTGCGTGATAGCGGTATAAACCGCGCTCAGTACCAATTAGCACGCTGTCGCCATACTGACGCAGTGCAAATACCGGCACCTGGGGTAAAACGCTCACCGTCTTCAGTTTTACACTGCTATCACTGCTGCTGAACCATTGCAGGCCACGACCAGTGCCCACCCAAACCTTGCCATCTGTAGTAGCCAGTACACTGTGCACCACATCGCTAATTAAGCCATCAAAGGTGGTAAATTGCCTGCGCTCGCCCTTGGCATTTTGCCAAAACAAGCCCTGCCCTTCGCTGGCCAGCCACAGGTTACCGTGTTGATCTTCGGCTACAGCATTGATGAGTACATTGAAGGCAGGCCAGCTTTGCCAGCCGCTGGCGCTGTGCTTGCTGATGCCGCCACGGGCACCGGCCAGAATAAGGTTATGTTGCTTGTCTTTGCTGATACTTCTGATACCGGAGTCGGGCAAACCGGTAGGTTCTCCGCGGCCAAATACGGCAAACTCCCGGCCGTTAAAACGGGCAGCACCTTCCCAGGTACCAATCCACAGGTAGCCGTCTTCGCTTTGATTAAGACTGTTAATGGTGTTATGCGGCAGGCCGTCGCGGGTAGTCCAGCTTTCCTGAAAATAGTCACTCAGCAGCGTTTGACCGGCCTCGCTCCTGACGCTAAGACACAGCAAAGCTACTGCTAACACACAGCTGAATACACTGAATGGGTGTTTTGCTTTACTCAACATCACTGCACATCCCTGGTTCTTAAGCAGCTGCTAAAGCAACAGTAGGGCAAGAGTAACGCAAAACGGCGCGCTCGCCAAGCCAGGACACAGCACTATTGTTAAGCGCTGTTAACCGCAGCTGGCATTACACTGCGCTTTGTGGCCGCACCCCCAGCAAGTGGCAGATGGCGTAACTCAGCTCGCTGCGGTTAAGGGTGTAAAAGTGAAAGTGATCAACGCCTTCGCGGCTGAGCACCTTCACCATCTCCATGGCGATATTTGCCCCCACCAGATTACGCGTGGTGGCATCATGTTCCAGCCCTTCGTAGGCTTTGTGCATCCACTGCGGTACCGCCACATTGGTCAGGCTGGCAAACTTTTGCAACTGGGCAAAATTGGTTACCGGCAAAATACCCGGAATAATGTCCACGTCGATACCAATAGCAGCGCAGCGGTCACGAAAACGTAAAAACTTCTCAATATCAAAGAAAAACTGCGTAATCGCTCTGGAGGCACCCGCATCCACTTTGCGCTTCAAATTCAGCAGATCAAACTGCGCATTGGGCGCCTCAGGATGTACTTCCGGGTAGGCTGCTACCGAGATATCAAAATCGGCTACTGAGCGCAGAATTTCAACCAGATCGGCGGCATAAAGATCCGGTTTGGCACCGCTGCCTGGCGGCAAATCACCGCGCAGCGCCACGATATGGCGGATACCGTTTTGCCAGTAATCTTTGGCAATAGCAATTAAGTCGTCTTTGCTGGCATCAACACAGGTCAGATGCGGCGCGGCAATAAGGCCGGTGCGCTGCTTAATGGATTTAATAATGTCGTGCGTGCGGTCGCGCTCACCCGAGTTAGCGCCATAGGTTACCGAAACAAAAGACGGTGCCAGTGGCGCCAGCCGCTCAATAGACTGCCACAGGGTTTGCTCCATCTGCGCCGTTTTGGGCGGGAAAAACTCAAAACTGACGTTAACCTTGCCTTCTACATCTTGCAGGTTGCGGTTGATTGCTTCTAAATACTGTGCATTTGCAAATGCCATAACCACTCTCTTCTGTTACGTCAGTGTAGCGGGCTGTGCCCGACGAAAATAAAAATCGATAAGCTGCGCCAGATCGGCATGTAAGCCGCCGGCGGTAACCTGTTTTCCCGCACCCGGCCCTTTTAACACCAGCGGGTTGCTGCTATACCAGTCTGACTCAATGACAAACACATTATCGCAAGGCGCTATGGCCGCCAGTGGGTGCGCCGGGCAAACCGCCTGCAGCGCCACACTGGCCAGTGCACCTTCATTCTGTAGTGTTAAACAGGCAACGTAACGCAGCAACTGGCCCTGAGCCTTCGCCTGGGCAAACAACTGCGCCATAGCGTCATCCAATACATCACGCTGTGCCCAGAACTGCTGCCAGCTACCCTGCTCCAGCTCGGCGGGTAGCAGTGGTTGCAGCTTAATATCCTCAAGTTCCAGCGTCAGGCCAAGTTCGCGTGCCAGCACCAGCAATTTACGCTGCACATCTTTACCGGATAAATCATCACGCGGATCGGGCTCAGTCAGCCCAGCTTGCTGCGCCTCTAGCACAAAGTCAGAAAACGGCTTACTGCCATCAAACTGGCAAAATAACCAAGATAAGGTGCCGGAGAAAATACCGCTGACCTGGCGAATACGATCACCAGCGCTGAGCAATTCCTGCAGGCTACGCTGTACCGGAATACCGGCGCCGCAAGTTGTGTTGCTTAACCACTGACGCTGGTGATCTGTCAGCGCTTGCTGGATGCATTGGTACTCGCTGCCCGGCAGAGTGACGCCCTGCTTGTTCGCGCTGATAATGTCGCAGCCGGCGGCAATAAATTTCGGATACAAGCGGGCAAAATCGGCACTGGGCGTAATGTCTACCAGCACCTTGGGTGCGGGCAAACTCTGCAAATAGCTAAGCAAGCTATCGCTGTCCCAGCTGGTAGCATCAGCTAAGGCTTGCGCCCAGTCAGTTGGTGCGATGTCAGGCTGCAACAACGCCTGGCGCGAATTCATTACACCGGCCAGCGACAACTTCACCTGCGGCTGTAACCGCTGTTGCTGGTGCGCTAACATTGCCAGAAACTCGCCGCCAACATTGCCACTACCAGCCACCACCAGCTTGAGCTCGGCGGCCGGCGTTACCAAGGCCTGATGCAGCTGCTGTAATTGTTCGGCATTAAGTGGCGTTGGCAATAACCAAATCAGCTGCTGCTCGTTCTCGTAGCGGTGTAGCGCCTGCGGCAGCAGGTTAGCACTGGCATCAATGGCCTGTTCGCCCTTTAACCATGCCAGCGCATGGTAACGCCTGGTGTCCCAAACCGCATGAATATGCTCTGCCGCCAACAGCGCCAGCGCCTGTTCGGCGCAGTTGGCCGGCAATAACCAGATCACATGGTCGCTCTGGTGCGCCAGCGTTACCACCGGCTGTTGCAGCTGCAGTGCCAGCCGCTCAGCATCATAACTGCCGGCGGCCAGCGTCAGTAAAGTGACGTCATTGAGCTCGGTAATAAAATGCTGCGCTTTTACCTGCTGCTGCACCTGACACCCCTGATGCACTGGCTGATAACTGCTACGCACCCGCAGCCGGGTAGCCGTGCCGGTTAGCGCTGACAAGGTGCGGGCATGCAGCACCGGGTTGCCCAGACGCGCCAGCTGACAGGCTTGCTGCCAGCTTACTTGCTGATAAGGCAACGCCGACGCCACTTTGCGCGGATCGGCGCTGTATATGGCTTTTACATCGGTCCAGATAGTCACTTCAGCAGCGTTCACCAAAGCCCCTAATAAGGTTGCTGAGTAATCACTTCCGTTGCGGCCCAGCGTAATGCTGCGCTGCTGTTCATCACGGGCAATAAAGCCAGTCACCACATGAATAGTGTCTACCTGGGTTAGCGCGGCTAATAAGGCTGCCGATTGCGGCAAATCTGGCTGGTGCTGGTTTAAACGTAAAAAATCGCGCGCATCCAGCGCCACTGCATTAAGGCCGCGCTCGTTTAGTACCGCGCTTAGCAGCAGTGCAGATAAGCGCTCTCCGATGGCCAGCACTTCGTTATGCCGCTGCTGTGTTAAAAGCGCAGGTACCTCGCCCAGCCAGTGCTGTAGCTGTGCCTGTACGCTCAGCGCATCTTCTGTACTCAGTGCCTGCTGTACCAGTTGGCTTAACTGTTGTTGCAGTGCACTCAGTAAGCTGTCGCACTGTGCGACGTTATCACCACTGGCGATAATATTAAGTAAGGCATCGGTGGTATCGCCAGGCGCGGAAACCACCAGCCATAATGCCTGCCCGGCGGCCTGTTGTTGTAGCTGTTGTACCAGCTTGGCTACTGCAGCAAAGCGATTGGCATCGGCCAGGCTGCTGCCACCAAATTTATGTACCTGTGCCGCCTGTTGCGGCTGCAGTAGTGTTTTTGAATGCATGTTGTTACCAAAGGGCGCAAAGCGCCGGATTTAATCTAAACTGCTGTGAATTTTGCGCTGAGCCTGCTTTAGCACCAGCAGGCTTAGCGACATCAGACAGCTGGCGCTGCGCACTGGCCAGGGCGTTGAAGGCCTGCTGCAAATCAGCCAGTAAATCGTCAGGGTTTTCTATACCCACTGATAAGCGGATCAACGTTGAGCCAATACCGGCCGTTTGCTGCGCTTTGGCATCCATAGACGCATGCGTCATAGTGCCGGGGTGGCAGATCAGGCTTTCAATACCGCCCAATGACTGCGCCAGAGTAAATAGCTGCAGCGCATTGAAAAATACCGGTAGCAGCGCCTGCTCTACTGCCAAATCAAAGCTGCACATAGCGCCAAAGCCGCTTTGCTGCGCTTTGGCGATAGCATGGCCAGGGTGCTCCACTAAGCCTGGGTAATACACTTTGCTTACCAGCGGCTGCTTTGCCAGAAATTCAACAATTATTGCCGTGTTGTCTTGCTGCAATCGCAGCCTTGGCTCCAAAGTGCGCAGGCCGCGCAGTGTCATATAGCTGTCAAAGGGGGCGCCGGTAAGGCCCAAGCAGTTGGCCCACCACTTTAGTTCATCGCCTAATTGCGCACTGGCACACACCAGCACACCACCGACAATGTCGCTGTGGCCATTAATAAACTTAGTAGTCGAGTGCACAACGATATCTGCGCCCAGCGCCAGCGGTTGCTGCAATACCGGTGATAAAAAGGTGTTATCCACCACCACTAACGCCTGTAATGGCTTTGCCAGCTGACACACCGCCTGCACATCAGTAATTTGCAACAGCGGGTTTGATGGCGTTTCCAGCCAGATCATTTTTGGTCTGGCAGCAGTTATCTGAGCAGCCCAATCCGCTTGCTGGAAATTGACGATCAGCAGTTTAAACGCCTTTTTACGCGTGGCTAAGTTGGTAAATAACCGATAGCTGCCGCCATAACAGTCATGCGGGATCACCAAAGTGTCATCCGGGGTCAGCAGCTGCAGCGCCAGTAAACAAGCTGACATACCAGTATTAGTGACAATACCTTTAGCACCGCCTTCCAGCTCAGCTAACGCCCCGGCCAGTAAGTCACGGGTGGGGTTGTTCGAGCGCGAATAGTCGTAAGGCCCCGGTTGTTTAAATGCCGGTAATTCGTAGGTTGAGGTTAAATACAATGGCGGCGTAACGGCACCATAGGCAGTATCCTGGGCAATGCCGGCACGGGCAGCGATGGTCGCGGCATGACGCTTTGACATAACAAACCTCATTTAGATGTTTAGACGTCTAAAAGTATAATGTCAGAAATAAAGATGTCAAACCATTTAGCCGTCTATAATGATTATTTGTTGTGCACTGTTTGACTCGGCGGCATAACAAGATAGAATTTCGCCACTTGCGCGAGCAATACATTATTCAGACTACTACAAGGTAAGCATATGGCTAAGTGGAATGGGGAATACATTCACCCGTACGCGGAACACGGTAAAAAATCAGAACTGGTAAAAAAAATCACCGTATCAATTCCGCTGAACGTGTTAAAGGTGCTGACAGATGAACGCACCCGGCGTCAGGTGAATAACCTGCGTCACGCTACCAACAGTGAGTTGTTATGTGAAGCATTTTTACATGCCTTCACCGGCCAGCCATTACCGGCCGATGAAGACTTACGTAAAGACAACCCGCATCAGATCCCGGCTGAAGTGCGTCAGATCCTGACCAGTATGGGCAAACCGATCCCGGTGATTATTGAAGCCGACAGCGACGAAGAATAAGTTGCTGTAGAGCATAAAAAAACCGCCTGCAGGCGGTTTTTTTATGCGTGTAGCTTATGTGCGACCAGCTTAGCTCATGGCAGCCTGTAGCTTTTTCATCGCGTTTTTCTCCAACTGACGTACGCGCTCTGCCGATACGCCATAGCGATCGGCCAGCTCTTGCAACGTCAGTTTGGCATTGTCCAGCCAGCGGGCGCGGATAATGTCCTGGCTACGGTCATCCAAGGTACGCATCGCCGCTTGTAACCGATCCACTGCGGCGTTATCCCACTGATCTTCCTCTACCCTGTGTGCTAAATCAGAGGCTTTATCTTCCAGGTAATATACCGGCGCAGTATAAGCCGACTCATCATCTTCGTCCGGCGCGTCAAATGGCATGTCGTAGTTACTCATACGCGCTTCCATTTCACGCACTTCATGCTCGGCCACACCTAACGACTCAGCTACATTTTTCACTTCTTCCTGATTAAACCAGCCTAAGTGTTTTTTTGCTTTACGCAGGTTAAAAAACAGTTTGCGCTGGGCTTTAGTCGTGGCAATTTTAACGATGCGCCAGTTTTTCAGCACATATTCATGAATTTCGGCTTTAATCCAGTGCACCGCAAAAGACACCAGACGCACGCCTACGCTGGGGTCAAAGCGTTTTACCGCTTTCATCAGGCCAATATTGCCCTCTTGGATAAGGTCGCTAACCGGCAAACCATAACCAGAATAACTGCGGGCAATATGCACCACGAAACGCAGGTGCGACATAATCAACTGGCGAGCTGCTTCCAAATCACCATGCTGGTGTAACCGTTCAGCCAGGCTGCGCTCTTGTTCTGCGCTGAGCATAGGTATAGCACTGACAGCATGGGTATAAGCTTCCAGGCTACTGCTGGCCGCTACCGGTAATGACATCATTTCTGCTGTATCGCTCATTTCTGTGTCCTGTCCTAAGCTAAGTGAGGCAATATTAGCACTCTTTGACAGAGAGTGCTAATTTTAGTTGCCGCCTTTTTTAGATCTGCTTATTCTAAAAACTAAGTTCTCATAGTTAAACGTTATTAAGGACCAGTTGGTTCAATGGCCGTGATATGGCGGCGTACTGAAAGGTAAGAGCCCCCTAGCCCCAGCGCCATCGCCAGTGCCATCAGGCTGGCAAATTCGGTAAAGCTGAGCGCCTGTAAGCTAAAGTCGCTGTCGTACAGTGAAGTCACGCTGACAATAGCGCTTTGTAGCCACCACAGCATAGCCTCAACAATTAAAAACGCCAATAAGCCACCAAATACACCATACCAGATGCCACTGTATAAGAAGGGTCGCTGAATAAAGGCATCAGTGGCGCCAACCAGCTTCATCACTTCTATCTCATCTTTTTTATTCATAATAGATAAGCGAATGGTGTTACCAATAATCAGCAAGACAGCGCCCAGCAGCAATACTGCAATCACCAGCACCGCCTGACGTAATAAGCTGACAATGGCATCTAACCGGGTTAGCCAGTCAATATCCAGTTTACCGAACTCGACGATCCGCTCTTTAGTTAGCCTTGCCAGTAGCTCGCGGGCACTGTCGGCCTGGGTATTTTTCGGCAGCACCAGCAGCACATCCGGCAGCGGATTGTCGGTTAAATAATTTAACGCTGCGCCAAAACCTGACACAGTGGCAAATTCGTCCAGCGCTTGCTGTTTGCTGATATGACTCACGCGGGCAATGGCCGGATCGGCCTGTAAGATTTGTTGCAGGCTGCGGATCTGGGTGTCACTGCTGCCTTCTTTAATGAACAGGCTGATTTCCGCTGCCTGGGTAAAGCTGTCGCTGACCTGTTGTACGTTTTTTACCAGCAGGTGTAGGGTCGCCGGCAAAGTTAAACTGACGCCCAACACCCCAATAGTTAAAATCGAGGCCGATGGCGTACGCCAAAGCTCACCTAAACTGGCTACAGCCTGACGCAAATGATTGACCCAGAACATGACAAAACGCCGAACAATGCCGATTTTATGCACGGAAGCTCCGCTGGTGACCCGGCCTGAGAATAAGATACTCATAGTGGATCCTCCTGATATTGCAGCAGGCCGTCATTGATCATCTTGCCCTGCTTCAATGTCAAGGTGCGGTATTTCATCCGTGCCACCAGGCCTAAATCGTGGGTGGCCACCAACACAGATACGCCCACCTGATTAAAGGCTTCAAATACCCGCATAATGTCTTTGGATAAATCCGGATCCAGGTTACCGGTAGGCTCATCGGCCAGCAGCAGTGGCGGTTTATTAACCACCGCCCGCGCAATACCCACCCGCTGCTGTTCACCGCCAGATAGCGTATGCGGCAGGCAGCGTACTTTATCCAGCAAGCCAACTTTATCCAGTGCCGCATGCACCCGCTTCACCATGTCTTTGCCGCTAAAGCCCTCAATCACCAGCGGCAGTGCCACATTGTCAAACACCGTGTGGTTCATCAGCAGGCGGTGGTTTTGGAAAATAATACCAATATCACGCCGCACATAAGGAATATGTGCGCGACGAATGCGGCTTAAATCCACATCGTTTATCAGCACCCGGCCCACGCTCGGCCGTTCAATCAAGCTAATCAGTTTTAACAACGTGCTTTTACCGGCACCGGAGTGGCCGGTCAAAAAGGCCATCTCGCCTTTTTCCAATTTAAAACTGACGCGGTCCAGCGCAACAAAGCCACCGGGATAACTTTTACTGACGTCGGCAAATTCCAGCATGCTTAAGCGTCCCGATTAAACAGAGCGCGAATAAAGTCTTTGCTGTTAAACACGCGCAAATCATCGATGCCCTCGCCCACGCCAATGTAGCGCAGCGGTAATTTGAACTGGTCAGCAATAGCAAAAATTACCCCGCCTTTGGCCGTACCATCCAGCTTGGTCAGGCTGATGCCGCTTAACTTAACCGCTTCATTAAAGATTTTGGCCTGGCTTAGCGCATTCTGGCCAGTACCGGCATCCAGTGTAAGCATCACTTCATGAGGTGCTGCCGGGTCAATTTTTTGTAATACCCGAACAATTTTTTTCAGCTCTTCCATCAGGTGAGCTTTATTTTGTAAGCGGCCGGCGGTGTCAGCAATTAACACATCCACTTTACGTGCTTTAGCCGCCTGATAGGCATCAAAAATCACCGAGGCGCTGTCGGCACCGGTGTGCTGAGCCACTACCGGGATCTGGTTACGCTCGCCCCACACCTGCAGCTGCTCTACTGCAGCGGCGCGGAAGGTGTCACCGGCTGCCAGCATCACGCTTTTACCCTGCTGTTTAAACTGCTGCGCCATTTTTCCTATGGTAGTAGTTTTACCGACACCATTTACCCCTACCATTAAAATAACAAAGGGGCCGGCCGGGTTCAGCGGCACCAACGGCTGCTCAACGTCAGCCAGCAGCGCCGCCATATCCTGCTGCAGTTTATCAAACAGCAGCGCCGAGTCTTTTAACGACTTACGATCGGCATGTTGCTCTAACTGGCGGATCAGTTTTTGTGTGGTGTCCACACCCACATCAGCCAGCAGCAGCTGGGTTTCCAGCTCTTCATATAATTCGTCATCAATTTTACGGCCACTGAATAAGCCGGCCAGGCCTGCGCCCAGGTTTTGGCTGGTTTTACTCAAGCCCTGCTTTAAGCGTGAGAAAAAGCCCGCTTTTTTAACCGGTTCAGCCACCGCCACCGTTGGTGCGGCTGCTGAAGCAGGCGTTTCAGCCACAAGGTTATCTGGTTGCACAATATCTGCCGCAGCTGATGGTGTTGCTGTGCTTACCGGCTCAGTTCCCGCTTGGGTATCCTGCACCACGGCTGCCTGCTCATCCCGCTCTGCAGGTGTTTGGCTTTTTTGCTTAGCGCTGTCGGCCGTTTCGGCCTCGTCAGCCTTGCCCAGTCCAAGCCAGGAAAACAGTTTATTTTTTTTGCTCATAAGCCCAAGTGTATGCTGATAAAAACTAAGGTAAACTTGGCCGTTATACTAACACCTTTGTGTTAAAGGCAAAACGGATTAGATGAAACAAGCAAAAAGCGCCGCAAAACGTCCAGCCACAGGTAAAAAGCTCTCAGCCGTGAGCGGTGCGCCTGGCGAAGTACGTATCATCAGTGGCAGCTGGCGTGGCCGAAAACTGGCTGTGCTGGATGCCGAAGGCTTAAGGCCCACTACCGACAGAGTAAAAGAAACGCTGTTTAACTGGCTGATGCATGACATTGCCGGCGCCACCGTGTTGGACTGTTTTGCCGGCAGCGGCAGCCTGGGGTTTGAAGCCTTATCACGCTATGCCAGCCACTGTACTTTGCTGGAGCGCGATAAAGCAGCGGCTAACCAGCTGATGGCTAACCAGCGCAAATTAGCCTGTACCAATGCTGAGGTTATTCACACCGACAGCTTGCAATGGTTAGCAAAGCCCGCGCTATGTCGGTATGACGTGGTGTTTATTGACCCGCCGTTTCGCAAAAACCTGGCAGTACCCTGCTGTCAGCAACTGGAACAGCAGCAATGGTTAACTGACAATGCACTGATTTATCTGGAAACAGAGAAAGAACTGGACGTCGCCGCGTTGCCGGCTAACTGGCGGCTGTTAAAAGATAAGGTAGCTGGCCAGCTGGCGTACCGTTTGTATCAGCGCACCAGCTAAACCGATGTGAGGAGACACCTGCTACATAGCGTCGCTGCTGTTAAGCTCCATACCCAAATTGGTCAGGCCTTGTTCAGCTACCCAGTTCTGCAGCAGCTGGCGCTCGTCACGGCCAAATTGTTTCAACGGTGCCACCAGGGCTATCAACTCGGCCAGACAGTCCATTTCGTATTGCATCAGCGGATGCTCACGGACGATTTTTTTCAGCTCAGCTTCGGTGGTGATGTCATCATCAATACTGTCATGCTCAATCAGCCGCGCCACCGTGGCCTGAGAAATTTTTGCCACATTAATAAACTCACTGGCGTCTTGCTGACTAATACCACTTAACATCATATCCAGCGCAGTGGCACAATCCACAGCCGGGTAAACACCAAAAATATCAAAATCAGTCAGCTCAGGTGTGATCAGCTCAAGCTCCTCAGCTAACTTGCCGAAGTTTATCTTGGCTTTTTTCACCGTTAACCACTCCCACACCAGATTTAAAATATGTCGCGGCAGTTCGGCATCTCCGGTTTTGGTCACTTCAGCGAATAACTGGTAGTTTGGCAACATGCGTTCAAGTAAGGTGGCAGCGATGGCCGCTTGCTGATAAAATCCCAGCTCGCGCATCGCCTGAAAATTATTGGCTTTTACTTTCATCTTGGTCTCGGCCGCACGACCAGCACAGGTCAAAACTGTCATAGTTCAGCTCACCACAGAGGCAACGCCACTGTGCCGGTTCATGCTGTAATTGTTGAAGATATCGCGTGATTATACGCTCTGCGGTTGCAAATTGCTGCTCTGGTACCCACAGTTGCACACCGATGTCAGTCAGCGGCAACTCACCGGCAGCACCTGCCAAGAATTCGCCTTGTAGCTGCACCAACACGGCAGCACGCTGCAGCATGCCACGCAGCAGCGCCGCTTCGACGCTGTTGGCTGCCAAATACACCCGCTGCCACTGTGTTACATCAGCCGGGTGTAACAACTGCACTTAGCTGGTTACCTTCAGCTGCTTTTGTGCATATTCAAACTTCAGCTTATATTCCATCATGCGCTCTTCAAGCGTCTGTAATGCCTGCTGATGCGCTTCCTGCTGCTGTTGCAGCTCCAAACGCAGGGTGCGAATAAGCTCACGGCTGGCATCCGCTTCCTGTTGCTGCTTTTGTTCAGCGGCAAACTGGCGGTTTTGCGCATGTTCAAGCTGGGCTTCCATTTTCTGTGCTTTGCTTTGGCTATGCTGATACTGTTCGGTCAGGTTAACGTAGTCTGCTTGTAGCTTAGTTAACTCTGAGCCCAAACCACCGGTTTCATCCTGCATAGCCTGCAATTGCTGTTGTGTTTCGGCCAGTTGTTGTTTCGCTTGTTCTAATTGCTGTTGCAGTGCCTGCTGGTCTTGTTGCTGCTGCTCAGCTTGCGCCTGTAAATCTTGCTGTAACTGCTGAATTTTTTGCTGCTGCAATTCCTGCGTTTTCTTGCGGTCCTGCACTTCCTGCTGTAAACGGCCGATGGTTTGTAATTTGTCCTGATTGGCTGCTTCAAGCTCAACAAACTGCTGCTTTTCACTGGCAAAACTGGCAGCCTGCTCGCTTAGCTGTTGCTCTAGTTGTTCCAGCTTGGTCTGGTAATTGGCCTGCAGTTCGTTAATTTGCTGCAGCTGCTTTTGCTGCTGCTCGGTGGCCAGCTTCAGCTCGGTTTTGCTTTGCTGTACCACCAGTTTCATCTCGTGCACAGCAGCTTTAGCTTGTTCGGCATCGGCCTCGGCGCTGGCTAACTGCTGTTGCAATTGCGCCAGTTGCTGCTCAGCTTGCTGCAGCTTTTGTTGCGCAGCCGGATCAGCAGAAGCATGCTGTAACTGCTGTAATTTCTGTTGGAATTGCTCTAACTGGCTAGTTTGCGCTTCGCGCTCAGCACTTAAGCTAACGACCTTTTGCTGCGCGGCTGCCAGCTCTTCACTCAATACTTTATGCTGCTGGCGCAGCTTAGACAGTTCCTGATTATCAGCACTGGCTACCGGCACAGCCAAATCAAGCTGCTGCTTGGTTTGCTGCCAGTCTTTAAACAGTTTCTGATAAGCCTGTTCCTGCTCAATTAAGCGCTGTTGCCACTGTTTCTGGCTATCAGCCACCACGGTGCTGGCAAACTGCTGCAGCTGTTGTTGCTGGGCATTGAGTAACTGGCTGGAAAACTCCACCAGACTGGCTTCCAACTGCTGCTGCGCTGCCTCGGTTAAATCGGCAATAACTTGCTGCTCGTTTTTATTATTGTTCTTTTTCACTGCATTCATTATCAGCTCTCGCTTTACTGCGGCAGCGCCTGCAATTTGGGCTGCATACGCTACGTTCTGTTCAGATTAGTTCACCGGCTACCTTATCAGTTATTTGCGCCGGCGCACACCAGATCGCTGATTAGTGTAATATGAGTTGTCACCGATAGCTAACGCTAATGATACTTTTAGTGACGTAAGCGGCTAAATTGTTATAACAGGAACACCGATATGATGGATTTGACCACCCCCGCCCTGCTTTTTCCGGCTATCTCATTGTTATTGTTAGCTTATACTAATCGCTTTCTGGTATTGGCCCAGCTGATCCGTGAGTTAAACCAACGCGAAGGTGGCCAGGTGCGTGACCTGGCAAAACGACAAATATCCAACCTGCGTAAACGCATTGTGCTGATTAAAACCATGCAAGCCTTTGGCGTGCTGAGCTTTGTGCTGTGCACAGCAGCGATGTTTTGTCTGTTTATGCAGTGGCAAACTGCCGGTCAACTCATGTTTGTCGTCAGTCTGATTAGCTTATTAATCAGCCTGCTCTATTCTTTGTATGAGATCCAAATTTCCTGTGACGCGATAAATATAGAGTTGGAATCGATACAACATGGTTAAGGTCGACAAGCAGCGGACACCAGCATGACTAATGATGACTTTTTATTTCAGGAAGACAGTGCCCAGGGTGACACGCCTGCGCCGACCAATACTGCACCGCCCTGGCTGGTACTGATAGTAGATGACGATGACAGCATTCATCAAATTACGACATTGGTATTGAATAATTTCGAGTTTGAACAGCGCCCACTTAAACTGCTGCATGCCCACAGCGCGCGTGAAGCGCTGACACTGATACAGCAGCACGATGACATAGCGCTGGCGCTGATAGATGTGGTGATGGAAACCCAGCATGCCGGACTTGAATTGGTAAAAACGATCCGTCAACAACTTAAAAATCAGCGTATGCGGCTGATACTGCGCACTGGACAGCCCGGTGAGGCCCCGGAAGAGCATGTGATCCGCGACTATGATATCAACGACTACAAAAACAAAACTGAAGTGACCGCCATCAAACTGAAAACGTTGTTATATGCTGGCCTGCGCTCTTACCGTGATATCTGCATTATTGAGCACCATAAAGCCGGTCTGGAGAAAATTATTGGTTGTACCACCAGTTTCCTGCAATGCAGCACGCTGAAGGACTTTGCGTCGCTAATTTTAGGTCAGGTAGCCTATCTGCTCGATTTACAACGTGAGCAAATTTTCTGCTGCGCGGCCATTAATAACGCCAAACAACAGGGGTTAATGCTGGATGTCATCGCCAGCAGTAATCCGGGGCAGGAGCGCGGCTTGCCGCCTGAGGTATTTGCCAAAATTCAGCAGGTACAACAGCAAAAGCAGTCGTATCAGGGGGAAGACTGTTTTATCAGTTACTTTACTACCCATAAAGGCAGCGAAAACTTTCTGTATGTCAGTAAAGGCAGCAAGCTGGAAAGCACTGATCATCACTTACTCAGCTACTTCTCGCACAATATCGCTATTGCCTATGAAAACATCCGCTTGCGCGAGCTGATGCGTGATAGCCAGCGTGAGCTGTCCTATATTTTGGGCGAAGCGGTGGAAAAACGATCCAAAGAGACGGGTAGCCACGTAAAACGGGTAGCCAACTACAGCCATTTACTGGCCGTAAAGTGCGGCTTGTCGGAATACGAAGCTGAAGTGATAAAATTAGCATCACCACTGCATGATCTGGGTAAAATCGCCATCCCTGATCATATTCTGAATAAGCCGGGTAAACATGACGCTGCCGAATGGGCTATCATGCTGCAGCACGCTGAATTGGGTTACCAGATTTTACAACATTCCACTAACGAGATCCTGCAGATGGGTGCCATCATAGCGCACCAGCATCACGAAAAGTGGAATGGCAAAGGCTATCCGCAGGGCTTAAGCGGGCACAATATTCATATTGCCGGCCGCATCACGGCGCTGGCAGATGTATTTGACGCACTGGGCAGCGATCGGTGTTATAAAAAAGCCTGGCCATTGGAGCAAATCATCGAACTTATCCGCACTGAACGCGGTCAACAGTTTGACCCGGCATTAGTGGATATTTTGTTAAACAACCTGGAGGCATTTCTTGCAATACGCGATGCCTACCCGGATTAAGCATAGGAACAGAAGTATGCAACCTGGCATGATGAAAACGCTGAGCATCGCCGCTGTCGCACTGGCAGCACTGATATTAACGGGCTGTGCTACCGGGCCTAAAGTACGCTCTGACAGTGCTGCTAACGTGAATTTTTCCACTTACCGCACCTTTGGTTTTATGCCAGAGCCAGCCACCGACAAAGCCGGCTATGCCACTTTAGTAACGCAGCACTTTAAAGATGCCATAACCGCGGAGATGACCGCACTGGGCTATCAGTACAGCGACGCTAATGCCGATTTGCTGGTCAACTTTAACTCTAATGTAGAAAACCGTACTGATGTGCGCTCTACCCCCAGCGCCAGCATCCATTACGGTTACTACAACTATCGCCACGGCATTTATGCCGGTTTTCCACTGATTAGTAACGATATTGATACTGTGCGTTACAAATACGGCACCGTGAATATCGACGTGGTTGATGCGGCGAAAAAACAACTGATTTGGGAAGGTATTTCAGAGGGAACACTGAAAAAAGCCGATTTAGAAAACCCCAAGCAGGCTATCGCTAACGTAGTTGGCTTAATCTTCCAGCAGTACCCAACTCGTCAGACAGTGCAGCCCTAAAGCCAGACAAAGACACAGATAAAACGCCGCTTCGCCTTGTGCCAAGCGGCATTTTTTAGCTGGCGTTTGGCACCAGCTGTTTAATTTTTTGCTGTAGCGGCGCGCAATCCGCATTGGTATCTTGCTGTTGAATAGATAAGGTCAGCTCGCCCACCGTCACACCAAACTTATGCAAAGTGCTGCGGTTCAGCAGGTTTTGCTCATCCACCAGATATAACCAATCTTTTACTTTAACATCCAGCGTATCGCCGTCATAAGGCACGCGCAGGGTGTATTCCCAATACAAGGTGTTGCCGGCCAGCTGGCCTGTCGCTTCGCCTATCACGTCGCCGGCACTGCCACTGATGCTACCATCAGCATTTTGCTTCAGCTGCCAATGGCGCTGCTCTATACGGCCATCACTGAAATAAAACAGCTCATACAAATCGCCATTATTGCCCTGCCAGCTACCACATAGCTCGGCGGTAAAACGCACACTTTGCTTACCTTGCCAGTCATGCAGTACCCCCCAGGCACGGCTTTGGCCCTGAAAAAACTGATCCAGCTTTAGCTTAGGTGTTTCGTTAACATAATCCGTGACCGACTGACTGCAACCGCTTAGCAGCAATGCAGCGCCTAAAATGGCTAGTTTTTGCATGTTATCCTCCGGTATTTCGCCAATTTACGGCCACAATACTGCAGCGGCTCATAAAAATAGAAAAAAACGCTGAAAACCGCCAACTAAAATCAGGCCAGCACCGACTTATATGCAAAACCGAAAGAGAATAACCATATCGTGTTTAAACGCAGTGATGAAAGTTTAATCGCCAAAGCCCTGGAAGGTGACCAGCATGCCTGGCAACAACTGGTCAGCCGCTATCAAAGTGCGCTGTATTACTTTGGCTTACGCCTGCTGGGCTCAAAGGATGATGCCAATGATCTGTTGCAGGACGTGCTGATGGTGCTGTGCCGTAATTTAGGCCAATACCGCGGCGAAAGCAGTTTTAAAAGCTGGCTGTTCAGCATTGCCAATTACCGCGCGATGGACGCACTGCGCCGGCGCAAATACAGCGAGGATGAGCAAAGCCTGGCCGAGCTTGCTGACGACAGCCCAGCGCTGTGTCAGCAACTGAGCAGCAAGCAGCAACAGCAGCAGGTAAGGCTGCAGCTGCGCCAGCTGCCAGCCGAGCAGCGGCTGATACTGGAGCTGAAGTTTTATCAACAATTTACCTTTGATGAAATAGCCAGCCAGCTGGCTATTTCCAGCAATACCGCGAAATCACGTTTTTATACCGCGCTGGATAAACTACGTCTGCAGTTGGAGGACGACCATGTCGAACAATCAGCAAATTTTTGAGCTCTGGCTTGACGGTAAAATTAGCGCCGAGCAGTGTAAAGCACAATTACAGCATGCCCCAGAGTGGTTAGCCCGGCTTAACAGCGCTATGGCGGTCCGCCAGGATGCCAACACACCAGAGTTTGACGCGATACCGGTGTTTGACAGCAGCGCCCTGTTTGCCAGCCAGTGGCAGAGGCCCAAAGCAAAACGGAGCTGGTGGCCACAGGTCAGCCTGGCGCTCTCTTGCGCCGCTATGCTTATCAGCCTGTCGCCAGCTCAGCTGCAACTGCAGGACGGCAGCCTTAGCCTGCGCTGGAGCAACAGCCAAAGTGAGCTTAATGCCGCAGTAGAAAGCGCACTGACAACCTATCAGCAACAGCAGCAACAGTGGCTGGCGCAGCAGCTGACGTTACAGCAGCAAAACACTAACTCACAACTGGTACTGTTAAAAGATTACCTGCAAGACGAGCTAAAACGCGATCAACGTACCGATATGCTGCAACTGGTGGAACATTTGAACCAGCAGCGCCAGGCAGACTGGCAATATTGGCAGGACAATTATCAACCCATTCAGGCCAACTATCGGCCGGATCACAGTTATTACCTAACCCCAACGAATAGCGGAGTGGACAAACCATGACTTTATTACGCCCAACTATACTTGCTCTAACCAGTGCCGCCCTGCTTGGCTACAGCACTTACAGTGCCGCAGATGTGGCACCACAACTGAAAAAGAATGCCGACATTTTGCAAACCATTTTACAAACCGCTTTTAGCAATACGGAGCAGGCCCGGTTAACCTCGTTACAATCCAGCTATCTAGCCGGGCAGGGCCTGTTATTTCAGGCCAGCAATAAAATTGGCGCCAGCCATATTTTTCAGTTTAACGATGCCCGAGTGCCGGTAGCTCCCCCTGCGCCGCTGCCCGGTGGGCATTTTGAGTTTGAGATAGATAGCGAGCAACTAACCCTCATTACCGAGCAGGCTGAGGAGATGGCGGAGCAGGCGCAGCAGCAATTCCGCCAGCATCACCGCCTGTTTGAGCAGCAGCGGACAATCGAGCGTGAGCTGCGCGACGTCGAGCGCGAAAAACGCGATCTGGAATTTAGTCAAACCCTGACCAAGCTGGACAAAGAGCAACAGCAGGAGCTAACGCAGTTACAGGAGAAAACGAAACAACTGCAGCAAAAATTAGCCGAAGCGGCCAAGCAAGCCGAGCAAAGCCGTGAACAATTGGCGCAGCAAAGAGCCAAGCGACAAGCGGAGCAGGAGCAGCAAACTGCTGCACTGGTGAAGACGGTAGGCGAGCAATTTAGTCAGGTGTTGTGTGACTATGGTGCCAGCCTGCGTCTGTTGCCGGACGACGAACACGTTACCCTGCAGCTTAATAGCCGCAGTGACGCCGGCCGTTATTACTGGGTAATGAAAAAAGCCGATATTAACCAGTGCATGGCGGGCAAAATAAAAGCAGCGGATTTACTCGCCAAAGCCAAGCGCTATCAGTTTTAACTTGGGCCGGCGCAAGCCGGCTTATTTACTTTGGCCTAAACAGCTGAAACCGTGTTGCTGCATCCACTACAAAATAATCGCCGGCGCCGCCACCGCGTAATACCGGTTGCGCGGCTGCAGTATCGTATATGCCATTTACTAATAGATGGCGTTCAATATGCACCCCTACCACTTCACCGAATACCATCCAGGTACTGATTTTACTGCCATCAGCGCCGGTTAACTGCAATATCTGGCTTAACTTGCACTCAAAGGTAACCGGGCTTTGCGCCACATGCGGCACTTTCACCAGGGTTGATGCTTTGGCCGTTAAACCCGCCAGCTCAAACTCGTTAATGTCTGGCGCCACTGCAGCGCTGGTTTGGTTCATGGCCTCGGCCAGGGGTTTAGTCACCAGATTCCAGCAAAACTCCCCCGTTTGCTCGATATTGCGGATGGTGTCTTTATAACTGGTGCTGGCAAAACCTATTATTGGCGGCGTGTAATTAAAGGCATTGAAAAAGCTATAAGGTGCCAAATTCAGCCTGCCATCAGCATCTTGTGATGAAATCCAACCAATAGGGCGTGGTGCCACCAGTGCATTAAAGGGGTCATGCGGCAAACCATGCCCATTAGCCGGTTGATAAAAATAACGATCGTCAGACACAGTATTAACTCAGTAATAAATAGCAGGTCGCCAGCGTAGCAAAATTTCTTTTTAAGCACAGTCTGATCGGCGACAATAGCGCCGGTTTTTCTTGTTGAGCCTGTACCATGTCTGATGTTGTATCCCAACACAATGCATTAAATATTGATGCCATTATCGACGCCTTTTATCAGCATGGCTGGGTGTGGCAGCCAAATTTTATCAGCGAACAGCTTAACAGTGCCCTGTTGCATGAAGCACAGTATCAGGCACAGCTAAAACCGGCCGGCATTGGCCGCCAAAGCGATCATCAGCTGAACCAGCAGGTACGGCGTGATGCCACCCAGTGGTTTGATGGTACAAGCGCGGCCCAGCAGCAATATCTGGCGCTAATGACGCAATTACAGCAAGCATTTAACCGACGCTGCTTTTTAGGCTTATTTGACTTTGAATGTCACTTTGCCCGTTATCAGCAGGGTGATTACTATCAAAAGCATCTGGATGCCTTTAGCGGCCGCTCTAACCGGGTGCTAACCACGGTTAGCTACCTTAATAACGTTAGCCGGGGCGGAGAACTGGCACTGTATAACGAGCAGGACCAACTGATTGATAAGTTTCTGCCGTCAGCGGGTAGCCTGATCTTGTTTGAAAGCGAGCGCTTTCCGCACGAGGTGCTGCCGGCAGTTGACACTCGCTTTAGTATCGCCGGCTGGTTTCGCAAAAATACCAGCCTGAACGGCGTACTGGATCCGGCCAGCTAAAACGCCTATGATAAGCGCCATGCGTATCTGGTTTAGTTATGTTTTGTTGTTTTGCCTGGCACTATCCGGCCTGCCCGGATCGGTGCAAATGGCGCATGCCTATACTTTGGCCGATGCGATACAGCAGCAACAGAGCAGCGCCAATGTGGGGGCGGCCACTGAGGCAGACACTGCCATGCCTTGCCATAGTCTAACAAGCAGCCCCAACAGCACTGCGAACGTGATCGTCACCGACGCCACGCATGACTGTTGCGACACACCACAACACCAGTGCAAAGGTGACTGCTGCGCCCAACACTGTGCTACCAGCGGCGCCTTGCTGGCTGCTGAATTGTTCCGATATATCCGCCCGCAGACAATGGCGAACAACAGCCCGGCAGCGCTGCCGAAATGGTTATTTGCCGCTGAGCCACCACCACCGATAAACGCCTAATCCGACTCGTTTTACGCGCGTGTATTATCACGTCATTACGTATTGGTTTTAGGAATTAGCCCATGTATAAAAGTTATGTTTTTGCCGCCCTGCTGGTGCACAGCGCAGTTCCCTTTGCTTTGGCCGCGCAGGATCCCATTGACCACAGCAATCATGCCCACACGCTTGATGATGCAAAACAAAGTGTGTTGCAACAGGTGTTGCCAGCAACAAACAGTTATGTTTGTCCGATGCATCCTCATATTGTGCAGGATACACCAGGAAACTGTCCGATATGCGGTATGGACTTAGTCGCGCAAAAGCAGCAGCGCAGCGCCACAGTAGACGTTAACGGCGCCATGCAGCAAGCCCTGGCTATCCGCACTGAAGCTGTGGCGCCCCGCACCTTATGGCGTTTTATTCAAACCTTTGCTCAGGTGCAGTACCCGGAAGATGCTATTCACCACAGCCATATCCGTGCTGAAGGCTGGATAGAGCAGCTGCATGTGCGCACTCTGGGCCAGCGGGTAAAAGCTGGCGATAAGCTGTTTAGCTATTATGCGCCCGATCTGCTAGTGGCGCAGGATGACTACTTACAGGCGCTGTCAGTGAGCAAGCAAAACGGTGAGCGCAGCGCCAGCCTGCTAAAACGCGCCGAAACCCGGTTACGGCTGCTGGGCCTGACCGATAACGATATTAAAAACCTGCAACAAAGCCGGCAAAGCCAGTATGAAATTACCGTTTACGCGCACCAGGATGGCGTAATTACCATGCTTAACGTGCGTGATGGCATGTATATCAGCCCCGGCGACACGCTGATAGAAATAACCAGTCTGGACAGAGTCTGGTTGCTGGCCGATGTGCCAGAGGTGCAGCAAAGCTGGCTGTTTAACGGCATGAGTGCCGAAGTGGATATCCCTTCGCAGCAAGTAAAAGCATTGGAAACCAGCGTCGACTATATATATCCGGCGCTGGATGCACTAAGCCGCAGCAGCAAGGTCCGCCTGACGCTGGATAACCGCCAGCAGCTGCTACAGCCCAATATGCTGCTGCCCGTGCGACTATATGGCGGAGCACTGCGTGATGTGCTGGCGATACCGCGTGATGCAGTGCTACTGGGCGGCAACAGCAGCCGGGTGGTGGTAAAAGACGGCGACAACTTTAGTGTGCGGCAAATCACCACCGGCATCAGTGCGCAAGGCTATGTGCAGGTGTTATCCGGTTTGCACGACGGCGAACAGGTGGTGGTGTCCGGCCAGTTTTTACTGGATGCAGAAGCCAGCCTCAGTCAGCTGCCAGTTAGCAGCAGCCATCAGCATTAGGAGCCTGAAATATGATTAAGGCGATTATCCGCTGGTCAGTACAAAACCCTTTGCTGGTGCTGCTTAGTACACTGGCGTTGGCGCTGTTTGGTTATCAGGCCAGCCAGCAACTTAAATTGGACGCCCTGCCGGATTTATCCGATGTGCAGGTTATTATTAAAACCAGTTATCCAGGCCAAACTCCCGAGACCATAGAGCAGCAGGTGAGCTACCCGCTGTCTACGGCGCTGTTAGCCGTACCTAAGGCTAAAGCGGTACGTAGCTTCTCTATGCCAAACGATAGTTACCTGTACGTCATTTTTGAAGACGGCACCGATCCCTATTGGGCTCGCTCACGGGTGTTGGAATACTTGCAAACCGTGACCTTACCAGAAGGCGCCCGTGCCACACTGGGACCTGACGCCAGTGGGGTCGGCTGGATTTTTCAGTACGCGCTCAGTGCGCCAGACAGTGATATGTCGCTGGAGCAGCTCACCAGCCTGCAACAGTTTTATTTAACGCCTGAGCTACAAAGTGTGGCCGGTGTATCAGAAGTGGCCACCATTGGCGGCATGGCACTGACCTATCAGTTACAGTTAGAGCCGCGGCTGATGCGCGCCTACAATGTTACGCTGGCACAGGTTATCAGTGCAATTAACAGCCACAATCAGCAGCAAGGCGGCAGCGTGATTGAGGTAGCTGAGACCGAACTGTTGGTGCAAGCGGGTGATTATATTCAGTCATTAGCCGACTTAGCCGCAGTACCGCTTGGGGTGCGCAACAGTGCAGATTACCCGCTCACCCTGGCTGATATCGGTACCGTGCAGGAAGTGCCGGCCGCGCGCCGTGGTATTGCCGAGCTAAACGGCGAAGGTGAAGTGGTCGGCGGTATTATTGTAATGCGTCACGGCGAAAATGCGCTGCAAACCATAGTGGCGGTGAAAGCAAAACTGCAGCAGCTGCAAAATGGTCTGCCCGAAGGCGTTAATATTGTCACCGTATACGACCGTTCACAGCTGATTGAAAATACGGTAAATAACCTCAGCCAAAAGCTGCTGGAAGAAATGGCAGTCGTGGCGTTGGTGTGTTTTGTATTTTTACTGCATGCCCGCTCGGCACTGGTGGCGGTAATCAGCCTGCCACTGGCACTGCTGGCCAGTATTTTGCTGATGCAACTGCTGGGCATTAACGCCAACGTGATGAGCCTGGGCGGTATTGCCATTGCCATCGGCGCACTGGTGGATGCCGCTATTGTCATGGTAGAGCATGGCCATAAAAAGCTGGAGCACGCCCGCGCTAATGGCCGTACCCTCAGTAAAGCCGAATTTCGCCAGACGATAATCGATGCTTGTCTTGATGTTGGCCCGGCGCTGTTCTTCTCACTGCTGGTGATTACCGTCAGCTTTTTACCGGTGTTTATGCTCGAAGCGCAGGAAGGCCGCTTATTCGCCCCGCTGGCCTACACCAAAACCTTTGCTATGGCGGCGGCAGCGCTGTTGGCTATTACGCTAATTCCGGTGCTGATGCTGTATTTTCTGCGCGGTAAAATTCCGTCTGAGCACAGTAACCCGCTGAGCCGGCTGTTAATAGCGCTGTATACGCCGGTACTTAAACTCTGCCTGCGCTTTCCTAAAAGCCTGGTGCTGCTGAGCATATTGGCGCTCAGCTCTAGCTTGCTGCCGTGGCAGCGGCTATCCAGTGAATTTATGCCAGCCTTTGCTGAAGGCGATTTGCTGTATATGCCCACTACCCTGCCCGGCTTAAGCCCGGCCACAGCGGCCAAACTACTGCAACAAACTGACCGGCTGATTAAAACCGTGCCCGAGGTAGAGACCGTGCTGGGGAAAAGCGGCCGTGCCAATACTGCCACCGATCCAGCGCCGCTGACGATGCTGGAAACCAGCATTAAACTCAAGCCTCAAAACCAGTGGCGTGAAGGCGTAACGCTTAACGATATTATCGCTGAACTGGATGCTGTGGTGCAGGTACCCGGCCTGACCAACGCCTGGCTGCCGCCGATAAAAACCCGTATTGATATGCTCTCCACCGGCATTCGTACCCCTGTGGGGGTTAGAGTAAGCGGGCCCGACCTTAGCACTATCTCAGACGTGGCACAGCAACTGGAGGCCGAGATTAAAAAGCTACCCGGCAGTCGCTCTGTGTTTGCCGAGCGAGCCGAAGATGGGCTTTACCTGCAAATTACGCCCAATTTGCAGCAACTGGGGCGCTATGGCATCACCTTAAGCGAGCTACAGCAATACGTACAATTTGCCATTGGCGGCGCCCCGGTTGCCCAAAGCATTCAGGGCCGCGAGCGTTATGCTATCAGCCTGCGCTTCCCGCGTGATTACCGCAGCCACCCGGATGATATTGCCACCTTGCCGCTGCAAAGCCGCGATGGCGCTTATGTATTACTAGAGCAGGTCGCCAAGGTCGAGGTAACAAAAGGTCCGGTGATGATCCGGGCTGAAAACGCCCGCCTGACCAGCTGGGTATTTATCGATTTACCCGCAGACACTCAGCTTGGCAACTACTTAGCGGAATTGGAGCAACTGCTGAGCGAGCAGCGTTATCCGGCACAAGTCAGTGTAAGTATTGGCGGACAGTATGAATACCTGGAGCGGGTGCAGGCCCGTTTACAGCAACTGGTACCGTTCACCTTGCTTATCATCGTCATCTTGTTGTATCTAACCTTCCGTAGCTTCAGCGATGTCAGCTTAGTGCTTATCTCACTGCCTTTTGCCATGAGCGGCAGCCTGTGGCTGTTATATCTGTTGGACTATCAGTTGTCGGTCGCCGTGGCGGTGGGGTTAATTGCGCTCAGTGGCGTAGCGGCAGAGTTTGCGGTGGTGATGTTGCTGTATTTAAAACGGGCGGTAGAAGAGTTAAGACCAGCAAACGAGCAACAACTTTGGCAAGCCATAATGCAAGGCGCGGTGCAGCGGGTGCGGCCCAAAGCCATGACGGTGCTAACTATTATTGTCAGTTTGTTACCGATTATGCTCGGTAGCGGTGCCGGTAATGAAGTGATGCAGCGCATTGCCGCACCGATGCTTGGCGGCATGATAGCTGCACCGCTGGTGTCGATGTTGCTAATGCCGGTGCTGTACTTTTTGCTGCTGCGACGCTCATTGCAACAAAAGTGATAGCAAGACCTGGCACGAGAGTGTTGCCGATAGCGCAGCCACAGACCCTTTTCGCGCCAGCGAAGGCGGATAACAAATTCGCCCGGAGCGAATTTGGTCAGCGCAGCTGGTCCGCCTGGTGGAGGGCAGGAAGCCCGCAACCCCGCTGTGGCGAGCATAGCTGTAACACTCTCGTGCTACCACGCAGGTAAATCAGTTCTTACCGGCGCCCAGAGCCACTTTTTGCCCCAGGGTAATACCATGCCGGGCAAACCAGCCGCGCGGCAGTTCCAGCGCGGCAATCACCGGCTGCTTTGCCGGCACCGGCGTTTCATCAAACGGCTCAAGTGTTATCAATTCCGTAATCGTCCAGTCCGGGCCTATATAGGCGACATCGAGTGGCATAGCGGTATTGGCCATCCACAGTGATACCGCTGTTGGCTGGCTATACAGCAGCAACATGCCGGGGTCGGCACTTTGTTGAAACATCAGCCCCTGCGAGCGCTTTTCAGGTGTATCGGCTAATTGTACCTGTATTGTCATATTACCTACCTGTAATGGCACCAGGTCGAATACTTCAAGCTCGTCCTCCTGAGCGGCACAGGCCAGCAGCGGCAAACATAACAGCACTAACAGCAGCAAACGTTTCATCAGGCGCTATCCTTGTAAAACATAACTTAAGGCAATGCCGGCAAACACCAGCATACCCACATAGTGGTTGTGTAAAAAGGCACTAAAGCAGCCAGCGCGACTACGTTGAGCCAGCCGGTACTGATAGACAAAACAGCCCACTACAGCCAGCAAACCCAGATAATACACCCAGTGTAAATCTGTCATATAGCCTACGGTTGCGAGTAAGCCAAGGCTGCCCAATTGCAGCAGCACAATCATGGGCAGCGCATAATCGCCAAATAAAATCGCGGTAGATTTAATGCCCACTTTGACATCGTCCGGCCGGTCGACCAGTGCATAGTAAGTATCGTAAGCCACGGTCCAGAGCAAATTCGCCAGATACAGCAGCCACACCAGCAGCGGCAACTTAAGCTGTATTGCCATAAATGCCATCGGCATGCCCCAGCTAAAGGCCGCGCCCAGCACCACTTGGGGCAAATGGGTATAGCGCTTCATAAAGGGATACACGGCTGCCAACAGCAAGGCGACCACAGACAGCAGCACCGTTTGCCAGTTTAACCAAAGCAACAAACTGGCGCTCAGTAGCACCAACAGGCCAAATAACTGCAGCGCCTCACCGGCGCTAACCGTGCCACTGGCTAAGGGCCGTGCCTTAGTGCGCTCTACCGCACCATCCCAGTGCCTGTCGGCGTAGTCATTAATAACGCAACCAGCAGCGCGCATCAGCACTACACCAAGGGTAAAGACGATTAACATCGATAGCGGCGGCACGCCTTCTGCAGCCAGCCACAGCGCCCACCAGGTTGGCCATAGCAACAAATAAGTACCGATCGGTTTTTCCAGCCGCATCAGCTGTAAATAGTAACGCCAGTTGCTGGCCTTAAGTGCCAGCCTCATGCCGTTATTACCTTTAACTGCGTGATGGCTGGCAAAAACACCTCGGCTACCAGCAGCGGCAAACCATGCAGCTGAAATACCGAGCGACGGGCAAAGCAGCGGCTGTCCTGCGTAACGCTGGTTAGCATGCCTTGCAGCGTAAGCTCGGTTGCTTCAATAGTGCCGCGGCGTAAACCGGGTTGCTGAAAAATATAATCGCCCAATGGCCGCTCGCCCATATCCGCCAACGGCTGCAGCCGGTTAATGGTTTGCTGCGGCAGCCAGCTTTGCGCGTAAACACAGGGCTTATCATCGCACCACAGCATCACTTCGCGTAACTGTGCAGTTGCGGTACCCGGCAATAGCGGCTGTAAAAAGGGCGGTAACGCACTTTGCCGCTCATGTAATAGCTGCAGGCGAAACTGCTGGCAGTGCCGTTTTAAACGGGCAGTCAGTGAAGCAGATTCCAAAATCCAGGGTGCCAGCTCAGCCGGCAAGGTCAGGCTGCGCGCATCCTGCCAAGGCTGATCCAGCGAAATTAACGCTGTGGTCACGGGGGTGTGTTCTGTCGTGAAAAAAACGTGCTGCATCATAACAACTTCAGTGGCGCTTTTCAGCCGTTATTGGCCGACAAAAGCGCTTACTGCCACCGGCCTTAACTGGTAAAATGGCAACCTTCACGCTAAGGTTAGCATCAGTGCTGGCCAATTTTCTTAACTAAAAGTGATACTTATGCTGAAAATTCTTCCACTTTGCCTGTTGCTACTCGCCGCGCTGCCAACGCAGGCACAAGAACAACCGAAAGAAGTGGTGTACTACGGTTTTGACCCGGATATCGTTACCAACTATATCTCTGGCAACCGGCGCAGTTTGGGCTATATCCGTATTACGGTTGAGCTGATGCTGGAAGACAAGTCTTTTTTACCGGCCATTGAGCACCATGAGCCGCTGATCCTCGATATTATCTACGGCACCATCAGCAAACAGCCGGAAGACAAAATTAAATCGTTAACAGGCCGTGAGGAAATTCGCCTGGCGCTACTGGATCAGCTGCAGCAGGCGATGAAACGTGAAGCCGGCGACACCATTATCCGTGATATTTTATTTACTAAATACCTGTACCAATAACGCCAGATCATCGTCCGGGCCTGCGCCGCAACAGCCAGGCCCACACTAACCCCGTCAGTAAACCGCCTAAGTGCGCCCAGTTCGCCATACTAACCCACAGCACATCCATAAACCCCAGCAACAGCCACAACAGCATAAAACCGGCCAGACCATTGCTGATATTAAGCTGTTGTCTGGGGTTAAGCTGTCCGGCCAGCCAGCAATAGCCCAGTAAGGCGTATACCACTCCCGACATACCGCCAAAATTAGGCCCAACCATAAAATACTGTGCCGCATTAGACACCAGCGCAGCAGATAAGGTGATATTGATAAGCACAGCCGCGCCCAGCCGCTGCTCTAACTGACGGCCAAGATAAAACCACCAGGCCAGGTTAAATACGATATGCGTCAGGCTAAAATGCAGCAGCATCGGCGTAAACCAGCGCCATAGCTGTGCGGGCTCTGTTAATTGCAACGCGCCGCTGCTGGCTCGCCAGTCCAGCTGCTGCCAGAGATAGACCAGCAAACACAGCGCAAACATCAGTAAGGTCAGCGGTGCCTGCTGCCATAACTTGCCGAAATCCGGTGCTGTTAGCGCAGGTCCGGACACGCTGGCCGGCTGGCTTAATTGCCAGGCCGCCGCCTGATAACGCGGGTGCGACGGCTGCTGTATAAAGCGGTGAAACTCAGCTTCGATCTCTGGCAGTTGGGCACTGTCAGCATACAGCTCGGCAAAATCGGCTTGCTGCACCACAGCGCTGACATTTAAACCCTGAGCCCGGCAGTAATCAGCAAACAGCTGTGCTGCATTGGCAGAGTTTAGCTCGGCGAATTTGTTCACCTTGTTTACTCAGCTTCGCCGGTAACAAACGGCAGTTGCCCACGCCAGCTTTCAAAGCCACCGTCCATGCTGTACACCTGCTCAAAACCCTGCTGGGCTAAATACTGCGCCGCGCCCTGGCTGGAATTGCCGTGATAGCACACGACGACCACCGGCTGGTCGAACTCATGTTGCTGCATAAAACTGTGCAAACTGCCATTGGTTAAATGAAAGGCGCCGGCAATGTGACCGGCAGCAAAACTTTGCTCATCGCGTATATCGGCAATGACCACCTTGCCAGCCTGTTGTAACTCTGCGGTCTGCGCTACCGAAATATGTTTAAAATCGCTCATAACTACCTCTACACCAAGTTTGGGCTATGATAACGCAGCCGCCGGCAATTAGCAGCAAGCAGTAACACTCAACCAGCCGGCCTACTTTAGTGTTAGTTGAGCGCGATAACACTGGACAGCAATTAAACTATTGTTAACAATAACCGGCAACTGAACTTCCTGCATGGAGCTGTTATGACTGGCCTGATTTTACTGGCAATTCTGGTTGCCATCCTGTTTTGGGTTATCAGCATTTTTAACCAGCTGGTAAAACTTAAAAACCGCTTTCAAAATGCCTTCGCCCAAATTGAGGTGCAGTTAAAGCGCCGCTACGATTTAATTCCTAATCTGGTCGAAACCGCTAAAGCCTATATGGCGCACGAACGCGACACCTTAGAGGCCGTGATAAGTGCCCGTAATGCCGCGATGGCTGGCTTAAAAGTGGCGGCGAATAATCCGGGCGATGCCGGCGCTATCAGCCAGCTTGCCGGTGCAGAAGGCGCGCTGCAAAGCGCGATGAGCCGGCTGAACGTGGTCATGGAAGCTTACCCAGATTTAAAAGCCAACCAGAACATGATGCAATTGTCAGAAGAGCTGACCAGCACTGAGAATCGGGTTGCTTTTGCCCGTCAGGCTTTTAATGATGCCGTCACCGACTATAACAGCTACAAACAAAGCTTTCCGCCAGTGCTGTTTGCCAGCAGTTTCGGTCATGCCAGCGATGCCAAACTGCTGGAATTTGCCGACACCGTCGCCATTCAGGCCGCACCGAAAGTTAGCTTTTAACTACTACACACCATGAGTAGTAACTTTTTTACCCAGCAGGACTTAGCCCGGCGCAATACCCGTATTCTGGTACTGTTATTTAGCCTGGCGGTGCTGCTATTGTTAGCACTTACCAACCTGCTCGCCCTAATCAGCTTTGGTCTGCTAGACCCCAACTTACTTAGTCAAGGCTTCACCTGGCAGCAGCTGCCCTGGCCGTTGGTGGGCACCGTCAGCCTGGTGGTCATTATCGCCGTGGGCGTCGCCGTGCTGGTCAAATGGCAACAATTACAAGCTGGTGGTAAGGTGGTGGCTGAGTCGCTGGGCGGTGTGCGCATAGTGCCCGACAGTAACGATGCGGCCGAGCGGCGGCTGCTAAACGTGGTAGAAGAGATGGCGCTGGCGGCCAACACGCCGGTGCCGCCGGTATACCTGCTGCCAGAACGCAGCATTAACGCCTTTGCTGCTGGTTACAGCCCGGCCGATGCCGTGATAGGCGTCACGCGAGGCTGTGTCGAGCAGCTTAATCGCGACCAGTTGCAGGGCGTCATCGCTCATGAGTTCAGCCATATTTTAAACGGCGATATGCGGATGAACATCCGCCTGATCGCTATTCTGAATGGCATCTTGTTTTTAGGTCACATTGGCTATTATTTGCTGCGTGGCAGTCGTGGTGCAACAATCCGGGTCAGCTCGCGCTCATCAAACAATAAAAACGGTGCCGGCGGCATAGTGGTGTTGGGGCTTGGCCTGGTGGTTATCGGCTATGTCGGCTCGTTTTTTGGTAACCTCATTAAAGCGGCAGTGAGCCGCCAGCGTGAGTTTCTGGCCGACGCCAGTGCTGTGCAGTTTACCCGCAACCCAGGTGGTATTGCCGGCGCGTTAAAGCTAATTGGCAGCCACAGCCAGCATAGCCGCATTAGTAACGGCAATGCCGATGAAAACAGCCATTTGTTTTTTGCCGAGGCCATTAGCCGCTGGGCATCTATTTTTGCCACCCACCCACCGCTGGCGCAGCGGATTAAGCGACTGGAGCCGCACTGGAATGGCAAATTTCCCAGTACTACCGCAAGTACACCACAACGTGCGACAGCTGCTGATACAAAAGCAGATGCCGCGCCGGGAACGTCTCAGGCTGAGCGCTTACAACAGGCACTGCCGTTATTACTATTACATAGCAGCCGCCAGACTGAACCCGCGATGGCACTGGTATGCTGCCTGCTGCTGCAACAAGACGACGCCAGCCGTAACCGCCAGCTTAAGCTGATAAAGGAAATGGGCCCGGCAAGCTTACTGCAGCAAGTTGACCAGCTCTGTGACACTGTCGCCAGCCTCAGCGCTTTGCAACAGGTGCAGCTGCTGCAACGCCTGATGCCCGCACTAAAAGCGCTACCCGAAAGCCGTTTTGTGGTGTTTGAGCAGCTGCTGCAAGCCCTGTTACAGGCTATCCCCAGCCTGACACTGGCGCCCTGGCTTATCCGTGCTTTTGTCACCCACAACCTGGCCGTGCAATATGACCCAACAGAAATCAGTAAACGCTATTTGACCACGCCGCTTAACCAGCACGCTGCTGCTATCGCCCAGCTGCTGGCGCTGGTAAGCGCGGCGGCCGGCGATACGCAACAACAGCAGCAAGCCTGGCAAGCCGGTGTAGCCGCGCTGGGTTTTAGCCCGACTGACAGCCGGCCTGCGGCTAACTTTAGCTTGCTGGATGCGCAGCTACCGGTATTACTGGCGCTGGCGCCGCAGCAAAAAGCCCGCTTGTGGCAGGCATTGGAAGCGACAGTGCAAGCCGATAAGCGACTGCAAGGTGAGGAGCAGGCGCTGCTGCTGGCACTGGCACTGTTACTGGAGATGCCGTACAGCGCCACTGTGCTTTAGCACAGATTTAACTGCAGTTCGGCCTTTAGTCTTAGCACGTTTTCAGCTAAAATTAGCGCCCATTTTTTAAGCAGGTTTCAGCAGGATACGTCATGACCGATAATCGCTTGTTTTTGCTGTACGATACGTCATTTGACGAGATGGATGCTGAAGGCAGCCCGGGCTTTGGCTATGTGCTGGTATTTAACCAGGACGATGCCGAACAGTTTCAGCCAGGCGAAAACCCCAGCTGTCCGGCGGTGTCTATGCTGTTTACCGACCATGCCGATGGCAGTATCAGTGGTGACTTACTCGGTTGGGCGCATCTGGATGCCGAGATTTTCAGCCAGTTCCCGCTGGGGCACTTTTTACTGTTAATGGAGCAGGCCGCACAGGTGGCCATTAATGCCTATCGTCAGGTGGGTCAGGTGCCAGACCGTTTAGTGGCGCAGCATCTGGACGATGAAGAGCTTATCCAGTTTGATGTGCAATTTAACGATTTACAGCTTAACGAGCAGCAAAACGAGCAGCAGCTGGCACAACAACTGATGTCCGGCCGGCCTTATCTTGACTCTTAGCCGCTAGCCAGCAAGCGCGGCCGCCAAAGTGCTTTGCAATTATCAGGCGCCGCTTTTACTATTAACAACAATTAAGCCCCTTTCCCGGAGTAGCAACATGGCACAAGCCATTGATATGTCAGCCATAGAACAGGCATTAAACGGCTTTACCATACCGCCACAACCGGAAATTCTGCAGCATATTCAGCAGCAGCTGGATGCACCCGAACCGAATATTAAACGTATCGCCGCGCTGATAAACCTGGATATCGGTATCGCCGGCTTTACGTTAAAAGTGGTGAACTCAGCGTTTTTTGGCCTTAGGCGCAAAATTACTTCGGTAGAGCATGCCTGCAAATTTCTTGGCGTTAACCGGGTAATTAAACTGGTACGCAGTGTGCTGCTGCGCTTTACTCTGGCCGAGGGTAAAAACGACAAATTCAGCCTGAAACTGTGGGCCAGCGCACTACAAACAGCCAATATTGCCATGACGTTAGCCAAGCACTTTAACTTTGGCCAGGACGTGCAGGACGACTGCTACAGCCTGGGGCTGTTTCACAACGCCGGCATCGCACTTATTCACCAGCAAGCACCACAATACGAGCAGCTGATGCAACAAGGCCTGTTGGCGCAGCGCGGTTACAGTGAAATTGAAGAGCAACATTTTGCTACCTGCCATGAAGTGCTGGGCTACCTGATTGCCGAGTCCTGGGGCCTGACGCCAACACTGTACAACGTCATTGCCTATCACCACAGCCCTACCCTGATGCTGGAGTCGGACAGTGAGCAGGAAAAACAACTGTTTGCCCTGCTCAAGCTGGCCGAGCATTTTAGCGGCGAAAGCCGTCAGCTGTTCGAGATCAGCCTGGACCCGGAGTGGGAGCAGCACAAAGGCGCCATCCTGGAAGTGCTCGATATCGAACCGTTGCAACTGCCCGAGTTAGCCGAATTACTGCACCGCCAGCAAATCAGCACCATTTACTCGGTCTAACGGTGGCACACCATAAACTTAACCTGCCGCAAAAGCGCTGCCCGGTGTGCGGCCTGATGTTTAGCTGGCGCAAAAAATGGCAACGCAACTGGGACACTGTGCTGTATTGCTCTGAACGTTGCCGCCGGCATAAAGCCGCTGCCAGCGAGCACAACGCATGAAAATTATTCTGGCACCGATGGAAGGCGTGGTCGACGCCCTGATGCGCGATATGCTAACCCGCATCGGCGGTTATGATTTATGCATCACCGAGTTTATCCGCGTCGTTGACCAAAAGCTACCCGCCCGGGTGTTTACCCGACTGTGCCCGGAGCTATTAACCGATGGCAAAACCCTGGCCGGCACGCCGGTTAGGGTGCAGCTGCTGGGGCAAGACCCGAACTGGCTGGCCGAAAACGCGGTGCGTGCGGTCGAGCTGGGATCGCCCGGGGTCGACTTAAACTTTGGCTGCCCGGCCAAAACGGTGAATAAAAGCCGTGGCGGCGCTGTGCTGCTAAAAGAAACCGAGCAGTTGTACCGTATTGTCAAAGCAGTGCGTGATGCGGTACCACAGCAATTTGCAGTCAGTGCCAAAATCCGCCTGGGCTATGATGATACCTCACTGACATTAGATAATGCCGCCGCGATAGCCGCAGCAGGCGCCAGTATGCTTACCGTGCACGCCCGCACTAAAAGCGATGGTTACCGCCCACCGGCCTACTGGCCCTGGATCGCCAAAATCAAGCAGCATGTGGCAATACCGCTGGTTGCCAACGGTGAAATCTGGCAAGCCAGTGATGCGCTGCTGTGCCAGCAACAATCTGACTGTACTGACATTATGCTTGGCCGTGGCGCGTTGGCGATGCCCAATCTGGCGCAAAGTATCCGCAGCGGCCAGCCCGCCATGCCCTGGCCACAGGTGCTGGAATTGTTAATGCAATACTCTGAGTTTGAGATGTGCGGCGATAAAAGCCAGTACTACAGCAACCGTATTAAGCAGTGGTTTAGCTATTTGAAACTGCAATACCCAGAGGCGGCAACGCTGTTTGGCCAGCTTAGGGTGCTGCGTAAAAGCAGTGAGATCCTCGCCACGCTTGAGCAGGCATTGCAGTTTGAGACCAACGCACTAACAGGTTAGACCAGTATAACCTGGCGAAATGTTAGCCATCATTAGCCGCAATCCAAAAAGCCGTTAAATAAAGACTATACTCCTCAAACAGTTAGTTTAAGGAGATAAGCCTATGCCAGTAAAAATAGCCGTGCTGATGGAAAGCCGGCCCGGTGAAAAGCGGGTGGCCCTGGTGCCTGCCGTTGCAGAAAAGCTCAGCAAACTGGGTTGCAGCATCAGCATGCTAAGTGGCGCCGGCCTGGGTAGCAAACTGCCCGACAGTGCTTACCATGGCGTCGACATTGCTGGTACCGAGCAGCATTTACTGCATGACGCCGATATCGTACTGGCAGTGCAACCGCCCAAAGCGGCTGACATTGCCCTGCTAAAGCCCGGCACCCTTCTGCTCAGTTTTATTTACCCGCATAAAGAGCCTGAACTGACCCGCTTATTGTGTGAAAAACACATTACCTGCTTTGCTATGGAGCAAGTGCCGCGTATCAGCCGCGCCCAGGCGATGGATGCGCTATCCTCTCAGGCGGCGCTGGCCGGCTACTACGCTGCCCTGTTAGGTGCCACCAGCCTCGCGCGTATTTTACCGATGATGACCACGGCCGTGGGCTCTATCCGCCCGGCGCGCTGTCTGGTGATGGGCCTGGGCGTAGCCGGTTTACAGGCATTAGCCACCGCCCGGCGTTTAGGCGCCATTACTGAAGGCTATGACGTGCGGCCAGAAACCAAAGAGCAGGCCGAGTCCTTAGGCGCTAAATTTGTCGATACCGGCGTTGATGCCCGTGGCGAAGGCGGCTACGCCCGCGAGCTTACCGCTGATGAAAAAGCCCAGATTGCCAGCGTCGTCACCAAGCATATTCAGCAGGCGGATATTGTCATTACCACCGCCGCCATACCCGGCCGGCCCTCGCCCAAGCTTATCAGCAAAGCTCAGGTCGACGGCATGAAGCTAGGGGCAGTCATCATTGATTTAGCCGCCGAAGGGGGCGGTAACTGCGAATACAGCGTACCGGGGCAAACCGTGACCCAGGGCCAGATCACCATAGCCGCACCACTGAATGTGCCGTCTATGTTAGCCGAGCACGCCTCTGAGCTCTACGCCAAGAACCTGCTAAACCTGCTGCAGCTGGTTATTGTCGATGGCGCTGTTAACCTGAATTGGGATGATGAAATTCTGGCGAAAACCGTGCTGACCCATAACGGCGAGATTAAACCCGAAGCGGTAAAAACGGCGCTGGCACAACACTGATACAACGAAAAACAATGATTGGGAAAAATTACTGGGGAAGCTTATGGACTACACCACCACTTTACTCACCGGCTTTGTCGCGCTGTATATTTTTATGCTGGCCGCCTTTACCGGCTTTGAAATCATCGGCCGGGTACCGGCCATTTTGCACACACCGCTGATGTCCGGCTCTAACTTTATTCACGGCATCGTTGTGGTCGGTGCACTGTGGGCGCTCATTAACGCCAGCTCATTGGCCGAGCAAATTATCGGCTTTACCGGCGTGTTATTAGGTGCCGGCAACGCCGCCGGCGGCTATGTCGTGACCGAGCGTATGCTGCAAATGTTTAAACCCTCTAACAAGCCCGGTAAGGAGTAACGCATGAACGCTGCCCTGCTTATCGACAGTAGCTACTTTATCGCGGCTTTTTTGTTTATTTATGGCTTAAAGCGTATGTCATCACCGCTTAGTGCCCGCTCTGGCATTATCGTTGCCGGCTGGGGTATGGTGCTGGCGGTGCTGGCCAGCTTTTTATACACGCTAGATGTTAACGAGGCGGCCAAGCCGCATCTTAATACCAATATCACACTGGCGCTGATTGCCTTGGCACTGGGCTTAGGCTGGGCCTGGCGCAGCGGTAAAAAAGTGGCGATGACCGAAATGCCGCAAATGGTGGCGCTGTATAACGGCATGGGCGGCGGCGCGGCAGCGGCTATTGCCGCCATAGAGCTGATTGGCTACAAAACCCACGGCACCGTGTCGCTGAGCCTGGCGGTACTGGGCGGGTTAATTGGCGCCGTGGCGCTATCGGGCTCGTTAATTGCCTGGGCCAAGTTAGACGGCCGCATTAACGGCACCCTGCGCTTTGGTGCGCTGCAGCTGGTTAATGGCAGCTTGCTGCTTATTTTACTGGCCATTGGCGGCTACATTATCTGGCACGGCGGCGCGGTAGCCTGGCCGTTGTTTGCCGTGTTTTTTGCCCTGGCGCTTATTTATGGCGTGATGATGACAATGCCGATTGGCGGTGCCGATATGCCAGTGGTCATCTCCTTATATAACGCCTTTACCGGCTTAGCCGTTGGCTTTGAAGGCTATGTGCTGAATAACCCGGCGCTGATGATTGCCGGCATGGTAGTAGGCTCGGCCGGCTCCTTATTAACCTTGCTGATGGCCAAAGCGATGAACCGCTCGGTCGCCAATGTGCTGTTTTCTAACTTTGGTGCCGCCAGCGATGAAGCTGAAGGCGAGATTGCCGGTAGCCAAAAACCGATTGATGCCGGCGATGCCGGTATTAATATGCGCTACGCGTCTAAGGTGATCATCGCGCCCGGTTACGGTTTAGCGGTGGCGCAAGCGCAGCATAAGCTGTTCGAGCTGGTAAAACTGCTGCAGGACGCCGATGTCGAGGTGAAATTTGCTATTCACCCGGTGGCCGGCCGTATGCCGGGCCATATGAACGTGCTATTGGCCGAAGCCGGCGTGCCGTACGACATTATCTTTGATATGGAAGATATTAACGACGAGTTTAAAGAAGCCGATGTCGCTATCGTAATAGGCGCCAACGACACGGTAAACCCGGCGGCACGCACTAATAAAAGCTCGCCGATTTACGGCATGCCGGTGCTGAATGTCGATATGGCCAAACAGGTCTACGTGGTAAAACGCGGCCAGGGTAAGGGCTACTCCGGCGTGGAAAATGCGCTGTTTTATGCCGATAACACCCAGATGGTGTACGGCGATGCGCAAAAGGTAATCGTGAATATGATCCAGGCGATTAAATCCCTCGGCGGCGGCCATTAGGCCCTAAGTACTCCCCTCTTTGGCAGGCACAGCAGTGCCTGCCAGTTTCACCCTGCTTACCCACCTTATGCACCACAACACGCCGCTAAACGCCCATTTAGCAAAACAGCGTTTGACATTCCGCAGTCAGGTTGTAAAAATGCGCAAATTGTAAATTTGTTGTTTAGAAAAAGCGCTTTTTATAAACAAGGTGGCAGGATGCAAGACCGGCAATACAACGGCGTAGTTCTGGAAGATAAATGGGGTAAAACCTATCTGTGCAGCAGTTGTTTGCTGGCCTGGGCCGACTTGGGCAGCAACACAGTACGCGAGCTGGCCGACAGCGAATACGGCCGCTATTTTCTACACGACTTAGAACCCGGCTACAACCTGCGCGATATTTGGGCCCAGCTTTACCAACACGCCCGCCCCTGGGCCACCGACTTAACCAAACTAAACAACTTTCAGCTACGTGACACCTTGCTGCAAATGTTCGCCCGCGACGAAATGCGCGTGTGGCAACTTAGCGACGGCTGGGGCAAGCAGCCCGAAGGCAACGGCATAGGTGAAGGCGGCTTAGCGCCAGCCAGCAGTGGCAATACCAGCAGTAAACCGGCCGCCAAAGCGGCTAAACCCAAAGGTGGTGGGGTAACATCGGGATACTCCTCACAAGAGCCTGTTTTCCATGAGCCAGCGTCTACAGCCACCGAAGCAATCACAGACCGAAGTAAGCTTGAGAATAACATTCTGCTATCAGTCGGTGAAAACTTTAAGAAAAGTCCGTTAAGGCAAGAATATGAGCAGGAGGTTGCAGCATTGAGTAAATACTCCGAGGCAATAAAACCCAATAGTTCGTTAGATGAATTGGAAAAATTGGCTAATGAAGCTAATGAAGCTCGACGTCAACTCGGGGTTAAATATAAAAACGCAACTCCAGAGCCACTTCGCGACTTTATTTATGAGGTTAACAGAGCTCGATATGACGGAGATCCGTTAGGTCCAACCGTCGATTATTTAGTTAACGTGAAAGATAAATCTTATACCGATATAATTCGCTCAGCTTCTAGACCCAATCCTGATGTAGATAAACTACTTGCTGGATTTGCAGATTGGTTGAAAAAGCAGCCGCCTGAATATTTGATTAAACATCAACCATAGAAGAACAGAGATGAGCACTGAGATAATTAAACACAAGCATTTGTCAGGTCATTTTCTAGTAAGAGACAATATTAATGGTTCCGTATCTGAGGTGAATGCATTACCACCTGGTCAGCAGCCAAGAAAGAAAGCCTCATATATTAAATATGATGGCAAATTTATTGGTGTCTATGCCTCGGGAAAAGGCCCTGTCATGTTTATTAATGAAACTGTTCTGCCATTTGTTAATCAGTCATGGACTGTAACACTAGCTAAGCTTAACGGCCGTAATCAATTTATCGTACAGCAAGATGGTAAGGAACTTTTCAAAGCCGATTATCAACCACCTGCACCGGACGACCTCGATCCATGGTCAGATGCCGAATCGGTAGACCTGTTCAGCTGGATTGCAGCCAAACGGAATGATAGTGAAATATTTCAAATGTGGACAACAACATAAATAAGTTCAGCGCTACCAATCTATCTGTAAAAGGCAACTCAGATTGCGTTGCAGGCCATCAGATTGCACTTTATGCGCAGGATGGTCAGCTCATGCTGCAAATTGACAGTCAAATCTGGCTATTATCGGCACCGCAATTAAAGCTACACTTTCACCATGACATGAGAAAACGACAAACCCATTTTGCCATAACATCACCGGCTGGTGATTTTGCTATCGATTATCCGGCATGGTGGGCTGAGATCCCGGATTTTGTGCCGCTAGAACCAGAGATGGATAAAGACGAGGATTATCTGGCATACATTTATTATGTCTGGCAAACGCCTCCTATTCATCAGTCCTTGTTGAAACGATGGACAGCATAAACTGACTAATTGGTTTGACGTTCAAGCAACTTATGTTGAGCTGCAATAAATCACGATATGTGCTAATTCTGCAGGCAAGTAGTGAATGGACCTAAAGGCGCTGCAAAGGGCGACCAATAATGTTTTTGCTGCCAGTACCACAAGTTGGCGGATCAGCATGCCAGCATCAACAATCTAACGCGATAACCTGCTTAGTATCTGTAAAGGTTAGTAAGTTGTCGGTAAACAACAAATTTGGCAAGCGGTAACCAAATTGCAGCGAGTGGTGTTTAAGTGCATGGGTAGCAGCGTTATAACTGACAAGCTGTGTTCGGTCTGGTGCGCGACTGACAAATTCCAGTAACAGCACTGAGTCAGAGTTTTCATTCCATAGCCAGCAGCCCATAAAGTTGTGACCCAGCAGATGACCGTTTACGCTAACGGCTCCTATCATAGGCCCACCCATGCCAACCTCGCCGTTAGCCATAAAGGTTAAACTATGCTTCTTGTTGGGAGACAAATCTGGCATCTGTTGTCCCTGTGTCGGTAATTTATGCATCAGCGTTGTCGGCGGAGTTTTGCCCGACAGCTGTACTTTGCAAAAATACTAGCGCGGCATCGCAGTTATACAGTGCTTCACGATATGGCAGAGAAATCTCGTACGCCAACATACCACCGCACCGCTGCGTAAAGCGGCTTAAACGTTCTTTTTCTGCGGTAAGTGCAGCAATAATATCAGTAATACGATAGTGACCGGTTAAGTGTGCAATAGCTTGTATAGTCAGCTGGCGCGTGTCCGGCCTTTTAACAGCAAAAGGGTTGTCTGTGGTCGCTATACAGCGTTGCACTGCCGTTGTTAGATCAGCTAAATCTGTGTTGTGATCCATGGGGTTGTTACCAGCTTAGAAATTAATGTCTGAATTTATCACAATACTTTTACATTGCAAAATAGCATCAAGCGTCTGCTAAGAGCGAATAGCAGACGGTCAGGTTGATTTTGATCTGATCCTAATATTATCAGGACTTCTTAACATATGTATAATACTTGTGTTTTTACTATTTATATTGCGTATCGTTACCGAAGGCTCACCATTTCCACTTAAAAACATGGAACGTTTGTAAATTGAAAGTAAACAGTAAAGTTTTTATCGTGATTGCTCTGTCTGTTATAGGTATGCTTACCTTTCATCTGGCACTACCTTCCGCAGCATCCACTGATACTGAATGCGCCTCAAATGCTTATTTAGTTAAACACTTCTGGTTTAGTAAAGGCGTAAAAGAAGAAGGTAAGCTAAACCTAGATTGGGGCGAACGAATAAACGTTAGATCCCTGCCTGACGAATTGCCTAACTGGCAGAAAACATTCTTTACGAAAGCAATGCAGCTGCCGATTGATGCCAGTGATGGGCAAGTGCGGGCAGTATTTTCTTCAAAACCTGAAGTTGCCGAGCTTATGGGAACTAAAGGTTTCACATTGCGTAGAACAGACAAAGAAAACCAATATACATCAATGCAAATACAGAAATACAAAGGATGTCTTTCAAAAATTCAGATTATTAGCTTTGGGGTAGAAACATACACACTAGATTATGATCTGTTAGTTCCATCGGGTTACTCTGCAGGCAATAAGAATCGTGAAAACACCTGTCAGCTCGGTAAAGTTGACTCACAGCGGTTCATATACACGGTAAATGATATTCCCGTACTAAGTGGAAAAGTTGCCGGAGCATTTCCTAAACCAATAACAGAAGCGTTTTCCGACTGGGGAAGATTCAATGACAACAGTAAATATCTGGTTGAGTTGCTTGGCGAACCCCTGATGAAGGGGACATTGCTGTCATGGGTACTAAAAGACGATACTCTTGGTGATATAGCCGTCGAAATGGATGTAGAGCAACACTGCTCTAAAACATTGACCTTTCGCTGGCAGCAGGCTGAAAATCAGCATAAATTGCAAAAACTCAATATTTATTCAGAGCCAACCAGTTTCTAAATATTTGAGCCTTAGCAAGAGGTTGTAATGCCTCTTCCAGGTCTTAACGTTAGATGAAGATTTGGAATGTCTGCTTTTGGCACAAACCTGCCATTGCCCTAATCGCTTTTTAACCCCTCTTCCGCCAGTTGCTGCAACTGCTCAAACTGCTGCTGGGTAATACCAAACTGCTTTAATCTAAAAGTCTGTTTAACTTGCAGGCTATCAACCCGGAATCTCAGCACTTTGCTATTGGGGTTTAAGCTGAAGCCACTGATATCGTGCCAAGGGTAAAACTCGCTGCCGGCGATCGCATCGCCTAGGGTAATACCCTCAGCATTGGCGCGAAAACATCCGGGTTGCTTTAGCGCTATACGAATACTTGCTGCCAGCGCAATGGCCGGTGCCATCACCAGTAGCGCCAGTAACTTGCTAATACCGCGTTGATCTGTATTTAGCAGACCGGGCAAGTAGCGATAACCTATTATGCACACGGCAACGATTAAGCTGTTGGCTAACAGTATGAAGCAAAGCTTTTTGGTTTTGCTGATAGCAGGCTGTTGCAGGGCAACTTCAATGGCCATTAATCACCCTTTGCGTCAGAATTTGGCGTACATGCCATAACCACAGCCGATCGTGACAACCAGCCAGAGGATTAGCTTCATTTCTGCCCACATATCTTCGTAAAACTGCCCGCGAAACAGGCTGATAATATCCGGTGTAAGCCAAAACTTAACGCAATGCACAAACTCATCCAGGTTATCGAACAACAGCTTGTACAACATATAACCAATAACACTGCCGGTTATGATTGCCAGCGCGATACTCATCGCCGTCTCACTAGTGTGGTTTTATTTGTGCCCAAATGTACCACATAGTTAACAAAAAGCTAACTACCCAGCAAGCTGCAGCAGCCTTTGCATATTGCGCCGTATATGATGGTAAGCTGTGCAGGTTAGCTTTTAAGCGCACCCAACACATAACCGCCTATAGAGCTAAGCAGTGCAATGGCGGCTTCAGAGAGCTGCCCCGCTAAAGCGAGAAAAGCCGCCGTTACCAGCACGGCAAACACGGTAAGAATTTTCAGCGCGTTGCCACCATCAAAAAACGCTTTTAATGAGGTCGCCGCAGTATCTGGCGCCTTGCTAATGGCGTAGATAGCTGCAATACCCGACACCAACAAGCCGGTAAACAGCAGTGCGGTTAGGGCATACATAGCGATTAAACTTAAATTAGGATCAGTCAAAGGCTGCATAACAAACTCCGTTTGTTGCGATACCACCTGGGGTTAACTGGCGTCGGGTTAAGCATAGAAGATTTTCGCCGCTTTGCCGCAGCCAGTTAACCGCTCTTATGGCTTTAGCTGACTAAGGTAGCGAACCCTGTTTTTGCACCACTTTAAATTTACTCCAGCGCCCCGCGGCGCCCTGGCCGAACAGCCGCTCTGACATGGGAATAGAGACACTGAGCTCTGGCGCTTCTGGATGCTGATACGGATAGGCGTCGAGTAAACTAAACAAACCATGCCCGATAACAAACGAATTTAACCTGTCTTTTAACAGTTCACCCTCGCCCGTGGACGGCGCATAACCGGTGTAGGGTACGCCTTGTTTATCCAATGGTATGCCGACGTTATCTACCCGGGCAAACAGCTCGCCGTTTAGAAAATACTCGACAAAAGATGCATCAGGCCCACGGCTGTAACGAATAGCAACATGTTGCTTTTTACCGGGATTAATATCGACTTCACGGATGATCTGGGTGTAGGCCAGATCTAGTCCAGTGCCCGGACTACCGGTAACCACGGTAGGCAGCCGTTCAATTAACGCAAAGGCTTTATTCTCAGATATAAACCAATCAAACAATTGGCCCGTTTCAAAATTGATCATATTTAACACCACACCGGCCTGCTGGCCCTCTAACACCGTGGCTTGGTAAGGCTGTTCGCAAGGGTCGGCTACGTCTGAATAAGAAAGTGCCGGGCCATAGCAACCCTGAATGACTCTGGCGGGATCCGTACCTGGCGTGTGAGCGACAATTTCAGCAGAAAACTCCAAAGACCCATGCTCAGGCACATTAAATGCCTCGGTGCTGATGGCGATATATTTCAGATGGTCAAACACACTAAAATCTGCCCCCACCTGAAATGGAATGGCGCTCACGCTAACGTCCTGCTTAGATACCACCAGGCTGCCACCGGCAGACAGTGATAAGGGCCCATAAAGATTGGCCCATTTTTGCTGGTACTCTTGTAGATTCTCAGCATCATATTTTAATACATAGTTGCCGCCTGGCTCGGCGAGCACATCCGCGCTATTAAACGTTAAACTGGCAATACAACATACAGCAGCCCAGATTTTACCGGATACAGGTAATACTCGTTTCATGATATTTCCTCTGCGATAGTGTTTAACACACCTTGGTGTTTACAGGCATTGGTGCCTGCCGTGCCGTTGCCCTCTACGTTAATACAATGCGGTTACACCTAAAGACATTATTATTAACATATTGTTTTTAATGTAATTCTTATAAAGAATTACCTTTTGGTTCGGCCAAATTGACACGCAACAAGTACGCCAGAAAATTATTATCAAGCTTATCAATAGCTAGGGAATGTGTAGAAAAGTTAAGCCCGCTAAGGCGTAATTTTTGTAAACTTTACTGACGGCCAGTTTAAGCACTGGCGCTGACATGACAGAAGCGCTAAAGGTGGTTTGACTCTTTAGCGCTGTAACGACAACGCCGATTACAAAACTGTGTAAGGTAATCGCGGTTTACATGTTTAGTCTTTGCCGGATATCGGCGAAGCAGCGTCTTTCACTTGCTGTTTTTGTTGCTGCAGCGTTTGCTGCAATTGCTGCTGTGGCTGCTCGATTAACTGCTGCTTTTGCTGCTCCAGCGCGTGCTGCAATTGCTGCTGCGGCTGCTCAATTAACTGCTGCTTTTGCTGCTCCAGCGCTTGCTGCAATTGCTGCTGCGGCTGCTCGATTAGCTGCTGTTTTTGCTGCTCTAGCGCTTGCTGCAATTGCTGCTGTGGCTGCTCGATTAACTGCTGTTTTTGCTGATCTATAGTTTGCTGCAGCAATTTTTCGGGCTGCCGGGCCATATTGGCATATTCCACTAACTCATCTGGCCAACTGGGTATCAGCGCTTTGGCCTGCTGCTGTGCCGCTTCGGCAAACACTTCCGTTACGCCGCCGCTGCTAAGCAGTACCGCCATTTGGTTGGTGTCGGCATTCCAGACAAAACCGGCTTTTTCCGCCAGCATGGGTATCGGCGTGTAGTTAGAGGCGACATAAAACAACGGGCCTTGTTGTTTGATCTCATCAGCGGTATTTAGCAAGGTGACTGCGGTTTGGTAATGTTCGCCCAACAGTGGCTGCAGCCGGTTTTTGATTAACGGCTGTTCAAATAAATTCACCTCTTTAGGGTCTAGCCCGACTAAGGGTTTTAACATGGCCCACATAAGCTGCCCCTGTGGCGACAGCAATAAGGCTGGTGCAACACAGGCACTGAGTAATAACGCCGCGACTAACAACAAGCTTAGGCGCGCGGCAGCGCACTTGTTTACGACATAAGTGAACATAAATAAGTTTTACCTGAAATGGTGTTGAGATTGGGTGTGGTGTGATCCGGAGCCGGATCGCGCGCACTCTAGCATGCCCAATAAGGCTTGGGCAGAGGGGCTACAACATATATTTAGCGCTTGCAGCTAGCACTTAACTGCTGCCTCGTTTACTTGGCTGTGTTTTGTTCTTCACCTGCCGCTGCGTTGTCGAACACCAGCCCCTGCTGGCGCAAATAACGCAGCGTGACACTGCGCCGAAGCTGATTACCCGCCGAGTTAGCCGCCAGTTGGTTGTACACATGGTTGGCAAACGGAATCGCCACCAACTCGAGTTTAACCCCCGCCAGGCGGGCATAATGCGCAAAGCGCTGTACCGACCAGGCCGGCACTAAACCGTCTTGCTGCGGTGATAACATCAGTGTCGGCGGCGCCTGCGCAGATAAATAGCTATAACTGCTAACCGCCTGCAACCGCTGTTTTAGCTGATAAGGATCACCGCCGATATAACCTGTTACCAGCATTTTCGGTTCAAAACCGCTTACAGGGTAGCCAAATTCATAAATGGCTAAAGGGTCTACCGCCGGATATTGCACCACTACGGCTGTAACCGTAGGCGCGGTGCCACCGCAATGGGCTTGCTCTGCCTGCATTGCGCTGCCGTACGCCAGGTTAAGCGCCAGGTTACCACCGGCCGAATCGCCCAGTATCGCCAGCCGGTTCATATCGCCGCCGTAACGGGCGGCATTGTCTTTTAACCAGCTAAGCGCACAGGCAACGTCTTGCGGCGCTTTTTGCCAGCTGGGGCTGCCGTCGCTAAATAAGCTATAACCGGCACTGACCACCAGATAGCCCTGTTCAGCAAACCAGCGCAGGTCGCTGCTGGTTTCCAGCAAAGAGCCGGTCATAAAGCCGCCGCCGTGGATATACAGCAGCACAGGCGCAGCCGTTGGCGTGTCTGGCGGTAAAAACAGCGCCAGCGGCTTTGATATGCCGTTATAGCCGTCATAACTTAACATCAGATCGGGCTTAGCAGCGCTGATGCTTTTAAGCTGCAGGGCGTGCAGCCAGTTAATGTCACCCCCGGCTGTTAGCGCTGTTTGCTCAAGCTGATAACACACCACAGCGCTGCTTATCGCAGCTGCAAGTGCCGCCGACAGTGACAGTGTCGATAAGCGCGTTTTCAGCTTACGCCGCCAACACCACCCGCTAAACAGGCTGCCGGCCAGGCTAAACAGCAGAAAGTGCGGCGCTAGTGTTGTCCACAGCGCCGAGCCTAACATGCCATGCAGGCTGTCGGTGGGGCTGCGCAGTGCGCCGATAAATAGCAACAGGATGATTAGTATCAGTAGTAATATCAGCAAGTGCACTGCTACGAAGATGTATCGGCGCATCATTAACTTAGCCAGTAGTTTAAACTGTGGTTTAGCTTAGCCGAACATGGCCCTTTTAGAACAACTTTCTTCAAAGTTGTAACAACGCCGTAACAGCGCTAGTATGTGGCCTAACTTCCTCATTTCATTAAGGTGTTAGCGTCGATGGTCGCCACGCTTACTAAAATGTTCAGTAAAACCCTGGCAGTTATGTTTGCCAGCCTGTTGCTATGTTACTTGCTATTGCTGCTGGTTAACATCAGGGACGAACCGCCCTCGGCGGCCGCACAAACCATGCAGCAATTGCAACAGGCAGCAGCAAGCGCCGCAGAGCAAAGCACACAGACGAATGGTTATGCTTACCTGGCACAGCATGGCAGCTCACCCAATTACCGCCTGGCAGAGCCTTTGGCTGCGCTGATGCGCCAATGCCATCAGGGCGATTGTCAACAGCTGCTGGGCGCTGAGCCAGAGTTAACCCGCTGGGTAAATGAACACCAGGAACTGGCAGCGTTTTACCAGCAGATCCGCAGTTTTGACCACTGGTACGAGACAATTCCAACCGATGTCGCTGACCTCTTCCCCTCATGGCAAGCGCTGACGGATGGCCAGCAGCTACTGTTCGCTCAGGCCTGGTTGGCGCTGCAGCAACAAGACATTGCTCAGGCCCGCCAGTTGCTGCAGCAAGACATGCAGTTTTGGCGCGGCTTACTGACAAAACACAACCTACTAATTGGCAAAATGGTCAGCAGCGAAGCGATTAAGCGCCATTTTGAATTCGCTGCGATGCTGCAACAAGAATTGGCTGGCACAGCGCGGGCTGCCCTGACACCCGATAGCTGGCAAATGGCGTTTACCGCGCAGGAGTTGAATCTTCGACAGGTGCTGTCGGGCGAATGGGTGTATGGCAACACCTTAACTGAACAAACGCTGCTGAATGACGATGCTTTAGCCCAAGCCAGCGCGGCTGAAAGGTTCGCCTGGTGGCTGCTTAAACCCCTATATCAGCCGCAGGCTACCAGCAACCAGCGCGCAGCTATGTTGTTAGCTCAGGCCGATAATACACCGACTGCAGACGCACCATGGTACAGCTGGATATATAACCCGGTGGGTAAGCTGTTTAATGTCGCTGGCGAGGCCAGTTATTTGCCCTACCGGCAGCGGCTTGAGCAGTTAGAGCCATTGCGCCTGCAGCTGCTGACAGAGGCAAGGTAGTTGCACAGGCCATGCATAGACAGCGCGCAGCTGGCGCAGTACACTGCCGCTAAACGACAGACAGCAACCAAGGTAGCGCCGTGAACAGACAACCGCTGACAGAACAACAAATTGCCGAGATTAAAGCCGAGTTTGACTTTTTCGACCGCGACGGCAACGGCCGCATAGAATTACCCGAATTTATTGAACTGCTTACCGTACTGGCGCCAAAAACCAAAGCCAGCCATGTGGAAGAAGGCTTTAAGCTGGTGGATACCAACAACAATGGCTATATCGACTTTGCCGAGTTTTTAGACTGGTGGCAGGACTGCTGGTGGGAATATTAACCTGCCAGGCCATATGCTGTATCACCGCGCCGGGCACAAACCCGGCACTGGCGTTAGCCGCCCGTTCCCGTGTTAGTGCATCTGTTACTACGCCTTTAATTTTGTAATTTCACCTGTTGCTTGCTAATTAACCAGCCGCCAAGTAAGTTGTTAGCAGGGTTACCTATGTGTTCAGGACAAGCGCGTTGCTGAGTAAATTCTTCAGGTTAGTGTTGTTGCTTGCTGTGTGGCAATGTCTGGCCCAGGCCGATCCCTTAATACAGCGTTTGGGCAATGAAGACGGCCTGACCAATAACACCCTGTATGATTTGGCACAAGATGAAGCTGGCTACCTCTGGCTGGCGACCACTGAGTCTGGCCTCAAGCGTTACGACGGCTACCGCTTTATCACCTTCTCCGTACTGGAGCCGCAAGAAGCCCTTAGCGGTATTCAGCCAGACGTTGGCAAGTTATTAATTGACAGCAAACAGCGGCTTTGGGTTGGCACCTGGGGCCTGGGTGTTAGCCGGTTAAGCCCGGATCGCAGCGCATTAAGTCGTTTTGTGCTGGGCGGCTTACAGGTGCAAAGTTTACTTGAAACCAGCGACGGCAGTATTTGGGTCGGCTCAACCAATGGTTTGTATCGCATTGCCGCAGGTGACAGTGTCGAGCGCATTGGCGGCCCCGATGCCAATGTCAGTTTTGCGCATCAACGTATTTGGTCGCTGGCGCAGGGCGAAAACGACACTGTCTGGATAGGCACCAGTGAAGGCTTTTATGCCTGGCAACCAACAACAGGTTTGTCGGCACCAACGTTACTTAGCCCAAACACCTTAAGCGGTAGCCGGGACAATGAAATAAGAGCACTGGTCTTTTTTAACGCTAAGCTGTGGCTGGGCACACGTAACGGCTTAGTGTCGTTTGACCCTGATAACGCTAAGCTGAAGCACATTAAGCGTGACGACGGCAAAAACAATAAAGATGAATTTATTATCAACACCTTACAGCCAGATAATAAAGGCAACTTGTTTATTGGCAGCTACGAGGGCTTGCACAGATATAGCGTAAGTTGTGATTGTTTTATCCCATTCACAGAGCAGCAGGCGCTTTTGCCAACCCTTAATATCAGAGCCATATTAACCGACCGCAGTGGCCTGCTCTGGCTGGGTACCCGTTCACATGGTTTGTTTTTTACCCGCTACAGCCAAAATACCTTTTCCCTGCTGCAACATTCTGCTGCAGCGGCATTAAGCAGAAACTTTGCTTTCTCGGTGAGTAATTTACTCTTTACTGAGCGCGATATCTTATCGTTATCTGTTGGCCAGCATTTACATCAGCTCAATTTAACCACCGACAGCGCAACACAGGTCAAACTGGAAAGCACCATTAATAAGCTGGCAAAAGACGATAACAACGCCTTATATATTGCTACCGATCAGGGTGTCTTTGTTCAGCAACCCGCTGAGCAAACACTGAGGCCTTTTACTGCGCCCTTTGCGCTGGCGAATATCAACCGGCCGCTGGTCAGAGATATGCTTATCCAAACCGGGCAGCGCTTCTGGTTTGGACTGTGGGGCAATGGCGTACTGTATTACGACAAAAAGCACAGCGTAGTGCGTCATTTTCTGCCTGAGCTATCCAGCCGTCATTCGGGTGATGCGGTTGAAGCCATGACCCTCATGGCCGATGGCACAGTTTGGGTGGGCACCCGTTACAGTGGCTTGTACCAGCTGGATGCAGAAGCCGGCATAAAAAACCGCTTACAACAAGATTTTGCCACCGCACTACCGTCAGATAAGATCCAATGCTTGGAAAACGACGGCGCCAGCCTATTGCTAATCTGCACAAACCGCGGCTTGGTACTGTGGGATCTGGCCAGCGACAAAAAACATTTCCTAGATGAACGTGACGGCCTGGCCAGTAGCAATATTATCGGCGCTATTGCCGAGCATGGCCGCATTTGGGTCATGACAGGCCAGGGCATCAGTTTAATTAGCCCAGAGATTAACCACATTGTAACCTTTAGCCGGCATGACGGTTTAACAGCACCTGAGGTGAACACCAATGCCAAAGCCATAGATGCTGACGGCAACCTGTATTTTGGTACCCTGCAAGGGGTGTTTAAAGCTGAACCCGGATTAATCTGGACTAACAATACCGCACCCACGCCCAGAATAACGGCAGTCAAAATTAACCATGCGCCAGCATTAGCCCTAGAAAGCTATGCCAACACACCACTGATGCTGAAACCGGATGAAAACACGCTGGAGTTTCACTTTTCAGCAATGGATTACCACGACGTGGACCGCAATAGCTATCGCTACAAGTTAATTGGCCTGGATAGTGACTGGATTTATGCAGGTAACCGCCCTTACACCGTGTATGCCAATCTGGCGCCGGGTGATTATCAACTCCAATTGATGGCAATGAATAACCACGGCTTAATTTCGGCGCAAACAGCCAGTTTTACTTTTGTCATCCAGCCACGCTGGTGGCAATCATGGCTGGTACAAAGCTGCGCGGTTTTAATCGTTATCAGCCTGTTGCTGGCGTTTCATTTTTATCGGATGCGACACATCAGGCAGATCAACCGTTTATTAAATCAGGCGGTCAGTGAAAAATCACAGCACCAGCGCCTGCTGGAAGACACAGTGAATACCCGCACGCAGGAGCTACAGGTAAAAACCGCTGAGCTCGAACACAGCCTGAAAGATTTAGCGGTAAAAAACCAGGAGCTCACCCGGCTGGACAAGCTAAAAGATCAGTTCGTCTCTACCGTAAGCCATGAGCTAAGAACACCTTTAACGGCCATCCGCGGCGCTATTTCGCTGATATCAAAGCAGGCGATACAGCCAGGCTCGACAGCCTACAACAAGATGCTGGATATTGCCGAGCTTAACAGTGAACGTTTAGCACAGCTTATCAGCGACCTGCTGGATCTGCAGAAATTTGACTCTGGCAATTTTCAGCTCAACCCGGTCAGGTTTGATCTTAATGCGCTGACGACAGAGGTTATTGAGGCTATCCAGCCCTATGCCAAACGCTTTGATGTGCAAATACACTGGCAGGATAATCCCGAGCCTTATTGGCTGCAGGCAGACCCGCTTAGGATCCGTCAGGTCATGGATAACTTTTTATCTAACGCTATTAAGTTTTCCTCTGCCGGCCAACAGGTGACGGTGAGCGTGCAACGACAGCAAGATAGGCTGCAGTGGCAGGTTAGCGACAACGGCCGGGGTATTTCGCCGGCGTTTGCCAAATCGATTTTCTCCAGCTTTTCGCAGGAAGACGCCTCAAATGCCCGTAACAGGGAGGGTACCGGTTTAGGCCTGGCCATCAGTAAGAAAATCATCGATAGCCACCAGGGTGAAATTGGCTTTAACAGCACGCTGGGCCAGGGCAGTACCTTTTGGTTTCGCCTGCCAGCCGCAGAATAACCACGGCTAGTCTGCGAAACTGATTTTACCCATGGTCACGCCCGGGATCCCCTCGCGGGCATTACTGAATTTCTGCTTGCCGCCGGCCACACATTCATTAGCTAAAACAGCAAACAGCACGGCTTCTTTCGCGTCGGGGTTTATCGCTAAATCGGCGGTGGTTTTAATACTTACCTCTGGCAAGGCCTGCTGAATATGGCTCATCAGCAGCGGGTTATGCATACCGCCGCCGCTGGCGTAAATCACAAATTTATCCAGGACTTTGGTGGTTTGTTCAATAGCGCGAATAATCATCTGTGCACTAAAGCGGTTAAGCGTTGCCATAACATCAGCATGGCTTAGCTTGCTGGTGCCAGATAATTGCTGCGCCTGCGCCAAATAGGCTAGGTTAAATACCTCAGGCCCGGTGGTTTTGGGGAAGCTAAGCTGAAAAAACGCATCCTGCGCCAGCGCCTCAAGCAGTGGCTTACTTACCACACCGGCTTTGGCAATACGGGCATCATTATCATAATGCTGGCCAGCAAAATGGCGCTGAACATAAGCATCCATCAGCGTATTGCCCGGGCCAATGTCGGTGCTAAACACGGCTTGCGCATCAAGTGTTTTTGGCAACCAGGTAAAGTTAGCGATACCGCCGATATTGAGCATAATGCGGTTTTCGTATTGACTACTAAACAGCAAATAATCACCGTATACCGCCAGCGGTGCGCCCTCGCCGCCGGCAGCGATATGCTTTTGGCGAAAATCACTTATGGTCATAATACCGGTGGCCACAGCTAAATGATCGCCATCGCCAAGCTGCAGGGTGGCATTACCATTATCGGCTAACTGATGCTGCCGCTTCGGGCAGTGAAATACCGTCTGACCATGGCTGGCAATCAGGTCAATGTCGGCAGCGCTTAGCTGCCAGGCCGCCAGGCATTGATTAATCATGCGGCCATGCTCCAGCGCTATCCAGGGATTAAGCAAGGTTAGCGCCTGCAAGTCTACCTCACGTTTGGCAAACACCGCCTTTACCCGCTGTTTATAGCTATCGTCGTACGCTACGGTGGCAAAGCGCAGCAACTCTACCTGCGTCTGCAGGCCATCACCACTAAGGCGGCACAGCGCCACGTCTAAGCCATCTAACGAGGTGCCACTCATTAAGCCGATAATCATCCGACTGGATTTGCAGGCAATGTCATGTAACTGCTGAATATGCGCGTGCATAAGCTGTCCTAACAGGGTGCGCAACAGGCCTGAATGCGCCTGGCACAGCATGAATAATTTATGTGTATAATACGGCAAGATTATCAATTAATTCGCCGCTTTGCTGATTTTTCTGACAGAATCAGCAGCCTAACGCTGATAACAGGATTACGCTATGTCTGTACTGGATAAAATAACCGCCCTGCGCGATAAGTTTCCGCGCGCTGAGCAGCAACTGGCCAGCTATGTGCTGGCCAATCCGGATCAGATACGTGATATGTCCTCACAAATGCTGGCTCATGCAGTAGGTATCAGCCAGGCCAGTGTGGTGCGCTTTACGCAAAAATTAGGCTATAAAGGCTATCCGGATTTTAAATTTGCTATCAGCGACAGCCTGCATCATCAGGCACCCGCCATCAGCAGTGACAAATTACACGGTGAAATATCATTAGACGATACCTTTAGCACCATGAGCCAGAAACTGCTGGCCAGCAAAATTAATGTGCTGCAAAAAACCCATGCCATCAATAGCCAGGGCAGTTTTGAGCAGGCCGCCTCGCTGTTGCGCAATGCCAAGCGGGTATTGCTGTGCGGTAAAGGCGGCTCTGCTCTGGTGGCCAAAGACTTCTCCTATAAGCTGCAGAAACTCGGCATGGCGGCGCTTGCTGAAACCGACACCCATGTGCAGCTGGCCAATATTGCCAATTACGCTGCAGACGACGTACTGGTGGTGATCAGTGAGTCGGGCGAGACCGCCGACAGCGTAAAAATCACCGAGCAGGCTGCCGCCAATGGTGTGGGTATTATTAGTGTTACCGCGTATGGTGCCAACAGCATAGCGCGCCTTGCCAGCCTAAATTTGTATACGGTAGCAGAGGAAAGCTCAGCCCGTTTATCATCTATTCTGGCGCGTAATGCCCAGGAGCTGGTGATCGACACTCTGTTTATTCTGCTAACGCAAACCTGCCCGCAAGGCCGCAAAAAACTGGCAGCCTCTAACCAGGCGGTAGACACTTTTTTAGCCCGCAAACGGCTGGCAAGATAATCACTACAAGGCTAAAAGACGCCAATAAAAAACCCCGCGCCAATTGGCACGGGGCGTCAGACAAAAAGACAAAGGACAAGGATAGACGTAGTTTAGTGGATTTACGTTTAGCTCATGGCGTTGGCACTTTGCAGTGCCGCTGCCTGAGCAGGCTCCCGGGAGGTGCCACTAACACCTTCCAGGCTGCTTACTTTACCGACGCGACAAACTCAGGATAGGCTTCAATACCACATTCTGAGGCGTCAACGCCTTCATACTCGGCTTCTTCGCTAACACGAATACCCATGGTTAACTTCAGCACATACCACACCACTAGGCTGGCAATAAATACCCAGGCGAAGATAGCGCCAGCACCAATTAACTGCCCAGTGAAGGTAGCACCGTCTTTGCTCAGTGGCACAATCAGCAAACCAAACAGACCGACCACACCGTGCACCGAAATCGCACCTACCGGATCGTCAATCTTCAGTTTGTCCAGGCCAATAATTGAGGCCACGACAATCACACCACCGATGGCGCCAAACAAGGTAGCTTGCAGCGCGCTTGGTGTTGAAGGTTCAGCCGTAATCGCCACCAGGCCGGCTAATGCACCGTTTAACGCCATGGTTAAGTCGGCTTTACGGAATAAAATTACCGATAAGACCAGTGCGGCTACGGCACCCGCGGCCGCCGCGGCATTGGTGTTTAGGAACACTACAGCAACTGCATTAGCGTTACTGATATCACCCAGCTTTAATACCGAACCGCCGTTAAAGCCAAACCAGCCCATCCACAGCACTAAGGTACCCAAAGTAGCCAGCGGCATATTGGCGCCAGGAATTGCATTTACTTTCCCGTCTTTGCTGTACTTGCCTTTACGCGCACCCAGCAGCAAGACACCAGCTAACGCGGCTGCCGCACCGGCCATGTGTACTATGCCTGAGCCGGCAAAATCAGAGAAACCGAACTGATCATCCAGGTTTACACCAAACATACCCTCAGCGCCCCAGGTCCATGAGCCGTGCACCGGGTAAATAAAGCCGGTCATTACCACAGCAAAGGCTAAAAAGGCCCATAGCTTCATACGCTCGGCCACGGCGCCCGACACGATAGACATGGCGGTAGCCACAAACACCACCTGAAAGAAGAAATCAGAGGCTGATGAGTACACGGCACCGCCGGTGAAACCATCTTCACGCTCGGCAAAGCTGGTCAGGGTGGCGTCAACATCGACAGCATTAATACCGCTTAAGAAAAACTCGCCGCCGTACATAAAGGCGTATCCGCACACCAGGTACATAATGCAGGCGATAGAATATAAGGCCACGTTCTTGGTTAAGATTTCAGTGGTGTTTTTCGCCCGTACCAGGCCGGCTTCTAACATGGAGAAACCCGCGGCCATCCACATCACTAGCACACCGCAGATCAGAAAGTAGAAGGTGTCCATCGCATACTGTAAGTGATAAATTTGCTCTTGCATGATAACGGCTCCCTTAGATGGCTTCTGCGTCGGACTCGCCGGTACGGATACGCACCGCCTGTTCCAGGTCATAGACAAAAATCTTACCGTCGCCAATGCGGCCGGTATGCGCTGCTTTTTGAATGGCTTCAATTAAGCGGTCGACCTGATCGTCCAGCGTGGCGATCTCCAGTTTTACCTTGGGCAGAAAATCCACCTGATATTCCGCGCCGCGATATAACTCGGTGTGACCTTTTTGCCGGCCAAAGCCTTTTACTTCTGTTACCGTTAAACCTTCTACCCCAATGTCAGCAATAGCTTCGCGAACATCGTCCAGTTTAAACGGCTTGATGATGGCACATACAAGCTTCATAGTGAGTTCCCTTTAGTGGTCGTCTTTGCGATTCGCTATTTACTAAGGAAGCCTTGTGCCAACTTTTTAAAGTTATTATTTATCAATGCATTAAACATAATTTCGATTTGGTGACGAAAAAAAACGCACCATTTAGGTGCGTTTTTTCCCTGTGTAAGTGCATGGCTTGCCGTGTTTAACCCGCAAGAAACTGCTGCCATTCGCGTAGCAGTTTGAGTAAATCCTCCAAGCCGCACTGGGCTTGCATACCCTGCTCGTCTAACTGCAAGTCATCATCGGCCAGCTTATCTTGCTGCCGCTCGGGCAATGGCTGCTCTACTACATAAAACAGCGTATTGTGGCTTAAGGTGACTTCGCCGTTGTCCACTTCCAGTAAAAACTCCTTGCCCTGATATTGCATGCTCTGGTGCGATTTAAGCGCAGTTAATTTATCGATCAGCGGCGTATACGCCTGCGCATCCTGACCGAATTCGTCCAGTAAAAACCGGCCCAGCACTTCATGCTCAGCGGCAAGCCGGATGCTGAATTGCAGGGTGTTGCGGTCATAAACAAAATCGTATTCCACGCTAGTGCTCCGTTAGCGTTATATAACTGAAAGTGTAGCTGCTGCATCTGGATTCGCGAGCAGAAAAAAGGCCTGCAAAAGCAGGCCTTTAGCACCACAGGGGTTGATTAAACCGCTTGCTGGATAATCACGTTATCCGCTTTTTTAGTGTACTGCGGCATTTTGTGGAAGTTCAGGTAACGGTAAGTATCGGCAGCAGTGGCGTCGATTTGCTTAGCGTAATCCATATACTCCGCTACCGTTGGCAGTTTACCAATAATAGACGCAACGGCTGCCAGCTCAGCTGAGGCTAAGTACACGTTAGCGCCCTGACCTAAACGGTTCGGGAAGTTACGGGTAGAGGTAGACACTACCGTTGACTTCTCGGCGACGCGTGCCTGGTTACCCATACACAGTGAACAGCCTGGCATCTCAGTGCGGGCACCCACTTTACCGAAAATGCTGTAATAGCCTTCTTCAGTTAACTGTGCCTGGTCCATCTTAGTTGGCGGGGCAATCCACAGACGGGTGGGCAGCTGGCCTTTGTATTTATCCAGTAACTTACCTGCCGCGCGGAAGTGACCGATGTTAGTCATACAAGAACCAATGAACACTTCATCAATCTTGTCACCAGCCACTTCAGACAGTAAACGGGCATCATCCGGATCGTTTGGTGCACACAGTACCGGCTCTTTAATATCTGCCAGGTCGATTTCAATCACTTCAGTGTATTCGGCATCGGCATCAGCTGACATCAGCTGAGGATCTTTCAGCCAGGCTTGCATGGCGTTGATACGACGCTCGATAGTACGTACATCACCGTAGCCTTCAGCGATCATCCACTTAAGCATCACGATGTTAGATTCAAGATACTCAGCGATAGACTCTTTTGACAGCTTGATGGTACAGCCAGCCGCTGAACGCTCGGCTGATGCGTCTGATAATTCAAACGCCTGCTCAACCGTTAAGTTTGGTAAGCCTTCGATTTCCAGGATACGGCCAGAGAAGATGTTCTTCTTACCTTTCTTATCAACCGTTAATAAGCCTTTCTGGATCGCAACATATGGAATAGCGTGTACTAAGTCGCGCAGGGTGATACCTGGCTGCATTTCGCCTTTAAAGCGCACCAGTACCGACTCTGGCATATCCAGTGGCATAACACCGGTTGCTGCAGCAAAAGCGACCAGGCCAGAACCGGCCGGGAAGGAAATACCAATAGGGAAACGGGTATGCGAGTCACCACCGGTACCCACGGTATCAGGCAGTAACATACGGTTTAACCAGCTGTGGATAATACCATCGCCCGGACGCAGTGAGACACCGCCACGGTTCATGATGAAATCTGGCAGCGTATGGTGGGTGTCAACATCAACCGGCTTCGGATAGGCCGCGGTGTGACAGAATGACTGCATGGTTAAATCGGCAGAGAAACCTAAACAGGCCAAATCTTTTAACTCATCACGCGTCATTGGACCCGTAGTATCCTGAGAACCTACAGTGGTCATCTTCGGCTCACAGTAAGTACCCGGGCGAACACCTTTCACGCCACAGGCCTTACCCACCATTTTCTGCGCCAGCGTGAAGCCTTTGCCAGAATCGGCTTTTGGCTTAGGACGACGGAATTTGTCTGAATGACCCAGACCTAAGAACTCACGGGCACGGTCTGTTAAGCCACGACCGATGATTAACGGGATACGGCCACCGGCGCGCACTTCGTCAATTAATACATCGGTTGCCAGGCTGAATTCTGCCAGCACTTCGCTTGAACCATGACGCACGATTTTGCCTTCAAATGGCAGAATGTCGATCACATCGCCCATTTCCAGCTTAGATACGTCAACTTCGATTGGCAGGGCACCTGAGTCTTCCATGGTGTTGAAGAAGATTGGGGCGATTTTGCCACCTAATACGAAACCACCGCCGCGCTTGTTTGGCACGTATGGAATGTCATCACCCATAAACCACAGCACGGAGTTCGTCGCGGATTTACGTGATGAACCGGTACCTACTACGTCACCGACATAGGCCAGTGGGTAACCTTTTTTGTTCAGCTCTTCCAACTGTTTGATTGGGCCAACCGTACCTGGCTGATCTGGCTTAATACCGTCGCGGTCGTTTTTCAGCATGGCTAAGGCATGCAGTGGAATGTCAGGGCGTGACCAGGCATCCGGGGCTGGTGATAAATCGTCAGTGTTGGTTTCACCTGATACTTTGAACACGGTAACAGTGATTTTTTCTGCCAGTGCAGGCTTGGCTTCAAACCACTCGGCATCAGCCCAGCTTTGCAGCACTTGTTTAGCGTGCTTATTGCCGGCATCGGCTTTTTCGGTCACATCGTGGAAGGCATCGAAAATCAGTAACGTATGCGACAAGGCTTTGGCAGCGATAGGCGCCAGCTTTTCATTGTCTAACAGGCTGATCAGCGGCTCGATATTGTAGCCACCCATCATGGTGCCTAACAGTTCAGTCGCACGCTCGGCACTGATTAAGCTGCAGCTGGTTTCGCCTTTAGCTAACGCGGCTAGGAAACCGGCTTTAACGTAAGCGGCTTCATCTACACCTGGTGGTACGCGATTAACTAATAAGTCGACCAGCGTGTCTTCTTCACCTTTTGGCGGGTTCTTTAACAGTTCAACTAAAGCGGCTACCTGCTCGGCATTGAGCGGCTTTGGTGGGATACCTTGCGCGGCGCGCTCGGCCACATGTTCGCGATATTGTTGTAGCACAGTATGATCCTCTTGGTCGTTGGCTGCAGCCTTGCCACTGCAGCGTCATTCTTAGAATGAATGGGCGTAATTATATGAAAATTCGGGCCAGAATGACATCAGGCTCTTAACCACCCAACTTATAGTGGTTATAAATATGGTGAATACAAAACCCAGAGTTATATATTCTTTGTTATAGTGGTCAGACCTCGCCTCACCCATCAGAGGTTGGAATCCCGAACTGGGCGTCACAGAGTGTCTGAGCCCTGCCGTAGGCTGGCGACAAATTCGTCCGGAACGAATTTGAACAGCTTTAGCTGGCCTCTGGTGTCGGGCAGGATAGACCGACATAGTTCTGTGCGCGCCAGGGCGGGAATTGCAACCGGCGGGTTGAGCTGATTTACAAATATAAAAGGCTGAGTGGTTTTCCACTCAGCCTGTGCAGTGTAGCAGATTTTTATTACCCGGCGATTACCAGATCTTAACGCGCTGCTCCGGCGGCAAGTACATCGCATCACCTTCTTTGATATCAAAAGCGGTATAGAACTGCGGGATGTTCGGCAGCACACCGATAACACGATAATGCGCCGGTGAATGCGGCCCCGTGCTTAACTGACGACGCAGTGCTTCTTCACGGAACTTGGTACGCCACACTTGCGCCCAGCTGATAAAGAACCGCTGCTCGCCGGTAAAGCCATCCATTACCGGCGCTGCTTTACCATCTAACGATAACTGATAAGCTTTTAACGCAACTGTCATACCGCCTAAGTCACCAATGTTCTCGCCCAGCGCTACCGCACCGTTCACGTTAACACCTGGCAGTGGCTCAAACTTATTGTACTGACCAATCAGCTTAGCACCGCGGGCCTGGAATTGGCCTTTATCCTGCTCAGTCCACCAGTTACGCAGGTTGCCGTCACCATCGTACTTCGCGCCCTGATCATCAAAGCCGTGGCCGATTTCGTGGCCGATAACGCCACCAATGCCGCCGTAGTTTACGGCGTCGTCTGCGTCCATGTTAAAGAACGGCGGCTGTAAAATAGCGGCCGGGAACACGATTTCGTTGTTTACCGGGTTGTAGTAGGCGTTAACGGTTTGCGGCGTCATAAACCATTCGCTCTTGTCGATGGGCTTACCCAGCTTAGCCACCATTTCATCGTAACCCCAGTGGCTGGCGCGCACGAAGTTACCTACCAGATCATCGGCTTTAATCTCCAGGCTGCTGTAGTCTTTCCACTTATCCGGGTAACCAATTTTTGGCGTAAACTTGCTCAGTTTTTCCTGCGCCGCTTTCTTGGTGTCTTCGGTCATCCACTCCAGCTCGTTAATCGAGATTTCGTAGGCTTTAATCAGGTTAGCCACCAACTCTTCCATCCGCGCCTTGGCTTCTGGTTTAAAGTGACGCTCAACATACAGTTTGCCGGTCAGCTCGCCCAATACCTGATCAGAGGCATCTACTGCGCGTTTCCAACGCGGCTGCTGCTCCTGAATACCGCTTAACGTCGTACCGTAGAAGGCAAAGCGGCGGTCGGCAAAGTTGCTGCTTAGCTTGTCTGCATAGCCATGAATGGTTTTCAGGCTTAAATAATCCTGCCAGCTCTGTAAGTCAGTAGCCTCAAGCACTTTAGCAAAGCCTTCGAAGTAGCTTGGCTGGCGCACAATAATGTCGCTTACGCCGTCAAGCTTGACGCCCTGAGCAAAGGCCGCCCAGTCAAAACTGCCCAGGCTGGCGTTTAAATCGGCCGCGGACATTTTGTTGTAGGTTTTGTCGGCGTTACGGCTTTCCAAACGTGTCCAGTGATGCTCGGCCAGCGCTTTTTCCAGTGCAAATACACGCTGAGCAGCGGCTTCTGCATCAGCGTAACCTGCCAGGCTGAACATATCTTTTAGATATTCCTGATAGGCCGTGAGGATTTTTTGTGACGCCTCGTCATCTTTGAAGTAGTAATCACGATCTGGCAGACCTAAGCCACTCTGGCCTAAATATACTGCATACTCGGTAGAATTCTTCGCGTCGTTATTCACAAACCAGCCAAATGGAATGCCTACGCCGTCGCGCTGCAACCGGGCAAACAAGGCCGGTAGCTGGCCTTTGTCGCTAATGGCTTTAATGGCATCAAGTTGCGGCGTCAGCGGGCTTAAACCCAGTTTTTCAATGGTGGCTTCGTCCATAAAGCTGTTGTAGAAGCTACCCAGTTTCTGCTCATCTGAGCCTGGCTTTAAATCAGTACGGGCTGATACTTCATCAATGATCGCTTTCACGGCTTGTTGCGAGTTATCGGCCAGAATATGGAACGAGCCATAAGAGGCTTTATCGGCCGGGATTTCGGTTTCTGCCAGCCATTTACCGTTAATGGCCAGGAAGAAATCTTCAGAGAATTTTACCGCCGGGTCAAAGTACTGGGTATCCACGCCAGACACCAGTGGCGCCTTGGCAACAGCAGCCGGCGCTTCGCTTTGTGCTGCAGTTTGGGTTTGGGTGGTATCCTGTTTGTTACATGCCGTCAGGCCAAGCGCCAGCGCCACAGAGGCGGCAGCAAGGGTGAGTTTTTTCATTATCGTTATCCTGATTGTGTTATCGGGGTTTAGCCACACCATACTACGCTGTTGCAGGCCTTAACCCAAACTACCCTAGCGATGAAGTTGTAACAAGTTATAAAAACGCTATGATGCTAATAACTTAACGCAACCATTACAGGCGTTTATGTCTTCTTTACCTAAGGCCGATCAGCTGCTGCAATGGGCAGAGCAGCAGCAACTGAGTCCACAGCAGCTGAAACAGGCCCCACTAACACTAAACGCCAGCGTTGATGACTGGCTGGCATTCGCTAACAAACTACTGCTATTTGTCGCTGGCTTATTGCTGTTTGCTGCGCTGGTGTTCTTCTTTGCCTATAACTGGCCGCTGATGCACCACCTTAGCAAGCTGGCGCTGGCTGGCAGTGCCGTGCTGATAACAGCTGTAGTAGCAATACGAAGTACAGCAGACAGCGCAATACAACGCGCGGCGCTTTTTGGCGGCAGCCTGTTAACCGGGGCCTTGCTGGCACTCATTGGCCAGGTTTACCAAACCGGCGCCGATATCTGGCAGCTATTCGCCGCCTGGGCGGCATTAATTACGCCTTTGGTACTGCTGAGTAAAAGCCGCGCCAGCTACTTGCTGTGGTTTATCATTATAGAGCTGGCGTTGTGGCGCTATCTGGACAACCGCTCACGCTTCTGGTTGCTGGACAGTGCCCAGATGCTGTCACTGTTTTGCTTGCTTAATCTGTTACTGCTGCTGTTTGCCGAATTTGCCTTACCACGGTTGGGCGTGCGCCAGCATAAGCCCCTGTGCTGGCTTGCAGGTCTGGCACTACTACTCCCTTTGTCCATAGGCGCTATTATGGGTGTCTGGGAAGCAGAATATCGCATCAATTTAATATGTTACATAATGCTAGCCGGTGTAATGGCATTGTGGTATTTCCGCTTACAGCGCGATTTACTGATCTTTGCGCTGCTGCTGTTTAGCGCTATTACGGTTAGTACGGTGCTGTTGGCACGGTTGATGGGTGGTGCAGATGGCTTTTTTCTGTTTAACCTGCTGGCACTGTACGTTATTGCCTGTAGCGCCGGCGCAACCCTGTGGTTAAAGCGCTTATTACGGGAGGCGCAACATGGCGCCTAACCACAGTTTACTCACTCAGCTACAACAAACTGGTGCCATTGACGCGGAGCAAGCACAGCGTTTGATGCAACAAGGTAGCCCCTGGTGGTTACAGCTGTTATTGGGCATTGCCGCCTGGATAGCGTCAATCCTGATTATCAGCTCCTTTCTTGGCCCATTACTGGCACTGGCAGATAACGACCTGGTGCGCTTGTTTGCCGCAGCAATCTTGCTGGGTTCGGCATTGTGGTTGGCGACAAAAACACATGACTTTGTCCAGCAGATGTCAGTGGCCATTGCCCTCGCCGGACAGGGCTTGCTGGTGTATACCCTGTATGAGCTCAGCGGCCATAATGACCAAGTACCCCGTTACGCCTGTGCACTGATTACCCTGGCATTGCTGTTTAGCCCGCTAAACCCACTGCATCAGCGGGTCAGTTTAACCATTGCTGCCCTTTGTTTGTTATCACTGGTGCAATCTGCCCCACTGCTGGCCCTTATTAGCGCGCTATTGTGTGTGCTGTCAGTTTGGCTGTGGTGCAACCGGCCGCGCTGGGCGGTATTAGGCTACGCCGGGCGAATTAAAAGCCTGTTGGAAATTGCTACCCTCTCGGCGTTGGGGCTGAGTCTGCTGGGGCAATGCTTACCGCTATTTGATAGCAGTCACTGGCTGGGCAATCAGCTTGCGCTGGCACAAGCACTATACAGTGCACTTGCCAGCATCATACTGATTAGCACAGTGTTTTGGTTAAGTCGTCTGGCCACAGTGCCCAGCCGGCTGGTGCTACTTAGCCTAACCACCGTAATCTGTATTTTGCTTTATCCGGCGTCGGCTTTGCTTGCCGCTACTGCGCTGTTACTGGCGTGTTTTTATGGCTGCAGCCAACGCTGGGCGGCATTGTGTTTGCTAAGTATGCTGTTTGCGCTGAGCCAGTTTTATTACAGCCTGCAGTTAAGTTTGCTGCATAAATCTGGCTTGCTAGCGTTATCCGGCCTGTTGGTGCTGACGGCCTGGCTGCTGCTTAAACGTTATCAGCGGAGGTTGGTATGAAGGTGCGTCTGCAACAAGTCGCGATAGCCGCCGCTATGCTATTGATCTTAAGCGCCAGCGCCTTAACAGTATGGCGTTTTGAGCAAACTCTGGCCAACGGGCAAACTGTCATATTGAAACTGGCGCCAGTCGATCCGCGCTCTATTATGCAGGGTGACTATATGGCGCTGGCCTTTGCCATTGACCGTGAACTACCGGATGATGCTGGCCAGTATCGTTACGCCTGGCTTACTGTGACAGAAACAGGGGTTGGCGCTTTGCATAGCCTGAGCAATACCTTACCCAGTCAGGCGGGTGTTATTGCCCTGTTGCTGCGCCAACGTGATGGCATCACCAGTGTCGGGCCGAATGCGTTTTTCTTTACTGAGGGCAGTGCCATCGTTTACGAGCAAGCACGCTATGGTCTGTTTAAAGTAGATAGCAGCGGCAAAGCGCTGCTGAGCGGCTTGCTGGATGAAAACCTGCACTTATTGGGTGAGAATTTACGCTAACCATTACACTGATAACAACTGGGCTGCCGCGGGCAACTATTACCGCGGGCACAAATCAGTTGCGCCGGTTTTTGTAAGCTGCGTGCCACCCAGTTAATATTCAGAATATTCGCCACACTGGTCAGGGCCGTTTGTATGGTTTTTGGCACCTTAGCTCCGCCACTGCTGCCGACACAAAGCTGCTTAAGCTCCGCCGCCATACTGTCAGCATCTACCCCCTGCGCCAGCAGCGCCGGGTTTAAATCGATACCGGCACACAGCACATGATTATTACCGGCCAGATCGCTGACTTTGGTCGACTCACAGCAATAAATACGCGGCGCACCGTTTACATCCAACAAGGATAACTGCGCACTGCTGGCCACACCATCGACATCAAACATGCGAAACACTGCCCAGTGCTGGCAAGGGTCTTCCACTTTGCGCATATTACCCCATGGCAGTGGTATGCCATTGCCACGATACACCGCTTTAAGTTTACCCGGCGTATAAGCATCAAAGTAATGCCAGTGGGTGTAAGGCGAAACGGCCGTCATGCGCCGCATCGCTACCGAGGCCGACACCCCGGCTTGCTGATGGCTACTGATCTCATAGCCGCTGCGGTCTAATAACTGGCGAAACGGCAACTTAGGGCACAGCAGTGCGCCAGCAAAAAAGCTTGATTCAAAATCGCGCCAGGCATGCAGAATGTCCTGCGGCTGCACCGCAGTAGAATGCGATAACTCATCATCATGCGCACCGCCCACCGTCATGCTACTTTTTACGCCGTCTTTGTTGTGCAGCACGCTATGGCCAATATGCACCGCCAGCTCATACTTTAACCGCGTCGGAAACGCCTTTAACAAAGTGTTCAGATGTAAGGTGTTGGGCGGCGTAAAAAACGAGGTCGCGACATTTTTTGATAACACACCCAGTTCATCCAACAGCTCTTTCGGTGCTTCGTCAAACCAGCTTATTTTTAGCCCCAGTTGTTTGGTAATGGCTAACAGCTCATCGACACTAAGCGGCATTCGCTTCTGGCCCACCTCTTCGGCGGCGCGCTCCAGCTCGGGAAAATGGTTTTGGTGATGCTCCTGATGTGCCCGAATGAGCAGCTGGGCAAACTGCTTACCGCTGGTGCCGGTTTGCGACAACATCTCCGGTATGGCAATTTGCAAAATGTCATTGGAGAATAGAAAGCCCGGCTCGAGAGCCATACCGCTGATGCCGCCGCGGCTGCCTTTTTCTGGCGTTAAGTCTTCACCGGCGTCTTCACCATCTAAAAACCAGTCCAGATCTTTTTGAAATACTTCGGCGATCACTTCCAGCATTTCAATGCCGGGCGTGCGTTTGCCGCGCTCGATCATCGACAGATAGGACACCGACGGCGCGTATTCCGGGTTTACCCGAATGCAGCGGGTCGATAAATCTTCCATGGTTAAGTTATTGCGTTTTCTCAGATTTCTGATCTTAGTGCCGAGAAAATGCGACTTACGTAACAGGCTTTTACTGTTTTTCATTTTGTAAAATTCACACTGTAAAATTTTTATTGTGAAATTATGCTGATTTTTAGCCTAGACTAGTTTTTAACCGATGGCAATACAAGCTACACACTGTACCTGATAACAAGAGACGAGGATGACATCATGACAACACTGGCCCAACAACACAGCAGCCCATCACAGAGCCCAACTGCCTGGATGGCGACCGAGCTTAGCGTGATTAACGAGCTGAATCAGCGCCATGTTAAGCAGGTGATGGATTACTCTAAAGGCTTTTTAGATAAAACCTTTCCACTGCAGCAAGGCTCGCACAAAGATGTGTGCAGCTATGTGGTTTACTACCAGCAGCTGCTGGCGTTTTTTGCTGACGGCACAACCAGCGGTTTACAAAACCCGGCGCAGTTTGTTGCGCTTAGCGGCCACCGCGAAGCACCTAATTCTATTGTGCTAAATAATAACGGTCGCCATGTAGAGCTGATTTTAAACCGCAGCGGTATCAATGGCTGCCAGGACAAAGCCAGCATTGATGATATTCAGCTGCAAACGTCAGAGCCGGATTGCACCTGGTTTAGTATGATTAGCGGCCGTCAGGTAAGCTGTGCCCACAAAGGCAATAAACAATTTACCTGCAAAGATGGCTTGCCCTACCCACTGGCGTAAGCAACAACGTAGCGGCAGTCAAACAAACTGCCGCTCGGCCTTATCACGACATACCCGGTTACATTTTCTGTATTGTGTTTGGTGATGGCTAATTTAGTATCAGCTCTAACGTTAATTAGCTGTTAGCCAATATGAAATACCGCATTAAGCAAAAAATCTTCAGCCTGACCGACAGCTTTACTATTGAAGATGAGCAGGGCCGTATTGCCTTCACGGTTAAAGGCAAGGTGTTTAGCTTATCCAGCAGCCAAACCCTGTTCGACCATAACGGCAGTGAGCTATTAAAGATAAAACGGAAGTACCTTACGCTGCTGCCCGCCTGCCGGTTACTTAACCGCGACGGCAGCGAGTGGCTGATCCGCAAAAAGTTTTGGCCGTTCTGGACCAGCCGCTTTAGCATCACTACGCCACAAGGCCAGGTTGAAATGACCGGCAATTTTTGGCAACACGAATATGAAATTCGCCAGCACGGCAAGCTGATGGCCAGCATTTCAAAAAAGTGGTTCAGTTGGTCTGACAGCTATGGTGTCGATATCTATGCGCCGCAGTGGACAACACAATTACTGGCAGCGGTTATTGTCATTGACCGTATTCAGCACAGCGATAAAAACTCCACGTTCGGCGATGATTAAGCTTTTATTTAAATTTTCATTGCACCAAAGCCCGGCCCGACGCGTATAGTGCGGGCATATGCGTTTTTACTTAATTAATGGAGCTTAACCATGATCAGTTACGTTACTCTGGGTGTGAACAATTTAACTGCAGCCAAAGCCTTTTACGGCGAATTATTGGGCGAGCTGGGCGGCAAAAACCTGTTGGATATGGGCCGTATTGCCTTTTTTGGTAAAAGCATGGCACAGCCGATGCTGGCAGTGTGCGAGCCTTTTAACAAAGAGCCAGCGCATCCGGGTAACGGCAATATGGTGTCGTTTCAGCCGGGCAGCAAAGACAAAGTCGATGCGCTGTACCGCAAGGCTATAGCACTGGGGGCAACCTGTGATGGTGCACCGGGTCAGCGCATTGAAAACACGTTTTACGGCGCTTACGTTAAAGATGCCGACGGCAACAAGCTGTGCTTCTGCCACTTTGGTTAAGCTGGCATGCAAGTAAACAGTGACTTTTCGCGCCGGGTGGTAGTACTGCCTGGCGAATACAAGTTTGTCGATTCGCCACTTGCCGGTGTCAGCCGCATGATGCTAGACCGCTCAGGTGACGAGGTAGCGCGGGCCACCAGTATAGTGCGCTATGCGCCTGGCAGCGGTTACAGTAGCCACACCCATGACGGCGGTGAAGAGATCCTGGTCTTAGAGGGGGTGTTTAGCGACGAGCACGGCGATTACCCGGCCGGTAGCTATTTACGTAACCCACCAGGCACTTCGCATAAGCCTTTTTCCAAAAATGGCTGTACCTTGCTGGTAAAACTCTGGCAGTTTGCCGCTGACGATAGCAAGCAGCTGGTTATCGATACCCGAAACCAAAGCTGGCGTCAGGGCCTGGTACCCGGTTTGTCTGTGATGCCGCTGCACGAGCACAATGGTGTTAGCACCGCCCTGGTACGCTGGGCAGCCAATACCCAATTTAACCGCCATATCCATGTGGGCGGCGAGGAAATTCTGGTGCTTGAAGGCCTGTTTCGTGATGAGCACGGCGAATACCCGGCTGGCAGCTGGCTGCGAAACCCGCGCTACAGCGAACATACCCCTTTTACCGGGCCGGAAGGCGCGCTGATTTATGTCAAAGTGGGCCATATGGATGCCGGTCTACTGGGCGATAAATTTATTAAACCGGTAAGCGCATGACAGCCTCTTTTAGTGAAAGCGAGCTGTCGCGCATTATCGAGATGGCCTGGGAAGACAGAACCCCGTTTGAAGCCATCGAAAAGCTGTATGGGTTAAATGAAGCCGCGGTGATAAAGCTGATGCGGCGTGAACTTAAGCCATCATCATTTAAAATGTGGCGTGCCAGAGTGCATGGCCGCGCCAGCAAGCACTTACAGCTGCGCCACCCGGATATCAGCCGCGCCTATTGCCCTACGCAATATAAACGCTAATCAGACCAGACACAGTGCCTGGCTCGCTATACAGCCTTAAACAGCAGCGCTATAGTGTGCGCCGGCGCAGCTAAGCTGGTGCCTACCCAATAATAATAACCCTACATAAAGCTATAAAAATGAACGCAAAAGCCATTACCCCAAGCCAGATTGTCATGATCCGGCCGCACCACTTTAAGTCTAACCCCGACACCCTGGCCGACAATACCTTTCAGGTTGCTGCCGGTGGTCAACAGCTAAGTTCGCTGGCTTACCAGCAGGTCAGCGCTGCAGCGGATGCGCTCAGTGCAGCGGGCGTCACCGTGCATTTATTTGAAGATACCGGCACTACAACGCCAGACTCAGTGTTTCCGAATAACTGGTTTAGCACGCACTGCACTGGCGAGTTGGTAACCTACCCTATGTATATCCCGAACCGGCGGCTGGAGGTACGTAGCGATATTACCGACTTTATCAAACTGCACTATAAAGTAAGCCGCCACCTTGATCTGACAGGTGAAGCTGCGCAAGGCCGTTTTCTAGAAGGTACCGGCTCTATGGTGCTGGACCAGCAAGCGGGCATTGCTTATGCAGTGGCCTCTAAACGCACCGATGCTACGCTGTTTAACCAGTTTTGCCAGACACTGGGCTATCAGGCTGTATTATTTGATGCCTTCGATGCAGCAGGCCAAGCGGTATATCACACCAATGTATTAATGTGCCTAGCCGAGCAGTTTGTGCTGATAGGTTTAGATATGGTGCCCCAGACACAGCACGCCATGTTACTGGCGCATTTTGCCGCCAGCGGTAAAACGCTGATCCGGCTTAGTCAGCAGCAGATCAACCAGTTTTGTGGCAATGCTATTGAGCTTAAGGGCAAAAATGGCAACCTGCTGGCGCTGTCGGCCACCGCCTTTGCTGCACTAACCACAAAGCAAAAAGCCCTGATTGAGCAAAGTGCCACTCTGCTACCGCTTGATGTCAGCAGTATTGAAAGCGCCGGTGGTTCACTGCGCTGCATGATTGCCGGCCTGCACCTGCAACCGCGCTAACCGGGCTTAACACTTAACTTCAAATTGGTTGCAATCAATTACACTTTGGCCAGCGCCGCCGCACTAAGCTTGTTGCATTTCCCAAGCAAGGAGCAACAGTATGTTTTTTCGTGCATCGGTGCTGGCAGGTTGCGTGTTGCTGCTTAGCGGCTGCAACAACGACGCCAACACGCTAAACGGCCAATATTACAATTTCAGCCAAAGCACCCAACAGTGGCAAGCTGGCTTTGCCGACTATGACAGCGACAATGCCGAGATCTACGAGTTAGACAGCGGCCTGCGTGACTTACCCGCCGGTTTTACTGGCAAAGGCTTTTATCTGGCCGGCATGAACCGCAGTGACGATTTATTTATGTTCATCAGCCGGCAAATCACCGGCCTTGAGCCCTCCAGCCGTTATCAGCTGTCGGTCGCGGTGCAGCTGCTGACAAACGCCGGTGCGGGCTGTGTTGGTATTGGCGGTGCGCCCGGCGAAGCGGTTTATCTGAAATTTGGCTATGCCGAACAGCAACCGGCGCAAGATGGCTATTATTTAAATGTCGACAAAGGCCAGCAGAGCCAGGATGGCAGCCATGGCCGGGTTATCGGCGACATTGCCGCTAACGGCCTAAGCTGCGATGGTTTGGGTTTTGCCAGCAAAACCGTAGTAGGCGCCGGGCGCACACCTCTGCAATTTACCAGCAACAGTGATGGCAGTATCTGGGTATTTATTGGCACCGACTCTGGCTTTGAAGGGCTAACCCGGCTGTATTATCAGCAGGTAGAGCTGTACCTTACCAAGCTTTAATCTATTACAGGATCGGGCCTTAGCCGGTGCTGGCCTGCTTAAGCACAGCCGCAAAGCGTTGCAGTTGCTCGTCAGTTAAGCACGGCTGGGTAAAGCTTTTAATAAAAGCGGCCACGCCGTCGACATAACAGACATTTGCCGGCATCGCCGACTCAAAACTCGCCACCCGGTTAAACGCCACCACCGAGTGCAACTGCTCGGTGGCATCGTAAGCGCTAAGCTGCAACAAGTTACGCACCGCTTCGGTGTTCTTAAAGTTCTGATGCAGCGGGTTCATTAACTGGCTTTTGCGGCCAAAATACTGCCTTACCCAGTTTGCCTGGGTTTCACTGCCCCAAATGCGGCCACGATCACTTTTTACCAGGATGACGAAAATACCAAAGGGGCTGAGTACCAGGTGATCAACCACCACCGGCTCATCTTTACTGGTAAGCAATTTCAGTTTACGAAAGTGCTGATACTGCGCCGGTAAGCGCCAGCGTAGCAGCCGGTTTAGCTTATACTCTGCAAACACCCCTTTAAAACCGGGTAAGTTAAGGCCAAACCAGGACGTAATTAAAAACACCAGCAGTAACAACGCCACCAAATTGGCCGCTATCAGCGGAATACTGGTCAGTATGCGCATCAATAACGTCTCAGTGCTCTGGCGCGCTATTGGCGAATCAGTGCTGGCGGGTACCACTGTTGGCGCCGGTGTCGGCATGGCTTGTGCAGCACCGGTATGGGGTGCTGACTCTGCCGTTTGGTGAGTATCGCCGGGATTTTCAGCAGCCACGGGGGCAGTAGCCACAGTTTCAGTATCCACCCTTGTGGTCTCAGCCTTCGCCTCAGTTGGCACTATGATATCCGTGCCAGGCTGCTGCTCTGCGGCAGTCTGCGAGGTGGCATCATGAGCAGCTGTTTGCGGCTGTGCTGCCTGCAGTGTTGTTGACTGTGCTATTGGCTGTGCTGGCAGGTTTGGTTTTGCGGCTTCGCGCGCTTGCGCTGTAGGTGCTGGCGCGGTCTGCACCGGCGCTGTTACCACTGGCTTGGCCACCGGCAGCTTAGCGGGTTGTACCACTGGCTGGCAATATAAATCGTACTCGCGTTTGGCGTTGCGGTAGTTACTGCTCTGTTTTTGCTGGCTAAAGCGGTCTATTTGCTGCAGCAGCAAAATACAGGCGCCCTCGCTTAAACGCTGCTGGGCAAACAGCAGCGGCGACAATAACAAGAGTAATAAACAACTTAGTCCTACAACGCGCATTGGTCATCCCTGAAATAAACTGACCCTATGCTAGCAGCAACCGCAAAAATATACAGCCAAAAATGTTAACAGCAAGCCTGTTTGGCCGCCATTTGCGGTTAGGGTTTTCACCAATAAATCGTTAATTTCACCAAGTTAGGCGGGAAAATAATGCTCCCACAAATAGGATTCAATATAAGTTAATGATTTTAAATAAAATAAATAATGGCACAGCAATTGATTGTCAGATAGTCATTACCGTCACTGTTATAAAGGACATCAATATGACCAGAACAATCGCCATCGTATTATTAATTATTGTCGGCATTTACTGCCTGCCCACTGTACTGGCCATACTGGCCGCGGCCTTTGGTATTGCCATGGGTATTTTTGGCGCCATTTTGGGCGTAGCCATCAGCCTGGCAGTTACCGTATTGCCGGTTATTATTGTCGGTTATTTAATTTGGTGGCTTATTCGCGACAACCGCCGTAGCCGCCAGTACTAGTTACGCATGCAGTTCACTCACCCAACAAAGCGGCATTTTGCCGCTTTGTATTTTGCCGCTTTACTTTCGCTGACGATTTCTGGTGTTATAAGCAGATTATGCTAAAGAGATAATCTGTTATGTTCAAAAGCTGTCGCCGCCTGCACAACTGGCTGGGGCTGATTCTTGCCGTGCAAATCTTGTTGTGGTTTTTAAGTGGCCTGGTGATGGCCATCTTGCCAATTGAACAAGTGCGCGGCGAACATTTACGCCAGCAGCCCAGTGTTAACTGGCAGCAGGCTCAGGTAAGCCCGGCTTTAGTGCTGAAACAGCATAGCCTTGAGGCACAACTAAGCTTTAGCCAGCAGCTTAGCTTAAGCCAACAGCAGCAACTCACCGCCATACCGGTGTATGTGGTCGATGATGCCGCCAAGCAGTATCGTTACAGCAGTGCTGATGGCAGGTTGCTCACATCGCTGTCTGAGCAGCAAATCGCCCAACTGGCACAAGCGCAATATATTGGTGATGCTGCACTCAGTAGCATCACACTGCTACAACAAGCCCCTGCCGAAGTACGCCATTTACCCACGCCATTGTGGCAGCTGCAGTTTAACGACAGTGACAACACGCATTTTTATCTCGACCCTGCCACCGGCGCCGTGCTTAGGGTGCGCACCGACAGCTGGCGCTGGTTCGACTTTTTTTGGATGCTGCATATTATGGATTACGACACCCGCAGCAACTTTAATAACCCGCTGCTTATCACCACCGCTGGCGCGTCCTTGCTGTTTACCCTCACCGGCATTTTGCTGCTCTGGCAGCGCTACCGGCCAAGGCGTAAGCTAGCCATCTAAGTAGCGCCACAGTGCTGATACAATACCGCCAAACAAAATCGAGATACGACTATGCATTTTTTTCAGGTAATACAGCAATTTGGCGCAGATAAGCCAGATACCATGGCCATTGACGTACCCGCTGGTTGGGGCCAGGGCCGGGCGGTCTTTGGTGGTATGGCCGCGGCGCTGGCAATGGCGCACTTACTGCCGGTAATACCACAAAACATGCCACTGCGCTCGGTGTCAGTCTCCTTCGTTGCACCGTTAAACGCCGGGCCAGCGGCCGTACAACGGCGCATTCTGCGCCAGGGCAAATCGGTTATACAAGCGCAGGTAGACATAGTGCAAGACAACCAGGTCGCCCTGGTGCTGCTGGCCAGTTTTGGTGCCGCCCGCCCGTCGGCCCACCAGCTGAGTGCCGATACCGCGCCACAGTGGCAAACCGACAACAGTCTGACACTGCCAAAACAAGGCCCGGTACCCGAATTTACCACCCACTTTGATTACCGCATTGCCCACGGACAGCTGCCCTTCAGCGCCAGCCCGCTACGCCAACTGGGCGGTGACATTCGCATGGCCGGCAACGAGAGCAAACAAGCCGGCATACTGGAGCTACTGGCACTGGTAGACGCCTGGCCTCCGGTTAGCCTAACCTTACTTAACCAACCAGCACCGGCCAGCTCACTGACATGGACTATCGAATTTATCGCGCATGATTTACCCTTTAGCAATACCGACTGGTGGCGCTACCTGGCCGAGATTGACTACGGTGCTGATGGCTATCACCATATTTCTGCCAAGCTGTGGCAACCCGATGGCAAGCTGGCCGCCATCAGCCGGCAAACCGTGACCGTATTCGCTTAGGAGGCAGCTATGCTTAAGTGCGACTTACATGACTATATTGAAATTGTCTGTCTGTACCACTACCCGCTTAAGCTCACACTAAGCTCAGGCGCCGTGCTCACCGGCACGGCACTCACCACCCGCTACAACGATCAGCGACAGGAATGTTTAGTTATCCAGCAGCATCAAGCCAAGCAGCAAGTGCTGCTGGAAGACATCGCGCTATTGGAAGTCACGGTGCAAAACCCGCATTTGCAGCAGGTGCGGTTTAATTAAATCCGATGCTGATTGAGGATTGTATAAAGGCCGCCTTAGCAGCCTTCACTAGATATTGTTAGAACCTTTTAATAGGCTGGAAGCTCGATGCGATACAATTTATCGTTCTCTTCAGGCGCTGATGAATTTTCATATATATATAGCGAATCACCAGCACTATTAAAAAACGTCCTGACAGAGGGATACAATACTCTTTGCAACATGCTGTGCTTTTGTTCAGACCAACCAAATTCATCCATCAAAGCAAGTGTTCTAGAATCATAACGCTGAATAATTAAACTACAGTATTGCTTTATAGGGTTGCAGTGATCATTATCTTTTGGATGTAAAACCAAGACAAAATTCTGCAATACCTCATTATATGCAACAGAATTAATTGTGTGCGTTTCCGGCAGTGGGAGAAGAGTTTTTGTATTAAACTCATTCGACGGAACATCACTCAAAGTAAATACTTCACCACACGACGTGAGCAAGTGATTACCAAGCAGTTTGCTTATCATGTTGCACGGGGCTGCACTATCAATTGGCTTCGATGTGTATATTTCTGTAGGTTCGGAGCCAGCAACAGACCAGCGGCTAACCAGTATTTCGTCAGCATTATAGAATGAATACAGGTCGCCCGAATTTTCATTTACCACTGTTGTCTGATCCACATGTAGTCTGCCATTCTCAGGCACTGCGGCTGAGTTGATGACGTAACGATAAGGCGAGATACTATCGTTACTTTGAAAATAGACAGCATCGTTATAGAAACTCATTGCCGTAATTGTAAAATCTGAATTAAAACTATCGGTTAAACCAACTTCATTACCTGCCCATTTATATATATTGTGCTGATATTGCATACCAGTAGCGGTCAGCTCACTGTCGGTTACGACAAGATAACCAGCCCCTGATTTTGCGTTGTAAAGATCACCTTCGATAGTTTGCTCAGTAACGGTTTTGGTATCCAGCTCAAAGCTCACCAGCGTGTGTTCGCCATTTTCTGTGCGATAGCCGATAAAAATGTCATTGCTGGCAAACAAATGGTTTTCCAGGCGGATGTTGAATTTCGAAGGCAGCACCTGCTCTACCACATTCAGCTCAGGATAACTTTTAAACGGTTCACCCAGCTGATTATAAGCAACGGCGATTTGCTTCTCCCCATCCTTAACCGGGAAATCACAAAAACGGTCATAGCAAAAACGCATTGAAACATCACCACTGTGCAGCTCGTTGGTCAAATACGCTTGATTGGCAAACCTCAGATTTAACTGGTAAGTATCAGCACTGCCCTCTTTTAACCTGAGTGATGCTTCATATATCAAAGCTTCATCAAACCCTGTCAGCTCACTATGCAAAGGCTCTGTGCTGGTATTATTTATTTTAAACTCGGTTGTTGACTCTAACCAAGCCGCATCCCCGGCTTCTGCGGAAGAGAAAGTCAGCTGCTCAGGGACATCATCAACATCGGCAGGATTAAAATTAAGATTAATAGTTAACTGGGCAGGCGCCCCTTTGAAGGCTTTAGTGCAATCTTCAGAACAGGCATGCAAAGTAGCAGGTAGCGCTAATCGGGTTGGCGCGTTGCGATCCACAGACGGATAACCCCAATGAACAAATAACAAGGCATACACTTTGCCATCTTCAACACTGATATCTGTTCCTGTTATTACCGGATGCTGCACCTGCAAATCAAACGAAGCATGGTTTAAACTATTGTATTTATAATTGGTAGTACCAATCAGCAGCTTAACATTCTGCCTAACCAGCATGTCTCCATTAACGGTAATGACGGGGTTGGTCAGCTGTAGTGCCAGCTCATCGTCTGAGCTATTACCGCCAGAGCAGCCAAACAATACAGGCATAAAACAACTCAGCAAGCCTAATTTCCATCTCATACAAAATTCCTGTGCAATATCCTTTTCTGCGGCTATTGGTAGTTATTAGGTTTTACCATACGGCACGCGCTAAGAGTGGTACAAAAAAGCAGCGTAATATACCTTAACGACTACATAACGAACACAATATTTTTTCAAAATAAACGTATAAAATTATGTTTAAAATCAGCCCCCATAAATAACCTCAAGCTAGACCGACCGATGCAACAGTATCTGCCCAGGCTTCTGAGTAAACGTTTTCATAGACAAAATTCCCGCACAGCTGTAAATTACAACTAATTTACATTTTAGCTACCTAAAAAGGGACTTGATCATGCTAAATCGGTCTGTAGCGAGCCTTGCCGAGTATAAATTTAACATTCGCTCATTCCATCCGGAAAAGACCTTTGGCTGGAGCGGTATGATGTTTGAGGGTGATAATCGTGGTTTCTCATTGCAGTCCAGCGGCACTGGTGCGGTGACTTCCCGAATTTGGCACATATTCCAACTCAACACTCATAACTCATCCTATGCGCAAACAACACGCTCTGATCCGTCAAAGGCACCATGGAGCGATAAAACAGAAGACTATCAGGGTGAACTTGCGCCGCGACATGAATTACGGGAATTTAATGGCACTTCACCACGGCAATATGTAAAGCACTTTTCGGTTACAGGTCATTATTGGGGCGTTAATCATGCTATGCCGCTATCAAAACAGATGCAAAGATCTGTCGGCACATCATATGTGCCCCGTTTAGACGTGAAATATCAAATTAAAATGGACATCGATCGGCTTAACCACCACATCGATTTAGTGGTGTATATCACTGGCGATGGTTTTCCAAACTGCGAAGCCTTCATTACGGATCCAAGTGGACAGAAAATTTTTATCGGCGTACACGTAAGAAAAGGGGCGGCTCCGGTCACACTAGCATTAAATTTGGACTATCCAATGATTGTCTGTGCATTACGCATACCTATTGATGTCCATGGCAATTTTATGGAAACTGTCGGTGATGAACTGGCCCGGCGCGCCAGCCACAGCAGCACATTACGGTACCAAAACATAAACAGCTGGAACCATAAATTTTTGGCCATGAACCCAAATGATCGCCGCTGTATGGTGGTTGAAAACTTTTCGCTGGATGGATGTTTCAACCGATGAAAACAATTTTTGCCTTATCTGATATCAAAAGCATTTTTCTGTGTAGCGTTGCCGCGGTACTACTTAGCTACTCTCTAACCGCCTGCAGCGAGACAGTGCAACAACGCGAGGCTGAACATTACATACTGCCGGCTAAATATGTTGGCGCCTTCTATGTGATATTTGCGCAATCCCGCGGTGAACCGTTGCAATATCAAGGTGATGCCCGCCAATACCAGATCCCGGCAAACGGCGTACTGTTAACACAAGGTAACATTAGCGAAGGTGTTATTGCCACGGACAAACTGCGCTTCTTCCGCCAGGACACGCCAGAGCAGCTTACTGAGATCACCGCGCGTTGGTTAACCAGCATAGATCCAGAGCAAGCGTATCAAGACAATACAACCTACATTTTTGGCGGCGGGCCGGGAGTTTACAGCAGTTCAGCGCTAGGTTGCGACATCCACTTTCGCGGCTTTCATATCGGCACAAAAAGCCAAATTCTGGACGAGGTAAACCACTTTGATATTGAAAGCTTTATTCAGAAGAATGCACTAAGTTGTGATTGATCCGAAAAACCACACCACAGATCTACAGGCTGCTTTTGTCGTTTGGTTCATACTCAAGATCCGCTGTTAGGTAACTAGCAGCAAAGTCATGTTAATTGCATATGCAGATAATTTGCGCGTATTTTACTAAGCACCAAACTGCTGCATATGCAGTTTGCGCAGCACCGGGTTTAACAGATGCTAAACGTGTTTATTGGTCGCAGCTACCTATCGGGATCGGGCGGCTTAGCGTGTTAGCCTCGCCATCAAGCTGCTGTGTAATCACCAGTTGATCACCACTCTGCTGAAAGCTAAACTGCTCCAGCCAGTCTTCCCGGCTAATCGGCACCAGGGTGTAAAAGCCATATTTACCGCGGCACAGGTAGGAAAAATAATGATAGGTTTTGCCCATCGCCCCGGTATCCGCAGTATAAAGTTGAATATTGCCGTTGTGGCGGTAAAAACCTGATTTATCACCCAGCAGCAGATACAGCAAACACACCAGCGCCAGCATACAGGCATGCAACACCCCAAGGGCTATCACAATTCCTTTTACATACCTCATCGCACCGGCTATAGGTGATTTCAGCAACAGCACCAGGCCAATAATAGTAAGCAGCAACTTTACCGGTATAAGGTATACACTGGCTTTGTACATCAAAGCCGGGCTGTGCCATTGAAGGCCAAACACATTACCCAGAAATAAGCTGTCTACCAGCGGTATTAAAATGCACAACAAGGCGGCAGTAAGACGTTTCGGCATTAATCTAAAGCTCTGTTTGATGAAGGCTTGTTACAGGGTAACCGATTTAGGTCGATTCATTGTTGATTTTTAAGCGCTTCGCCTTGAGCCCGAAAGATCTCAGTTACTTGTTCCGACTCAGCAAGATCGATGCATTTCATCAGGTTATTTTGTTTACCCGCTTGGGTGGCATAATCTTTTTGCAGCCACTGCTGTATTGGCGCAATCAACTCTTCATAGGCCTCAAGCGGCATATCGCCAAACTCGCGATAGCCATTTAACGCACTTACTGCCTGGTCGTAAATTTCACCTTGAGGAAATGCGGTGGCTAAACAGCTGGCCTGCGCATAATGCTGAAACAGCTTTAACTCGCTTTGCTGCTTAAATGCCATCTCAGCCATAACGCCGCTTGAAATGAAAACACCGATAAAAATAACCAAAGCCTGTTTATTCCGCGCGGCGGTTATATTCCGTTTTAGGAATAACAGCTTGGCGAGCTTTTTTCTCATCACAATCAGTTTTGCGCCGGTACTAAGATGTTTAGGCCATGATCAGTTTCAAGAAACGATTTAATACCCTGTTCCAGTTGCTTTTGCACAGCGTAATGCTGTTCTACTACCTGTGCAGGTACGCAAGCGCTGGTCATGTGAAAGCTATCTGTTGGCGTAACGTCCAGCATTGATACTGCTAAGCCGTCTTTCGATACTAATAAAGTATCGCTTTTAAGAGTGCTGCCAAGCCTGGTTTTTCGATTAACGAACAGTGATTTAAAACTTAGATCGCTTGTGGCCGGGTGTGAAACCACCAGAACCTCGGTATCTGCAAGCTTCTCCAGCTCAACATAGGTATCCAGATGTTGTGGCGTCACGCTGGTAAACATCACAGAGCTAAATGAGCGTTCGGGTTCATTTGCTGATGGTAGTCTGCGGTATTCGTTATCTGAAATCTTTTTATACTCTGCAGGGATAAACCACTGACAGCCAAGATAAGGATAATTGGTTGCTGATGTGCTGCAGGCTGAAATTAACAATACAACGGCTAGTACTCTCTTCATGGCGTAATAACCTTAATTACAACAAAGGCCGCGATGCGGCCTTTGTACTAAACACTTAACGTAGAAAAATTACTTCTTCTTCGCTTTAGGGTTTGGCAGGTCGGTGATTGAACCTTCGTAAATCTCTGCCGCTAAACCGATAGACTCGTTCAGTGTTGGGTGAGCATGGATGGTTAACGCGATATCTTCTGCGTCTGCACCCATCTCTACCGCTAAGCAGATTTCACCCAGCATTTCACCGGCGTTGATACCGACAATAGCGCCACCCAGAATACGGTGGGTTTCTTTGTCGAAAATCAGCTTGGTGAAGCCTTCAGTGCGGGCTGAGGCGATAGCACGGCCAGACGCTGCCCATGGGAAGGTGGCGGTTTCTACTTTTAAGCCCTGCTCTTTCGCTTCTTTCTCAGTTACCCCTACCCAGGCCATTTCCGGATCGGTATAAGCCACTGATGGGATGCAACGTGGGTCGAAGAAATGCTTCAGGCCAGAGATCACCTCGGCCGCTACGTGGCCTTCGTGTACCGCTTTGTGCGCTAACATTGGCTGGCCGATAACGTCACCGATAGCGTAAATGTGTGGCACGTTGGTGCGTAGTTGCTTATCTACATTGATAAAGCCGCGCTCGTCTACGTTAACACCGGCTTTGGCGGCATCTAACAACGCGCCATTTGGCTTACGGCCAACGGCAACCAGGATTTTGTCGTAACGAACTGGATTTGCCGGCGCGTTTTTGCCTTCAAACGTGACATACAGGCCGTCTTTTTTCGCTTCAACTGCCGTTACCTTGGTAGACAGCATGATGTTGAAGTTTTTGCTGTTGTACTTAGTGTAGGCTTTTACGATGTCGGCATCGGCTGCTGGCACTAACTGATCCGCAAATTCTACTACCGATACTTTTGAACCCAGCGCACGGTATACAGTACCCATTTCCAGGCCGATGATACCGCCACCTAATACCAGCATTTCGCCAGGGATGTCTTTTAATTCCAGTGCGCCGGTTGAATCGATAACACGTGGGTCATCTTTTGGAATAAACGGCAGTGCTACTGGCTCTGAACCTGCGGCGATAATGGCGTGTTCAAAGGTAATTTTGGTGTCGCCAACCTGTAAGGTATTGGCGCCGGTAAATTTACCGTAGCCGTTTACAACCTTCACTTTACGCATTTTGGCCATACCGCCCAGGCCGTTGGTCAGCTGACCGATAACCTTGTCTTTCCAATCGCGGATTTTATCTAAATCGATTTTCGGCTCACCAAAGGTCACGCCGTGTGATGCCATCTCGCGGGCATCGTCAATCACTTTAGCAACGTGTAATAAGGCTTTTGACGGAATACAACCTACGTTTAAGCACACGCCACCTAAGGTGCTGCGGGCTTCAACCAGGGTAACTTCTAAACCTAAATCTGCTGCACGGAAGGCTGCAGAGTAACCGCCAGGGCCGGCGCCCAGCACCACTACTTGGGTTTTGATTTCGTTGCTCATCGTATTACCTTTCATTATCGGACCGATTTTCCAACAGCCCGCTGTAGGGTAAGGCTGTCAGGCGAAAAAAGTGGCGGAATTTTAACATCACAGCCGCCGCTGTGTAACCTAAGATTTTCGCCTTACGGCAGTTTTCTCTGCCGTAAGGCTGCACTTTACATAATGATCTGGCGAATATCGGCTAAATAGCTGGCCAGGGTGGCGGTAAAGCGTGCTGCCAGTGCGCCGTCGATAACGCGGTGATCGTAAGATACACTCAGCGGCAGCATCAGCTTAGGCTCAAACTCTTTACCATTCCATTTAGGTTTAATATCAGATTTTGACACACCTAAAATAGCCACTTCCGGCGCGTTAACGATAGGCGTAAACGCTGTACCGCCAATACCGCCTAAGCTTGAAATGGTAAAACAGCCGCCCTGCATATCGCTGGCGGTAAGCTTGCCTTCACGCGCTTTAACAGAGATATCCTGCAGCTCGCGCGACAGCTCGATAATGCCTTTTTTGTTTACATCGCGCACTACCGGCACCACCAGGCCATTTGGCGTATCAACCGCTATGCCTAAATGCACATATTTTTTCAGAATTAAGCTGGCGCCATCATCCGACAGTGAGCTGTTAAAGGTGGGGAATTCTTCCAGCGCCTTGGCTACTGCCTTCATAATAAACACCAGCGGCGTGTACTTAACACCCATCTTTTTCTTATCTGCCAGCGCGTTTTGCTCTTTGCGGAACTCTTCCAGGCCAGTGATATCGGCTTCATCGAACTGGGTAACATGCGGAATGCGCACCCAGTTACGGTGCAGGTTGGCACCTGACAGCTTCTGAATACGTGACAGCGGTTTGGCTTCGACTTCACCGAATTTGGCAAAGTCGACTTTTGGCCAGGCGATTAAGTCAAAACCCATGCTGCTTCCTGCGCCGGAAGCGGCACCAGATACGGCACCAGCACCACTTTCAACCTGTTTTACCAGCTGCTTAACGTAGTTTTGTACGTCTTCTTTTACCACCCGGCCTTTGCGGCCTGTGCCGTTCACCTTGGCCAGGTTAATGCCAAATTCGCGCGCTAAACGGCGGATAACCGGTGACGCATGCGCATAAGCGCTGTTCTCCACAAAGCCATCGTTTGTTGCTGGCGCAGAGCTTGCCGCAGGGGCAGCTGCTGCCGGTGCGGCTTCCGCTTTAGGCTCAGCTTTTGCTGTTTCAGCTTTGGCTTCAGATGCAGGCGCTGCCTCAGCACCGCCCTCGGTTTCAAATAACATAATCAGGCTGCCGGTAGAGACTTTGTCACCGACACTGATTTTGATCTCTTTTACCTTGCCAGCAAAAGGTGCCGGCACTTCCATACTGGCTTTATCGCCCTCTACGCTAAGCAGTGACTGGTCAGCGGCAACGGTATCGCCTACCTTCACCATAATTTCGGTTACTTCTACCGCATCACCGCCAATGTCCGGTACTTTCACATCCTGCACTGCAGCGCCGCTTTGCTTGGCAGGAGCTGCATCGGCTTTCGACTCAGCTTTAGCTTCGGCTTTGGCCTCTGTTTTTACCGGTGCGGCGCCTTCGCCTTCAAAGGTCATGATCAGGCTGCCGGTTTTTACCTTGTCGCCTACTTTTACGTTGATGCTTTTTACCACACCGGCCTCAGCCGCAGGCACTTCCATCGACGCTTTGTCGCCTTCAACACTTAACAGTGACTGATCGGCGGCGACCTTGTCGCCCACCTTTACCAGAATTTCGGTGACTTCAACTTCATCTGCACCAATATCCGGAACATGAATTTCAATAGTCATGAATAATCCTCTTATGCGTACAGCGGGTTGGTTTTGCCGGTATCGATGCCAAATTTCTTAATCGCATCGCTTACTACCGATTTTTTCAACTCGCCTTGCTTCACCAGCTCAGTCAGTGCCGCAACAACTATGTAGTGGGCATTTACTTCAAAGTGACGGCGCAGGTTTTCACGGCTGTCCGAGCGGCCAAAGCCGTCGGTGCCCAGCACCTTGTATGACACCGCAGGCATAAAGGCCCGTACCTGATCAGCATAATTTTTCATGTAATCGGTAGCGGCAATGGCCGGCGCTGTACCCATTACGCTGGCAATGTAAGGCGTTTTCGCCTTCGCATCCGGGTTAAGCATGTTAAAGCGCTCGCAGTCCTGTCCATCACGCGCCAGCTCGTTAAACGAAGTAACCGAGTACACATCTGACGCCACACCGTAATCTTTACTTAAGATGTCCGCCGCTTTACGCACTTCATTTAAAATGGTGCCCGAGCCCATTAACTGCACCTTACCACGGTCACCGTTTAAGCTTTCCAGCTTGTAAATACCTTTACGGATACCCTCTTCGGCGCCTTTTGGCATGGCCGGGTGGTGGTAGTTTTCATTCATTACCGTGATGTAGTAATAAATGTTTTCCTGCTCTGGGCCGTACATGCGGCGGATACCGTCTTGTAGGATCACCGCCAGCTCATAGGCATAAGTTGGGTCGTACGAAATACAGTTTGGCACGGTGCCGGCCAGAATATGGCTGTGGCCATCTTCGTGCTGTAAACCTTCGCCGTTTAGCGTAGTGCGCCCTGCAGTGGCGCCTAACAGGAAGCCACGTGCTTGTTGGTCACCGGCCAGCCAGGCCATATCGCCCACGCGCTGGAAACCGAACATCGAGTAGTAGATGTAAAACGGGATCATCGGTAAATCGTTGGTGCTGTACGACGTTGCCGCCGCCACCCAGGACGACATAGCACCTAACTCGTTGATACCTTCCTGTAATACCTGGCCGCCGGTGTCTTCTTTGTAGTAACTAACCACTGAACGGTCTTCCGGCGTGTAGTTCTGACCACCCGGGTTATAAATACCGATTTGACGGAATAAGCCTTCCATACCAAAGGTACGGGCTTCGTCGGCAATAATGGGCACAATCTGCTTACCGATATGCTGATCTTTCAGCAAAATATTCAGCGCCCGCACATAAGCCATAGTGGTAGAAATTTCACGCTTTTGCTCTTCCAGCAGGCCGTCAAAAGCACTTAGCTCTGGTAAGGTCAGCGGTTTGGTAAAGTTAGGCAAACGTACCGGAGTATAACCGTGCAGGGCTTTACGCCGTACATGCAGGTATTCCAGCTCTGGCGAGCCTTCCGGCAGTTTAATGTACGGCAGCTCATTGACCTGCTCTTCGCTGATGTAATCTTCCAGGCCTAGACGCTTGCGCAGTTGCAGCACATGCGTCATATCCATTTTCTTCACCTGGTGGGCAATGTTTTTACCCTCAGCCGCTTCACCCATACCGTAACCTTTAACGGTTTTGGCTAAAATTACCGTTGGTTTATCGGTGCAGGCCTGCGCCGCTTTAAAGGCGGCAAACAGTTTTGACGGCTCGTGGCCACCACGTTTTAACGCGAAGATTTCTTCATCGGTCATATCGGCAACCAGCGCAGCCGTCTCCGGATAGCGGCCGAAGAAGTGCTTACGTACATAGGCACCGTCGTTGGCTTTGTAGGTCTGGTAATCGCCGTCGACCGTTTCGTTCATCAGCTGTAACAGCTTACCGGTAGTGTCTTTGGCCAGCAGTTTATCCCAGCCACGGCCCCACACTACCTTGATCACATTCCAGCCAGCGCCACGGAACAGGCCTTCTAATTCCTGAATGATCTTGCCGTTACCCATTACCGGGCCGTCGAGACGCTGCAGGTTACAGTTAATTAAAAAGCACAGATTGCCCAGCTTCTCGCGCGCGGCAAAGCTGATAGCACCACGTGATTCCGGCTCGTCCATCTCGCCATCGCCCAAAAAGGCATAAACGCGCTGCGCGCTGGTGTCTTTTAAGCCACGGCCGTTTAAATACTTTAAGAAACGCGCCTGGTAAATGGCAGCAATTGGGCCTAACCCCATCGATACGGTGGGGAACTGCCAGAACTCCGGCATTAATTTCGGGTGCGGATAGCTCGATAAGCCTTTGCCGTCTACTTCCTGACGGAAGCTGTCTAATTGCTCGGCGGTTAAACGGCCTTCAACAAAAGCACGGGCGTAAATGCCCGGTGAAATATGGCCCTGGTAATACACTAAATCGCCGCCGTCTTTGTCGTTCGGTGCGCGGAAGAAGTGGTTAAAGCAGGTTTCATAAAATGCCGCTGAAGACTGGTAAGACGCCATGTGCCCGCCTAAGTCCAGCTCTTTTTTCGAGCCACGCAGCACGATCATAATGGCGTTCCAGCGGATCACCGAACGGATACGTCGCTCTAAGTTCACATCGCCCGGGTAAGCCGGCTCTTGCTGCGGCGGAATGGTGTTGATGTAGTTGGTAGTAACGCCGGTTGGCATGTCTACGCCTTCTAACCGGGCTTCTTCCAGCACTTTTTCCAGCAGGAACTGCGCCCGCTCTACCCCTTGTGTGCGAACTACCGATTCCAGCGCTTCAAGCCACTCTTTGGTTTCCAGAGCGTCGATGTCAACTTTACTGACTTCAGACATATCGAAGTTTCCTTTGGTTGTGCACGCCAGCGCTATGGTTGCGCCGCTGCGTTAGTAAAATAATTAACCCTGCTGGCTGCGACGTAACGAGCGCTCAATACGCGAGCGCTCTTTACCCACATCCAGCATGGCTTCTTCAATAAAGGCCAAATGATCGTTACTGGCCTGGCGCGCCTGCTCGGGCTTGCCGTTAATCACCGCCTGCATGAGTGTTTGCCGGTGCGCATTTAACTTGGCGCCGATGCCGTCTTTTTGTTTCAGCGTTTCCAGGTTTACCCGGATATTCTGCTCGACCAGCGGCGTTAAACCGCGCACTAAATGCAGCAACACCACATTGTGTGATGCCTCTGCCACCGCCAGATAAAAACTGCCGACCGCTTTAGCTTCCTGCTCAACATCATTTAGCTGCTGCGCGGCGCAAATGGCATCGTAATGCTTTTTAATCTGGGCAAAATCGGCTGCGGTGCCACGTAGCGCCGCGTAATAGGCGCAAATACCTTCTAACGCGTGGCGAAACTCCAGCAAATCAAACTGCGACTCCGGGTGGCGGCCAATCAGTTCAAACAGCGGATCGGTTAAACCCACGGCCAAATTGTCGCAAACATAAGTGCCGCCGCCCTGGCGCCTGTTCACCAGCCCTTTGGCTTCCAGTTTCTGAATCGCCTCGCGCAGTGATGGCCGCGATACGGCAAACATCAGTGCTAAATCCCGCTCGGGCGGCAGCTTTTGCCCCGGCGCAAAACTGCCCTCCAGCAACATGTTTTCCAGTTGCTCGACAATGCGGTCTGAAAGCTTAGCCGGTTTAATGGTGAAATCTGCCATGCCGTGATGTTTTTCCTGTTGGCGCCCGTGATTTTGTTCGTTTTACAGGCTTAGTGTAAATTGGTATTACCAATTTAATTTTAGTGGCGATACGGTAGCAGTTTCTGCATAACAAGTAAATAAAGCAGAGAATCTATGCAAAGGCAAAAGCGGAAAATAGTTAGAGTAATAACTCTGGAAAGTGCACAACAGGAAAACAGCCAATCAATTGGTCTGACCAGAGTATTTTAGCGAAAGGTTAAACGGATACAGGTACCTGAGTTATCACTGTGTAGCTGATAAGCAATATGCCATTTATCACACAAGCGTTTTACCAGCGACAAACCAACGCCCATACCGGTGCTATTGGCACCTTTAATACCGCTGTTAAATACCTGCGATTGCAGCTGCTCATCTATCCCAGCCCCGCTATCCTGCACTGTTAGTACCTGTGCGGCAAAGCTGATGCGGATAACCCCTGCTGCGGTATAGTCAAAGGCATTGCCAATCAGGTTATTCAGTAGCATTAGCAGCGACATCGGATCCATTATCAGCTGTGCCGAGGGCGCAATATCCAGCTCCAACCGAATGGCTTTGCCGGCTAACTTGGCCTGCTGCTGCAACACACTTTGCTGTACCACGGGCAGCAGTGCTACCGGCACAGCGGCTGGCAACTGCTCTCGTGCCAACAGCATCAGGGTGTCTATGGTCTGGTGTATTTGCTGCTGGGCAAGTTGCAGGCGCTGCACATATTGCTGTTGTTGCGCGGTTAACGGGCCATGTTGCAGTAAGGTCAGGGCGCCTTGCATCACGGTGAGCGGTGTGCGCAGCTCATGTGACACGTCCTGGGTAAATTGCTGCTCGCGGCTGATAAACTCAGCCACCCGCTGCCAGGCCACCTGCAGCGCCTGGGCTAAGCGGCCAATTTCGTCAGCGGCAAAGTCGTCGGCAAAACCGCTTACTGCCTTGTCGGGTTGCAGGGCCGTGCTATCGACCTGCTGTGTTAATTTGTGCAAAGGTTTAAGCACCCGCCTTGCCAACACATAGGCAAAGCCGGCAGCACTCAGTAGCACAACAGCGAGCAGCAGCAGTAAAAACTCTGCCAGCTGCGGCCGTATTGCTCTGACAATCAGCTGTTCAGTCACATCGGCCAGCAAAAAGCCGCGCGACAGCGGCATCAGATGGTAGTGCTGGCCCTGCTCAAGCGCAAATTCGCGCCGTTCGGGTGTCTGTTGCAACCGGGTTTGGATCGGCTGTGGCAGTACGGCAATATCGCTGGCATAGCGGATAAACGGCAGGCGTGGCTGTACTTCGCGCCCCGCCGCTAACTGCTGCTCAGCATAAGTCGCTTCGGCTTGCAGTAAGGTTTCAAACAGCTGATCTTCAGTGTGGTAAGCAAAAATCATAGCGCTGGCGCCAAACAGTAGCCCTACCAACGCCGAGCTAGCGACAAAGGTGAGCAAAATACGCCGCTGCAGTGATAGCACTGTCATACGGCAGGCACCGCTTTAAGCGCAAAACCCACGCCTAGTTGGGTTTCAATGCTTACCGACGCCCCATGCTGTTGCAGGGTTTTACGCAACTGATACAAGTGCGATCGCAGCGCGTCTGACTCAGTAGGTTCATCGCCCCAAATCTTGCTGCACAGCTCAGTGCGGCTAACCGGCCGCGGATAAGTTTCCAGCAATATACTCAGCAGCTGAAACCCAATTGGCTTTAGCGCCAGCAGTTTAGTATCACAGTGCACCTGATGCAGATGCCGGTTTAGCCGGATATTACCCAGCGTCAGCGTGTGATGTTGCTGCAGGTGACGCTTGGCCAGCACCTGCACGCGGGCCCACAACTCTGCAAGGTCAAAAGGCTTAACCAAATAGTCATCGGCCCCGGCGGCAAAGCCGTCCAGCTTGTGCTGCAGGCTATCGCGCGCCGTAAGCATTAACACAGGGATATGTCGGTTGGCGTTTTGTCGCAACAAACTGCAGACATCCAGGCCATCTAACTGTGGCAGCGTTAAATCCAGTACGATGACATCGTAATAGTGTGCCAAAGCCAACTCCACGCCCTGGCGGCCATTAAGGGCAAAATCCACCACCACCCCCTGCATGGCAAAATAATCGGCGATATTCGCCTGTATCGCTTGATTATCTTCAATTACTAATACCGTCAGTTTAGCTGCCGTTGTCATTACAACCAGATCTCGAAATGCTGAACATAGCTTGCTGGCAACACATGGCCGCCGTCAAACACATGGTGCTGTTTGTCGCTGTGAGGTAAGGCATCAAATAAGGTTTTGTTCTGCTTTTTACTGGCATATTCATCATCATTGGCGCTAAACAATAGCACCGGGTTATCGTGTAAACCAGTCAGCATATTCAGTGGTGCCACTATGGCTGTGTAATTGTTGATATGGGGCGGCACCATAGCCGCGACCCGATTAACTCTGTCATCCACTGCCGCCAGCAATAAACTGACATGCGCGCCCATACTGTAGCCGGTGACATCAATCCGTTTAGCATCAAACTGCGGTTGAGTCACAAGCCAATCCAGCAACACCCGGTGGTCGCGCACCGTATCTATCAGCATAGCCTCGTAGGGTTCGCGCTCGCCCCACCAGTGCAGATTATGAATAATATCAGCGATACTGTGTGCAGGATCTTTGCGTTCACCGTGGTTACGGGCATCAATGGTGACCACTGCATAGCCTTTTGCCAGTGCCAAGGCAGTAATCTGATCGGTGCTTTCCCGGGTGGCCCGCGCTTTGTAACTGGGCAGCCACCAGCGCTGGTACGAGCGCCCCATGGCATGGGCACCGATTAGCACCGGCAAAGCTGCAGTGCTGTTTTCAGAGCGCTTTGGTAAACGCAGATAGCCATTCACTTTGGCGCCGTCAAAGCTGGTGTAGGAAACGTGGTAGCCGTTGCTTTGATCATCGGCGTTATCGCGCTGCAGTGTTACGTCCACCGGTTGCGATAAGGTGTAAGCATAACGCTGCGTTATCTCACTTGCGCTAACACTGTAGGGTTTTAAGCCAAATAACGCATACCAGCCACCAGCAAGCAGCACCATTACAGCGCCAAGGCTTAGCAGTATCTTTTTCACATTGAGTTTTTTCACTAGGGTGTTGCTCATGGTGATCACCTGTTTTAGGTTGTGTTTAATATTCAACCCAAGGTGCCATGGCGGCTGTGAAACTGGTGTGAAGTAAAATAACGGCGATAAAAAAGGCGCCCTGATGGCGCCTTTAATCTGACAGTCTGGTTTACCCCAGCCAGCCACTAAGCGTTAAAATGGCGGTAAAGGCTAAGAAAAACAGCATATTGCGCTTAGCTAACTGCACCATATAGCTGCTGTCGTCCAGCGTGTTAATGCTCTCGGCCGGTACCTGTTCGGCGGCGGTCGCCACTTCAACTACCACCTGCTCGTTGCTGGCAGTAAAGTCTAAAAAGTAACTAAGTAGCGCATTAGAAGCGCGGGAGAAGTGCCCTACTAAAGCAAAGCCTAAACCAAATAACCGCGCCGGAAACCACAGCGCCCAGTGTGCTACACAGTCCACTTTGCTGTCACTGCCCAACACCGCCGCGTAATCGGCCGCGTCTTTTTCATCTACCGCTTCCTGTAAATGCCGCACCAGCACATAGGTAATAACACCAAAGGCGCCCAGCAGTAAAAACCAGAACACTACTGCAGCGTAATAGCGGAAGTTCAGCCAGAGTAACAACTGTCCGTAACTGTACTGCTCGCTGGCGCTACCCAGCTGGGTACGAATTTGCTGCATAGCAATAAAACCGGCTTCTTCATCGCCTCTGTCCATGGCATTTAAATACTGTTTATACATCTGGCGGTAATGCCAGCAGCCAATACCCACCAGCAGCAACAGGGTATTGACCAAAAAGGTCAGTAGATGGCTGTCTGCCCAATGCAGTAGCAGTGCGACTACCGCGCCCGGCAACGCCAGCCACAGGTATTGCCCCAGGCTGTTTGATGACAAAACACTCAGTTTCGAGCCGGCACTAAAGCGCACATAGCTGCGGCAATAGCGGCTGGCCTGCCAGGCGTCGCTGCGCACGGCTAAGCGCTCAATGATTAATGCCAGTAACATACTGATTAAGGTCATACTTAAAACTCCCTTGCTCGCGCTTTTATTCCGCTTTTAATCTACTCATGTGTAACACTTCAACTTACCTGAACGCGTTTTACTATAAGGCCGCTAGCGCACTGCGGTAACGGCCCCAGTCAAAGGCGGCACCCGGGTCAGTTTTGCGCCCCGGCGCAATATCGCTGTGGCCTGTTATACGGTCGGGCGTGATAGTTGGATATTGCTGACAGATCATTTTTGTCAGCGCAATAAGGCTTTGATATTGCTGCTCAGTATAAGGCAAATTGTCACTGCCTTCTAACTCAATGCCGATAGAAAAGTCATTGCAGCGCTCACGGCCAGCAAACTGGCTGACACCGGCATGCCAGGCACGTTTGGCAAATGGCACATACTGAAATACACTGCCATCGCGCCAAATGACGCAGTGCGCCGACACCCTCACGCCCTGTAAATCGCTAAAACTGGGGTGAGCATTCACATCCAGACATCCCATAAACAGGGCATCAACATAGCTTTGTTCAGGCATGGCGGCAAACTCGCCGGCGGGCAGGCTGATGTTATGGATCACCAACAGGCTGATAGTCTCGCCTGGCGGGCGATCATCACAGTGTGGACTGGGGCGCTGCGTTATCGCAAGCGTACACGGCTTCATCAGAAATTTTGCCTTTAACCAATCTGGTTAGTAAGCTATGGCGCTATTGTCCTTGGCCGAGCCGATGAATGCAAGCACCTGAACCGACAAAGTCTTATGGTAAGACCTTCGCCATTATTGCCTGGCTGATTGTAATGGTGATGCTGTTTTTGTTCTTTGACGACACCATTGATCAGCAGCTTAACCCCAACCAGCAGCTGCACAGTGTGCAAGGCAGCCGTGGCGAAACCCGCACTGTGCTTATCCGCAACAAAGCCGGCCATTATGTCGGCACGGCACTGGTAAATAGCCAGCCGGTGGATTTTATGCTCGACACCGGCGCCACCACCGTCGCCATAGCCCAGGCTACCGCAGAAAAACTGGGGCTGCAGTTTGGCCGGGCCATGCAAGTAAGCACCGCCAACGGCATCACTACCGCTTACGCCAGCCGCATCGATACGCTGCAACTGGGTGACATCGTGCTTAGTAATATTCCGGCCAGCATAGTACCCGGCATGGACAAAAGCGGGGCCGGCACCGAGATATTGCTGGGCATGAGCGCGCTGAAACAGTTAGAATTTCACCAACAAGGTAATCAGCTGACGCTGATCCAACACTAACAACGCGATCGAACCAACTTATGACCACTAGCCACAGCACCCTACAGCAACAAGAACTACAACGCGCCGTCGCCGCCGCTCTGGCCGAAGATCTCGGCTTTTTATCGCTGGAGCAGGGCGACATTACCGCCTCCTTAATTCCAGCCGCACAGCAAGCCAGCGCGACCATTATTACCCGCGAAGACTGTGTTGTCTGTGGTACCGCCTTTGCTGATGAGGTGTTTCGCCAGTTAGGCGACAAGGTGAAAATTAACTGGCAAGTAAAAGATGGTGATAAGGTCAGCGCCAATACTGTGCTATGCAAACTTAATGGACCTGCCCGGCTATTGCTTACCGGTGAGCGCACGGCACTTAACTTTCTGCAGCTGTTAAGCGCCACCGCCACCACCACAGCACACTATGTCGCCTTTTTAGCCGGCAGTAATACCCGTTTATTAGATACCCGAAAAACGATTCCCGGCCTGCGCTTTGCACAAAAGTACGCGGTAACCGTCGGTGGCGGCAAAAACCACCGCATCGGCCTGTATGATGCGTTTTTAATTAAAGAAAACCATATCGCCGCCGGCTCTATTGCTAATGCTGTTGCCACAGCGCGGCAAAACTTCCCCGGCAAACCGGTAGAAGTTGAAACCGAAAACCTGGATGAGCTGAAACAAGCGTTAGACGCCGGGGCAGACATTATTATGTTAGATAACTTTAGCCTGGCGGACATTAAGCAGGCGGTGACGATGAACGCCGGCAAAGCCAAACTGGAAGTGTCTGGCAATATTACCAGCGAGCGCTTAACTGAACTTGCCGCCACTGGCGTTGATTATATTTCCAGCGGCGCGCTAACCAAACATGTGCAGGCGATAGATTTATCCATGCGCCTTACGATCAGCCACTAAGGTTACATTAAATAACAAAGTTTCCGGCTGATTCGACCAGGACAAACTAAACTTCTGCTACAGTAGGTCGGTCTCACGGAGCGAGACCAGCCAGCAGGATAACCCGATGCAATTAACCGGTACTGTAGTGTTCTGGCGTGACGATAAAGGCTTTGGCTTTGTGTTGTGTCAGCAGAATGCACAAAAACTGTTTTTTCATATCCGCGACTTTGCCGGCACGGAAGGCCGTCCGCAGCAAGGCGATCAACTGCAATTTAGTTTAGGTACCGACAAAAAAGGCCGCGCCATCGCCGCCCCCTGGCGCTTTGCCCAAGCGTCTGCCACAACATCGCGTCCACAAGCCAACCGAAGCCCAATCAATAAAGTCCCTCTAAGTAGCGGCGCTGATATCGAGCAAGCCAGCCAGTTTGCGTTGTTTTTCCGTCTGGCGTTTTTCCTAGCCGTCATCCTGTCGTTGCTATTCGGCAAATTACTCTACGTGTTGCCACTGTTATATGTGGAAGCCAGTTTAATGACCTACTGGCTGTATAAAATAGACAAAGACGCCGCCATCGCCCGTCACGGTAACCGGCTGGCGGAAGAAAGCCTGCAACTGTTTGCTTTAATTGGCGGCTGGCCCGGTGCTTATATCGCCCAGCAGCAACTGGCGCACAAGCGCAGTAAAATCTCGTTCAGGCGCGAATTTGGCTTTGTAATTATTGGCAACACCTTGTTGGTCGGCTGGCTGGTATCGCCCTGGGGGCAGGCATTTTTAGCCCGTATGGCGCTTCTGGCGGGCTAAACCAGCTGGCGTCTGGCGTTGAATTGACATATCCAAAAGTCCAGGCTGTTTTATCTCTGCACCACTTTACAACCGGCTATACAACCTGACGTTCTTTTCCTCAACATGCCCAAAAATCCAGCATTAACATTTGCTGCTATCAGGCTAACATGACCTTTTTGACTGCGTTAAACAGCAAACCAACCACGACAAAACGCCGCATACGTCAGGCCGCTTTACACTTAGAGCATTTAAACTAGTACTTTTGTACTAGTTAAAATGCATGAAAGGTGCGCATTAAAAATAAAAATCATGATGTCAGACAACAATTTAGGCGTTATCGATAAATTTTGTAACATTTAGCTTGCGCCCTGTCTAAAAATGACCAAAATAACGGTTAGCCCCAGCGGCTATTAAAACATCAGGAGAAGTAAATTATGAAACGCGTACAACAAGGTTTTACCTTAATAGAATTAATGATCGTAGTAGCGATCATCGGTATTTTAGCAGCAGTAGCTCTGCCTGCTTATCAAGACTATACCGTTCGTGCTCGCATCACTGAAGGTCTGGGTTTAGCACAGTCTATCAAAGCAAATATTGCCGCAGATGGCTCAGCTACAGCTGCAGATTTACAGTTAATCGCAAATACTTGGAATGCTCAGGCAGCCGGTACTGGTGCTAACAGCCGTTTTGTAAACAGTGTTCTGGTGAATAACGCAACAGGGGTGATCACTGTAACTTATAACCCAACTTCTGTCGGTGTTGCCGCCGCTGAAAACGTAATAGTGCTGTCACCCTATGTGCGTACTGGTGCTGCGGGTACTTCAGTTGACTTAGCGACCGCTATCGCCAACGGAACAACTGGTTCAATCGATTGGGCTTGTACTTCTGAAACTGGTGTAGCTGCGACTAACGCAGGTATGGCGGGTGCAGCAGCTGGTACAGTTCGCGCTCGTTTTGCGCCAGCTTCTTGCCGATAATTAGTTAGTAATTAATTTAAAGCCAGCTTCATAAGCTGGCTTTTTTATTGGCATAGCAGTTTAACTAAACGATAAGACCAGCGTTCGACTTAAACTTGAATAACCGTCGTTTAGTGGCATAATCAGTTAACTTTATCTAAGTCTTTTAGCAAAATCAGGATGTTTGCGCTTAATGGCCGTAACCACTACCTCTACTTTATTTAAACGCCTGGTGCAGCTGGGCATCGTTAACGCCGATTTGGCCACTAAAGCCGTGACCGATAAAGGCGGCCAGTACCGCAACCTGCCTGAGCTGTTAATAACAGAAAAACTGATTAGCTCTGACAAACTGGCGCAGGCTGCTGCCGGCATTAGTCAGGCCATTTGTCTGGACCTGGATCATTACTCGCTGGATTATGTGCCGGAAGATTTACGTAACGAAAAACTGATCCGCAAAACCGATATGCTGCCACTGGGCAAGCGCGGCCGCACTATGTTTTTGGGCGTGGTAGACCCAACTAATATCCAAACCATTGAAGATTTCGAATTTAATACCGGCTTAAACGCCGAAGTGGTGGTGGTTGAATACGACAAGCTACATAAACTGATTGATAAGCTGTTTGATAATAGCTTAGGCGGCGATTTTACCGAAAGCGATTGGGACTTAGGCTCGCTGGGTATAGTGCAGGAAGAAGAAGAGGAAAACAGCGGCGTTCAGGTTGACAAAGAAGACCAACCGATCATTGCCTTTATTAACAAAATGCTGCTGGACGCCATCCGCAAAGGCGCTTCTGACTTACACTTTGAGCCCTATGAAAAAACCTACCGCATCCGCTTTCGTATCGACGGCATTTTGCATGAAATGGCCAGTCCCCCGGTGGCGCTTTCTACCCGTTTATCGGCACGGTTAAAGGTGATGTCGCGCCTCGACATCGCGGAAAAACGCGTACCGCAAGATGGCCGTATCAAGCTTAAGCTGTCGGCAAAAAAATCTATCGATTTTCGTGTAAGCACCCTGCCGACCTTGTGGGGTGAAAAAATTGTAATGCGGATCCTCGACTCTGACAGCGCCATGTTGGGCATCGATGTGTTGGGCTATGAAGAAAATCAGAAGAAGCTGTATTTAGATGCCTTGGCCCAGCCGCAAGGAATGATCTTAGTCACCGGCCCCACCGGCTCAGGTAAAACGGTCTCGCTGTATACCGGTTTAGCGATATTAAATACCAGCGAAACCAATATCTCTACCGCCGAAGACCCGGTTGAAATTAACTTAGCCGGCATTAACCAGGTGCAGGTCAACCCGCGCGCTGGTTTAACTTTTGCCTCAGCGCTAAAAGCCTTTTTACGCCAAGACCCGGATGTAGTAATGGTGGGTGAGATACGCGATTTAGAAACCGCCGAAATCGCGATTAAAGCAGCACAAACCGGCCACCTGGTACTATCGACCCTGCACACGAACTCGGCGCCAGAAACGTTAACCCGTTTACTGAATATGGGTGTACCCTCTTACAACGTAGCAAGCTCGGTATCATTGATTATTGCCCAGCGCCTGGCGCGACGCCTGTGTAACCACTGTAAGCAACCCGAGGTGCTGCCCGAAGCCGAACTGTTAAAGCAAGGCTATACCCCGGAGCAACTACCGGGCTTGAAAATATTTAAGCCCATCGGCTGCGAGCATTGCACCAATGGCTATAAAGGCCGGGTGGGTATTTACGAGGTTATGCCGGTAAGTGGCCGTATGGCCGATATTATTATGCAAGGCGGTAACTCGTTGGATATTGCCACTCAGGCCCAGGCCGAAGGCATTAATAACCTGCGCCAGTCGGGTTTGCTTAAAGCCGCTGCCGGCTTAACCAGCCTGGCTGAGGTTAACAGGGTGACTAAGGGCTGAAGCCAGTGACGAGTGACGAGTGACGAGTGAATAAATTTATAATTTTCAGCGCATTAGCGCAGCAACAGGACAGAGAACATGGCTCAGGCACAACAATTTAAAATAAAAGAGCTGGAAACCTATACCTATAAAGGGTTAAACCGCCGTGGCAATAAAATTGACGGCGAAATTAAAGGCACCAGTATTGCTGAAGTAAAAGCACTGCTGCGCCAGCAGGGTATTACCCCTTCAGGCGTAAAGAAAAAGCCCAAGTCCTTATTTGGCGGTGAGAAAAAAATCAGTGCGCTGGATATTGCTATTGTTACCCGGCAAATTGCTACCATGCTGGGCGCCGGTGTGCCGCTGGTACAATCGATAGACTTAATTGCCAATGGCTCAGACAATAAAAGCCTGCGTACGCTAATGCAAAAAATTTCGGTGAAAATTCAGGCCGGTTTGCCACTTTCAGATACGCTACGCGAGCACCCTAAGTATTTCGATGATCTCTACTGTGACCTGGTCAAATCAGGCGAAGCCTCAGGCTCGCTGGATAAGATTTTTGACCGTTTAGCACTGTATAAAGAAAAAGCTGAAGCGCTAAAGTCAAAAATTAAGAAAGCCATGTTTTATCCGGTAGCGGTAATTGTAGTGGCCGCTATTGTTACCTCAATTTTGCTGATTTTCGTGGTGCCGCAATTTGCCAGTATTTTTGCTGGCTTCGGTGCGGAACTGCCGGCCTTTACGTTATTTGTGCTGGGTATTTCAGAGGGTATGCAGAAATACTGGTGGGTAGTACTGGCCGGCTTAATTGCCACCTTTTACATCGTAAGAAAAACCTATAATAGCAATCTTAAGTTTCGTACCTGGGCCGATGGCCGCATTATTAAACTGCCGGTGATTGGTAATATTTTAAATAAAGCCGCAGTAGCGCGCTACGCCCGTACGTTGTCGACCACCTTTGCTGCCGGTGTACCATTGATTGAAGCACTGGAATCTGCTGCCGGTGCCTCGGGTAATGAGGTGTATAAAAACGCGATTTTATTTATCCGCGAAGAAGTGTCCTCCGGTAACCAGATGTATCTGGCGATGAAGCAAACCGACCAGTTCCCGGAGATGGTGATATCAATGGTGTCGATTGGTGAAGAAACCGGCGCACTGGATAGCATGCTGGCCAAAGTAGCGAATATTTACGAACAGGAAGTCGATGACGCGGTAGATGGTTTAACTGCCCTGCTGGAGCCGATGATTATGGCAGTATTGGGCGTGGTTATCGGCGGCTTAATTATTGCCATGTATCTGCCAATCTTCCAGATGGGTTCGATTGTCTGATGCAGCCTTTTGTTGATGCTTTTAGCGCCTACCCGGTGCTGTTTATTGCTACAGTCGCCATTATTAGCCTGCTTGTTGGCAGCTTTTTAAATGTGCTGATTTACCGGCTGCCGATTATGATGGAGCGCGAGTGGCAGCAGGAATATCAGGCCTATTTTAGCCCTGATAAAAGCACCGCAGCCGCTGAACCGTTTAACCTTGCCGTGCCGCGCTCGCGCTGCCCCAAGTGCCACGCTGCCATTAAAGCCTATGACAATATCCCGGTAATTAGCTGGTTAATGCTGGGCGGTAAATGCCGCAGCTGCAAAGCACCCATTAGTGCGCGTTACCCGGCGATAGAAGCGTTAACGGCGCTATTATCCGCCACTGTGGCCTGGCAGCTTGGCTTTGGTTTGCCGGCACTGCTGCTTATTTTGGTGACCTGGATACTGGTAGCACTGACCTTTATTGATATTGACAAAATGCTGCTGCCAGACCAGCTTACCCTGCCGCTGCTATGGCTGGCGCTGCTGTTTAGCCTGACTGATTCAGCTATGGTTAACCCGGCGCAGGCTATTGTCGGCGCCGCCTGCGGTTATTTAAGCCTGTGGAGTGTGTACTGGCTGTTTAAGCTACTCACCGGCAAGGAAGGCATGGGCTATGGCGATTTTAAGTTAATGGCCATATTTGGCGCTTTACTGGGTTGGCAGCAGCTACCGCTGATTATTTTACTGTCGTCCGTGGTTGGCGCTGTGATTGGCATTTTACTGTTAAGCATTCAGGGCAAAGATAAAGCCACCCCTATCCCGTTTGGGCCTTATATTGCCGCTGCCGGCTGGATAGCCCTGTTATGGGGCGAGCAGTTAACCAACGCCTATTTGCGTTATTTGGGGCTGTAAAGGCTTGTCGGGTTATATTGTTGGCCTGACCGGCGGTATTGGCTGTGGCAAAACCACAGTGGCAGAGCTATTTGCCAAACGCGGTGTACACTATGTAGATGCCGACATAGTCGCACGCGAAGTGGTTATGCCCGGCACGGCTTGCCACAATGCCATTAGCCAGCGTTTTGGCGGCAGTGTATTGCAGGCGGATGGCAGATTAAACCGTGCTAAATTGCGCGACACCATTTTTAGCCAGCCTGAGGCAAAAAGCTGGTTAGAGCAGCTACTGCACCCGGCTATTCGCCATAGCTTATTGACTCAGCTACAGGCGCTAAGCTCGCCCTATGCGCTATTGGTGGCACCGCTGCTGCTGGAGAACAAACTAAACCAGTATGTTAAGCGGGTATTGGTAATAGACTTACCCGAGCCGCTGCAATTAGCGCGGGCCATGGCACGGGATAACGCCAGTGAGCAGCAAATTCGCGCTATTATGGCGGCGCAGCTTTCGCGCACCGAACGGCTGGCACAAGCCGACGATATTATTAGCAATGACAGCACTATTGCAGCCTTAGACAGCCAGGTAGAGCGCCTGCATCAGCAATATCTGCAACTGGCCCGTCACTGACATCAGGCCGGGTGCTGTCACAACCAGGATAGCAGCACCAATGGCCGAGCTATTGTACGAGCACCCGCTAAATGAAAAACTACGCACCTACCTTAAGCTGGAATACCTGCTAAACCAGTTGTCTGAGCTAACCCAGTTAGAAAGTGAACCACAACAACTGGCGTTTTTTAATATCCTGTTTGATCTGATTGAAGTGCTGGACAGAAATGATATTAGGCCTGATCTGATTAAAGACTGCGAGCGCTGCGAGACAGCCTTAGTGGCCTGGGCCAACCACCCTTCGGTGGCGGATGATAAACTCAGCAAGGTGTTGCAGCAGGCCGTAAGGCTGCAGGCCGAGCTGTTAAAAAGCGGTAAGTTTGTCGGTAATTTAAAAGACGATAAGTTTTTAAGCCCGCTGCGCCAGCGTTTTGCTATGGCCGGTGGTACCTGCTACTTCGATGTCCCCCAATTACAATACTGGTTAAGTATGCCAATTACGCAGCGCCAGCAGGATGTTAGCCGTTGGTGTGCGGAATTTGCTTTATTGCAAAACGCGCTGGGCTTTGTACTGAATTTTTGCCGCGAGAAAGGCCAGTTTAGTGAAGTGGCAGCCGAAAACGGCTTTTACCAGAGCAACACCGAGCAGCATCAGCTATTGCGTATTCGTTACACGCCAGCCGATGGCGTGTACCCCACAGTAAGCGGCAATAAATACCGTTATGCCATCCGTTTTATGCAGCTATGCGATGAAAGCGGCCGCAGCAACTGCGACAAAACCGTGCACTTTCAGCTGGCCTGCTGCTAGGGCTGCTACCCTTAGGGTCGTTTTGCTAATAAGCTAACCGTTACCACTAGCTACTGGTATTAACGCAGTCACGCCCATCGGCTTTAGCACGATACAGCGCTGTATCTGCAGCACACAGCAGCGCCAGCGCGGTGCGGTATTGGCCGTTCATTTCAGTTGCCACGCCCTGACTAACGGTAACATTAACGGTTGACGGTAAACCGGCATCGCTAAAGTTTAGCTGCCTTACCGCCTGCTGCACCTCACGCGCTACTTTTAATGCACTGATTTCATTATGGTTAGGTAAAATAAGCGCAAACTCTTCACCGCCATAGCGCGCCGCCAGTTTGCCATCTACCGGCATGGCCTGCACTATGGCACCGGCCACTTTACGCAAGCAAGCATCACCCTGAATATGGCCGTATCGGTCGTTAAACTGTTTAAAAAAGTCGATGTCGATAATGATCACGCTAAGCGGCCGGCGCGCTTCGGTACATTGCAGCCACTGCGTTTGCAACTGCTCGTCAAAACCTCGGCGGTTCGCCAGGCCGGTCAGTGCATCGGTAGCCGCTTCCAGTCGCAGCTGCTCGCACTCGGCTTTGTAGCGGGTTAAATCGCGCATTACCAGCACCAAATGCGCCTCGGGTTCAGGTAAAAACGACACTGACAGCTCAATATCTTTAATTTCGCCATCAGCGCAGCGTACTGCCATTTCACTGGGGCCGGCCTGCAAGGACAAAATACGTTTGGCCACCATATTCACCAGCCCCTCGTATTGCTGCTGGCAGCGGCTCAGCAGAAACTGCGGCCACTTACGGCCAATTAGCGGCGCGCCAACACAATTAAGCAGCAAGGCAGCTTTGGCGTTGGCGCATTCAATTACGCCATCTGGGCTAACCACCAGCACAGCTTCGGCCAGGTACTGAATAAAACTACCTAAATCCAGACCCGGGTTACTCGCAGTATCCTCCAGCCAGGGGCTGTCATCGTTTAAGGCATGGGCTGGTATTTGGCTGTTGCGCTGTGCAGTGTTCATTTGGCTTTCCCGCAGTGCTAATTTAACTGCTGCCAACTTTAGCTATTTATATACGCGCAAACCTTTCGGTAATCTTCTGATTTAATGCATTGATTTATAAAGACTAAAAAGCCCCTTGCGGGGCTGGCTTTATCGGCTAATTATTTGGGCTCATTCTTTACTTGAGGATCCGGACTAAGCACCATCAAGGTATTGGCAGTATTCGTCAGCACAAACTGAAACTTAGTGGTACCGGCACTGCGGTCCATATCCAGCATTTGCACTAACTGGCCATCACTGCTCACAGTAATCGCATCAATAATGCCATCAAAAGGTGTGGTAAAACCAACACCAACAAACTTTAAACCTTTACCGGTATTGTCGACTAATTGGTAGGTAATAGTGCCGGCTTCGGTAACGGTAATATCACCGCTGGGTAGCGGTTGGCCGCTGGTAGTCTGATAACTGAATACCGGTTCACCGTTTTCCAGATTGACAACAACCTGAATTAAACTGGCAGCTTGAGTAGTTGGCATAACATACTTCCTTATAGTTGAGGGTTAAAGCGATAGTTGACGATACCATTATTCTGCAACAGTGTTACTAAGTCGGCTTGATCATCCAGCATCTCCGTACAATCTAATGCTTGTGCAAAAAGAATGATGTACCGGGCATCCTTGTTGTTCTCTACTAGGCTTTCTAACCGGCGTTGAACAGCCAAGCAATAATTATTCGCTGTATCGTGTTGATCTGCCACCAGCAAGGCTTGAGCTTGTAACAACTGGCCAGCTGACAAATAACCCACGTAAGTCATATTGTTTGAGTGTGTGTCGGCAAGCTTTTTTGCTGTAACGAAAGCAAGATCGGCATAGTGTTGACTCTTTTCAAAGTCTCCGACATTTTGCAATTGAGCAGCAGCAGTTAACCAAAGGCGGACGTCAATCTCACTGGCGTTGGTACTGGTTAACGTTACACGATCGCGATTTAGCGCCTCCAGATATTTCTTAAGCTCAGCTTCTACCTCTATCTTATTGTTATAACGACCCAGTTTAAATAGCTGAAAATAATGATAGTGTTCGCGGCGTTTCCACACGCTATTGTTTGGATCCTGTTGCAATGCTCGCATTATGGCCCTGTAGCTTTGCTGGGTTTTTGAAAGTGCGTCTTCAGTTTTACCTTGATAAGCCAACAAATCAGCGAGTAGTTGATAGCTACTCGTGAGAATATCAAGCAAATAAGGCTCCGCAGAGGCTTTTATCGTTTCAAGCTCAAGCTGTAATTGTTGGTGCATAGCAATAGCAGATGACAAATCTCCATCAGCAAGCGTCGCACTTGCTAACCAAGAGCGGGTATCTGCAATATCGGCAATTAACTGCTCATTATTCTGCTGCTGTTTCTGTGCCAACAACTTAAGTCGTAATGACTCCTCAAAATTCTGCCGCGCTTTATCAAACTGTTGGCGCTGCATCGCCAGCGAGCCCAGCGAGTTGGTAGCGTAGGACAGCTCCATAATGGCATCGAGGTTATCCGGTGCCAGTTCATACATACGCTCGCTGTACTCGTAATACCGCTCAAACTCGGGTTGCACCGCCTGCCAGTTACTGGCGTCGTACTGTATCTGCCCCAGCCAAAACGCGTTAGCGCCGAGGGTTTTTAACAGCTCTAAGTTATCTGGCTGCTGCGCCAGTACGGCCTCTAACTGCACACGGGCTGCTTGCAGCGCCGCTACCGCTTCGTCAGTTTTACCGCGCGAGTAAGCCACCTCGCCCATCGCTTCCAGCGTTTGGCCGTGTTGCAAGCGTGCTTCGATGCTTAAACTGCTGTCGTCAGTGCTGTAGTCGGTGAAGTATTCCAACGCTTTATTGCTGATACCGTCGAGTAGGTCCATGCGGCCGATACTGCGCAGTTTGTCGGCAAAATCGCCCACCATAAAACCGAGCAGATTTTCTGCCGCCAGCCGCTTTTGCTGTGCCTGCTGCTCGGCTTGAAAACTGCGCACCCCCATGGTCATGGCGGTGAGCGTTAACAGACAAAGCAAGCTAACTGTAGCGCGGCGCGTCCAGCGCTTTAGCCGCGCCCTGGTATTGGAAGCCTGAATAAATTCGGCCTCTTCGTTATCCAGCTGAAACAGGTGGTTTTGCTGCAGCAACAGTGCCTCTTGCAGCGGCTTGCCCTCGGCGAGTAAATAGGCACTGTTTTTCTGCTCGCTACGCCAGCGCTGGCTTAAGTGCAGCAGGCGGCTTTTCACGCTTAAGCTGTCAAAATGCTCGCTGATCCAGGCAGTGGCACGCGGCCAGCGCCGAAGCAACGCTTCGTGCGCTATGCTAAAGCTTGGCTCGCCCTGCTGTAGGTTAGACACAAACAGCCGCTGCTCAATCATGGTATTGACCAGCGCGCGCTCGGCGTTGCTGGTGAGCTGGGCTAAACGGGCACTACGGCTGGTAATGCTTTGCTCATCTTCACGCAAGGTCACCAGCAGTGATAACACCTTTGGCAGGCAATCTTGCTCAGCTTTGCTTAAGCCTTTAATCGCCTGCTCAGCGTTTTTGCCAATAGCACCTTCAATACCACCCAGTGCCTGATACACGCTTAGCAGCAGTTTATTATCGCTGCTACGCTGCAAATACAGCTGCTGCAGGGTGTATTGCAGCATCGGCAGCGCATCGGGGTTACTGGCCGCTTCTTGCACCAGGATCTCATCCAATGGCATGGCGCTGTCGGGGTCGATGTCAAAGCTTAACCCGGCGGCCAATGCCGGTAAGCGGATCATTTGCAGTAAGTCGGCGCGGCCGGGGGCGGCCAAATCAAAATGCGCGCCTTTGGCTTTACCTGCCATCAGGCTGGGGTAGTCGACTAAATCGGGGTAGAACTCGTTTCTGCAGGCACTGAGTACCAGCACAGTGCCACTGCAGGCCAATTGCTCCAGTAATGCCACAAAGCCGGTACGCTCTTGCTCGCTAAACAGCGGTGACGATAACAGTACTTCTAAGCGGTCAACAAAAAGGGCAAAACGCCGGCTGTGCTGCCCTTTGCTGCCGAGTAAGCTTTTACACTGCTGCAGTAGCGGCTCTGGTTGCGCTAATTTCAGTGCCAGGCTGGCGGCGCTGTCGCCGGCAAATACAGGTGCATCATTAAACTCCCAATCCAGCAAGCTGCTGGCCAGACTGGGCAATAACTGGCCTTTGGCCACATCGGCTAAATCCAGGCTGGTAAACGACACTACCTCTACGCCGTTAAAACCGCCGGGCTGCATTAAGTTGGGCATAACGCCGGCATTGATCAGCGACGATTTACCGCTGCCACTGGGACCCAGCAGTAAGCAAAAGTCACGGCCAAATTTAATTTGCTGCGCAATGCGGCTAAGCAGTGTATCTATTTGTGCGCCACGGCCAAAAAACACACTGGCATAGTTGGCATCGTAAGCTTTAAGGCCGGGAAACGGCGAGCCCTGCTGCCAGCTTTGCTGTTTTACGCTTTGTTCCTGCCCCAGCGGATAGCGTACCTGGGCAATAACGCGGTAACCACGCTTGCGGATGGTTTCAATATAAACCGGCGTGGTGGCACTGTCGCCCAGCGCTTTACGCAGTTGGGTTAAGCTTTTATGCAGCGGGTTATCGCCGGTAGCGATGCCGGGCCAGCATTGGCTGATAATGTCATCGCTGCTTAATACCTCGCCGGCATGACGACACAGGAGCAGCAGCACATCCATCGCCTTAGGCTCTAACTGCTGTAGTTGTTTGCCTTGGCGCAAGGTATTGTCGCTTGGGTTTACCTGCCAGTCGGCAAGAAAAAACGTATTGCTCATAATAACTTGTAATTTTGGCTTTGTTGCCCAAGATAACATGCACTGAGGCGTTAGTTTAGCCCTAAGCTGGTAGAACAGCGCTTGTTTGCTAGGCTTAAAGCAACAGACTAAGAGGAAAAGGATTATGGCACAATGGCTTAGCGGCACCGTAACCGACAATCATCACTGGCATGCCAATTTATTTAGCTTAAAGGTGAAAACCGACGCCTTTAGCTTTACCGCCGGTCAGTTTGTCCGGCTGGCCTTAAATACCGCCGAGGGTCGGCTGCAGCGCGCCTATTCGCTGGTGAATAGCCCCGGCAGCAGCGAGCAGGAATTTTTAGTCAGTACGGTAGCAGAGGGTAAGTTATCACCGCTACTGCAGCAACTAAAAATGGGCGACAGCATAGAGCTTAGCCAGCCGGCGTCAGGCTTTTTTGTGCTGGATGAAGTGCCAGAGGGTGACAATTTATGGTTAATCGCCAGCGGCACCGGCATTGGGCCTTATTTGTCTATGCTGGGCACACATCAACTGTGGCAGCGCTTTGCCCATATCGTACTGGTACACAGCGTGCGTACTATTGGCGACTTGGTATACCGAGAGCTGATTAACCAATATCAGCATCAGTATCCGGGCCAGCTGCATTACCAGCCTATTGTTACCCGCGAGGCACACAGCGGCGCACTGAATAAACGCCTGCCCGAGCTGATACAAAGCGGCGAGCTGCAACGCGCGTGTCAGCAGCCGTTAACAACGCGCTCGCAAGTCATGTTATGCGGCAACCCGGATATGATTAAAGACACCAAAGCCATGCTGGAAAGCTTAGGCTTACGGAAAAACTTGCGGCGGGAGCCGGGTAATATCACGGTGGAGCAATACTGGTAAACACGCCTGAATGAGCGGCTGTAACGACATTCAGCCACAATCAAGGTAAGCTATGGCAGGCTGTGCCGCTGATTATGGAGGATATTGTGGACGAAATGATACAACCGCTACAGGACACGCTAAAGCAGTACCCACAGCTTGAGCTACCGACTGAACTGGCTTTGCTGCTGGTGCTTAGCTGGCTGGGTAACTTTGTGGTAAAACGCATTTTAATTGGTGGTATTTTTAAGCTGCTGCGCGCCACGCCCATTAACGAGCAACATGTAGTGCAAAAATTCAATTTTGTCTCGCGGTTGTCTAATGTGGTGCCGGCACTGATTATTTCTACCGGGATCGGTTATATCAGCGGTGTGCCTGAAGCCGTGGCGACCATTATCGTTAATGTGTGTAATGCTTTTATGGTGCTCACTGTTGCATTGGCACTGAGTAACCTGCTGGATCTCGTCAATTCCATTTATGAACAGCGGCCTGATGCGAAAATACGGCCGATCAAAGGCTATATCCAGGTACTGAAGATCGTTATTTACGCGGTGACGCTGATCCTGATTATCGCAGCGCTGTTTGACCGCTCACCGCTTATTCTGCTCTCCGGTTTGGGTGCGATGGCCGCGGTGCTGATGCTGATATTTCAGGACACCATTTTATCGCTGGTGGCCAGTGTGCAGATCTCGTCCAACGACGTATTACGCGTAGGTGATTGGGTTGAAATGCCGCAGCTTAACGCCGATGGCGATGTGATCGACATTGCCCTGCATACGGTAAAAATTCAGAACTGGGATAAAACCATTACCACCATCCCTACCCGCCGTTTTATGACAGATCCGTTTAAAAACTGGCGCGGTATGCAGGAGTCTGGCGGCCGGCGTATTAAGCGCTGCATTTTACTAGACCAACAAAGCGTACACTTTTTAGATGCCGAGCAAAAAAAGCGCCTGGGGCGGTTTAAGTTGCTAAAAGACTATCTAGCCAGTAAACAGCAGGAAATTGATGACTGGAATACCCAGTTGGCAGAAGAAGGCAAAGAGCCGGTGAACACCCGCCGTATTACCAATATTGGTACCTTCCGCGCTTATGTTGAGCGCTATTTACAAAGCCACCCGGGTATTCACCAGCAAATGACGTTGATGGCCCGGCAGCTACCTGCTACCGCCGACGGCTTGCCGCTGGAACTGTACTGCTTTACCAATACCACCGCCTGGCTGAAGTACGAGAGTATTCAATCGGATATTTTTGACCACTTGCTGGCGATATTGCCAGAATTTGGCCTGCGGGTATATCAACACCCCAGTGGTATGGATGTGCGGGCGCTAAGTGACGTAATTAAAGTGAATACACACGCGGCGGCCGGTTAAAAAATACCGGCCAGAGAACGCAATAAGCCCTGATGCAGTGGCTGCTCGGCGTCTTGCCAGTTCAGGTTGGCTTTGTTGGCAAAACTGACTACCCGTACCTGGTATTTGCGCATATCGGTATCGCGCTGCCATAGCTGCTCAAAAGCGCCGCTGTCGCCCTGCCGTAACTGGTGCTCACTGTATTCCTGCACTTTTTGCTCGCTGTCTGGCGAAATACGTTCGGCAATTTGAATATCGGTAAGCATGGTGTAGTACTTGTCCTGCACCAGCTGGTTACCGATGTACTCGGCGCCAGCAAAGGCTGCCAACACCACTAAAGCGCGGGCAATATCTTTACCATCGACATGGGTACCAATTGACGTATCTACAAACACCGCTGTGTTACGGCTATAACGCTCGGCGCGCTGCTCCGGCGTTTCCGGCTCTGGCGGTGGGGCCATGCCGGGGTGTAACAGCTCACTGACTTCCTGCGGTGTCATGCCATACTCGTCGGCCAGCACTTTATCAGGCCGCTCTTTTAATACCGTACGCACATTTACCTGTAGCCAATACTGCGCCTGTATTGGCGAGTTCACCAGCTGATAGCCTCGGCTTAGCATAAAACTGCGCACATCGTCGGCCAGCGGCAGCTGATATTCTGACGTGGTGTTGCGGATATCCAGGTAAATAGTGCGCTGCTCCGGCTCTACCGGGTCGAGATAAACCGTCTGGCTCATGCGGGTTTGCACGTCCAGATTACGTTTCGCCACCGACGTGTGTACCGCGGTGCAGCCACCTAACAGCAGCATAACAACAAGTAACAGCCAGCGTTGCATTTAGAACAGGCCTGCCAGCGCCCGCACCATACCCTGGGTTAATTCTGGCTCTGCTTCAGGCCACTTTAAATTAGCCTGGTTGGCAAAGCTGACAATGCGGGTTTGGTACTTGCGCATGTTGCTGTCACGCTGGTAACTTGAAGTCGTGCTGCCGCTATCGCCCTGAATAAGCTGATGCTGCGAGCTTTCACTGACCACGCCGTCAAAGCGCTCCATAATTTGAATGTCGGTGATAACGCTGTAATACACATCTTCAACCATCGCATCGACCACAGTACCGACAATGGCACCGCCAACGGCCGCCCCTATAGCGCCGCCACCGCCTGAACTGCCGCCAGTAGCACGGTGCAGTGCATAACCGGTTACTGCACCACCTGCTATACCAGGGCCGGCTGCCAGTGCACCATTAGTGTCGCGGGCATTGCTGCGCCCCACCTGCAGCACATTGGCCTGTAGCCAGTAATGCGCCCGTTTCGGGCTATCTATCACCTGATAACCACGGGCCTGTAGGCTCTGAATCACCTGAGGTTTAAGATCAAACTCCGGTTTATCTGAGGTGTTACGAATGTCGACAAATACGGTGCGCTGCTCTGGCTCTACCGGATCGAGAAAAATAGAGCTGCTCATTTTAGTTTGCACATCCAGATTGCGCTTGGCTACTGCCGTGTGTAAGGCACCACAGCCGCTTAAGCTTAGGGTGGTGATCACAAGCGCGCTAACAAATAAGCTTTTCATGTTAAGTCCTTTATCAAAAGTGAAGATACCGCTAGCCTGCTGTCAAGCTAGTACCGGCAAACTGAATTGCCTCTGAATAATTAACCTGATTTTATACTAAAACTAACCTTACAGTTGCACTGGCTTGTAACAGAACATGAACAGCTGACAAAATCGCCGGCCCCGGTTGGTTTTACCTTTACTTTTTGGCTGTAGCCGTTACAATACGCGCCGCTCTTTTGTCCGAAATTTACACAGCTCTTTTCAAAATAAGGTAATTGCTATGCATCCGATGTTAAACATCGCGGTTCGCGCTGCCCGCAGCGCCGGTAACGTGATCGCGCGCGCCTGTGGCCAGCTGGACATGGTTCAGAAACTGCAAAAAGGCACCAACGACTTTGTTACCAACGTCGACAAAGAAGCTGAACAAGCCATTGTTCAGGTGTTAAAAAAATCGTTCCCGACACACGGTATTGTCGGCGAAGAGCATGGCGATTACGGCAATAACGACAGCGAATTTCAATGGATTATTGATCCGCTGGACGGCACCACCAACTTTATTAAAGGCATTCCGCACTTTGCGGTGTCTATCGCGTTAAAACATCAGGGTAAATTAGACCAGGCAGTAATCTTTGATCCACTGCGCGGCGAGCTATTTACGGCTTCTCGCGGCCGCGGCGCCCAGTTAAACGGTACCCGTATTCGTGTGACTAACCTGCCAGATATGGGCGGCACAATCTTAGCCACCGGCTTTCCGTTTAAAAACAAAACCCATATACCGGCCCATGCCGCTATGGTAACCAGCTTATTAGCTGATGCGGCTGATATTCGCCGTACCGGCTCTGCTGCACTGGATTTAGCCTATGTAGCCGCTGGTCGTTTTGATGGTTTCTTTGAAATTGGCTTAAAGCCTTGGGATATTGCTGCCGGCGAGCTTATTGTGCGTGAAGCCGGTGGTTTAGTGTCTGACTTTACCGGCGGCAGCAACCAGATGCGCAGCGGTAACATAGTGGCAGCCAGCCCGAAAGTGCTTGCCGGCATGTTAAAAGGCATTCGGCCACATTTAACTGAAGCGTTGTCTCGCTAAATCGGTTTTGGTTAATTCCCTCATAGTCTGCAACACCCGCTGTGCTCGCCACAGCAACTCGCAAGCCATCCCTGGCTTGCTCAGACACTCTGTGGCTGCGCATCGGGGGTTCAGACTATAGCAGCAGGCGTGACGCATCACGCCTGCTAAATCACCTGTCTAAGGTTTAGGCACTTCTACCGGTAACTTACGCTCGCACCACTCACGGTAGCCTCCGACTAAACTAAACACATTTTGATAACCCATTTGCTGCAGCGTTTGCGCCGACAGTGCTGAACGATAACCTCCACCGCAGTACAGCACAATTTTCTGCTTTTTATCTGCCACAGTCTGCTCAATATCCCGCTCGATAATGCCTTTGCCTAAATGCATGGCCTCCGGCAAGTGGCCAGCCAGCCATTCGTGATCTTCGCGGATATCCAGTAGCACATAGGGTTGGTTATGCTGCAGCATCTCATCAATGCTAATTTCGTTGATCTGGGCTTTGGCTTGCTCTACCAGCGCCAGAAAACCCGGGGCATGCTGTTTGCTCATAAAACGTGTCCTTAAAAAGCGTAAAAAAAATGCCAGTCATTGACTGGCATTTTTAGCATCTTTACCCACGCAATTACAGCAAGGCGTCGGTATTTTCACCTTCTTTTTCCACCGGTGGCGGCGGCAGCATATCTTCACGGCTAATGCCGAGAATTTCTGCAATCGAACTTGCCACATAAACTGACGAGTAGGTACCAATAGCAATACCAAACAACAATGCCGTGGCAAAACCGTGTATTAAGGCGCCGCCCATATAAAACAGCACCACTAATACCAACACTGTCGTTAACGATGTCACCACAGTACGGTTTAGCGTTGAAGTAATAGCATCGTTAATGGTGTCATCGACGCTGGTGTCACGCAATTTGCGAAAGCTCTCACGAATGCGGTCAAACACCACTATGGTGTCGTTTATCGAGTAGCCTATTAGCGCCAATATCGCCGCCAGTACTGTCAGGTCAAACTCCAGCTGTAACACTGAGAATAAGCCCATGGTTAAGGTCACATCATGAAATAACGCCAACACAGCACCCACCGACAGTCGCCATTCAAAACGCATGGTGACGTACAACAAGATACCAATCAGCGCCACTAACATGGCCAGGCCACCGTCTTCTTTTAGCTCCTGACCCACGCTTGGGCCAACGAACTCGATACGGCGCATGGTTACCGGCTCTGTCAGCGAGGCATTCAACGCCTTAATGACTTCGTCGCCAAGCTTGGACTGATCGATATCGGTACGCAGCGGAATACGGATAAGCACATCGCGGCTGGTGCCAAACAGCTGCACCACGGCATCGCCATAACCGGCGGCGGTTAGCGTTTGTCGCACAGCAGGCAAATCAGCTGGCTGCACAAAGCCCACTTCGATCACAGTACCGCCGGTAAAATCCAGCCCCCAATTTATGCCTTTGGTAAAAAACGACACAAAAGAGCCCAGGATCAGCAGTGTTGATAACACTACGGCAGGCCATTTTAGTTTCATAAAACCAAGCGGCTGGCTAAAGTAAAATATTCTCATGCCGTACTCCTTAGATTGGCAGTGACTGCAAACGGCGGCCACCCCAAATTAAATTAACGACTAAGCGAGTACCCACTACCGCGGTAAAGATAGAGGTTAAGATACCGATAGCCAGTGTTACGGCAAAGCCTTTCACCGGACCGGTACCAATACCAAACAAAATCAGCGCCACCAATAAGGTAGTGATGTTCGAGTCGGCGATGGTAGCAAAAGCACGGTCGTAGCCCTGATGAATCGCTTGCTGTACCGAGCGACCTTCAGCGAGCTCTTCCCGGATACGCTCAAATATCAGTACGTTTGCGTCTACCGCCATACCTACCGTTAATACAATACCCGCCATACCCGGCAGAGTTAGGGTGGCGCCAGGGATCATCGACATCACGCCAACAATCAGCACCAGGTTAGCCACCAGTGCCAGGTTAGCCACCAAGCCAAAAGCTTTGTAGTAGATCACCATAAACACCAGCACCGCGACCATGCCCCACTGAATCGCCGTTACGCCAAGATCAATGTTTTCTTTACCCAGGCTTGGGCCTATGGTGCGCTCTTCAATAATCTGGATCGGCGCAATTAAGGCACCTGCGCGTAATAAAGTGGCCAGGTTTTGTGCTTCGCCGGGCGAGTCGATACCGGTAATGCGGAAATCACGGCCTAAACGCGCCTGAATGGTGGCATCGTTAATGACTTCTTGCTGCTTAATCAGGATCGGGTTGCCGTCAGCGCCAATCTCGGTGCCGGGTTTATATTCAATAAACACCGACGCCATGCGCCGGCCAATAGCATCACGGGTCGCGGCTGATAACATGTTACCGCCTTTGGCATCCAGCTTAATGCTAACCTGTGGCCGGCTGTACTCATCAAACGCCGAGTTAGCGCCGGTAATATGCTCCCCGGTTAACATAATGCGTTTTTCCAGCAGTAACGGGCGGCCATCACGGGTGTAGTATAGCTCTGCGTTAGGCGGTACACGGCCTTCCAGCGCCGCGGCTAAGTCGCCTTCTTCATCGACCAAGCGAAACTCTAACGATGCTGTTGCACCCAAAATTTCTTTTGCCTGAGCAGTATCCTGCACACCGGGTAACTGCACCACGATGCGATCGGCACCCTGACGCTGCACCAGAGGTTCAGCCACACCAATTTCGTTTACCCGGTTACGGATAATGGTGATGTTTTGCTCCAGTGCATATTCTCGGATTTCTTTTAAGCGAATTTCGCTAATACCGACCAGCAGCGTCAACTCGTCACTGCCCTGGCTGAACACCAGTTCACGATCCCGCGCTTTTAGCGCGGCTTCGGCAGCAGCCACGTCTTCCAGAGTGCGCAAACTGACCATGACCCGGCTGTTAGCTAAGTCTGGCTGCACACTGCGGTAACGGATTTTGTCTTCACGTAAATCCGCGCGGAAGGTTTGCACCATATCATTGACGTTTTTATCCAACGCGGCTTTCATGTCTACGGCCATTAAAAAATGTACGCCGCCACGTAAGTCCAGGCCCAGCTTCATCGGCGAAGCACCAATAGCGCTTAACCAATCTGGTGTTGCCGGCGCCAGATTCAGTGCAGTAATAAAGTTGGTGCCCAGCAGCTGGTTAGCAATTTCACGCGCTTGCAGCTGGTCTTCAGTGCTGTTAAAGCGGGCCAATACCTGGCCGTTTTCCAACACCACAGATTTTGCGGCAATATTGGCATCGATAAAGCGCTGTTCCAGCTGAGCACGGGTGGTTTCTTCAACTGTGCCACCGCGGCTGGCACTGATATTCAGTGCCGGATCTTCCGGGTAGAGGTTTGGCAACGCATACACCAGTGCCAGCAATAACATGCCAAGCACCAGAAAGTAGCGCCAAACGGGGTTTTGATTTAACACCTGTCTATCCTTTTACTGAAAATTACAGCGATTTCAGCGTGCCCTTAGGCAACACAGCGCTAATAGCCGCTTTTTGTACGGTGACTTCAGTGCTGTCATTCAGCGCCAATACAACGAAGTCTTTGTCTTCGGCAATTTTACTGATTCGGCCAACCAAGCCACCCTGGGTTAAGACTTCATCACCCTTCGCCAGTGCTGCCATCAGGTTGCGGTGCTCTTTAACGCGTTTGGCTTGTGGCCGATAGATCAGGAAGTAGAAAATCAGACCAAAGGCCACCAGCATAATAATCAAATCCCAGCCACCACCCTGTGGTTGTCCACCTGGAGCGGCCTGAGCATACGCATTGCTGATAAATAAACTCATAAATTTCCCCTTAATTGTGATTAATGTTATTCGTTATTCTGTGCCGGTGCTGCAAGTTCAGGCACCGCCATACCGCGTTTAGCGTAAAATTGTGCGACAAACTGCTCCAAAGTACCAGCGGCGATGGCGCCACGCAATCCTTGCATCAGTTTCTGGTAGTGATGCAGGTTGTGAATGGTGTTTAAACGCGCACCCTGAATTTCATTGCAGCGGTCTAAGTGGTGTAAATAAGCCCGCGAATAGTTTTTGCACGTGTAGCAATCACATTCTGCGTCCAGTGGGCCTATATCGTCTTTGTATTTGGCGTTGCGGATTTTTACCACACCGGTTGAAACAAACAAATGGCCGTTACGGGCATTGCGGGTCGGCATAACACAGTCGAACATATCGATACCGCGGCGTACCGCTTCGACGATGTCTTCCGGCTTACCCACACCCATTAAATAACGTGGCTTATGCGCCGGCATTTTATCGGTAGTGTGGTCTAAAATGCGGATCATGTCTTCTTTGGGCTCGCCAACCGATAGACCGCCGATGGCATAGCCGTCAAAACCAATCTCTTCCAGGCCGTTTAGTGACACATCGCGCAGGTGCGGATACATACCGCCCTGAATAATGCCAAACAATGCCGCAGGGTTATCGCCATGCGCATCTTTACTGCGTTTGGCCCAGCGCAGTGACATTTCCATCGATTTTTTTGCCTGCATTTCCGTTGCCGGATACGGCGTGCATTCATCAAAAATCATCACGATATCCGAGCCTAAATCACGCTGCACTTCCATTGAACGCTCTGGCGTTAACATGATGCGCTCGCCATTTAACGGCGAGCGAAACTTAACACCCTCTTCGGTAATTTTGCGCAGCTCGCCCAAACTGAACACCTGAAAGCCGCCAGAGTCAGTCAGGATAGGTTTGTGCCAGTGCATAAAGTCGTGCAGGTCACCATGCTTTTTGATGATTTCTGTGCCCGGGCGCAGCATCAAGTGAAAGGTATTGCCTAAACAGATTTGTGCGCCGGTAGCCTCGAGCTCTTCCGGCGTCATGCCTTTAACAGTACCGTAGGTGCCTACCGGCATAAAGGCGGGCGTTTCAACTACGCCACGGTCGAATATAAGCCGGCCACGGCGGGCCTTGCCATCTGTGGTGTCTAATTCAAATTTCATTGCTTTCCTCATCCGCCAGAGAAACAGTCTGGCTTTTTGCGCCGCGATTATAGCAGCTTAACTCGCAGAAGCTAAGCTGAACCCGCCAAAGGCTGATGCAGCGGACTATCGAGGCTATGGCAGGGTGTGCTTATGCAGCAGCGGCAGGGATGCCGCGGAGGCTGAGACAGCACAGGGACGTGCTGTCTCAGGCGGCGAAATAAGCCTTTCCCTGCCGTAAGCCCCGCAACACCGGTAATATCATGTCAGCGAATAAACATCGCATCGCCATACGAATAAAACCGGTATTGCTCAGCAATCGCCGTTTTGTAAGCATGCATTATGTTTTCGCGGCTACTAAACGCCGATACCAGCATAATCAGTGTTGATTCCGGCAAATGGAAGTTAGTGATTAAGGCGTCAATGACCTTAAACTGATAACCCGGGTAGATAAAAATTTGCGTATCACCACTGTAGGCAACAAGCTGCCCCTCGCCCTGCTGCGCGGCAGATTCCAGCGATCGTACAGAAGTCGTACCCACCGCCACCACTTTATTACCGCGTGCTTTACAGGCAGCAATGGCATCGACAACCTGCTGCGGTACTTCGATATATTCAGCGTGCATTTTATGCTCTAACACATTGTCTACCCGCACCGGCTGAAAAGTACCAGCGCCAACGTGCAACGTAATGTAAGCAAACTCAACGCCCTTGGCTTTTAGCTTGTCTAACAGCGGCTGGTCAAAATGCAAGCCCGCAGTAGGCGCCGCCACAGCACCGGGCTTTTCGTTGTACACCGTTTGGTAGCGCGCTTTATCTTCTTCGGTATCTGGCCGGTCGATATAGGGCGGCAGTGGCATATGGCCTAAACGCTCCAGCATATCCAGCACTGGTTCATCACCAATAACCTGCAGCTCAAATAACTCATCATGGCGCTGATTCATCACCACTTTAGCACTGCCTTCGAGCAAAAGCTCGGTGCCGGGTTTGGGCGCTTTGCTGGCACGGACATGGGCTAAAAAGCGCTGATTGTCCAGCATACGCTCGACCAGCACTTCTACCTTACCGCCTGAAGCCTTCTGGCCAAATAAGCGCGCCGGTATGACCTTGGTGTTGTTAAACACCAGCAGATCGCCGGGTGCCAGCATATCGGCCAGATCTTTGAAAATATGGTGAGACAGCTTGCCACTGTGTTTATCCATCGCCAGCAGGCGGCTGGATGAACGTTCGGCTTTGGGAAAACGAGCAATCAGCTGCTCGGGCAGCTCGAACGAGAAGTCTTTAACTTGCAAACTTGTAACTGACATAGGGGTTCCTTGGCTTTACCGACCAGAGGGGCACGGCTTCAAAAACAGCGCGCAGTTTAGCAAAAAATGGTGCTTAACGGCATTTGTTTGCCAGCACCTGAGCGATTAAATCGGCCATCAGGCGATAACTGCGTGCTTTGGTTGAAGTAGGCCGCCAGGCCACGCCGATATCGCGGTAAGCCGCGGCATTACCCGGTGCCTGCGCTACCAGTTCGGTGCCATCGAGCAGACCGCTATTAATCGCCATTTGTGGCATAAAAGTGACGCCCAATTTGTTGTTTACCATTTGAGTAAGCGTATGCAAGCTGGTGGCAAAAAACGGGTTTACCTTGCGGCTATCTTCCAGCTCACAGGCTTTAACCGCGTGGTTCGTTAAACAGTGCTCGCGCTCAAGCAAAAAGATACTTTCATCCGGCCACTGGCTGATGTCCTGGTTAAAGCCCCTGTCCAGCCAGTCTTTGTGCAGCACCAGCTTAAAGCCATCTTTGGCCAGCACTTCAGTGTGAAAAGCACCCGTCTCATAAGGTAGCGCCAGCAGCACCATATCCAGCCTGCCCTCGGCCAGCGCATGCAGTGAGTTATCCGAGGTATCTTCACGCAACAGCAGCTGCAGCTCTGGGTATTGCTCACGGCACATCGCCATCACTTCGCTTAAGACAAAAGGGGCTATGGTTGGAATACAGCCCAGCCGGAAAGGCCCGGCCATGGGTTTGCCCTGGCATTTGGCAAACTCGGTCAGCTCTTCACACTGCTCAACGATATACCGCGCCTGGCGCACCACATCTTCGCCCAGCGGGGTAAAAATAAAGGTTTTGTGATCGCGCTCCAGCAACTGGGCGTGCATGGTTTCTTCCAGGTTAGCAATAGCAGCACTTAACGTTGACTGGCCGATGTAACAGGCTTCTGCCGCCCGGCCAAAATGCTGATGTTCATGCAAGGCCAACAAGTACTGTAACTGTTTCACACTGGGTAAGCGCTTCATTATTTATTCCGATTAAAAAATGCAAATGTCGTTAAAATAAACGTTTAAAATGTACGCCTACCGATGGCAAGAAGCAAGGCATTTCCGCTTAGCTGGCCTTGCCGCTGTGCTTTTAGTCATTCACTTGTCCGATTTGTAATTTTAAGTTTGAACATAATTTACATTTGTTATAGCTTGATAACAAAATGCAGGCATTAATAACCGCTTTTAGCAACACTTAGCGATAAAAGCCATTTTTGTTTACATTTTCTAGCGAAACACGCCCAGATGTCGAGCCAGGCAGTCCGCGCAGTACCGGGCATTAACACTATAACGATAACAATCACCTGGAGGGTGAACATGTCCAGAAGTCAAAATATCGTGCTATTAGCCGGCGTTAGCCTGCTGGCCGCCAGTGTAGCGAATGCCGTTGCGGCACCGGCCGACAGTCTGCGCCAGGTCGCAGAGCAGGCCAGCAGCCAACGTTATATCATCAAGTATAAAGAAGCCGGTCTGAGTAAAGAGCGAGCGCTGCAACAAAGCAAAGCTAACAAACAACAAGCACTGGCAGCTCTTAGCGACAACGGCGCGCGTTTAAGCCGTCAGGGCGTGCGCGTACACAAATTACTGGCCAAGCGCAATGCGCTGGCAGCCGAATTAAACCCGGTAATGCTGGCACGGTTAAAAGCCGACCCAACAGTAGAATATGTCGAGCGCGATTTGCCTCGCTTCCCGATGATGCAGCAAATTCCCTATGGTTTTACCATGGTGCAGGCCGATCAAGTCAGTGACGAATTTGCTTCTAACCAGACCGTCTGTGTGATTGACTCGGGCCTGGGTTTACCGCATGAAGATTTTAATGCTGCCAATATCACTGGCAGTAATGACATCGGTACCGGTAACTGGTTTGATGCCGGAGGCCCGCACGGCACCCACGTTGCAGGTACCATAGCCGCACTGAACAACGATGTCGGTATTGTCGGCGTGATGCCCAATGGCAACCTGAAGCTGCACATTGTAAAAGTATTTAACGACGATGGCTGGGGCTATTCTTCCAGCCTGGCGCAAGCTGTAGATACCTGTGCCCAAAACGGTGCTACCGTAATTAATATGAGCTTAGGCGGCGCCGGTTCCAGTGTGACTGAGCGCAATGCAATGCAAGCAGCCTTTGATGCGGGTGTGCTGTTGATTGCGGCGGCTGGTAACGATGGCGACACCTCTATGTCGTACCCGGCATCCTATGATTCTGTCGTGTCAGTAGCAGCGGTTGATAACACTAAGACACTGGCCGATTTTTCCCAGCGCAACGTTCAGGTTGAACTGGCAGGCCCGGGCGTAAACGTGCGCAGTACCTACCCTGAAGGCGGCGCCCTGGAAGCCAACTTGGCAGTGGGTGCGCAGTCGTTTGATGCCATTCCGATGACTGGCTCTGGCACAGCGAACCTGAATGCCGAGCTGGCCAGCTGTGGTTTGGGTGTGACGACTTGCACCGATGTTGACGGTAAGATCTGTGTTATTCAGCGCGGTGAAGTCGCCTTTGCACAAAAAGTAGAGTCGTGCCAGGCTGGCGGTGGCGTTGGCGCGATCATTTATAACAATGTATCAGGCAATTTTGGTGGCACCCTGGGTGACAACCCGACAACCACTATTGCGGCCGTCAGTGTATCGCTGGAAGACGGCAACCTGCTGATGAACGAGCTGGGTAATGATGCCTATTTGTTCTCGGGTGCATCTAACTATGGTCTGATGAGCGGCACCTCTATGGCATCACCACATGTCGCTGGGGTAGCGGCGCTGGTGTGGAGCCATTATCCGCAATGTACCAATACCCAGATCCGCAGCGCGCTGGCCGCCACCGCGGAAGATTTAGGCTCTGAGGGTCGTGACACCTCCTATGGTTTCGGTTTAGTGCAGGCTAAAGCCGCAGTAGATTACCTGGCGCAATACGGCTGTGCCGGTGACGATGACGACACCCCACCACCGCCGCCGCCAACGGGTACTGAACTGGTAAATGGTGAAACCGTATCAGCACTGAGCGGTGCTGCCGGTGATGAGCTGTTGTTTACACTGAATGTGCCAGAGGGCTCCAGCAACCTGTCATTTGTAATGAACGGCGGCACCGGTGATGCCGACTTGTATGTCAAGTTTGGTGCTGAGCCAACAGCATCTGACTGGGATTGCCGGCCATATCTGTTTGGCAACAACGAAAGCTGCCCGATCGATCCAGCTCAGGCCGGTACTTACTTTGTTAAGTTAATCGGTTATACCGCTTTTGCTGACGTGAACCTGACCGGCAGCTTTGTGGCACCAGATTTACCGGACGCCGGTGGCGAGACAATCAGCAACATCAGTGTGCCGCGTCGCAGCTGGCAGCATTACACGCTGGACGTGCCAGAGGGCATGGCGCAGCTAAGCGTAACCATTAGCGGCGGTCGTGGTGATGCAGACTTGTATGTAAAATACGCCAGTCAGCCTAGCAGCGGCAGTTACGATTGCCGGCCGAATAAAAACGGTAACGAAGAAAGCTGTGTGATAGAGAACCCACAAGCAGGTACCTGGCATATGTCGGTGTATGGTTACCGTGCGGTAACCGGTTTAACACTAGTCAGTGAATACCAGCCTTAAGCACTGTGAGACGTAACTGACAGGTACAAAAAAGCCCTCAACACTGAGGGCTTTTTAATTCGGGCTATTTACCCAGACTATGCTGGTTGTTAACCAAAAATCGCCTTCATAATATAGAAGAAAACAATAGCCAGGCCAGCACCTACCGGCAGCGTAATGATCCAGGAAATAAAGATATTACGCACTACACCCAAATTAAGCGCCGCAATACCACGGGCTAAACCGACACCTAATACCGCGCCTACCAGCGTTTGCGTGGTAGAAATAGGCAGGCCAGCGCCTGAGGCGATAACTACGGTTGAGGCAGCCGATAACTCGGCGGCAAATCCACGGCTGGGTGTTAAATGCGTGATAGCAGTGCCGACGGTTTTAATCACCCGCGCACCTAAAGTAGCCAATCCCACCACGATACCAACCGCACCTAACGGCAGTATCCACCAGGCTAACTGTGCCTTGCTGCTGATCTCGCCACCACTGCTCACTACGCTGACCACGGCAGCCAATGGGCCTATCGCATTAGCCACATCGTTCGAGCCATGAGCAAATGCCATACAGCAGGCAGTGGTAATCATTAACACGCCGAAGATACGCTCAACGTTATTAAATTGCATTTTTTTATCGGCGGCCGGGTCAAACTTTAACCTGCCGATAACCAGTTTACCCATCACACCAATAACCACAGCAATAGCAATTGAAATGTAGTAGCCCTCTGCCGTACTGATATGCAAGCCAACATGTTTCAAGCCTTTTTGCACCGTAACTAATGTCATGACAAAGGCAGCAAAGGCCATATAGAAAGGCACATATTTTTTCGCGTTCGCCAGCGGGTTATCGGTATCGAAAATCAGTCGCTGCGCACTCATAAAGAACATGTAAGCCAGCACGCCAGCCAGCATAGGGGTGACTACCCAGCTACCGACAATACCGCCTACTTTGTTCCAGTGTACCGCGTCCATACCCACACCAACCGCAGCGAAACCGATAATAGCGCCGACAATAGAGTGCGTGGTAGATACCGGCCAGCCAAAGTACGAGGCGACTATTAACCAGGTGGCAGCAGCCAACAGCGCCGCTATCATGCCGTAGGCCATCAGTTCAGGCGTATCAACAAAAAACGACGCATCGGTAATGCCACCACGAATGGTAGACGTTACCGAGCCGCCGGCTAAATAAGCGCCGGCAAACTCAAATATTGCGGCAATAATGATGGCTTGTTTAATCGTTAATGCTTTTGAGCCGACCGAGGTGCCCATAGCATTGGCCACATCGTTGGCACCGACACCGTAGGCCATCAGAAAACCGAACACAGCGGCAATAATGATGAGAATTAAGCCGTATGATTGAATAATATCCATCTGGAAAACCTTTTTGTTTTAGCGGGCTAACATAATTTCGAGGCGCGAACCAACTTTTAGCGACACATCTGCTAAATCGCCGACCCACTCCAACGTGCGGTATAAAAACATTACGTCTATTGGATTGAGCTCTTTTTCGGCGAGGCGCAGGGCTTTGCGCAGTTTGATTTGCATGTCGTCAGTATCGCCTTCTATGGCGTCTAACTGCTCGACCATTTTGATAACCAAATCGACTTCACGGCCGCGAAAGCCGGTCTCCAGTAACTCATCCAGCTCGTTGATCACCTCACTGGCAAGAGCCGTAGCGTCAATACAGCGCTGCACATAGGTTTTAAAATCGCTTTGTAAGCTGGCCGGGATCAACAATTCGCGGCCCAGCACCCGGCCGGTGATATCTTTGGTTTTGTTGGCAATTTTATCTTGCTGTGACACCAGCTCCAGAATGTCAGTACGGTCTACCGGCAAAAACAAGCCACGAGGCAAGTTGATGCGGATTTCCCGTTTTAATTTGTCGGCTTCCTTTTCCAACGCGACGATGTTTTTACGCACCTCGGCCGCAGTTTGCCAATCCTGCTGATAGACCGCATCAAAAAATGGCAGCAACAACTCGCTGGCCTGATGTACTTTGCGGATATGTTCTTCTATCGGTTTAATTGGTGATTTGGCAAACACGGATAAAAAAGTACTTGCTGGCATAGCCTGGTCCCGTATGTTGGTTAGACTTCAGTCGGCGCGCATTGTAACGGCATTCAAAGCGCAATAAAAACGAAAAATGAATCCCAGATGAAAACGCCCTGCACGTGTCATCGTCAGGGCGTTGCCACCTTTGTATAAAAATGTTTAAAAATCAGCTGCGTGCTTCTTGCTCCAGTTTTTCTGCGCTGCTGTGGCGCACCACCTTACCTTTGACAAAGAAGATGATGTATTCAGCCAGGTTTTTACACCTGTCGCCAATACGCTCCAGCGAGCGGGCAGACCAGAGCACATTCATAATCTTTGGAATAGAGCGCGGATCTTCAATCATGTATGTCATCAGCTGACGGGTAATGGCCTCGTATTCACGGTCTACTTTTTTGTCTTCCTGATGCACGGCCACCGCCGTTTCTACGTCCATACGGGCAAAGGCATCCAGCACGTCATGTAGCATCTGGCCAACATGGCGGCCTAAATTATCCAGATTCACCAGTAAGTCTTGCTGCTCACTGTTAAACGACTCCAGCGCAACCCTTGCGATACGGCGTGTTTCGTCGCCGATGCGCTCCAAATCAGCAATAGTTTTCATAATGGCCATAATAAGGCGTAAATCACTGGCTGCCGGCTGACGTTTTACAATAATGCTGGTGCATTCTTTATCAATTTGCAGCTCCCAGTCGTTTACTTTCAAGTCAGTGTCTATTACCCGCTGCGCCAGCTCAGCGTCGGCATTGGCAATCGCCATCAGCGCATTGTTCAACTGCTGCTCAATCAAACCGCCCATTGCCATTACATGGTTAAGCACTTCGTCAATTTCGTCATTAAAGGAGCTGGAAATATGTTTACTTAAATTGAGCTTATCCACTGCGCTCTCCATTTGCGGTAAGTTAACAGGGCAGATGCTTAAGCCCTGAATGATGCGCTAAGTATAGGCAGAAAGCGCCCGGCACTGCCAGCGCTGCGCCAAAAGCTGTCATGGTTTTTTTCAGCAATACCCTCGGGCCCTAGCAGGCTAAGCCGTTAAATTTACAAATAATGTTAGCAATACATTTAAAAACGTCAGGCTGGCAGCTACACTCAGGTTGCGTTTTGGCTTTTTTCAGCGCTATCCGGGGTAGCCGCCGCGATGTTGTTTCAGGTTTTTACAGGAAGAAATTAAATGAAGCAGTTAGTACTGACATTAATAGGTAAAGATAAAGCTGGCCTGGTAGAGCAACTGGCCACAGTAGTAAGTCGTCACAATGGCAACTGGATGGCCAGTAACCTCAGCCATCTGGCCGGTTACTTTGCCGGTATTTTGCAGATTGAAGTCGCAGAGCAGGACCTGGCAGAACTTACCGCTGCGCTGGAGCAGCTGACCGATCTGGATATCAAAATACAGCACGGTATCCCCAGTGCGTTAAACGAGCAGCAGCAGCTGAAATTTGTCATTACCGGTAATGACAGGCCTGGCATAGTGCGCGAACTGTCATCGGTTATTAAACACAAAGGCACTAACATAATTCATTTTGAAAGCAGCAAGCAAAGTGCCCCCAACTGGGGTGTGCCACTGTTTAATGCCGTTGCTACAGTAGAGTTACCGGCCAGCGTCAGCCGGGATGAAGTGGTAAAAGCACTGGAAGCCATTGCCACTGACATCGTGGTAGACGTAGAAACCAGCGTTTAGGCTTGTGCTAACGCCGCTTTGCCGGGTTTAAGCGGCGCATTCATCTTGCTGTCATAAAACTGCCATAGAGTAACCCTAAGTTGTAGTCAGGGAGCTGGACCATGGAACACCCCAACACCACTGTTGGCACTGAATTTCCCACTTATCCACGTGAATTAAGCTGGCTGGCGTTTAACGGCCGGGTATTACAGGAAGCGGCCGACGAGCGTAACCCACCGATTGAGCGGCTGCGCTTTCTAGGTATTTACTCCAACAACATGGACGAGTTTTTCCGTGTGCGGGTAGCCGATGTCAAGCGGCGCATTTTGCTGAAAAAATATCAGAGTAGCGAGCAGGAAGATGCCGAGCATCTGATGCAGGATATTCAGCAGCAAGTGTTGGAACTGGGTGCACGCTTTAACACTATTTATCTCGACATTCAGCTGGAACTGCGTAAACACAATATCGAGCTTATCGACAACTTTAAGCTGACCGAGCTGCAATCAAGCTGGGTGCGCAGTTACTTTCGCAGCGAAGTGATAAAGCATATCTCGCCGATGATTTTATCCGGTGATGAAGTCAGCTTGTCGAAAGCTCTGGAAGATAACACTACCTATTTAATGGTAGAAATGACCGGCAGCGGCAAACCAGAATATGCCATAGTGCAAGTGCCAACCAATGAGTTGTCGCGCTTTATTGAGTTGCCGCTGCACCTAAACACCCGCAAGAAAAACGGCCATTACCGCCGGCAAATTTTGCTGCTAGACGATGTAATCGTGCACTGTATTGCCGACTTGTTCAGCGGCTTTTTCGAGTTCGATAGCATTCAGGCCTACTCGTTAAAACTGACCCGTGATGCCGAGTACAACATCAGCGATACACTGGACCAAAGCTTGATTGATAAGATGTCCAAGGGCATACGGCAACGGTTAAAATCTGAGCCGGTGCGCCTGGTATACGATGCGTCGATGCCGGAGCAAATGTTAAAAGTACTGAGCAAACAGCTGGGCACCAGTTCAGTCGACTCACTTATTCCGGGCAGCCGCTACCGCAACTTTAAAGACTTTATCGGCTTTCCCAATATTGGCCATCAAAGCCTCGAGTTCCCCACCCTGCCGCCGCTGAACAGCCCGGAATTTGAGCAGTACGCCACCAGCTTTGATGCCATTCGGGCCGGCGATATTCTGCTGTATTACCCCTACCATAACTTTGGCTATTTTACCGAGTGGGTGCGCCAGGCGTCGTTTGACCCTAAAGTAAGCCATATTAAGATGACCATGTACCGGGTAGCGAAGCACTCACGGGTGATCCACTCGCTACTGGACGCGGTGCGTAACGGTAAAAAAGTCACCGTTGTGGTTGAGCTTAAAGCCCGCTTTGATGAAGAAAACAACATCAACTGGGCGCGCAAAATGACCGAAGCCGGTATTCAGGTAGTGTTTGGCTTAACCACACTGAAAATTCACTCAAAACTGTGCCTGATAAGCCGGATGGAAAAAGGCAAGCTGGTGCAGTACGGCCATATCGGCACGGGTAACTTTAACGAGAAAACGGCGCGCATTTACACTGACATGAGCCTGTTTACCTGCCATCAGGAAATTACCAGCGAAATTGGCCAGGTATTTGAGTTTATTGAGTACAGCTACCGGCCCTATCAGTTTAACCATCTGATCGTTTCGCCCACCTGGAGCCGCACCCGGCTCACCGCGCTGATCCAGCGGGAAATCGACTTTGCCGTCAGCGGGCGCAAGGCCGAGATCTTCCTTAAAGTAAATAACCTGGTTGATCAGCAGATTGTCGAGCTGTTGTACCGCGCCAGCCAGGCTGGGGTAAAAATACGCATTATTGTGCGTGGCATGTGCTCACTGATGCCAGGTATTGCCGGTAAGAGCCAGAATATTAAGATTATTTCGGTTCTGGACCGCTTTTTAGAGCATGCCCGTGTGTATGTGTTTCATAACGGCGGCGAGACCGACGTGTATATTTCGTCTGCCGACTGGATGACACGCAATATCGACCAGCGGGTGGAAGTAGGCGTACCTATTTACGATATTCGCCTGAAGCAGCAGGTACTGGATACGCTGGATATTCAGTGGCGGGATAACGTAAAGGCACGTATTATTGATGCCAGACAAAGTAATGGCTATGTAAAACGTGGTAATAAACGCAGCATCCGCTCGCAGCAGCAGATCTACGATTATTTTGCCCGTATGCAGGGCCGACAGCAGGTTGACAGCCAAGAAGAATGACCGACACCGCCGAATCACTTGTAACGCATCAGCAGGCCTATATGGCCGCCGTTGACCTGGGCTCAAACTCCTTTCATATGGTGATTGCCCGGGTGATTGCCGGCGATATTCAGCTGCTGCACCGCGAAAAGCAAAAAGTGCAGCTGGCCGAGGGCTTAAACGATCAATTGGTATTAAGCGAAGAAGCGATAGAGCGTGGCCTGAATGTGCTGGCGCAATTTGCCGACACCTTAAAGCCCTTTGCGCCGCAGTCGGTGCGGGTTATCGCCACCTACACCCTGCGCCGGGCGCGCAACGCCGCTACCTTTTTACGCCGGGCCAAGGCGGTGTTCCCCTTCCCTATCGAGGTGATTTCAGGTCAGGAGGAAGCCCGCTTTATTTATCAGGGCGTAGCGCATTTTGAGCATTTTGCCGGCCGCCGGCTGGTGATAGACATCGGCGGCGGCAGTACCGAATTTGCTATCGGCGAAGGCTTACAACCACTTCGACTCAGTAGCCGTAATATGGGCTGTGTCAGTTATGCCATGCAGCATTTCCCGCAGGGCCGCATTAGCGAAAAGCGTTTTAACCGTGCCATTTTGCAAGCCGAGCAAGAGCTGGAGCCAATTGTCAGCAGCTTTAAAGCGGCTGGCTGGCAACAGGCCGTAGGCACCTCGGGCACGGTAAAAACGATCCGCGATATTATTGTTGGCCTGGGTTTTAGCAGCAATGCGATTGAACGCGCGCATTTATTCGCGCTAAAAGATCATCTGGTAATGCAGGAAAACAGCTATCAGCTGGATTTACCCGGCTTAACTGATGACAGAAAGCTACTGATTTGCTCCGGCTTAGCCATTTTAATTGCCGCCTTTAACCTGCTGCAAATTGAGCAGCTGGTCTATTGCGATGCAGCGCTGCGCGAAGGTGTCCTGTACGAGATGAGCGACCGGCTACAGCATCTGGATATCCGCGAACACAGCGTGGCCAGCCTGCAACGGCGCTACGACGTCGATATGGCGCAGGCCGAACGGGTAAGCCATACCGCTTTAACCCTGTTTAGTCAGGTGCGCAGCAGCTGGCAGCTCACCGATGAAGACGCGTTATTGCTGGGCTGGGCTGCCACCTTGTACGAGGTGGGCCTGCACATTAACTCGTCCGGCGTACAAAAACATTCTGCTTATATTTTACAAAACGCCAACCTGCCCGGTTTTAACCAGGAGCAACAACAGCTTGTTGCTACGCTGGTACGCTTTCACCGGCGAAAAATCCGCGCCGATGATATACCTGCATTCAGCCTGTACCAGTTGCCACAAGTGGTGTGCTTGTTGGTACTGCTACGCCTGGCGGTACTGTTAAACCAAAAACGACGCGATGATATTTTACCGGAACTACAGGCAACTGCCGGTGTGCAATACCTGCAGCTGCAATTGCCCGCTGACTGGCTAACACAGCAAAGCCTGCTGGCCGCCGACTTGCAGTTGGAGCAAAAAGCGCTGAAAAAAATTGCCTTTGTGCTCGATTGCCCCGGCCTGGCTGAAGTCACCCCGGTTTAACTGCCGCGGTGTTTCGTGTACACTGCGCGGCCTTTTTAAAGTGTCGATATTTTAATCTATGTTGCTAACTTATTTAAAACAGCATTGGCTGTCTAACCTGCGCGGCGATATTCTCTCAGCCATCGTGGTGGCCTTGGCTCTGATACCTGAAGCCATTGCTTTTTCCATTATCGCCGGCGTTGATCCCAAAGTCGGTTTGTATGCCTCTTTTGCGATTTGTGTGATTATCGCCTTTGCCGGTGCCCGTCCGGGTATGATTTCAGCCGCAACCGGCGCCATGGCACTGTTAATGATTACCTTGGTTAAGCAGCACGGTCTGGAGTACCTGCTGGCTGCCACCTTATTAACCGGTGTTATTCAGATTATCTTTGGCCTGTTTAAACTGGGCGATTTAATGCGCTTTGTATCACGCTCTGTGGTGACCGGCTTTGTTAATGCGTTAGCTATTTTAATTTTTATGGCGCAGCTGCCTGAGCTAAGCGGTACCTACGGCACCACTACTGTGTATGGCATGACAGCATTGGGGCTGGCGATTATTTACCTGTTCCCGTATGTGACGAAAAAAATCCCCTCGCCGCTGGTGTGTATCGTCGTACTGACGGCTATTGCCGTGTATTTTAATCTCGATATCCGCACCGTGGCCGATATGGGCGAATTACCCGACAGCCTGCCAGTATTTTTATGGCCAGATGTACCGCTTAATGTTGAGACACTGCAGATTATCTTCCCTTATGCCTTGGCACTGGCCGTGGTGGGGATTTTAGAATCACTGATGACCGCCACTATTGTCGATGATTTTACCGACACCACAAGTGATAAAAACCGCGAATGTGTTGGCCAGGGTATTGCTAACATTGGCTCGGGTTTGATTGGCGGCATGGCCGGCTGCGCCATGATTGGACAGTCGGTGATAAATGTAAAATCTGGCGGTCGCACCCGTTTATCGGCGCTATTGGCCGGCAGCTTGCTGCTGTTGATGGTGGTGTTTTTAGATGAATGGGTTGGCATGATCCCAATGGCCGCGTTAGTGGCAGTGATGATCATGGTGTCGATTGGCACCTTTAGCTGGTCATCGGTAAAAGACCTGGGCAAAAATCCGAAAAGCTCATCCGTGGTGATGATCGCCACTGTTATCGTCGTGGTATTTACCCATAACCTGGCGTACGGTGTATTAGTGGGTGTGTTGTTAAGCGCCTTATTTTTTGCCAACAAAGTGGGCCAAATTTTATATATTGGCTCCAGCTTATCCAAAAATGGCCATGAAAGAACCTACAACGTAATAGGCCAGGTGTTTTTCAGCTCCAGCGAGCAATTTGTTAATGCCTTTGACTTCAAAGAGGCGGTAGAAAAAGTCACGATAGACTTAAGCAAAGCGCATTTTTGGGATATCACCGCAATAAGTTCGCTGGATAAGGTAGTGTTGAAATTCCGCCGCGAAGGCACCGATGTGCAGCTACTGGGCTTAAATGACGCCAGCGCCACCTTAGTCGATAAATTTGCCGTGCATAACCGCCCGGAAGCAATCGAAAAACTGATGGGCCACTAGGAGATACAACATGAGCAGAAAAGTCCTGGCGTGTATTGACGCCTCACCCTATGCCCAGGCGGTATGCGACTATGCGGTGTGGGCAGCGAAAAAACTTAATGTCGCCATGTCGGTAATACATGTGCTGGATAACACACATAAAACCGTACATACCGACTTTAGCGGCAGCATTGGCCTGGGCAGCCAGGAAGCCTTATTAGCCCAGCTGGCCGAGTTGGATGCACAGCACGCCAAGCTGGCGCTGCAGCGCGGCCGCATAATGCTGGATGCTGCCAAGGCTCGTGCGGAAGCGGCTGGCGTTAGTGCAGTAGATGAGCGCCTGCGCCATGGCGAGCTGCTAAATACGTTAACCGAGCTGGCAGACGAAACCCGTTTACTGGTATTGGGTAAACGCGGTTTTAGCAGCGCCGATGCCCACGGCCATCTGGGTTTGCATGTTGAACGGGTGATCCGCAGCCTGCAAAAGCCTATCTTACTTACCCAGCAACACTACAATGAGCCAAAAAGCATTATGCTAGCCTATGATGGTAGCGCCACGGCACTAAAAGGCCTGGAAATGTTAGCTGCCAGCCCATTGGGTAAAGGTTTACCGGTGCACCTGGTGATGGCCGGTGCCACTACCGACGCCACTGAAGCACTAATGGCAAGTGCCGCTGCCATTTTACGCAATGCCGGTTTTACGACTACCGTCGCCACTGTTAGCGGCGAACCAGAAGCCGTGCTGCATCAGTATCAGCAGCAGCATAATATTGATCTGCTGGTCATGGGCGCCTACGGTCATTCACGCATCCGCCAGTTTATTGTCGGCAGCACCACCACGGCGATGATTAGCAAAGCCAAATGCAGTTTGCTGATCCTAAGGTAGTCATCAACCGGCAGCAGGCAATATGCTAGTGTGATATTGCCTTTTGCCGCTCTATCAGTTGTTGATAGCGCTGTCGCCCGAGACCACCACTGCTAACCTGCTGCAAACGCAGCACGGTAATGCCACTGTAATGGCCACGGGTAAATACCGCTTCAATATTGTCCCAGCCCTGTTTGTGGGTTACACCAGCGGCCAGTGCGTTTTCGCCTTTTAATGTGACCTGCTGGCGCGCAGCTTCTGTGCCTAGCCACTGCACCAGGCTTTTTGCCAGCGAGTAACTGGGTGCGCCGGGGTTGTCGTCCATTTCAAGCGCAGTAAAATGCAATACTACCGGGCGTTGCTTGCGACTAAACTCAGCGGCTAGCGCCACGATTTGCTGATAACCGTAACCATTCTCTGCCGAGTACTCTTGCTGGCTGTTAATCAGCCCTGCGGCAAGTTCAGCGCTACGGGCAAAATTGCCAGTAGACGTCATTTGCCAGTGAATGCCCGGAATTTTAAAGCCCAGCGCTGTCTGGCTAAAAGCGCCATCAAAGGCCATTGCTGCCGCTGTTAGCATACGCTGGCCATGCGCCACTAAGGCGCTGTGATACCAGTTGATAAAGTCGCGGCCATAGACGCTATTAAACTGGGCACCACTTTTTATAAAGGCTTCGGCATCTGGCGGCGGTCCCAGCTGTTCAAAACTGCGAAAAGCCGTTTGCCAGGCCAGGTTTAACTGGTCAATGTGCTGATAGCGCTGTTGCATGCTGGCACGAAAGTCCGCTACTGCCAGAGCAGAATACGCCTGAAAGCCACCACGGCTTGGGTAGGCGGTGCGGCCGCCATCATGACTGTTATATGACGGATACCGCAGCTCACCCGCCGGCCCCACAGAGATATTAATTTCGCTGATATCTTTAGCTAAGGCGGAGTACTGGCTGACAAATGCCTGCATAAACTCTATATATTGTGGCATTGCCCAAGGGTCAGCCCACAGCGCCAGCGTCTCTGCCGACCGGTTGCCGTACTCGCTTTGGTATTGCAGGTCAGCTATAGTTAGCCCCTGTGATCTAAAGTGTTGCCAAACCCACGCAGGCAATGGCACATCACAGTCATCGCCAACATTACCTCCACATTGATGGAATGCCATAATTGGCATAATTTTGAGGCCCGCGCCGCGAATGTCGGCAAAAATTTCGTCGTAGTATTGCCAGTTGAACTGCTGATCGCCGCGCTCTTCAACCAGCCCCCACCAAACATCAACAGAGACACCCTCAACTCCTATCTGCTTGGCAATCTGTAACTGCTGACGAAAAGTATCTCTGTCCTGCACTAACAAGGGTGCCATCACATTAGCGCTAAAAGCATGAAGACAACAGGAAACAAAAAGCAGTAACATTAGAATCAGGCGCATGTTTAGCCATCCGTTATCAGTAGTAAATGGCAATTACACCGTATTCTTTTCACCAAGTGTTGTTAAAACACGACAAAAGCAGCAATAGCCTCAGTGTTGCTTGGTCTGCCGGCCCAGCGTGTGCAAAATGCGATTTTTCATCGAATGCCAGTGATTTTTCGGTAAGGTAGGTGCCTGAGCCAAAATGGCGTCAAAGTTTATACTCGCCGCCGCGCGTGGTGGCAGATGAGCAAAATACAGCTGGCTGGCTTCAAGGCTATACACCCGCTGCAACGACTGCTTATATTGATTCGGATGGCACACCGGATACGGCGGCACTAAGCGTTTTTTCACAGAGACGATAAGGTCGGCAATATACAGCTGCTTGGTTGGCACATGCAGCACGGATAAATCATGGTCAGTGTGTCCCGGCGTGTAAAGTACCTGCCAGTCGGGGAAGCCTGGCACAGACTGTTCATCCAACAACAGCAGGTCAGGCTTTAAAATCGGGTTATACCAGATGTGGCGTTTTGGCTTGCGCAGCCGACTGGCGACCCACCAGGTCAGGCTAACATCAATTAAATGTGCAGTACGGCCGAGTATACCGGCATACCAGCGCCGCGCTTTGGGGTGGCAGGCTATAAGCGCCCCGGTAAGGCGGCGCAGTTTATGCGCACCACCGGCGTGGTCAGGGTGCATATGCGTCACAATAACCAGCTTTAGCGCAGTTAATGGCAAGCCTAATTGCAGCTCAATGTAATGACATAGGGTGGCAATATCCGCCCGGCTGCAGCCATCTAGCAACATTAAGCTGGCTCCTTCCTGCACCAGATAAATATTTTGAATGTAGCCCTGAAGAATATGTAACTGCATTACTCTGTATTTCGCCCTGGCGTAAACAACTGGTCTGACATTACCCAAGCTGACGGCAATTTGCCAGCAACAATTGCCATTTTCGCTGCCGGCGCTTATGGTATTACGCATTGCAATTATCTGGAGCTACTATGCGCTGGTCACTCATCAGTTTGGCAATCCTACCCTTATTCCATAGCCCTGTCGTCTCAGCGGAATCACGCGCTGAGCTAAGTAAGCAGATTGAACAGGTAATGCCCAAAGTGATTAGCTGGCGCCGTGATATTCATCAGCATCCGGAACTGTCGAACCGCGAGGTGCGCACCGCCGCTAAGGTTGCAGCGCATTTAAAACAGCTTGGTCTGGAAGTGCGCACCGGTATTGCCCATACCGGGGTGGTCGGTATTTTAAAAGGCGCTATAGACGGCCCGGTGGTAGCACTGCGTGCTGATATGGACGCCCTGCCAGTGACCGAGCAAACCGGCCTGCCGTTTGCCTCTAAAGTGGTCAGCGAATTTAACGGCCAGCAAACCGGCGTCATGCACGCCTGCGGCCACGATGCCCATGTGGCCATGCTGATGGGAGCCGCTGAAGTGCTGGCCAAACAGCGCGCTGACATTGCCGGTACTATTATGTTTGTGTTTCAACCCGCTGAAGAAGGCCCGCCGGCCGGTGAGGAAGGCGGCGCTAAAATGATGCTGGCCGAAGGCTTATTTGCCAATCCTACGCCATCAGCCATTTTTGGTTTGCATGTCTGGCCGGGCGAGCCCGGCCAGTTACAGGTAAAAACTGAAGGTATTATGGCCGCGGCTGACAGCTTTCAAATCACCGTAAAAGGTAAACAAGTGCATGGCTCCAGCCCATGGCGCGGTATAGACCCGATTAACGTCACCGGCCAGCTGATTAACGCCATAAACCTGATCCCGGCGCGACAAATTGATGTTACCAAAGCACCGGCTGTGGTGTCTTTTGGTCAGGTGCATGGTGGTATTCGCTGGAACATTATTCCCGACGACGTGAAATTAGAGGGCACCATCCGCACCTTCGACAGCGAGATGCGCGAAGACTTAATCGCCCGCATGGCGCATACCAGCGAGCATATCGCCAAAGCCAGCGGCGCCGAGGCGCATTTTCATGTACATAATTTTGCCGCCGTAACCTGGAATGACCCGGCGCTGACCGACTGGGCGATGCCAAGCCTGAAGTGGGCTGCCGGCGATAAAGGTGTCGCACCGATTAAACCGATAACCGGCGCGGAAGATTTCTCGTTTTACCAACAGCAAATTCCGGGCGTATTCTTCTTTTTGGGTATCTCCCCCGAAGGCAAGCCACTGAGTGAAGTACCGCCAAACCATTCGCCGATGTTTGATGTGAACGAAGATGCCTTAGTTAACGGTGTGCGGGCACTTACCGGTTTAGCCCTGGATTACTTAGCTAATCCACCAACGACAGAGAAACAACCATGAATGCACCGTGCCGTTGCCACTGGGTCGACTTAAGCAAACCTGACTATGTCGCCTACCATGACACCGAATGGGGCGTGCCGATGTATGACGACAATAAACTATTTGAGTTTTTAACCTTGGAGGCGGCGCAAGCAGGCCTTAGTTGGTACACGGTGTTAAAAAAACGCGATAATTATCGTGCTGCTTTTGCTAACTTTGACCCGGTAAAAGTAGCCGCTTTTGATGAAGCCAAAGCTGCCGAGTTGATGCAAAACCCCGGCATTATCCGCAACCGGCTAAAAATTGCGGCGGCCATTAATAACGCTGCGCGGTTTTTAGAAGTGCAGGCGGAATTTGGCAGTTTTAGCACCTATCAATGGCAGCTCGTCGGCGGTAAACCGCAGCAAAATTCTATTGCCGGGCCTGAAGATTACCGCGCCACCAGCCCGGAGTCGGATGCCATGAGCAAAGACTTAAAAAAGCGTGGCTTTAAGTTTGTCGGCTCTACCATTATTTACGCCCATATGCAGGCTTGCGGCATGGTAAATGATCATCACAATGATTGTTTTCGCAAGCACGACTGCATGGCTAAGTAACGGCAAGATTGCCTCCCTGAAAGCGGCACTGCAGAGGTACCGCTTTTCCTGCTAATACAAAAGCTACCCAGCCGCTTCGAGGTGATGATTACGGCTAGTTTTGTTTTACAATAATTCTTGGATCAAAATCATCACAACCAGCTACTTTTACGCCGTAATCATAATTCCCACTGGCATCACCTTTGATGCGACATTTTAATTTGCCCTGGTTATTCGACTCCAGCTGGCAGTTTTCTTCAAAAGGTGAGTTATCAGCATAGAAGTACACAGTAAAGTTTTTGATATTATCGCCTTGCCATTCAATGTGCTTATCGGGTTTGCTGCAAATGCAGTTCGCAATATCCTCGCAGTCGCCGCGTTTACCATCTGCCATCTTGCAATTGTCATCACCCAATACCGTAATTGCACTTATACAGCTTTGGTCGCCGTTAATGACTTCAGTAAAAATAAGGGTTTGATCTTTATCGTTTGCTAATATCTGCCCTGCAAAGCAGGTGCTGAGTAGTAATAACCATATTTTCATAGTGAAATGCCTTGTTTTGATTAATAACAGTACTGCATTTCCACAAAGACACCCGGCTATTGCCCGGTATGAGGAATTTTCGGATCGGCGGCAATTAACTGCGCCGGATAACCATAACGTATCGCCTGATTAATGAAATCATTGCCCTGCTGATCGCGTTGACAATTAAAACTGGCGATCGCCAAATCATAAAACAGGTAAAAATCAGACTGCGTTGCAGCCTGCACTTGCTGTTCAGTCGCAAAGGCCGCCTCACATAGCTTTAATTCTGCTTGCAACCTGCTAATTTGCGATAACAGGGTTGGCGACTTAGCGTCTACCACCAGGTTACTTTGTGCCAACGCCAGCGCTTTCTCGTACAAAGGTAAGGCTTCCTGACGGCGTAGTGGCTGCACATCCAGCACATCCGCTAAATTGGTCCAGATGGTGTAATCGTCACTGCTGTTACTCAGTGCCTGCCGGTAAAGTTGCTCTGCTTTGGCATAGTCACCATTAAAGTAATATGCTGTGCCCAGATTAGAAAATGACAACGCAGCAGGTGATAAATCAACTACCTGCTGCCAGGCTGTTATCGCCTGACTAAACTGGCCACTGAAAAACCAGGCTGCTGCCAGACTGTTGAGCACCTCCGTACTTGCGGGTTTTAATTGTGCCGCCCGCTCAAAATGACGGGCGGCCAGGCTGAATTGGCCGGTTTCATATAGAAAGCCGCCATATTGCATATAGTTATGCCAGTAGCCCGGCTCAAGCTCTATTGCCAGTTTAAACTGCTGTTCTGCCTGCACTTTGTCTCCGTTGGCACTGAGCACCAAGGCTTTACCACTCAGCGCATCCACCCAGCGTGGGTTCACTTGCAGTGCCTGTTCATAGCGGGCTATGGCCTCATCGTACTGTCCGCTGACACGGTACAAGTCGCCGAGTATGGTGGCAACCTGAGCCTGATTCACCGGTAGCCCTGCGGCATGCTGACAGGCTTGACGCGCCAGCTCAAATTCCTCAACACTGCGGCTGACCATATATTTATCCAAATGCACTTTGCACAGGCCGGCAGATGCCATGGCGAAGTCAGGATCGGCTTTTAACGCCAGCAACAAAAATTGTTCTGCCTGATCTAAGCTGGCCATATCGTCAAATTTCTTTAACCGTTGCTGCGCTTGCATATAGGCATCAAAAGCAGAAAAACTTTCGGTAATCCGGTATTCGCTGCTGTACTTACTGTCACTATCGCCGGGAAGCATTAACGCAAAGGCATTTTGCACTTGCCGGTGCAGCTCCTGTTGCAATGCTGGCAGCGCCTGACGGCTGTAGTTGAGCCGATTAGCCCAGCGTCTGACGCCAGTTGCAGCCTCGATCACCGACACCTCAAGCTGCAATTGTGAGTTGTCGGCACTCAGGCGGCCCTCAAGCAGATACTCTACCCTAAGCAGCGCTGCCAGTTGCTGATAGTCCAGAGTACTAATATCGGCAAGCATCGCCCGGTCTGAAAGCACCGGGAACTGGTTGAGCTGGCTGAGGGAATACAATAACTCTTGGCGGATACCGGCTAAAAGATAATCTTCAATATTACTGCCAGGAGCCACCTGAAATGGCAATACCGCTACCGCATTAGGTATCGGCGCCGTATCAGTCAGCGTAGCAATAAGCTTGCTATCGCTGGTATCGGCATCAATCGCCCGTTTTACCGAATGCGCCAGTAGCGCCACTGCAGTAAAAGATAACAGTAAAAATCCAAGTTCAATTAATAGCTGACGACGCCAGTACTGCTGCTTATGTGGATTGTCTGATTGCGCCAAACGCTTTTTCCGTTCACGTAGATCACCCACCCAGGTAACGAGTAACACAGCCGGAAACACAATAATAATCAGCAGCAATGTCAGCTTCATGCCGGTAGCAGAGATATTCATCAATGGAAAAGTTATGGCCATAACCTGAATAAACAGCCAGACACTGACTAAAAATGCTACGCTGACACTAAACAAACGGCTACCGCGGAATAAAGACATCAACCAGGAGCGTTGCTTGGCACCATTACCACGGCCACGGCGATCTATAAGCGGCATTTGCGGTGATAGGGTTGGCAACGGTGTGACAGCTGTCAGTAATCTGTAGCCGCGCTTGGGTAATGTCTGGATAAACACCGGGCAGCTTTTGTGATCGCCAAGCACATGCCGTAGTTCACTGATAGCATGACTAAGGTTAGCTTTTGCAGCATCAGCATCGCCCCAGACTGCGGTGAGTAGCTGTTGCTGAGTGACGATAGTCTTTGCATGTAAAGCAAGTTGTAATAACAGTTCCATCGCTTTAGCTGACACATGCCGGTGCTCACCTGAAACCACGATAAAGCCATGGGATGGCAACACCTTCACATCACCAAGGCAAAAGCCCTGATGCAGTGCGTCTATTGACAGCGCTGGGGTACCTACAACTGATGGAGCACCAAAGAGTCCCTGATTATCCACAATGACCTGTGTTGCAATATGCCTAAGTGCAGAATGCCAACGGGCACTCATCTGCAACAAGTATGGTCAACCAGAAAATAAACGCCAATAAAACCATACGTTTAACAATGAAGGAACATAATTTTCACATTCGCAATTCTATTACGTTGCACTATGCTCAAACGGCAGGTTCAGTTTTACAGGCTACCGTTATATGCAAACAAGCCAGCGGCTTAGTAAGCAACAATGGGTCACTCAGATAGCGCAGCAGGAATTACCCGCCATTACCTCTATGGCCACTACCCTGGATAAGTTTGCCAACGATGATGTGTCATCTATTCCGCAGCTAAGCCAAACCATCATGCATGATCAAGCGCTGTCTTCATGCCTGTTGAAAGTTGCCAACACGATAAACTATGCATCGGTTAACCGCGTTAATACTGTGTCGCGGGCCGCAATAGTATTGGGTATTAAAGCGGTGAAAAATATTTGCCTGACCTCAAAAATACTTGACGCCCTACTTGAATCAAAGAATCTAAAGCCTGATGTCTATGAGCGGCTGCTGATGCTGATGGCTAATGCATTCTATGCAGGGTTATTGGCTCGCATGATGCTGCCGGAGCATCATGAAGATACCAAAGAGGAAGTGTATCTGGCCGCGATGTTATACCACATTGGGGAAACTGCATTCTGGAGTAGTGGCTCACCGCTATGCGACCAACTTATCCGTCAGGCAAATGCCTTGTCTACCTCAGAATTTCAGCAGTATTGCCGGGAAGAGGCTGGCATCCATTTTACCGAACTCAGTAGCGGCCTTGCCCAAACTTGGCACCTGGGAGAGCTACTGATTAAAGCGCTTGATGAGCCACAATGTCGTACGCTAGAAATGAAAGTCATAGATCTGTCGAACAAGCTCAGCACGGCTATTCATACGCCTCCGTCTGATAAAGCCGGGTTTAATGCACTGCTGCAACATATCGCCCGTCTGATGAATATTGATATCCGTCAACTAAAAGAACGGATAAAGTTAACACGTGAACTGGCGCTAAAGATGCTGCACTCCTATGGTGCAGATGTACTGCAGAAACACATCCGAGCTTTGCCTGTCGATGCAGACTTTGTTTACTTGAGCATACCAGCAAAGCCACAGGGACGTGACAGCGCTTTACTGCAACTAATGCAGCAACTACAGCAATTGTCGTTTAGAAAATGCAATATCAGCGAGTTGCTCAGTTTGTTTCTAAAACAGTGTGCCGCTGTTTTCCCGTTTGACAGCTGTGCCTTTTGGATTTTGACCACAGATAAACTCAAAATGGAATCGCGTTCAGCTTATGATGATAAAGGTGCAGTTACCAGTAGCCGCCGCGTGATTAATCTGATGCCTGGCAATAACCTGTTTCAACTGACGGTCACCCAGGCGTCGCCTATATTGGTAAACCAGGAAAGTCTGGCGCAATGGCGGCAGCATATCGATGCTCAAACCGAACTTTTATTGGCCAAAAGCAACATGCTTTTAGCGCCGGTGAAAATACAAGGCAAGTTAATTGGACTCGTCACTGCCCAGCGTCACAATGCACGCGATGCCATAGCGGATGAAGAATATCGCCAGTTTTGTTTTCTCACTGAGCACCTAAGTATGTGCCTGAGTCAGAATTCTAGCCGTTAAGGCCTAATTGAGGCTGGTGTCTTTACGCCGCTTTATTACCAGTTCGGCAGGTAGGGTAAAAGAAAAACTGCTTCCCTTGCCGGGCTCGCTGAAGATCATTAAGCGGCTGTTATGGCGTGATAAAACGTGCTTTACAATCGCTAAGCCCAAACCGGTGCCGCCAGTATTACGGGCGCGGGCTTCGTCTACCCGGTAAAACCGCTCGGTTAAGCGTTTCACATGCTGCGGCGCTATGCCTGGGCCATTGTCGTTAACTGAGAATACCGCTTTTAAGTGCTGCCGCTGCCAGCTCACCTGAATATGGCCGCCATCCTGAGTATATTTAATGGCATTGATCACCAGGTTAGAGAAGGCACTGCGCAGCTCTTCGGTGACACCGGTCACCTTTAACGTCGGGTCAATATCAAATACCAAAGTATGCTGCTTATCGCGGTTAACGGTTTGCGCTTCCTGCTCCAGCTGCAATAACATGGCAGGTACATCTACTTCGGCGTCAAACTGTACCCGGGCCGAAGCTTCAATGCGCGACAAGGTTAACAGTTGCTGCACCAGTGCATCCATGCGTTTGGTTTGGTCCAGCATCACGTTATGCGCCTTTTTCCACATGGCTTTATCCGGCAGATGTTCATCGTCCATCACTTCCAGATAACCCTGCAGCACAGTGAGCGGCGTGCGTAGCTCGTGTGACACGTTAGCCACGAAGTCTTTGCGGATTTGCTCCAGCTGCTTTAGCTGGGTAATATCGCGCACGATGAGCAAATACTGCTCAATGCCATAAGGCATAATGTTAAATTCAAGCGTCAGCGCATCATTTACCGGCGACGTCAGCTCTAGCGGCTGGTCGAATTTTGCAGCCTTTAAATACTGCAGAAAGTCGGGGTGGCGAATAAGGTTGTCCAGCCGCTGCCCTTCATCGGCCGGCCAGTGCAACCCGACTAATATTTGCGCCAGCTGATTGCACCAGATAATGCTCCAGTCATCGCGCAGCACAACCACAGCTTCTGGCAGTGCTTCGGCGCCGTCACGAAAACGGCGTACGACATTACGTAGTTCACGTCTTTTGCGACGATCACGCCGCTGCAGATAATAAATCCCTTCGAATAAATGGCCCCAAAGCCCCTCGCTGATGGGCGGTGAAAGCTTGCGATCGCGCCACAGCCATTTATCCATTAAAAACAAATGATGGTAATGCCACAGCAGCAGCGCTACGGTAAAAATCAGCAGCGCCAGCAGCAGGCTGTTGGAAATAAGGCCAACCAGTGCAATAAAACAATAGAAAAAGAAAAGCTTGGTGTACACCTTCCTTTTCGACAGCAGTTGGCGCATAGCGGCAGTGATTACCTTTATTTGGCAGAGAAGCGGTAGCCAGAGCCCCGCACGGTTTGCACTAATCTATCATGGCCGGCGATAGAAATCGCCTTACGTAAGCGACGGATATGTACATCGACAGTACGGTCTTCCACATAAACATTCGTGCCCCAGACATGGTCCAGAAGTTGTTCACGGCTGTACACCCGCTCCGGGTGGGTCATAAAAAAGTGTAACAACCGAAACTCGGTTGGGCCCATATCCAGTGGTGTGTCCTGCGCCATCACCCGGTGTGACACCGGATCCAGCTTTAAGCCCTGCACTTCTATCACTTCGTCCAAACTGGTCGGCGCCACCCGGCGGATCACCGCTTTAATGCGCGCCATCAGCTCTTTGGGTGAGAACGGCTTGGTGACATAGTCATCAGCGCCCACTTCCAGGCCACGTACTTTGTCTTCTTCTTCACCACGGGCAGTGATCATAATGATAGGAATATTGCGGGTGAGCTCGTGTTGCTTCATTTTCTTGGCAATCTGAATGCCACTGCCACCGGGTAGCATCCAGTCTAACAGCACTAAGTCCGGGTAAGGCTCAACCAACGCATTAATGGCAGAGTCGAAGTCCTCTGCCGTTGCGGCCTGATAGCCATTTTGCTCCAGCACAAAACACAACATATCGCGGATTGGGGCTTCATCTTCCACCACCAGGATCTTTCTTGCCATAGGGTCCACCACACTCTGTTTACTGAACACTGTTAACCGACCCGAAGCCGGACTGTTGTAACTCGTTATGCCGCATAGTATTGCTGCAGTTTATGACATTTTTATGAAAACTAAAGGTTAATCCGCTTTGTGTCCGGGCAGTTTGCTACACCACTCTGACCGTTTACATAAAGCACAGAATAAAAACATTTGAGCAACACGCAAACCATGACAGTCAGATGAATTTTTTTTGACAGCCGCAAGCAAAAACCGCACTAAGCAAGGCGCGGCCACATCGTCACATCAGCGACGCATTAGTGTAATAAAAGCGTCACTTCGCTTGTGTAGGGTGCCTGCAACTTTTTTGGCAACACCCCAAATAACACAACGGAGATAAGGTAATGGCTTTAGGCAAACTGATTAAACTGAGCGCTATCGCATCAGCACTTATGCTGGCGGGTTGTGGCGGCGACTTAGTAGTTAACGCAGGCGGCAATGATACAGGTGGTAACAATGGTGGCAGTAATCCACCACCGGCAACCAGTGATTGCCCAGCCTTTGCAACTGAAGGTCAAAGCCTGGCTGGTGTAAACAAAACGGTGTGCGAAATTAGTGGCACTATTACCAGCGATACCCGTTTAACAGCCGATATCGCCTGGTCATTAAGCGGTAAAGTTACCGTAGGTAATGACAATGCTGACAGTGCCACGCTGACGATTGAGCCTGGTACCAGCGTATTTGGTAAAAGCGGTGCTGACTACCTGGTAATTGCGCGTGGCTCGAAAATTCAGGCAGTGGGCACTGCAAACGCGCCCATCATCATGACCTCAGTTAACGATATGCTCGGCCTGTCAGACGAAGAGTCCACCGCAGAATGGGGTGGTTTGGTGTTGCTCGGTAATGCGCCTACCACTAAATGTGATCAAGCCGCTTTGGAAAACTGCCAGGTAGAAGCCGAAGGTGAAGCCGGCCCTTATGGTGGTGCTGACCCTGAAGATGATAGCGGTGCGTTAAAGTATGTGCAGGTGCGTTATGCCGGTTTTGAAGTTATTCCGGACAACGAATTAAACGGGATCACCTTTGCCGGCGTGGGCCGCGGCACCGAAGTGGAATATATCCAGGTGCATAACAACCTGGATGACGGCGTAGAGTTTTTCGGCGGTACGGTTGATGCCAAATACGTGGTGTTAACCGGTAACCGTGATGATTCACTAGACTGGGCGGACGGCTGGCAAGGACGTATGCAGCACGTACTTATTCGCCACAACCCAAATGATACCAAAGCCAACCGCGGTATTGAGGCGGATAACCAGTCAGATAACTTTACTGCCGAGCCGGTATCTAAACCGCGCATCGCCAATATGACCATTATTGGTAACAACTTTGATGGTGAAGATGACTCAGAGGGCATTTTACTGCGCGCTGGTACAGCAGGTGAACTGTACAACATTATTGTTACCGGACCGGCGGGTATGGGCGAGTGTTTTGAGATTAACTCCGACGAGTCTGTTGCTAATGCGCAGAACGGCGAGATTATTTTCCGCAACTCAATTATCGACTGTACAGAACCGTTTAAAGACTCCGTAGACGGCAATGGTAACGTAACTCTGGATTCTGAAGCCTGGTTCCGCGCACAGCCTGGCAATATAGTTGGTGATGCGTTATTAGGTGGCTATATCCCAGCCCCTAACTCACCGGCGCTCGGCAATGGTTATAACGTAGCAAACAATGTTGATCCCTGGTTTGACAACGTAGATTACATTGGCGCTTTCGACGGCGAAACAGACTGGACATTGGGCTGGACCGTTGGCATTCACCCGGAAGATGACTTAGCCGCTTGCCCGGCTGGCACCACTGAAGTAAATAGCCTATCTGGCCGGTTAAACTGTCAGTTAACGGGTGACATTACCTCGAACATCACACTGGCTGCTGGTGCTGACTATGTGCTAAACGGCCGGGTACGTGTAGGTGTAGATAACACCACCGCCGCTACCCTAACCATTCAACCAGGCGTGCGTATTTATGGTAAATCCGGTGCCGACTTCCTGGTGGTTACCCGCGGCTCAAAAATTGATGCCAACGGCACTGCGGCTAACCCTATCGTGATGACCTCAGTGCAAGATGTAATTGGCTCACCTACCGCAGCCGGTCAATGGGGTGGTTTAGTATTACTGGGTAACGCGCCAAGCACCAAGTGTGATCAGGCTGATTTGGCCAGCTGTGAAATTCAGGCAGAAGGCGAAGCCGGCCCTTACGGCGGTGATGATTGGGAAGATAACAGCGGCCGGTTAAATTACGTGGTGGTAAAACATGCCGGCTTTGAAGTTATCCCGGATAACGAGTTAAACGGCATTACCTTTGCTGGCGTGGGCTCTGGCACTCAGTGCAGTAACATTCAAGTGCATCAGAACGTTGATGATGGCGTTGAGTTTTTCGGTGGCGCCGTTAACTGTAAGAACGTGGTACTGACCGCTAACGGTGATGACTCGGTAGACTGGGCTGACGGCTATCGCGGTAAGCTGCAGTTTGTATTGGTAAAACACGCTGCCGATGACGCTAAAGCTAACCGCGGTATTGAAGCCGATAACCAGGCAGATAACCTGACTGCCACACCGGTATCTAACCCTATCGTTGCCAACATGACCATTATCGGTAACAACTTCGATGGCGATGATGACTCAGAAGGCGTACTGCTACGTGCTGGCACCAATGCCAAGCTGCATAACTTTGTTATCACTGGCCCGGCCGGTATGGGCGAATGTTTAGAGCTGGCCTCCACAGAGACTAAAGCCTTTGCTATCGATGGTTCGTTGGAAATGACGCACTCTGTTATCGCTTGTGCAGAGCCATTCACCGGTGATTTGGGTAACGGCACCACCACAGAGCAATGGTTCCTTGGCCAGACAGGCAACAGCGTAGCGGCTAATCAGGCTGCGGTGCTGGATGGTATCTTCACTATCGACGCCACTACACCTAAAGACATGACTGAAGTAGACAGTTTCTTTGAAGCCGTCGACTTCATCGGTGCGGTTGAAGCAGCAAATGACTGGACTGCTGGCTGGACGGTTGGCTTAGACGACTAACAGCAATAAACACTGCCGGGTTTCGCCTGGCAGTGTTTTTTTATTCCACTGCATTGCACCGACAAGGTTTTCGTTTGTGCAAGCACGTTGTAACCCTAAACGCTGATAGGACAAAGTTCAGATGAGCAGCATGCAAAAGTTTAATTTCAGTCGTGTTGGCCGCAGTGTGCTGCTGGCGCTAAGCACAGCGACCGCTCTGGTTTCATTAAACGCCGTCGCGCAAGATAACCAGACGCAACCAGCAACTGCTGAAGAAGATGTTGAACGTATTTCTGTTTCCGGTCGCCTGATGAGCTCAGCAGCCTCTGCTGCGGCAGAACGCCGCGAGCAACCGTACGTCGCCGAACTATTGGGTATGGAGCAAATCTCCCGCGCCGGCGATAGCAACGCTGCTACTGCGCTGCGTCGGGTAACCGGTTTAACGCTGGTAAAAGACAAGTTTATTTATGTACGGGGTTTGGGCGAGCGTTACTCCAGTACCCTGCTCAACGGTGCTCAGGTGCCAAGCCCGGACCCAACGCGTAACGTGATACCGCTGGATATGTTCCCCGCCGGCATTATTGAAAGCCTGGTGGTGCAAAAAGCCTATTCGCCCGAGCTGCCGGCCGCCTTTGGCGGTGGTAATGTTAATATCCGCACCACAGCGATTCCGCTACAAACCACCTTTAACGCCTCTGTTGGCACCGGCTACAACAGCCTGAACAGTGACGACGGCTTTAGCTATGCGGGAGGCAGTGATGACTGGCGTGGCAAAGATGATGGCTTGCGTGGTATATCGCCAGCTTTGTCTGCAGCACAAGCCCAATATGGCACCCTGACCCCGGTAAATATTGCCGAAGCTTTAGGCGGTATTAATGCCACTAACCTGGCTCAGGCTGAAAACATAGTACGTGAGCTTGGCACTGCGTTCAACCGTGATATTGATGTGAAGCCTACCAGCGTAAAGCCTGATTTTGATGGCAGTGTGTCTTTTGGTTCGCGCTTTGATTTGGCGAAAAACGTCGTATTTGGCGTCATGAGTGGTGTCAGTTATGACCGCAGTACGCAAAATACTGAAGAGCAGGAACGTTATTACTCGGTATCGGGTGATAATTTGCTACCACTAAACCGTTATGACGACATTAAAGGCACCGAGCATCAGGTTAAGCTGTCTGGCATGCTGAACTTTGGTTTAGAGCTGGGGGTAGATCACCGGCTGGAGACTGCCACTATTTATCTGCGCGACACCAAAGATGAGATAAAAATTAAGAACGGTGACAGTATCGAAACCATCAACGAGGCTAACCGTTCTAACACCGATACCAGTATTTTATATGAAGAGCGCAGCATGCTGAGCAACCAGCTGCGTGGCCGGCACAACTTCCCGTACCTGATGGACTTAGCGGTTGACTGGCAGTATACCGACGCCAAAGCACGTCGCTATGCACCAGGTGAAGTAGAGTATCGCCGCTTGAATGAAACCCAGGCCGATGGTTCAGTGTTCTCGTTTTTGCGCCGTAACCAAAACGCGGTTAATTACAGTTTTGGTGATATGAAAGATAACACCGAAAACTTCAGTTGGAATGCTAAGCTTCCGCTGACTCTGGGCAAGGCGGAAATGATATTCAGCGGCGGTTACAGTTATTTTGAACGCAGCCGTAACGCCCAAACCGACCGCTTTAACTTTGATACCGTAGGTTATAGCCTACAGCAGCTCTCTGGCAGTTTCTCTGAGATATTCTCTGACGATACTATTTTAAACCCGGATAACCGCTTTAAAATTTCTAACGTGACAACACAGGCCGACGATTACCTTGCCGCACAAATGATTGATGCCGGCTATGGTGCGCTGGAGCTGAATTACGATTACAAGTTCCGCCTAAACCTGGGCGTGCGTTATGAAGATTTTAAGCAAATCTCGCTGCCGATTGGGGCTGATGGCGATATCAGTGGTAACCTGACCGACTCGGTGCTGTTAGAAGATGGCTTCTACCCGGCGTTATCACTGACCTGGTTTATCAATGACGATTTGCAAGCACGTTTTGGTTACAGTAAAACCGTGGTGCGACCTGACCTGCGTGAAGTAACACCGGTACTCTATGTTGACCCTCTGACCGACTTTAAAGTGACCGGTTTTGCCGGCCTGAAAAGTACCGACATCAACAGTGCTGATGTGCGGTTAGAGTGGTACTTTGACACCAGTAACTACAGTATTGGTCTGTTCTATAAAGACTTAGACAATCCGATTGAAGCAATCGAGTTATCAGGCTCTGATGGCAACCTGCTGATGTCGTTCCGCAACGCGCAAAGCGGCGAAGTGTATGGTGCTGAAGCTGAGTTTTTACAACAGTTAGACATGTTTGGCGGCGACGCCGGTCAATGGCTGAATAACTTCTTCGTTGCCGGTAACCTGACCGTCAGTGAGTCTGAAATTACCATTCAGCCGTTTCCGGGCGCGGATTTAACTAATCTTAAACGTGGCTTAAGCGGCCACTCTAAGTACGTTGCTAACCTGCAGCTGGGCTTTGACTCAGATAACAACCAGCACAACGCTACCCTTACCTACAACGTGTTTGGTAAGCGTATTGCGTTTGCCGGCGTGAACGACAAAGACGACGCTTTCGAGCAACCGTTTAACTCGTTGGACTTTACCTACAGCTATACTCCCACCGAGAGCATGACGGTGAAATTAGGGCTAAAAAACCTGTTGGATGAAGACGTAGAAATTTTGCAACAAGGCGAAGTTCTACAAAAACGTGTTGAAGGCCAAAGCTATAGCTTAAGCTTCTCGTACAAGTACTAAGGTTAAAATAAAAAAACGCCGGCGATGAGCCGGCGTTTTTAATTTAGCGAACAGCTAATTAAAACTTATGCTTGATACCTACCGCCAGGTAGTCACGATCCGGGTTGTCTGCATCCAGATTAAAGCTGCTGTACCAACCGTATAATGTCGTATTTTTACCCGCTTTGTAGTCAACGCCAACACTTACAGCATCATCGTCTTCCAGCGTCTGATACTGGGCTTTCAGCTCAGTTTTACCAAACGGATAAGCTGCACTGGCTAACCAGCCATCTTCCTCCAAGCCGGTAACAATGTTTTCCTGCGTGTGGTACATTGCACCCAACTTAAAGCCTGCTACCTTTCCTTGCGCCTGCACACGCATAGCGTCATAACCGGCAACTTCTGAGTCTACCGCTACTGCAGCATAGAAATTGCTGTCTTTCAGGTTTTCATCACCATAATAAATTGATGCTGAAATGGCATCTTCAGCATCGGCAGCATCTTCCATCACGTAAGTCAGGTGTAAGCCAAAGCCGTTGAAAGTCGGTGTGTAATACGTCACTGAGTCACTGGCACGTACTTCACCGCGCCAAAGGTTTTTAACGTCAGCTTCATAGTCATTAAATAAATCAATTTTACCCTGCGCATCTTTCAGGGCGGTGTCATGCCGGCCCAGGCGAATTTCACCGAAACTCCCGGCCAAACCAACATATTGGTTTCGTGAGGTGATGTTGTCGCCGTCACCCACGTCTGCCAGATCAACGCCCCACTCTAATTGGTATACCAGTGTCAGGCCATCGTCTAAGGCGTAATCGCCTTTTAAGCCAAAACGCGAGCTGTTACTTTTCAACTCTGAGAAGCGGCCTTCGCCCTCATCACTAGACTGCGCTGACACATTCAACTGGCCATAAACCGTTACGGGCTCGGCATGAGCTGAGGCAATACCTGCCACTGTCATGGCAATTACTAAAATTGATTTTTTCATATGCTGTACCTGAGTTAATATCAATTATCGCTGCGGCCACTAGCGGCATCGCGGTTGTCGATGCCGGCCATCATATTGCCATTTTATGACACTAAAATGACAAGGTGGCAGTTTTATGGCTATTTGATGATGCTTTTATGACTTGGCGCAAACTACGGCATAGTCTTAGCCAGAAGTATTAATCAAATTAAGCAGATAGCCAGCGTTTGAAGTCTGTAGGACGAAAAAAAGGAGCCGAAGCTCCTTTTTCATCAGGTAAGGCGACTATTCCCGCCGCTTTTGCACGACCTGCTGCAGTTCATCGTCATTTAAATGCGCGACATTGCGGCCTTTGCAGAGAAAAATAGTGTGCTGGCAAATATTACGCGCATGGTCGCCCACCCGCTCCAGCGCTTTGGCCACCTGAGAAATTTGCAGGCTAACACCAATTTGACTGGCATCATCCATCATGCTGCTTAGGCTATGCTGCATAATCTGGGCGTAATCATCATCAATGGCCTTGTCTTCACGCAGCACCGCAAGGGCAGTATCGGCGTCCATTTGTTCAAAAGCGGTGATAGCCCGCGCCAACATCTGCTGCACTTTGGCGCCCATTATATTCAGATCTGCCAGTTGAGCCTCTGTAGGCCGGTTGCCGCTCTCGTCTTTTAGCAGGGCTTTGGCGATACGTTTGGCCAAATCACCGATACGCTCGATATCGTTGACACTTTTTAACACCGAGAGCACCAGACGCAGATCGGTCGCCGCCGGCTGACGTCGGGCCAATATGTCTAGACAATGTTCGTCAATGTCCACTTCAAAGTTATTTACCGTACGGTCTGCTTGCTTTACTTGCTTTGCCAACGCTCGATCAGCCTTAATAAAAGCCGTCATCGCATCGCTAAGCTGCTGCTGTGCCAACGTGGCCATGGCCAACAGCCGCTCTACCGCCTGGCGTAATTCGTCATCATAGGCCTGTGAATAGTGGCCGCCGATCTTGTTATTGGGCATAACGCCTGTCTCCTGCTAACGCTGCTATGCCGGTATTAACCGTAGCGGCCGGTAATGTAATCTTCGGTACGTTTTTGCTGCGGGTTAGTAAAGACATCATTGGTGTTACCAATTTCAATTAAATTACCCAGATGGAAAAACGCGGTTCTGTCTGACACCCGTGCGGCTTGTTGCATGTTGTGTGTCACGATGACAATAGTGAAGTTTTGTTTCAACTCATCAATCAGCTCTTCAATGATTGAGGTAGCGATAGGGTCCAACGCCGAACAAGGTTCATCCATTAGGATCACCTCCGGGCTTACCGCTATGCTTCGGGCGATACACAGGCGCTGCTGTTGACCACCTGACAAACCTGTACCTGGCTGATCCAGCCGGTCTTTTACTTCATTCCATAAACCGGCACGGCGCAAACTGGACTCGACAATGTCATCCAAATCGGCTTTACGCTCGGCAAGGCCATGTAATTTCGGGCCATAGGCAATGTTTTCGTAAATGGATTTCGGAAACGGGTTAGGCTTTTGAAACACCATGCCCACCTGCGCCCGCAGTTGCACTACGTCCAGAGCCGGATCATGAATGTCGCGGCCATCCAGCGTAATGCTGCCCGTTACCCGACAATGTTCTATGGTGTCGTTCATCCGGTTCATACAGCGTAAAAAGGTAGACTTACCGCAGCCCGATGGGCCGATAAACGAGATCACTTCGTTTTCGTATACATCCATGCTGATGCCATGCAATGCCTCGTTTTCGCCATAAAACACTTTGACATCTTTGGCACTGATTTTTACCGCAGCTGAATTACTCATCTGTTTTTCCGTTCGCTAAATTTAAACTGTGTGAAAGGCGGCTCAGCAAAGCGCTGTTACCAGCGCTTCTCATATTTCTTACGCAGCCAAATGGCCAGGCCATTCAGGCTTATCATCATCATTAGCAGCACGATAATGGCGGCTGAGGTACGGGCTTCAAAGAAATTACGCAGCTCATTACCCTGCCACAAGTAAATTTGTACCGGCAAGGCAGATGCTTGCTCAAAAGGCGATGCCGGAATGGACGCCACAAAAGACTTCATACCGATTAACAGCAGTGGCGCAGTTTCGCCCAGCGCCTGCGCGACACCTAAGATAGCACCGGTTAAAATGCCGGGGATAGCCAGTGGCAATACGTGATGGAAGATTGCCTGCATTTTTGAGGCGCCAAGCCCAAGCGCCGCCTGGCGGATTGATGGCGGTATGGCTTTTAACGTCGAGCGGGTGGCAATAATAACCGTAGGCAGTGTCATTAATGACAACACTAAACCGCCGACGATAGGTGCCGACATCGGCAGATTAAACCAGCCAATCAGCACCGATGCACCAAGCAGACCAAACACAATAGAGGGAACCGCCGCCAGGTTATTAATGTTTACCTCAACCAGGTCGGTCAGCTTATTGCGCGGTGCAAACTCTTCTAAATAAATAGCCGCAGCCACGCCCATCGGCACTGCCAGTAGAATCACCACTAACATCATATAAAACGACCCCATAAAGGCACCGGCTAAGCCGGCTGACGCCAGTGAGCTACGCGAGTCAGGGTTCATAAACAGCGCCAAACTGAAGCGGTTTTGAATCACACCGTCAGCGGCAAGTTTATCAATCCACTCGCGCATTTTCGGGCTCAACTGCTGCTGCTCGTCCGGCAGGCTGCGATCAATATTACCTTTTAACCACACATCAATGTTGGCATCGGTAAGCAGGTGCAGGCTGCGGGTCTGGCCAATAATAGACGGGTCGGCTACCACCATGTCACGCAGGGCGAAACGCTCGCCTGAGGTAACAATACGGCCCAGATCACGCCGGTGCTTAGTGGCGTCAGGCAGTATTTTCTGCAGGCTGTCGGTGATCAAGCGGTTAAAGTTAACAAAGCCGACTTGTGTTTGCCAATCCAGATAACGCTGACGGAAGTCGTTATCGCTTTCATCCGCTGCTTGTTCCGGTTTGGCCGGGATCTTGATAATTTTCGGGTCAAAATAGATCTCCAGCGTAATGGCCGACTGCCAAAACGCCGGCAAACCTTTGGAGAAAATATTGATAAATAACAAGGCTACCAGCGACAAGCTGATTAACACCGCCAACAAACCAGTGCGACGAAACCAGGCCTCTTTACGGTGGCGGCGATGTAGCGACGCGATTACCTTTTGCTGCACCTGGCTGGGGTGCACCACGGTTTTTATCGGGTTTTCTGCAAGAATGGTCATAACTTACTCGTATTGCTCACGGTATTTACGCACTATCACCAATGCCATCACGTTTAACAGCAGGGTAATAACAAACAGGGTTAGACCCAGTGCAAAGGCCACCAACGACTGCGGGCTGGAAAAATCATTGTCGCCGGTTAACTGATTAACAATAGTCACCGTAACAGTTGATACCGCCTCAAACGGATTGGCCGTTAGCGCAGGGCTGTTACCGGCTGCCAGCACCACTATCATGGTTTCTCCGATTGCCCGGCTAACCGCTAACAAAATGGCGCCGACAATGCCCGGCAAAGCCGCTGGCAGCACCACTTTTAAGATGGTTTCAGATTTGGTGGCGCCAAGGCCTAGCGAGCCATCGCGCATGGATTTTGGCACTTGGGTGATGATGTCATCAGACAAAGACGAGATAAACGGGATGATCATAATGCCCATTACCACACCGGCGGTAAGTGCCGACGTGGCGTTAATGTCCAAACCTATCGCAGCGCCCAGATCCCGTAAAAACGGCCCCACGGTAACCAGGGCAAAGAAGCCATACACAATAGTTGGAATACCTGCCAGCACTTCGATTACCGGCTTGGCCGTGTTGCGCAGTTTTAGCGGTGCGTATTCCGCCAGATATACCGCCACCATCAAGCCCAGCGGAATAGACACCACCATGGCAATACCGGCGATTAATACGGTACCGGACAACAGCGGTATTAAGCCAAAATCGCCCTGCTCACCGACGCCAACAGTAGAAAAACGCGGGTTCCAGGTGGTACCAAAGAAAAACTCTGCTGGCGAAATAAAGCTGAAGAACTTTAACGTTTCCCCTACCATCGACAGTACTATGCCAATCGTGGTCAGTATGGCGACGGTAGAACACAGCACCAGTAAGGCTTTTACCACGCGTTCTACCTGATGCCGGGCTTTTAAATGCGGGGTAATTTTCAGCAAACTTATCAGCATACCCACGGCGGCAATCACTGCCATCAAGGCCGTTAATACTATGGCGCTATTCGCTTTTAACTGCTTTAAGTGCTCAGCAGCCACCAGCTCCCAATCGGCAGCGTCAGCGACCACGCCAAAATTACTCGCCAGGTTGTTAATGCGCTGACTGACCACGCGCAATTGCTCTGTGCTCTGACTGGCAATATCTGAGGGCAACTGAGACAACATCATGGAATTGATCACGGCCGGAGCTAACCACAGCCACAGCAACAGAATAAAGAACGCCGGCAACACCGCCCATAAACCCACCATCATACCGTAATGATGTGGTCGCGAGTGCATGCGCGCATCGGCGTTAATTGTTGCTACTTTGCGGCTGCGCACCATGCCGAGCTGGTAGCCCAGTGCCAGCAACACCAGCAGCACCACAATTAACGAAAGATTACTCATAATTGCTCCGTAAACAGCCAGAACTTCGCACTAAATAAGCTGCGCAGTGTAAGCGGCTTATATTTCATTTTTATGACAGCCGATAGGCAAAAAAAGAGAACCCGTTACAGGTTCTCTTTGCCAAACTGCATTAGTATAGTGCTTACAGCGATTTTTTCAGCCGGATGTTTTCACTGATTTCAGCGCGTTCGTCATCTGACAACGGAATTAAACCCGCACTTTCCAGCACACTGCCAAAGCCTGACATACCCTCACTGACGTGGAACATGGCATATTCCTGTAAACCCGGAATAACGCCGATATGGGCACCTTTTACATAGATATACAGTGGGCGTGATACCGGGTACTCGCCAGAGATGATGGTATCCAGATTAGGCTCAACACCCGATACCGTAGCGACCTTAATGCGGTCACGGTTGGCCTCATAGAAGCTTAAACCGAATACGCCCAACGCATCTTTTTGCGCGGTTAAACGTGCCAGCGTCTCAGTGTAATCACCGGCGATTTCTACGACACGGCCGTCGGTACGCATGGCAGTACAGAACTTTTTACCGGCGTCTTTATCCATGGCTTTCACTTCAGCCAAAGTCTCACAACCGGGTACTACCACTTTTTCTTCATAGACTTCACGGGTACCGTGATTAGAGCCCGGAATGGCCAGCAAAATTTCCTGATCTGGCAGGGATTTGTCAATCTGGTTCCAACGGCTGTAGGGGTTAGCCACCATTTTGCCATTTTGTGGCACTTGCGCTGCCTGAGCTAAAAACACATGCACCGGCTCCAGTTTAAACACCGCAGCATCGGTACGAGAGGCAAACACAATACCATCGTAACCAATTTTCACTTCAATGATTTCCTGAACGCCATTGGCTTTACAGGCTTCAACTTCATTTGGACGAATTTTGCGTGATGAGTTTGCCACATCTATGGTATTGGCTCCCACACCCTGACAGAACTGGCGCAGACCGCCAGATGAACCACCAGAGCCTACCACCGGCGTGCGAAACTGGGCGAAGTTATTACCAAACTCTTCAGCCACGATAGAAGAGAATGGCAACACGGTAGATGAGCCAGCGATTTGGATAGTGTCGCGGCTTTGTGCCTGCGCCACACCTGTTACAGCAAAAGTCATGCTGGCAGCCAGCAACAGGTTAGACAGTTTATTCAGCTTCATATCAATTCCTCGGTTATCCGAACTGGGTATGAAGCCATTTTGCTGCATTTTTATTGCAGTAATATGACAGCCTGGAATTAAATTACTGACAGCAGAAAAACGTCACTAATGCATGACAGCACAACGATTGCGCCCCTGATGTTTTGCCTGATACAGCGCCTGATCTGCCCGCAACAGTAATTTGTCCAGGTTATCCTGTTGCGGTAGGTACATGGCAATACCAATACTGCAGGTGACCTGCAATTGCTCACCACAGCTTAAAGTAAAAGGGTGTTCAGACACAGCCAGGCGCAAACGCTCAGCTGACATTATCGCTGTTTGCAAATCGACCTCTGGCAGCAGAATAAAAAACTCCTCGCCACCATAACGCCCCGCTAAATCGGTGTCGCGGATATTGCGCTGGCACAATGCAGCGAACTCGGCCAGCACCTTATCACCGGCAGCATGACCATATTGGTCGTTCACTTTCTTAAAATGGTCGATATCCAACATCAGCACGGCTAAATCTTTCTGATAGCGGTTAGCCCGGCGAATTTCAGCCTGTGCCCGTTGCATAATCACCCGCCTGTTCGCAAGGCCGGTTAATATATCGGTGCTGGCCAGCTGCAGCAGCTCCTGATTACGCTGTATCAGCTGCTGTTCGGTATCTGCATGACGGGCAATTTCAGCTTGTAAGGCTCTGGCCAGCCGACGGTAGCGTAAAGTAAAAAAGCTCAGTAGCGACATTAACAACAGCATCAGTAATACCGACTTCAGTAACAAGCGGTAATCCACCACTGCGGCTGTCGTAGATTGATAAATAAAGCTGTCCAGCGGTTTTAGCTGGTCAATCATACCCAGCTGCAAATACATAGCTGCAATCTGCTGCCAGCGTCCGGCGTTCATATGACCAATTTCCACCAGATCGGGCATGATTAACTGGCGCAGCACTCTGGCTTCATACTGCAAGTGTTCGATGCTTTTATCCGGTGCATACTGCTGGTGAATATGCGCTATGGTGTAGTCAATATTATCCAGTGCAAACCGCCAGCCACGCAAACTGGCGTGCAAAAAAGCCTCGGCAGCAGCAGGATGCTGTTTCAGCCAATCGGCATGGCTGACCAAAATATCCTGATAAAAGTTCACACCATATTCAATCGGCTGAATTACACGGTATGGCACGTCCATTTGCTCGAGCAGATAAGGTTCGTTTGACAGATAAGCATTAAAGGCATCAGACTGACCACTGAGCAAATTGTCCAGCTTCATCGACGAGCTGCTCAGCTTGAGCTTACCGATATCAATACCTTCTTTGGCGAATACCGCCAAAAGCTCGGTATTTTCCTGTGACAGTGTCAGCTCCAGGCGTTTTTGCGCCAGATCCTGTAGTGTGTAAATGCCGGAGTCGGCGCGCACCAGCCAGACGCTGGGCGATTTTTGCATAATAGCCGCCATCGCCACCACCGGCTGACCTTGCAGATAAGTTAACAGCGCACCGGATGCCGATACGGCAAACTCGGCCTCACGCTTTAGTACCTGATCCAGCGCTGCAATGCCGGGCGCTCCGGGCATAATCTGCACATCCAACCCTGCATCGCGGTAATAGCCCTGCTCCAGCGCCATATAGTAGCCGGCAAACTGAAACTGATGGTGCCAACGCAGCTGCAACCTGACCGTGTCAGCGGCCTGCAACCAGGGGCAACATAATATTAACAGCCAGAAATATCGCAAAACTGACACCGACCCTGGCTTGTTAAGCTATACATAAAAATATCCAGCCTGCTGTTATCCTCGCGCGACACTTCAGTATAGAACAGGGCCCGACTGCGTAAAGTTGAGGCTCTGAATAAAAAAAGCCCGGCAAACAGCGCCGAGCTTCTCCTTTTCTAACACAGGTTAGTTAGCAGTAATCTCCAGTAAGGTACTATCCTGCTCTACCCCATCGGCATCATAAAACATTGCCACACCTAAATAAGGGAACGGGCTTGCAGTGAGGTTAGTAGTCGTTACCGTCACATTATTAAACCGTCCCATAATAGCGCGCGGGCTGGCCGCAATACGGGTTGACGCTTCTTTGGCATTCACTATCCAGAACGGCATAGTGTAGCTGGCCTCTGCTGCGCCACCTAAATCATAGGCATGCACAAATGCCAGATAGAAATCACCTGCGGCTCCATTATTAGCTGGCTCTGGATTCATTATCGTCACCACTTCGTTACCACCTGCAGCGGCTGATGTTCCAACAGCAGCACAGCTGTATGCAATGCAGCGATAGACGTAAAGATCCAAGTCAGCACCTGGCACCGAGGCTAACGCCTCATACAAGCTAAAACGCGCAACTTTAGTACCTGCTGGCACCAGCAAAGCGTGGAAGCCAAGGCCTGGTTCATTAAACACAAAGTTCCTGTCGGCATCTTGTGCAACCACATCGGAAGAACCGAACGGCGCGCTGACACCCACGATAGCTGCACTGGTGGTACCGCTGTAGTTCATCTCTACCGGGAAACTCACCCGGCCAGATTTCGCTTTTACGCTCGCTGCGATAGACTCAGGCGCAACAATCAGCTGTGGTGATTCTACTTTAATTGCAATCGGACTGCGTACACTGTGTACCCCATTTGACCAGGTAATAGCACCAAAGCTCCAGCTACCAAGAGTGGCATTGGCATTCGGCGTAAATTTGATGCCGTAGCTTGCCGACCCATTAGCTGCTACCGACATTTGATTGCCGCCATCGTCAGTAATCACTTCAACATCGACACCTGCCGGCGCTTCCACCGTTGCGCTGTACACAGAGGCACTGCCAGATACGTCCGTTACCTGACGTACTATGGTTTCTGCACCGGTTAACTCAGCAATCGCAATTGATGGCAGGTTTAACTGACTTGGGTCAGTGTTGTAGCCTGCAGCTTCAAACTGTGCACAGCTGGCGCCGGTAGTGTTAAGTACAAAGTTAGCGTTGCCAATACCACACAGGAAGGCAAAATAATCTAGGTTTTCAATATCATAGGTTAAACCAGGATTAATCGACTTATTCGGCACCGCATGGCCGGCACCAAAATCGAAGGGGTCTGCTGGCGTAATACCATTCTCTTTGGTTAAATTCTGCCGTGCCGTGGTCATCAGCGCCGATTTAATCATCGCCGGCGTCCAGTTCGGATGACTTTCTTTAACCAGCGCAGCCATACCTGCGATATGCGGGCTGGACATAGAAGTCCCCTGCAGATAGGTGAAACTCACACCGGCAGGCGTTAACATCGGCTGTGAAGATGCACCGGCCAGAATTTTTACACCCGGCGCAGTAATATCAGGCTTAATCACATCAAAACTGGCCAGGTTAGGCCCGCGTGATGAGAATCCGGCCATCAGATTACCCACCTCAACCACATCATCGACAAACACCGACGGACTCATTTTAATATTCACCACACCGCCAGCGGTGACTTCGGCATTAAAGGCACTGCCAGTAGCTAAAGTGGTCATAACTGCCGGAATACCAAAACTACCGGTGCCGCCCATGACGATGGGTGCTGCAGTTGAATTGTTATACATGACCACGCCTGCTGCACCTGCAGCTTCGGCTTGCCCTAGCTTAATATCAAATGAGCAGGCACCACGCTGAATCAGCACAAACTTACCTGCTACCTCAGCAGCGTTACTCAGCGGTGCACAAGCATCTAATGGCACCGCAACCGCGAGATCGGCACTAATTTCGCCAGTAACGCTTAGCGGTAACGAGGTTCCGCCTTCCACCGCGATATAGGTGCCTTGCAATGGCCCAGCTGTTACCTCGATACCATTGGCAATGCTGGTTCCGCTGTAAGTAGAGGCTGCGACTGTGGTTACCCACGGCGCCGGTGTGCCAACAGTGCCTGCCGCCGGGCCGCTGTTACCAGCAGATACCGCAACAAAAACACCTGCCTGAGCTGCACGTAACTTAGCTGCCGCCGCCATCGTCGTCAGATCAGTTAAACTACCGCCAATCGAATAGTTAATGACGTCGACACCATCAGCCACTGCCTGATCAATTGCCGCCATGGTATCGCCATAGAAACAGCCCCGCTCAGCAACACCCTCTGGGCTAACGTAACTGCTATTCCAACATGCTTTATACATCGCTATGCGGGCGCGTGGCGCAATGCCCGATACGGTTGCCACTGGCGTACCATTAAATACTGCCGTTACGCCTTCGTTACCACCAGCAGTAGATGCAACATGGGTACCGTGATTATCAGCATCGCGTGGCGAAACAAATTCACCGGGCTGTAAGTCGTACACGCTTTCAAAAGTGTTTTTGTAATAACGTGCACCAATCAGTTTATTGTTACAACTAAATTCGGTGTCCTCACCCACATCACAGCTTCCCGCCCAGCCTGGTAGCGGTGCATAAGAGCCATCATCAGCAAAACTTGGATGTTCAGGCCAAATACCGCTGTCTACCACACCAATAACGACATCTTCACCTTTCACACCCAGGGTATGCAAGCCATCAGGGCTTTGTGTCAGCCCTAAAAATGCTGGAGTGTTAGAAGTGGTCATTTGCTGGGCTTCATCGCGCCAGACACCAGCAACATTCGGATGATTACGCAGTGCTTCGGCTTGTGCCGGGGTTAATTTGGCGGCAAAACCGTTAAAGGTATGCGTGTATGAATACATCACTTCAGTAGCGCCAGTACTGCTGGCCAGGTGCTGATGAAACGCCTTAAGTGAACTGGTGTAGTTTTGCATCCGGGCAGAGCTGGCATTATAGCGGTTCAGCGCCTTAGTGACAGACTGTCTGGCAGGTAATAGTTCGCCCAGCTCCTGAGCTTTTTCAATACCGCTCTTACCTTTCACTTGCACAATATAAGGTGCAGGTGCTGTATCAGCAGCGGCCAGCCTCAACTGACCTGCATCGACGTTTAGCTGATAAGGGCTATTCGCCTGCTGCGCACTCACCGAGCCTATCGCCATCGCCACGGCAACCGCGGTTTTAGATATTATTTTATTAAATTGCATGTGTTTTCTCCGTTTATGCCGCCGCGCAGACCTCAACACTTGATACGGTAGTAGGTCGTTATGTTCGCTATGCGTTGGCATTTTTTATTCAGCAATATTTGCTTGGCCGCACCTTTTTAACCGGTAAAGAGACAAAGGTACGACAACCCTGGCTGTATAAAATTTCGACACCCTCGTAGCCATACCCGATAGCACAATTTGCTTGTTTTCGGTCTGCATCCAGCGTATTTGAAATGTTATTGGCAATAACACTTGTAAAGACGCCAGGCTGAAGCTGCTAAAAAAGCTGACACTTGGCATGTCGTAATCGGTAGTTTCAGACGCGACGACGTAATAGTAAGCCACCCATCGCGGCCAGCATCAGAAACACGGTTGCCGGTTCAGACACCAGGGTTGCGCGCCCCAAGGCGAAGCTACCGGCATCTATAAATTGGCCATCAGTGCTGAAAATATCCATAAAGCCTTCGCCAAATTCCGCGTCCCAGAAGCCCTGGAAGGCAAAAGTATTGCTAAGGTCATTTACGTCGAAATTGAAGAAAGTAAAACCGGCAGCTAAGTCCAGTGGGTCATAGTCAACAATGAACAGGAAGCTTTCACCGATGGTGAGACCAAACAGTTCAAATAACTCCCATTCCAACACATTGCCAGACTCATCGATATTGTCTAGATCGATGGATAACACACCAAAGCTGCTGCCATCTTCGAACAGAAACTCTTGTGTCATGATCGGTGCTGCCTGTGCTGACGGAGCCAGTGGCAGTGCGCTAAGTAATAGGGTGGATAATGCAAAAAAAATCGACTTCAACATGGATATACCTCTGAATGTTGTTATTTATTATTGTGCAAGATTACAGCTTGCCGGGCGGACAATGCATAAAACAATCCAACTAAATATTTACTTAAAAAACAACTTATTATGATTTAATGACTAACATTTCCACAGAAAAGATCTGCAGCTGAAAAAAAAGCAGACATAAAAAAAGCGAACCGAAGTTCGCTTTTTTTATGATGGGGATATTTACGACCAGTTAAGAACCACTTTACCAGACTGACCTGAACACATAATATCGAAGCCTTCCTGAAAGCGCTCCATCGGCAGCTCATGCGTAACCATGGGTGTTAAATCCAGACCAGACTGAATTAAACTCGCCATTTTGTACCAGGTTTCAAACATCTCTCGACCATAAATACCCTTAATAACCAGGCCTTTAAAGATCACTTTGTTCCAATCTACCGCCATATCAGATGGCGGAATACCCAGCATGGCAATTTTGCCGCCGTGGTTCATGGTATCCAGCATGCTGCGAAACGCTGCCGGTACGCCTGACATTTCCAGGCCCACATCAAAGCCCTCTGTCATGCCCAGCTCTTTCATCACATCTTTTAGGTTTTGCTTGCTGACATCGACCGCGCGGGTAGCGCCCATTTTCAGCGCCAGCTCCAGCCGGTAGGGGTTTACATCGGTAATCACCACATGGCGGGCGCCGACATGGCGTGCGACCGCTGCAGCCATAATGCCGATAGGGCCAGCACCAGTGATCAGAACGTCCTCACCGACTAAATCAAACGACAGTGCAGTGTGTACCGCATTACCGAACGGGTCGAAAATCGCGGCGATGTTATCCGGAATATTGTCCGGCAGTTTAAACGCATTATAAGCCGGAATAACCAGATATTCGGCAAAAGAGCCAGCGCGATTTACGCCCACACCTATAGTATTACGACATAAATGCACCCGGCCGGCGCGACAGTTACGGCAATAACCGCAGGTAATGTGGCCCTCGCCCGATACCCTATCGCCTACTTTAAAACCGCGTACTTCCGAGCCCATGCCTTCAATGACGCCGACATATTCATGCCCTACAACCATACCGTGCGGAATGGTGTTTTGCGCCCATTCATCCCATTTGTATATGTGCACGTCTGTGCCGCAAATGGCGGTTTTTTTAATGCGGATCAGTACGTCGTTCGGGCCAACTTCTGGCTTATCGACTTCGGTTTGCCAAATGCCTGGCTCTGCTTTTAACTTTGCTAATGCTTTCATCTTCACGCCCCGCCGTTAGGCAATCACGCCCATGTCTTTACCAATGCGGATAAAGGCGTCTATCGCCTTATCCAGTTGTGCTTTGCTGTGTGCTGCCGAAATCTGGGTGCGAATGCGCGCCTGACCTTTTGGCACCACCGGAAACGAGAAACCGACCACATAAATGCCTTCAGCCAACATGCGTTTAGCCATCTCAGCCGCTACTTTGGCATCGCCTAACATCACCGGAATAATGGCATGGTCTTTACCAGCCAGCGTAAAACCGGCTGCGGACATTTTTTCGCGGAAGTAATTGGCGTTGTCCCACAGTTTAGCCCGTAGTGCGTCCCCTTGCGCCAGCATATCCAGCACCTTAATAGAGGCAGTAACAATAGACGGTGCCAGCGAATTAGAGAACAAATACGGCCGTGAGCGCTGGCGCAACCAGTCAATCACTTCTTTTTTGCCCGAAGTGTAACCACCGGATGCACCGCCCAGCGCCTTGCCCAAAGTGCCGGTAATAATATCTACTCGGTCCATCACGTCGCAGTATTCATGGGTGCCGCGGCCATTTTTACCAACAAAACCCACTGCATGGCTGTCATCGACCATCACCATGGCGTTGTATTTGTCGGCCAGATCACAGATAGCTTTCAGATCGGCTATCACACCGTCCATCGAGAACACGCCGTCGGTAGCAATCAGCTTAAAGCGGGCACCCTCGGCATCGGCCTGCTTTAACTGGGCTTCCAGCTCGGCCATATCGTTGTTGGCGTAGCGGTAGCGCTTGGCTTTGCATAACCGCACGCCGTCAATAATAGAGGCGTGGTTTAGTGCATCGGAAATCACCGCGTCTTCCGCGCCCAGAATAGTTTCGAACAAACCGCCGTTAGCATCAAAGCAAGAAGAATACAGAATGGTATCTTCAGTACCTAAAAAGGCGCTAATTTTGGCTTCCAGCTGTTTGTGGATATCCTGCGTGCCGCAAATAAAGCGCACCGACGCTACACCAAAACCGTGGCTGGCAAGCCCCTGTTGCGCGGCGGCGATAAGATCAGGGTGATTGGCCAGGCCCAGATAGTTATTGGCGCAAAAATTCAGTACCTGCTGGCCGCCAACGGTGACATCGGCCTGCTGCTGCGAGGTAATAATACGTTCTGCTTTGTATAAACCTTCTGCGGTGACATCGTCTAGTTGTTGTTGTAGATGCTGCAGAAAAGCGCTGTTGCGCATAAAGCCTCCTGTGTAGGGGGTGAGGATAGTAAAAACGGCGCCATTGTAATGCTTATGGCCGGCCGGCGCAGCGCTTTTGTACTAACTGAAGCGCTGCTCAGACCTGCTGTTGTAAAGATTAGCCTACAATTTCAGCCAGTTTAGCTTGCCAGTGCCTCGTAATGTTGCTGCAGGCGGGCAATGCGTGGTTTAGCCTCGGCGGTAGCGTAGGGTTTAAACAGCAACAGCACCTTTAACACGCCCTGATACACACTGGCTTTGTCTATCGCTTGCTGCGGTGCCTGGGTTTTTAAATAGCTGATCCAAAAGGTTACCAGCAGCTTAATGCTGTGCGCCAGATCAGTAATATCATCATCATCAATATCAATTATGCCGGACTGTTTCAGCGCTTTGAGTACCGCTGTTACCCGCACCAGCACGCCCTGCTGCACGTGCTGATAATCCTGCTGCAGCGCCGGGTCACGCGATAAAATATCCGGCAGGTTGGCGTAAAAAAAGTGAAAGCGCCACATCAGTTCAAACACCGCATCCAAATAACAGGCCAGTGCATCTAAGGCTTCAGCTTTATCTGACGGTGGTTTAATCCGGGTTTCCAACAGCTTGGCGTATTCTTTAAAAATGTGCCGTACGATGTCTTCTTTATTACGAAAGTGGTAATACAGGTTGCCAGGGCTGATGCCCAAATGGGCGGCAATATGGTTGGTGGTGACCTGGCGCTCTCCCACCTGATTAAACAGCTCGATGCTGGCCTGCAGAATTTTATCTTTGGTTCTGAGCTTTTTTTCCATCTGCGAAACAGGCTTATAGTTGGCGAAATTAATTTGCTATAGTAACGCCAAATCGACTAAAAACTCTAGTCGGGCCGTTTTAGCGCGCTAACCTGATAATGGAATGCCAATAACATAATGAAAATAAATGCAATTTACCCAGGCACCTTTGATCCACTCACTAACGGCCATGCCGACCTGGTGCAACGGGCCGCCCGTATGTTTGACCAGGTTATCGTAGGCGTAGCCGCCAACCCCAGCAAACAGCCGCTGTTTAGTCTGGACGAGCGCGTCGCACTGGCGCAGCAGGCTTTTAGCAGCATAAGCAATGTGCGGGTGATCGGTTTTTCCGGCTTACTGGCCAAATTTGCCGAGCAGCAAAACGCGCAGGTGCTGATCCGTGGCGTCAGGGCGGTGGCCGATTTTGAGTACGAATTTCAGCTGGCCAGCATGAACCGGCAACTTAACCCGGCGCTGGACAGTATTTTTATGACGCCGTCTGAAAAAAACACCTTTATCTCCTCGACACTGGTAAAAGAAGTGTGCCGCCACGGCGGCGATATCTCCAGTTTTGTGCCCAACCATGTTGAACACGCGCTAAAAAGTAAACTGAAACTATGAAACTGAGCTTGTCGCGACCGAGACTGTCGCTATTAAGTCTGGCGCTATGCGCCCCGTCGTTGTGGGCGGCGCCCTGGGTTGACACTCAGGACAATTATTTACGCCAGTCGTTGCAGACGCTGGCGCAGGCCGGCGTGATTAGTGGCCCGGTTAATACCTACCCGCTGATGTGGAAAAACATTGCCGCCGATTTGGCCCGCGCTGACGAGCAGCCTACTGCTGAGCTGCGTTTTGCGCTGGCACATGTGCGCTCGGCGCTTCATGCCAACCAACATGACTATATTGCCGGGGTGAAGTTAAAAGCCAGCTCTGATCCTTCTCTGTTTCAAAGCTTTGGCGAAAGCTATTTTGAGCAGGCTTCCGCCGCCGTGTTCAAAGAGTACCTGGGTGATAACTGGGCAGCCAAAACCCAGCTGAATTACCGCAAGCTGGATGATAACCGGCAGGAGCAAAGCCTGACCTTTGATGGCAGCTACCTGGCAGTGATTGCCGGTAACTGGGTGTTGGCGCTGGACCAGCAAGCACAGTGGTGGGGCCCGGGCCAGCAAACCAGCTTGCTGCTAAGCAATAATGCCCGGCCAATACCGTCGCTGCGCCTGAGCCGCCATAGCTGGCAAGGCAGTGATAATGTGTTATTTAGCTGGCTGGGTCCCTGGAGTTTCACCAGCTTTATCGGCCAGGGTGAACATAGTAGCCTGCCGCGGCAAATTAAACATTTTGGTGCCCGTTTCAGCGCCCGCCCCCTGCCACAGCTAGAGCTGGGGCTCAGTCGCATTAGCCAGTGGGGTGGCGACAGCATAGGTAACCGGCTGGAAAATAGCCATGACAATGGCCTGAGTGCCTTTACCGACATGTTGCTGTTAAATGATGACAATAACGCCGACAATATGGCAGCACTTGACCTGACGTTTCATACCCGGCTGGGCGATTGGCCACTGAGCTTTTATACTGAATTGGCTGATGATAACGGCACCAACAAACTCAGCAAACCACTACAACTGTACGGGTTACGCAGCTTTTTTGGCAGCGACAGCGCTGTGCATACGTTAAGCCTGGAATGGTCTGATACGTATATCCGCTGTGATGACCAGCCACAAGCCGGCAACTGCGCTTATCAGGGCGACATTTATCCGCAGGGATATCGCCGCTACGGCCGCGTTATCGGCAGCGGTTATGGCGCAGACGCCAAGGTGTTATCCGCTGGCTACCGTTATCAGACCTTTGATGGTTACAGCTGGGCAGCCAGTGTATTACGCGGCCAGTTTATTAACCTAAATGACACCGTGCGGAACTGGCAGTTGAGGCTGGAATACCGTCAGCCTTTGCTAAACGGTTTACTCAGTGTTGAAGGCCGGGTGTTTGATAAATCACCACAGCCTGAGCTGAATATTAAACGCGGTAGCCTGGCCGTAACCTGGGAATACCGCTTTTAACCCAATCGACTACTAAACTAAGCGACTACCGCGCTGGCTTAACGCCAGCGAGTCAGCTTATGGCCTTTTACCGCGTAGAACAAAATAAACAGATAGCACGGCAGCATGACAATATAGGCACCTTGCTGCCCTAAACCGCTGCTACTTAACAAACCCCAGACCAGTGGGCCAAAAGCACCACCGGCTATCCCCATAATGAGCAGCGCCGAGCCGACACTGGTTAACGCGCCAAGGCCAGACAGTGCCAACGGCCACACCGCCGGCCAGACAATGGCGTTCGCCAGCCCCAGCACCGCAATATACAGCAGGGTGTCGGGTAGTGCAGTGCCACCAAAGGGCACCAGCAGCGTATTGGCAATAGCATAAGAGCCGGTATCACCCAGCGTTATCGCTAGCGTAAGTAGCACCCCCAGCACCGCAGATACCGCCAGTGCTGCCTGCTGCGACAGCACTCTGGGAATAAGCACTATGCCAAGCACATAACCCAGCACCATACAGGCCATAGTGTAAGAGGTCATCACAGTGTAGCGCTCGACACCCAAAGACAAGGCAAATAAGCCAATGGTGTCACCGGCAATCACTTCAACCGCCACATAAACAAACAGCGCCAACACACCAAGCGCCAGGCTGGGCCGGGCCAGCGCGGCTGTAACCTGGCCGCGGTTGTTGCTGTCAGCCTCTTTTTCCAGTTCGGGCAACGGCGCATATTTTACCGCCAGTGCCAGTAAGCCTAAAAAGGCTGCCAGGCCCAGGTAAGGCAACACCAGACTGGCAGCCATGGTGTCGATTTGCGCTTGTGTCAGTACGCTGTCTTTATTGCTGACAAACCCCTGCGCCATAAGAGCAGTAAACACGATAGGGGCAACGACGCCAGCGGTTTTGTTTAAAATGCCCATAATGCTAATGCGTACTGCAGCGGTTTCTTCAGGGCCAATTTTTACCACATAGGGGTTTACCGCCGTTTGTAGCAATGTCTGGCCAGCACCTATAACCAGCTGTGCTAACAAAAACAGCGCAAAAGTTTGCGTTTGGGCGGCAGGAATATACAACAAGCCGGCCAGCATCATGGTGGCCATACCCAGCGCCATACCATTTTTATAACCCACTTTACGGATAAGCCAGGCCGACGGCAGTGCGGTAAAGGTTACTGCAATATAGAATGAAAACAGCACTAAGGAGGCCTGCAACGGCGTCAGTTGCAGCATTTGTTTTAAATACGGCATTAACGAGCCGTTAAGCCAGGTCGCAAAACCCAGCACGAAAAATAAGATGGCCACTATCGCCATCGGGATCAGGCTGCTGCGCGTTGGCGCCTGTGTTGCTGTTGTATCCATGAGGTTCCCCGTTTTTATGTAATTATTATTTTGCTGCAAGAGGCTGCTGTTGGCCTTGTATCCAGCAACCCTGTACCTGAAAGTGTTTATCCAGTAATACCAGATCGGCAGCGGCCCCTACCCTGATTTGGCCACCTTCAGCTAAGCCTAAAAATTGTGCCGGATACAACGAGGCCATCCTTAGTGCTTCATCCGGCACAACCCCCAGGGACGCAATGGCATAACGCACCGCGCCGGCCATATCCAGCACAGAGCCGGCCAGTCTGCCCTCAGCATCAGTCAGTTTGTTGTCCTGTCGAATAACCTTACCGTCGAACAAATCAAACTCTGTCGCATCGGTACCAACAGGTGACATGGCATCAGTGACAATCAGCAACTTACCTTTAGGCTTCGCCGCCAATGCCACTTTTGCTGCCAGTGGGTGCATATGGTGACCGTCAAAAATCACGCCGCACCAGCTGTCGGCATCGGCCAGTGCCACGCCAACCATACCCGGCTCACGCGAGGTTAACGGCGACATGGCGTTGTATAAATGCGTAAAACCGGTGGCACCGGCGTCTAACGCCGCCTGCACAGTCGCTGCATCCGCGTTGGAGTGCCCCAGGCAGACAATCACCTTTAACGCGGCTAGCTGTTTGATCTGGTCCGGGCTAACGTTCTCCGGCGCCACCGTAACCAGTTTGATGCCTAAATCGGTACGACCGTATAATGCCAACTCCTGCGCACTGAGCTCGCGGATATGCCGGGGCGGATGCACGCCTTTTTTCGGCAGTGATAAATGCGGCCCTTCAAAATGCACACCGATAATGCCGGGTTCATTAGCCGCAATGGCCCCGGCTATCGCATCAGCGGCCTGTTGCATCACCTCAATGCTGTCGGTAATCACCGTCGGCAGCATGGCAGTGGTGCCAAAACGGGCATGCGCCGCCAGCATAGTACGCAGGCTTGCCACGGTTGGCGTACTGTTAAACAGCACACCGCCACCACCATTTACCTGGATGTCGATAAAGCCCGGCACCAGCATGCCGGCGGTGATATCACCACTGGCAGGATTAATGGCCTGCACCAGGCCGTTGTCGATGACAACGCTAACATTTTCCCGCCAGTGATGGCCATCAAACAGCCGGCTGACATTCAGTTGCTGCATAATTTACAACCTTCTTTAAACTGTTTTCGTTACTTTGTTCAGCCCCGGCGGTGCATCCGGGTTAATACCTCGGCTGCGCGCGACCACTTCCACATCAAGATAAAACCGTTGCAGCACTAACAGCGGCAACAAGCTCGGGTGAGCACTAATACCCCGATGATGCAGCTGCACTACAGCAGCGCCGCGCCGGGTAACCTCGGCAATTTGTGCCTGGTGTGCGCTTAAGCTTTCATCTTCTACAGTCACATCGACAATAGCAAACTGATTTTTTACCAGCGTAACCGGGCCATGTAAAAACTCGGCGCTGGAAAAGGCCTCGGCATGAATACCGCACACTTCTTTTAACTTCAGCGCAATTTCACGCGAAATGGCATAGCCCAGGCCACGGCCGAGCACCACTAAATGCGCCACTGCGCCAAGTGCCTCGGCTTTAAGCTGTGCCGGCAGTGCAATAGCCGCCCGCAGGCGTTGCGGCAACTGCGCTAGTGCCTGCTGTAGCTCATGGTTGCCTGACCACACCGACACCAATTGCAAAATAGCACTTAAGGTTGCCAGATAACTTTTGGTTGCTGCGACGGCTTTTTCTGCACCGACATGCAACGGCAGCACAAAGTGCGCCTGCTCCGCCAGCGGCGAGCTGGTGTCATTGACCAGCGCCACGACCATAGCGCCACTGCGTTTGGCCATCTCAACCTGTGCCAGAATATCCGGGCTACGGCCAGATTGTGAGATCACCAGCACCAGCGCATCGGCCAACTGCAATGCTTTGTTATACACACTGGCAATAGAGGGAGCGGCGGCAGCCACCGGCAAGCCCAGTTCAATCTCTATCAGGTATTTGGCAAACACACCGGCATGATCAGAGGAGCCCCGCCCTACCATATAAACAAAACGCGGTTTACGTGCCTGTATTTGCGCCACTACCTCGGCGACAACGCCGGCATTAGCCGTTAATTGTTCGGCAATGCGCGTTGGCGCTTCTGCGGCTTCTTGCGCCATGATACTGTTGTACATAACTTTATTTACCTATAACGAGAGTGCGATAGACTGCGCCGAACCGCTTTGCCGGGCAAACCAGATAGCGCCAAGCTCCGGTGTTTGCAGGGCCGGAGTGACCTGTTGTTGAATATCTGCCGGCAGATAAGGCAGTAACTTCGGTGCCAGGCCGCCAATTAAAGACAATCTTGGCGGGTTGGTTGTCAGCAGCCGCCGGGCGATGGCACTAATAAAACCAGCGCCCTGTGTAATGAGCTCAATAGCAGTGTCATCGCCCGCGTCGGCTGCTGTAAACACTAGCGGGGCAAAGCGGGCATAAGTAGTAGGCGTGGCATGCATAAAATGCGACACCAGCGCCATTGTATCCTGCACACCCAGCTGTTGCTGTAGCAAGCCGGTCATCAATGTGGGCGGCGCAAGTTGATCCAAACTCAATAGCACCTTATGTAGCAGCTGCATACCAAACCAGGCACCGCTGCCGTTATCACCGTACGGAAAACCATGGCCACCTATTTCAATGATCTGGCCATTGACCGCCGCCAGACCACAGGAGCCGGTGCCAATAATAATGACTGCGCCATCCTGGCCCTGATGCGCGCCCATGCAGGCAATGTGCAAATCACTGGTCAGGTGCAAGGCTTTAAACGGGTGCTGCCAGTCGCTGAACATTTTAAAGTACTGCGGTACATTTAAGCCGGCCAGGCCAGCGCCTACCGTTAGCCGGGCCATATCATTAAACGCCAGGCCAGCGCAGGTTAGCGCTTGCTGGGTGGCACTGAGAATAGAGTCAGTAGCTGTTTTCATGCCGCGCAGCGGGTTAGCCGGCCCGGATAAGCCTTCTCCCAATACCTGCTGATCGGCAGAAACAATAACCACCCGGCATTTGCTGCCACCACCATCAATCCCCAGATATAACGGCGTATCGCCACCTTGCGCTACACTCATCCTGTCCACCCCTTGCACTCTTTGCTGAAATACGCTGCGCATTTAGCTTATTGCCGTTTTTTACCTTACACTTGTTACTGCGCGATAAAATTGACAGCGTTGTCATTTTTACAAATCAGCATATAATAAATCTGACAAATAACAAGTGCCTTGTTTAAAAAATACACTTAAAGGGAATGCCAATGCGTAAGTTACTGCTTGTTTTGCTCTGTTGTTACCTGCCCTCTGCCGCCGGTTTTACCCAGCTGCAACTGGCCGACTTTGCCGCCAACAGCAGCCTGCATTATCAGCTGCTAAGCAATCAACTGGCCGAGCCCATGCAGTTTAATGCGGCGCTGGTGCTGCGTAATGACTCCAAGGTTGCTTTGCCTGCCGGTGAGCACAGCTGGCAGCTATATTTTCATCTTATTCGCCGCATCGACACGCTGGAGCAGCAAGGCCTGTTAATTGAGCATGTGCAGGGTGATTTACACCGGGTGCGCCCCCTAAGTAACTTTTCCGGCTTGCTACCACAGCAGCAGCTGGTACTGCCGTTCAGCTCGGCGCCGTGGATGGTGAGCTATAGTGATTTTATGCCGCGCGCTTTTATCGTGGCAGACGGTTTAACCGCGGAAATTATTGCCAACACCGATAGCGAACACTTCACCGACTTTGTGCTGCCGTTAACCGCGCCGGCACAGTTGCAACGTCATTTCGACGATGGCACAGATTTAGTGCCCATAGTGGACGCGGCCAGCCGTTTTGCGTATAACCGGGCGCTACTAACAGACTCAGCTAAGCAACCAAGCCAACAGCGGGTTATTCCAACGCCAAAACAGGCGCGCTTTAGCAAAGGCCAGGTAAAACTTGACAGTCAATGGCGGCTGAACTTTGCTGGCCGTTTAAGCAGCGAGGCACAGTATCTGCTCGCGCAATTATTGGCTTACGGCATTCAGTTAACTAACAACACAGACGGCTTACAGCACAAAGCGCCAGAGCTTAGCCTGCGTATCGCTGCTGATAACGCCATCGCGCCAGAAGGCTATCAGCTAAACATCAGTGACAAGGCTATCAGCATTGTCGCCGCCGATAATGCCGGCGTGTTCTACGGCATTCAGACCTTACTGGCGCTGGCTAAACCCGATAACAACAGCCTGTTGCTCAGCAAAGCCAGTATTAGTGATGCGCCGCGCGCCAGCTGGCGTGGCATGCATTATGATATGGGCCGCAATTTTCACGGCAAAGACGTTACCTTGCGCCTGATAGACACTATGGCGCGTTATAAGCTCAACAAACTGCATCTGCATTTAACTGAAGATGAAGGCTGGCGTTTGCAAATACCCGGCTTGCCAGAGCTGACCGACATAGGTGCCACCCGCTGTTTTGATTTAACTGAGCAGCGCTGCCTGCTTACACAACTGGGAACTGGCCCGCATGTCGATGGCTCGGGTAACGGCTATTACAGCACGGCAGATTTTATTGACATACTGCAATATGCCAAAGCGCGTCATATTGAGGTGATCCCGGAGATTGACCTGCCTGGCCACGCCCGCGCCGCTATTGTGGCCATGCAGGCCCGCTACCAGCGCTTGATGGCTGCGGGCCAAAACGAAGCTGCCGAACAATTTTTGTTGTCCGATCCACAGGACAGCTCACGCTATTTAAGCGTGCAAAATTATACCGACAACGCCGCCAATGTCTGCCTGGATTCTACTTATGCTTTTGTCGATAAAGTGCTGTACGAGCTGCAGCAACTATATCGCCAGGCAGGCAGCAGTTTGCGGGTATTTCATATGGGCGGCGATGAAGTCGCCGATGGCGCCTGGCTGGGCTCACCGGCCTGTCAGGCGTTGTTTAGCCATCCTGATAATGGCGTTGCCGGTGTTGCCGATTTAAAACCTTATTTTGTCCGCCAAGTAGCTAAACTCAGCGCCGCACGTGGCCTGCAATTGGCAGGCTGGGAAGACGGCTTAATGTATGACCGGCAAAACACCTTTGATCGCAGTCAGTTTGCCAACGGCGCAGTAATAGCCAATGCCTGGGACAATATTTGGGAATGGGGCGTGGCAGATCGTGCTTACCGGCTGGCCAATAATGGTTATCAGGTGGTGTTATCGCCCGGTACCCATTTGTATTTTGACCACCCGCACGAAGCACACCCACAGGAGCGCGGCTATTACTGGGCTACCCGCTTTAGCAGCCTGGATAAAGTATTTGGTTTTATGCCGGATAATTTGTATGCCAACGCCGACAGCACCCGTCGAGGCGAGCCGATTGCCGATCTGGAACGGCTGCTGGGCCGGGCATTGCCCAAACTGCAGCGGCCGGAAAATATCCTTGGTATTCAGGGCCAGGTGTGGAGTGAAACCATTCGCACCAGCGAACAGTTAGAGCAGATGATTTACCCCAGGTTACTGGCACTGGCCGAACGCGCCTGGCATAAAGCCGCCTGGGAACACACAGGCGATACTGCAGCACGCCAACAAGACTTTTCTGCTTTTGCCAAACGTGTTGCCGAGGTCGAGCTGACACGCCTTACGGCGAACGGTAGTGGCTTTTATCTGCCACCGCCCGGGGTTAACCAGCAGCAAGGCGTTATCAGTGCGAATGTGGCCTGGCCGGGCTTAGTTATTGAATATAGTCTGGATCAGGGCGTTAGCTGGCAGCAATATCAGCAGCCATTGTCATTAACGTACAAGGATATCTGGTGGCGTAGCCGTTATCAGCAACAAACAAGCCGGCTGGTAAAACTACAAGGGTTATAGCAGGATAAACGCAGGCAACAAATGTGCTTGTTGCCTGCACTTTTGACAAGCAACAGGCTTAGCCAGCTTCAGCGATACGCTTAACCAGTTTTTGTGTGTGTTGCAGTGACATTAGCTGGGCATAAATCGCGGTTAAATAACCGTTTTTACGCAGTTCAATGAAGGTTTCATCGCTTAATTCATTCAGCTTTTTCTCATCAATTAAGAAAATGCCGTTAATGCGCCGCTCAGTGCCGTTGATATTCAACGTCAGTGTTTGCTCTTTTATCAGCTCCAGGCTTTGCAGTTTTTCCACAAAGTTACGGGTAATAACACCCATATCCAGGTATTCAGCCATTTGCTGTTTACGATGGGTCAAAAACTCGCTTTCGCTGCCATCTTCATTAAATAACGGGTTACCCTCAGCCTGACTTACGCGCTCAGAGGCTTCATCTAATGCCACCATTAAACGGTCGCCATCCGGTTTATCTTTTACCAGCACCAGCGGGTAGTTACGCACGGCGCGTGGCACGTATAGCGCCTGCCATTCATTGCCCTGCATAAACAGGTTTTGCTGTGCGGCTAACCCTAACATGGCTACTGGCTGAAAACCTTCATTGGCTTTAACAAAAACAATCGGAAATTCTGCGCCGGCCACCACAAACTCATGCACCACCACCGGCAGCATATGCTCGCCACTGATATGAGAAAAGGCATTGGTATTGTTGATTTTAGTTGTGCTGTGCTGGTCTTTGTTTAGCGGCACAATTTTTGGTGTTGAAGTCATAAACTACTCTTTAGTCTGTTCTTGGATTTGAGAAGTGCTGATAGCAAAAATTATTATCATCATAGCGCTACAGGCTATCAGCAGTGCGGCCTTATCATGCGCTAAGTTAGCACTGTGATCAACAGCAAGCCTGCGGATAACATTAGCCCAAATAGCAAGTGGCTATGCCTGAAGTTATTTTTTTACCAAGCACCACGTTTGACAACGCTGTCAACGTGCAGTACAACAACAGCATAAATTGCGTAACTGAGATTCGCCTTGAGTCAACCAATACCTTTAACCTCGCTGGCGAGCCTGCGCTTAATGCTTCGTCGGGGCCAGCTGAGCGACGTCGAAGCTCAGTGCCGGCAATGGCTCAGTAAGCCGCCAGTCGGGGAGGAAATGTGTGGCATTTTGTTTCAGTTGCTGCACCAGCAACGCCGTTTCAGTGAACTGTTGGAGCTGAGTCAGCAATTGACCAGCCAACAACCTGAGTTGTTAATTGCCTGGTTATCGCAACTGAAATGCCTGCGTCAGCTGCAACGCCATGCTGAGGCCATCGATATCAACAAGCAGCTACTACAACGTTTTGCCGACGTTGCTGATCTTTGGTTATTGCAAGGTATCCTGCTTAAAGATTGCGGGCAGTTGGATGCGGCTTTAGCCCACTTACAGCAGGCTATTCAGTTACAACCCACCCTGTATGAGGCTTATTGGCTCAGAGCCGACTTACTGAAAACTCCAACCGATGCCGACATCAGGCAAATGCAGCAGCAACTTGAATCTTGTCAAAATGACACCGCAGCCGCGCCACTACACTATGCCCTTGCCAGTGCGCTGGAGCGGCAACAGCAGTTTTCTGCCAGTTTTGCCCAGTTACAGCGTGGTGCGGCAGCGAAAAAGCGCACCTTGCGTTACAACCACCAGCAGGAACTGGAGGAATACCGGGCGCTAATGCAGACATTTACTAAGCCGATACAATTAGGCCAGGCGTCAAATGGCAGTACACCGGTTTTTATCTGTGGCTTACCGCGCTCCGGCACGACTTTGGTTGAGCAGATCTTATCCTGTCATCATGATGTCACCGCAGGGGATGAGTTATTTGAATTGGCGCAAGCCACAGCCCAAACCTTGTCGGAGCAACAGAATGCTTTGCGGTTTCCTCATTGGACAACGCAGCTGGACAGCCGGCAATGGCAACAGCTTGGCGAACGTTACCTGCAACTGACATCAAGGTTGCAACAGAGTCGCTATTTTACTGACAAGATGCCCTTGAATTATAAAGCGATAGGCATCATCAGAGCCGCGCTGCCGCAGGCGAAAATTATCTATTGCCAACGCCATCCTTTAGATACGTTATTTAGTTGCTTCAAGCATTTATTTGGTGAAGGTATCGCCTTTAGTTACGATCTTGACCATCTCGCCGATATTTTTATCGCTCAGCAGCAATTGATGACACACTGGCTTAAGCGGTATCCTGAGCACATCTATGTTGTCACTTATGAGACACTGGTTATGCAGCAGCGCCAGCAAACAGAACAGTTGCTTGCTTTTCTTGATCTGCCCTGGTCAGAAAACTGTATGGCGTTTCATACCAATCAGCGTGCTGTCTATACCGTTAGCAACAGTCAGGTACGCCAACCACTATTTAGCTCTTCCATTGGTAGCTGGCAGCGTTATCAACAGCAATTGCAGCCGTTAATGCAGCGGCTACAGCCTTATGTAGAGCAGTATCAGGCGATGTTATGCAGCAAAAATTAAAACGCTATCTCTGGGTCTGGCTGTTGTGGCTGCTCGGCTTTTATGCTGTCTGGCTGTATCTGGTGATTGGCTTAGACTACTGGCCAGAGGCCAAAGCACACTGGCCGATAGCAGTGGCGATGGCGGCAGGCAGCTATGCTGCGGGCTCTACCCCTATGGGTGGCGGTACCGTCGGTTTTCCGGTGTTAGTCTTACTGTTTGAACTGCCTGCCACTCTCGGACGCGACTTTAGCTTTGCGGTGCAGGCTATCGGCATGACCAGTGCCAGTATCTTTATTCTGGCGCGCCGCCAGCCGGTAGCCTGGGCCATGTTAAAAGGAGCCATGCTAGGCAGCTTAATTGGTACGCCGCTGGGGATCTGGTTTATTGCGCCCTATATTCCGGGCCTGTGGATAAAAATCGTCTTTGCGGTGGTATGGGCCAGTTTTGGCTTGCTGCATCTGTACCGGCTAAATGAAATCGCCAGCCACACCGGTATGACAGAATTTAACGAGCGCTGGGATTTTAAAGTCGGCGCCTGGATAGGCCTGCTATCAGGCGCCACTGTGGCAGCCGTAACCGGTGTCGGAATCGATATGGTGCTGTATACCGCTCTGGTGCTGTTATGCCGCACCGATCTGAAAATCGCGATTCCCACTTCTGTGATTATTATGGCGTTTACTTCTGTACTGGGCGTTGTTGTTAAAAACCTCACTACCGGCATCCAACCCGGCGTGTTTGAAAACTGGCTGGCAGCCGCCCCTGTAGTAGCATTGGGCGCGCCGCTGGGTGTGTTTATTGTCGCACTGATTGGCCGCAAACCTACGCTGGTGGTGGTAGCGTTGTTGTGTGTACTGCAATTTTTCTGGACTATGCACTCAGAGCGCGCCAGCTTGGGTGTCGCTGGCACGGTGCTGTCTGTGTTGGCGGTGGCGCTGTGCTTACTGGGTTTTGAGCAATTACGCCGCTTTGGTGCCAGGTTGGTGGGCGAGCGCAACCTGTTAATTGCAAAAGACGCACCACAAACCGTAACCACCAGGCTACCGGATAGTCTTTAGCACAGATGCCCCTTAGTGCCTGAGCCGGGCCAGAAACTCGCTGTGTGGCACTGTAATATTAAGCGCTTGTTGCACCCTGCTGTGCAATTGTGCAAACGGCTGTTGGGCGTCGGCACCCAACTGCATATGTAGCTTGGGGTAATGTTGCATGCCATATAAAATAAAGCGGTAGTTTTCGTCGGTAAAGGTAGTGGCGTAGCCGCCGGCTAAATCGTGATATTCACATATTTTATGCCGCCATAGCGCTAACTTCTCCAACAAGCCGTCACAGTGGCCGGCGGTGGCCGGTGCCGCTTGCCAAAAGGGTGTGTCATCGCGGTTAGTCAGACAGTAATGCAACACAATAAATTGTTTTAAATCCTGATAAAAACCATCCATCGCTTTATTGTAAGCATCACGTACCGACTGCGTAACCTCGGCGGCGCCAAGATGGGTACCCAGCAAGCGTACACCTAAATTGATAAGATGTAAGCCGGTAGACTCCAGCGGCTCGATAAAACCACCGGACAACCCGATAGCAATACAGTTTCCCAGCCAGAAGGCTTTACGACAGCCGACATGCATTTGCAGGTGTTTGGTTTTCAATACTTTTGATTCTGGCCCTAAGAAAGCCCGCAGCTCCTGCTCTGCCTGCTCCGGGCTTAGCCGGTTACCGTCATAAACGTACCCTGTGCCCTGCCGGCTGGACAAATCAATCTGCCAGGCCCAGCCATAATCCAGTGCTGTTGCCGTGGTATAGGACTTAGGCTGATAGCCAGGCTCGTGCTCGCGCTGCAGTGCTACTGCCCGGTTGCACGGCAAGGCATTACCAAAGCTTTGCCAGTTATTGTCAGACAGTTTATTGATCAGCAAACCATTAAAGCCGGTGGCGTCGATAAAGATATCCGCGCTGTAACGCGCACTGGCCGAGCTGACCGAAGCAATATTGCCATCCAACACAGTCACCTCTGTGATGGTATCGCTAATATGGCTGACACCGGCTGCCACCGCTTTATCGCGCAGATAGCGCGCCATTAACACGGCATCTAAATGATAACCGTAAGGTACTACCCCTTGAAACGGCACTGACTGGCGGCCCTTAGGGCTATGATTTTGCGCCATCAAATGGGCGCTTAAGCTGACACCCTGATCATAACGCTCTTGCTTGAAACGGCGGTTAAGTAGCCAACTGCTGGAGATATCAATATCCCGGCCGAGTTGCTGCTGTTCAAACGGGTGAAAATACTCATGCATCTGGCCATTTACCGGTTGCATCCAGTTACGGAATAAAATGCCGGTTTTCAGCGTGCCGTGGGCGTGTTGTAACAGCTCGGTCTCATCCAGCCCCATAGCAGCAAAGAAAAAGCGGATACTATGTACCGTAGCTTCCCCTACGCCGATAACGCCAATATCAGGGCTTTCCAGCACGGTAATGGCAAAATTCTGCTGGCTGCTGTTGAAATATTTGTTCAGATAAATGGCCGCCATCCAACCTGCAGCGCCACCACCGACTATGGTGAGTTTTTTTACACCTTGCATAGTTATCCTTCGCCGGCTAGACCGACGCTAATCCGTACTTTTTTATCTGCTGTATTAACTGCCTGTGCGGTAACAAGGCCTGTTTCGCCTGGTTCAGATACTGTTGCTGCGCAGAGCTTAACTGCGCAACCCGTTGCAGCTGGTTCAGCCTTGGCGTTAATGCGTTGATGTCTGTGTTAAAGTGCATGCCATAAAGCACATAGAGATAATTGTCGGTGTGAAACACGTCAAACCGGCCCGGAAAATCATAAGGGGTCGGTGTGCGGCCTTGCCACAGCTGCAGTTTCTGTTGCAGGCTATCCGGTATGCTGCTGGCGCGGCGATTATCGCGCCAAAAAGCAGAGTCATCCCGATCGGAAATACAATAATGCAGTTTGATAAAATCAATGACCTTGTCCCAGGCTTGCCTGACCTGCAAATTAAATTGTTCAGCCGCCGCGGCAAACTGCGCCTTATGTGCCGGTAAAGTATCGGCCAGCATACGGGCGCTGGCATCGTACACCAGTAATCCTGTCGCTTCTAACGGCTCTACAAAGCCCTGTGATAAACCGATAGCGACACAATTGTGCTGCCAGAAGCGTTGCCGGTAGCCCACTTGCATCGGAATATGCCGCAGGGATAATTGCTCTGCCGGCATGCCAAGATAGCGGCCTAAGGTGAGCTCTGCCTGTTGTTGGTCACAATAGCGGCTGGAATACACATAGCCCACGCCGCGCCGTGACGGTAGTGCGATATCCCATACCCAGCCGGCATCCTGTGCCGTGGCCAGCGTACTGCAGGCCAAAGGCGTATTATCATCGGCGTAAGGTACCTGTACTGCGATAGCACTGTCACAAAACAAGACGTCGTTTTTGGCAATAAAGCCAACCTGCAAGGCGTCGCCCAGCAGCAGCGCCTGAAAACCGCTACAGTCGACGTAAAGATCGGCCTGTAGATAGCCCGCAGTGTCGGTGTTAATGCCGGCAATACAGCCATCCACTGCGGTGCTAACTTGCTGCACTTTGGCCTTGATATGGCGCACCCCCAACTGCTCAGTACCATGCCGGGTCAGTAACTGCGCAAACTTAGCGGCATCCAGATGGTAGGCATAGTTGGCAATGCCGTCATACTCCGGTTGTGTAATCAGTTTTGGCGCCAGGCCCAGTTCGCAAAGCTGGCTTTGGATGCCAACAAAATCGGCATAAGGTTGCCGGCGATCAGACGCCAGCCAATAGGGTGTTAGCTTGATGTCCTGCCGTTCGGGGTAATCGAATACATGGTGGTAAAAATCAGCCAGGCCGGCAGCTGGCTTCAGCCAATGCTGAAAACGAATGCTTTGTTTAAAACTGGCATCACAATAGCGGATAAGGTCGGTTTCACTGATCCCCAGATATTGCAAACTCTGCCGGATAGCCGGTACAGTGCCTTCGCCTACACCAATAGTGGGAATATCCGGTGCTTCAACCAGGGTAACACTCACCGCCGGGTTACTGCGACACTGCAATGCTTTGGCCAGATGGCAGGCTGTTAACCAGCCGGCCGTGCCACCGCCCACCACCAGCACATGCTGCACCAGGCCCTGCTCAGATAGCGCCATATCAGCTACTCTGGCCTGCCGCTTTTTTCACTAAACGCTCAATGTTTCTTAACGACAGCAAATGCGCGTACACCAAAGATAGGAAACCGCGTTGGCGCAACTGCTCAAATTGCGCCGCAGGTAAGGCGTTCAGTTTTTGTTCGTCAATAAAATATAAGCCGGTAAGTTGTTGTTTCTGCTGGGCGACGGTGATGTTGAGTGTTTGTGGCTGTAATAGCTGCAACTCGCTCAGCAGGGTAACAAAAGCCGACGTTAACTGGCTGGACTGATAGAAATCTTCTAACTGTTTTTTACGTCTGCTTAAAAATTCACTTTCGCTACCATCGGCGTTAAACAGTGCTGCGCCGTGCTCACCATTGAGCAACTGGCTGGCTTCGTTAATGCCCACCAGTAACTGCTCTGGGTTAGCCGCATCTTCTATCAATACCAGCGGATAATTACGTACTATCATCGGCGCGCTGTCTGCTTGCCAGGCCTGCGGCTGATAATACAGATTCTGGCCGGCAGCGAGGCCGGTTAAAGCAACGGGTTGAAATGCACCGCTATTGGCATTTTTGACAAATACCAAGGCGTATTCCAATGCCAGACGGTTAAATTCGTGTACTACCACCGGCAACATATGCTCGTGTTGAACCTGGGCAAAACTTGGGTCGTGCGCCAGCTTCAGGCCGCTGTGGTTTTGAGGGTTAAGAGGAGTAATAGCGTTCATACTTCGCGCTCTTTTTCATCACAGGTAAGTTACCTTACACTGTTGTCTGAGATGGAAAAAGGGAAGTGTTGCCACTTCCCTTCGTTTGCTGCGCTGTTAGAAGCGGAAACTTGCGCCTAACGACACCCGGCGTGCCAGATCATACTGGAATACCGGGAAGCCCCAGGCAAAACCATTGTAGTTGTTGCCTGCCGCACTGCGGTTCTGACCAATCTGCTTAGAGCCTTCCTCCAGCAGGTTGACCGCGTCAAGTTTGATATCGATATTGTCAGTAACTGACCATACCACGCTTAAATCCAGTGAACCGTAGTCATCGTGCAGACGGTTACCGTATGAGCCGGCTTCACGGATCATATATTCACTACGCCAGTTATAAGATAGGCGCGCCTGGAACATATCGTTTTCGTAATAGCCGCTGATGTTGTACGAGTGACGTGAGCTGTCACTTAATACCGGATTAAGATCAGCAAAGGTATCGGCATCGGTAGAGGTATCGGTGTAGGTATAGTTTACGATGCTACCAAAACCATTACCGAAGTACTGCTGATACTGCAGTTCCATACCGGTGATCTGCGCATCTTTACCATTGCCTTTTTGCTCTACCAACCAGCCAAAATCAGCTTCATCCTGCCTTTCCAGCTCAAACGGGATCTCATCTGCACTGGCCGTACTGCTGCTAATATTGACAAAGTTTTTCACGTCTTTGGCAAACAACGCAGCAGACACTAATGAGTTGGCATCAAAGTACCATTCAATGCCTAAATCAAACTGGTCACCGATAAAGGGTTTCAGGCCAATGTTACCGACAATCCAGCGCTGGTTGTTCGGCACATCGTCATTAATCCCCATAACGTTTGGATTAACGTACATATCAGCATATTGTGGCCGCGCCATCACGCGCGCAGCAGACGCCCGTACAATCACATCCGGTGCAACATCAAAGGCAATGTTAAAGCTTGGCAAAAACTCGGCATAGTCTGCGCTGCTCGAGCCTTGAGCACCGTCCAGATAATAGGTTGATTTTGCATCCGTGGTGACATAGCGCAGACCAAAGTTACCGCGAATACCTTCGGTGCTGAATTTCGCCATACCATAGAGCGCAAAGTTATCTTCGTCGATTTCGCTATAGGCACCTAAGTCTTCGGTTTCGCCAACAATGCTTGAGCGGGCCCAGGCTTTAAGCGCTTCAGGATCAAAACGGATCATTTGATAATCCGCGGTACCAATGTCGAACGTTCCGGTGTTCAGACCGCTGGTAGAAATCGTCGGATCAAAGCCCTCGGCCTGTATAAAGTCAAACTTACGACTCCAGGTGTTATGCTGCGATACTTTGGCACCAAACTTTAACGCACTGATAGGGCCGTAGCTGACATCAAAAGTAACGTCAGCCTGAGCGTAAGTTTCCTCATCGCTTTTTGGTGTACGATTAAAATTAGCACCAGTACCCATTACCAGTGAGCCCGGATCATAACTGGCCAGATCAAAACCATTCAAATCCCAGGTTTGCACGTTGCCGGTAAAGTCATATTTACCACCCGGAATAGGTGTACCACCGGTGCCATCATCAACCACCATTTCAAAGTCAGTCCCACCGGTTGACGACGTATCCCCCACCTGGAACTCAAGCAGGTAGTTATCACCCTGATAATCGACTTTTAGGTCAAAAACCTTAGACTTCATCGTCGCTTCCCGTGGCCGCGCCTGGTAGTAAGCCACGTTTAACGGCCCTTTTACCGGCGTACGGGTATCAAGCCCCGGGTAAGTGGTCCAAGCTTCCGTCGCTGAGGTATCACCCCAGGTGGTATCGGCCTGAGTTAACCATAACGCATAGTTGGTGTTATTGGCTTCCATCTGCATGTCCATTGCATTAAACACAATATTTAATGCATCACTTGGACGATATTGAAAAGTTGCCGTTAATGCCGTACGTTCACGGTCTTGTTCAAAACCCACCGGACCTGCGCCCCACTGCCAGAACGCTTCATTACCCTGGCGCTGCAGGCTACGATTTTGCAACACGCCAGCCACTAACACACCGAAGGTTTCGTTATCATTTTTCCAGCTGCCTAAGCCAGAAAACAATGGGTCTGTCTCACCAGAATCACTCTGATATGAGCCTTCTACCGAGGCATAAACGGTCAAAGGGTCCAAATCAAGCGGTTTGCGGGTATTAACAATAACAGTGCCACCGACACCGCCCTCGGCCAGATCAGCCTGTGAACTTTTATAAACTTCCAAATCACCCACTAATTCAGAAGGTAACAATTCATAGTTAAAACTACGTTTTGCCGGCTCAAGCACGAACCAGCCAGTAGACGCGACATTTTGCCCATTAAGCGTTGTCAGGGTTAAATCAAGACCGGCACCACGGATAGACACGCCAGCACCTTCACCAAACTGGCGCTGAATGGTAATACCCGGAATACGTTGTAACGACTCTGCCACGTTTTTATCCGGAAACTTGCCCAGATCTTCAGCAGTAATCATATCAATGGTGCCATCATTAAAGCGTTTCGCATTTAAGTTGGCTTCCTGTGATGCACGAATCCCCCGCACCTGTATCACTTCTACCTGCTGCTCTTTAGCGACTTCTTCCTGAGCCAATAACGGCATCGCTAAACTCGCGCCACCGACCATTAATCCAAGCTTCACTGCTATCGCACATTTCGTTATTTTTGTGTGCTGCATAACCCTCTCCCGTTCCTGTTCTCTTGTTGTAGTGCTGTTTTACTTCCCGGACAAATCATGACAACGCTGTCATTGGAATTTAACATACACAAAAAAAATCGCCTTTGCAAACCGAATTCGACGATTTTTTAAACGTTATTGGCGCGTTCAAACAATGCCAAAATCACACCAGGTAAAATGGTTTTCCATATACCGTCAGAAGATGACGGTCCACGCCAAAATATTTTCTTGTTTTTATACAGCATGTTAAGCATATACTTTTAGTCACTATCTTATTCAAGCCAAAAGTCGTAGCAAAAATAAGCAAGAAATGTTTGCCGTTTCGGCAAAAAAGAGGTATCCATTAGTTCAATTTGATCTAATAAATGACCAGCGCTGTCATTAACTCTATAAAGAGCAGGGATCTCAGCATGAAAGTAACGATTAATGATGTCGCCCGCCAGGCCGGTGTCTCAATAAAAACCGTGTCCAGGGTAATGAATAATGAACCCTCAGTGCGTAAAGACACCTATGATAAAGTGATGGCGGCTATCAATGAGCTGCAATATCAACCTAACGCCGCGGCCCGCAATCTGGCCAGTAGCCGCTCGTTCAGCATTGGCTATATTTACGATAACCCCAACGCTTACTATGTTATTGATATGCAAAAAGGCATGCTGGATGCCTGCCGCAAACATGGCTACGAGCTCATTATCCACCCAACGAATGCCAAGTCGGCCGGGATAGTGCAGGAAGTGTTAGATTTAGTGCAGCACTCCCGTTTAGCCGGGTTAGTACTGACACCGCCTTTTTCTGAAATGCCGGAGATTGCCCAGGCACTGGAAAAAATCGGCCTGCCGTTTATCCGTATTATTTCTGGTTCAACACCGTCACCTAAATTAAGCAACTGCGTGCTGGTGGATGACTTTACCGCCGCCTTTAAAATTACCAATCACCTGCTGGAGCTAGGCCATACTGAGATTGCCTTTTTATGCGGTGACGATGAGCATAGCTCCAGCGGTGAACGTTTAGCCGGTTATCAGGCCGCACTGGCTAAACGCGGCATAGCCGCTAACCCGAAGTTTATTGTGCCGGGCAGTTACTCGTTTGAGTCTGGCGTGAAAGGCGCTGAAAAACTGATGCAGCTGAGCAAAAAGCCTACTGCTATTTTTGCCTGTAATGATGAAATTGCTGCCGGAGCTTTGTTCAGCGCCCGACTGATGAATATTGCCATTCCGCAGCAACTGGCTATCGCCGGCTTTGAGAACAGCCCCTTCTCACGCCAAACCTGGCCACCACTGACCACAGCGCACCAACCGAATGTCACCATTGCTCAGCAAGCAGCAGAGCTGCTGTTTCGGCATACCAAACCCAATGCCAATAAAAATTTGTCCGACAAGCAACCGGTGTTTATTCCTGAGCTTGTGGTGCGCGAGTCCACCGCTGTCAGTAGTTAATAAAAAACCGCAGTTAGCTGCGGTTTTTTATTATTTTTTATCAGTAACCAGTAAACTGCCTAGCCACCAAACTGATAGTAGGTGGGTGCGCCGGGCCCTACCGGCAAGCCAAATACAAATACCCACAGATAAAATAGCGTTACCCAGCCAACAAAGAATACCAGTGTGTAGGGCAACATAGTGGCAATCAGCGTGCCGATACCGAGATCTTTCTTGTAGCGTGCCGCCACGGCAAGTATTAAGCCAAAGTAGCTCATCATGGGCGTAATTAGGTTGGTTACCGAGTCACCAATACGATAAGCGGCTTGGATTACTTCCGGCGAGTAGCCAACGATCATTAGCATGGGGACAAATATCGGCGCGAAAATGGCCCACTGTGCCGAGGCTGAGCCTAGGGATAAATTCACCAGCGCACACATGGCAATAAAGAACACAAACAACAGCGGGCCGGTAAGGCCGATATCCTGCAGTAAGGTTGCACCTTTAACTGCCAAAATGGAGCCTAAATTCGACCAGCCAAAAAAGGCAACAAACTGCGCCGCGAAAAACACCAGCACGATATATAAGCCCATAGAGCTGATGCTTTTGGACATGGCATTAATAACGTCACGGTCGGTTTTCATGCTGCCAACAATACGGCCATAAACAAAACCCGGTATGGCGAAGCTAACAAAGATAAAGACGACGATACCTTTTAAAAACGGCGAGCCTTCAATCAGGCCGGTCTGCGGATGGCGCAACGGGCCCCACTCAGGCACCACACTTAACGCCAGCAACACAGCAATGGCTAAAAAGGCTACACCGGCCCAGCGCAGGCCGGTTTTTTCTGCAGCGGTAAGTTTGTCCAGTTGTTGCTTACCCAGATCGATACTGGCCTCACTGGGGTCATATTTACCCAGCTTAGGCTCGACGATTTTCTCGGTAACAAAAGCTCCCAAAGCCGCGATGACAAAAGTACTCACGATCATAAAAAACCAGTTTGCATCTGGGCTAACGGTGTAATTAGGATCGATTAAGTTGGCCGCCGACTGGGTAAAGCCCGCCAGCAAAGGGTCAACAGTGCCAATCAGCAAGTTAGCACTGTAACCACCAGACACGCCGGCAAAAGCCGCTGCCAGCCCCGCCAGCGGATGACGGCCAAGCGAGTGAAAAATCACTGCAGCCATCGGAATAAGCACCACATAGCCCAGCTCTGACGCCGTGTTAGACACGATACCGGCAAACACGATAGTAACGGTTACCATGCGCTTAGAGGCACCCATCACTAAACCGCGCATGGCGGCCGAGATAAGCCCAGAGTGCTCAGCAATACTCACGCCCAGCAGGGCCACCAGCACCACACCCAGCGGTGGAAAGCTGGTGAAGTTTGTCACCAGGTTCGACACTATGCGCTGTAAACCTTCGACACTGACCAAGTTCACCACGCGGATCACGCCATCGGCGGCGCGACCGGCCGTACCCTCTGGCCGCGGGTCAATAGCGCTGACATCAAAATAAGCCGCAATGCCACTGCCCAGCACTACCGCCAGGGCGAAACAAGCAAATAAAGTGACCGGGTGCGGTAACAAGTTACCGAGAAACTCTACCGTATCAAGAAAACGGGTAAACCAGCCGCGTTTGCCACTGTCTACCGCGGCTGTATTGTCAGGCGCTGACATAGGGTGTCCTCTGTGAAGTCTTGGTTAGGCTGCTTTTTATGCCGGTCGCAACAAGATAATAGGCCTTTACACTGCATTGCAGGGCAAAACGGCTTTAAAGCGCTGAAATATTATAATTTTTATGACAAAACCGGCCGGCTGCAGCAAGTTTGTTATTTATTTATGCCAGCAAAATGTACCACAAGGCGCTTTCAGTACCAAATATTGCCGGGCATTTATTAGCTTTAGCCGTGTAGCCACCTCTAGCGCGCATTTCCCACAAGCTAGTATCTCATAGCACTAAAGTAGCGTTGCCGTTAAGCCACTGTGCTCCTAGCATAAGGCCATCACTACAGTTTGGAGTAACAGCTATGCAGGTTCTGGTTACCGGCGCCACCGGTGGTATCGGCTTTGAAATCGCCAGTCAGTTTGCCAGCGCAGGGCACAGTGTCATTCTGGCCGACTTACAATTAGCGCAAGCAGAACAACAAGCCGCCCAGTTAAGCGCACAGGGCTTTGAGGCTTGCGGTATCCAGTTGGATGTCACTAGCGAGGCTGATATTGCTCGCTGCACCAGTCAGTTTGACATTGACGTGCTGATTAACAACGCCGGCATACAACATGTGGCGCGGCTGGAAGATTTTCCACCGCACAAGTGGCAGCAACTGCTCAACGTGATGCTAACCGGCCCGGCTATGCTAAGCCGCGCCGTGCTACCTGGCATGCGCTCACGTAACTTTGGCCGCATTATCAATATCGGCTCTATCCATGCTCTGGTGGCCTCGCCGTTTAAATCAGCCTATGTGGCGGCGAAACATGGCCTGCTGGGCTTTAGCAAGGTGGTGGCGCTGGAAAATGCCGACATCAACTTTACCATTAACACCATTTGCCCGGCCTATGTGAAAACGCCGCTGGTCGAGCAGCAAATTGCCGCTCAGGCCAAAGAGCACAACCTGACTGAACAACAGGTGATAGAGCAAATTATGCTGGCGCCTATGCCACAAAAAGCCTTTATTGGTGTCGATGAAATTGCCGCCACGGCGCTGTTTTTGTGCAGTCCGGCAGCGAAACATATCAGCGCACAAACCCTGGTGCTGGATGGCGGCTGGACAGCCCGCTAGCCGGGCGGCTAAAACTCAGGCACAATCGGCTTCTGTGATAAACGGATGACAACAGCAGAACAGATGATTCTAAACGGCAGCAGTATTGGCCTGGGTAGCATTGCCGCCCTCTCGTTGCTCTACCTGCTGGTGCTGTTTAGTGTCGGCCACTTTGGCAAACGCATTAATAGCAAACACCCGTTAGCACCCTGGGTGTTCAGTTTTGCCTTGTCTATTTATTGCACGTCCTGGGCCTTTTATGGCGTAACCGCTCAGGCTGCGGTAAACGGCTGGTGGATGCCGCCTACCTATATCGGCTCCTTTATTTTGTTTTGGTTCGGCTTTAAGTTAGTCGCGCGTATTGCTATTGCTTGCAGGCGCTACCGCATTACCTCTATTGCCGACTTTATCGCCACCCGTTTCGGCCACTCCCGCAGCCTGGCGGTTATTACCACGCTCATCTTGTTGATGTCGGTCATCCCCTACGTTGCGCTGCAGCTGCATGCGGTAGCCACCAGTATTAATACTTTGGTTGCTACCGCACCCGGCAGCGCCTGGTATAGCGACACCGGTTTATATGTCAGCTTGTGGATGGCAGTGTTTGCACTGCTGTTTGTCAGTAAAGGCGCCAAAGCTCACCAACCCAACCCTGGCCTGATGACAGCTATCGCCTTTGAGTCGCTGGTTAAGTTACTTGCCCTGTTAGCTATTGGCGCCTTTGTGTTCTGGGGCATGTATGATGGCATCGGGCAGATTTTTCAGCTGGCAGCACTAAGCCCGGCCGTCAGTCAGATTCAGCAACAAGCCCTGCCGTCTCATACCTACTGGCTGCACGTGTTACTGGGCTTTGCTGCTACCCTGTGCTTACCGCGGCAGTTTCATGTCACCTTTGTCGAGAACCAACATTTAGGCCATTTACGCGCCACCCGTTGGATCTTCCCGCTGTATCTGTTGCTGATGGGCATGTTTACGCTGCCATTGGCACTGGCCGGCGTAATGCTGCTGGGCAGTGATGCCAATATTGATTTAGTGGTGCTACAGCTGCCGCTGGCGGCCCAGCGCACTGATATGGCGTTGCTGGCCTATTTGGGAGGCTTTTCTGCCGCAACCAGCATGGTGGTAGTGGCCACTGTAGTGCTGGGCATTATGATCACCAACGAGCTGCTGGCCCCTTTGTTGTACCGTAGCGCCACAGCCAGCGACAAAGGCCATATTAAAGTAGCTACCTTGCGCCGTATTGCCATGCTAAGCGTGATGGCGCTGGGCTATTTGTATTACCGCTGGATTGGTACCGAAACCGGCCTGGCTCAGCTGGGATTGATGGCCTTTGCCCTGGTGGCGCAGCTGGCACCGGCGCTGATTTTAGGCTTGTTAAGCCGCAATATTAACCGCCAGGGTGCTATAGCCGGCTTATGTGGCGGCGCGCTGGCTTGGGCCTATATTATTTTACTGCCTGAGCTAAGCCGTGCCGGTCTTATCGGCAACCGTTGGCTCAGTGAAGGCCCGTTCGGCTTGCAACTGTTGGCGCCGCAGCAACTGTTTGGCATGAATGCGGATGTGATAAGCATTGGCGTACTGGTCAGCCTCAGCCTTAACTGCGCCCTGATTGTTCTGGTTAGCCGGCTAAGTACCACCCGGGTGGGTGAATGGCTGGAAAGCGGCCGTTTTTTACGCACCCAGCTTAGCAGCCCGCTTAAGCGACCACTGCATTTAACGGTGCAGGACTGTTACTTACTGGTAAGGCGTTTTGCCGGCGAAAAGGAAGCCAGCCGCTTACTACAACGTAACTTAAAGCAACCACATGAGCTGCAGCAATTAGCCCCGGCCAATCTGGTGCAAGCGGCTGAGCGAAGCCTGGCGGCGGTAGTGGGCGGCGCCTCTATGCGGCTTATTATGGATGCCAGTGGCCGCCATGCTAACCTGCCGCTGGAGTCGGTGGCCCGCTTTGTCGATGAAGCCAGCCAGGTGTTTCAGTTTAACCAGGCACTACTGCGCGCCACCATCGACAATATCAGTCAGGGCATTAGCGTGGTAGATGCTGACCTACGCTTAATTGCCTGGAACCAGCGTTATATCGACATGTTTAATTATCCGCCGGGACTGGTCGAAGTCGGTAAACCGGTGGCAGAGCTTATTCGCTTTAACCTTGAGCGCGGCTTAATTGACAGTGATGACGTACAAAGCGAAATCGACAAGCGCTTAAGCTACCTGCGCCAGGGCAGCGCCTACAAGTTTCAGCGCCGCCAGCAGGATGGCCGGGTGCTGGAAATGCAAGGCAACCCCCTGCCCGGTGGTGGTTTTGTTACTACCTATAGTGATGTCAGTGCCTTTATTGATACCCAACAGCAATTAGAGCAACGCGTGGCCGAGCGCACCGCCGCCTTACAGCAGTTAAATGGCCAGTTACAGCAGGCACAGCAGCAGCTGGAGCAAAGCACTCAAGCAAAAACGCGCTTTTTCGCCGCCGCCAGCCATGATTTAATGCAGCCGTTTAACGCCGCAGTGCTGTTTGCCAGCTTACTGCGCGATAAACAAAGCAGTACTGAACTTAAGCAGCTAAGCCATAATTTAATCAGTTCGCTGAACTCTGCCGAAGAGCTGTTAGGCGCTATTTTAGAGCTGACTAAACTCGACTCAGGTGTGATAACGGCCAACCCACAGCCGGTTAGTCTTAACAGTGTACTGGACGACATTGCCCGCGACGCCGCTATTTTAGCCAGCGAAAAGGGCCTGCAGCTGCACTACCGCGCCAGTAAGCTCAGCATTTACAGCGACCGTAAATTACTCAAGCGGGTGATCCAAAACCTGCTGGCCAATGCCATTCGTTATACTCCCGCTGGCAAGGTGCTGCTGGGCGTAAAGCGCTGTGGCCAGCATATTGATATTTGTGTGTTGGATACCGGCATTGGCATTAAAGCGGAAGATCAGCAGCGCATTTTTGACGAGTTTCAGCAAGGCGAGCAGCAAAGCCAGAAAGGTTTAGGCTTAGGGCTGGCGATTGCCCAACGTATCAGCACGATTTTGGCGCATCCGCTGAAGGTGCGTTCAACACCTGGTAAAGGCAGTTGTTTTAGCCTGCGGGTACCACTAAGTGGCGTTGCTCCTGTCATCACTGCGCCGATAAAAGTCACTGAAGCTACAGCTAGTTTTGCCGGCAAAACCGTGCTGCTGCTGGATAACGAACCGCAGCTACGCACGGCGGTAGCTGAGCTATTACGCAGTTGGCAGATAAAGGTTGTCGCCGTTGGCCAGCCGGCAGACACACTGCAAGCCCTGGCACAGGGCCTGAAGGCTGATTTGCTGCTGTTTGACTATCATCTGGATAACGGCGCCACTGGCGTTGAAGTTGCCAACCAGTTAGCGGCGCATTTAGCCGTGCAGCTGCCTGTGATCATCCACTCAGCCGATCATAGTGAGCATATTCGCGAACAAGCGCTTAACGCCGGCTATTACTTTTTGCTAAAACCACTGAAAGCGCCGGCGCTGAAACGGCTATTCCAGCGCCTATTACGCTAGGCGATATCAACGTGGCGCGAAACGGCGCTGAAATGGCAATAACAACGCCAGCCCCAATAGCCACAGGGTGGGCGGGGCCGGTATATCAGCACCACACTGGCCCTGGCCGACACCAATACAAGCACCGCGCGCGGCCAGATCCAGGCTAAGACCGTCAAGCCCGGTGACGTTAAGCTCATAATCTGGATCTGTACCAAAGTTAATTAAGCTAACACCATCGGTTAGCGCTAAAAAACTGATCGACATCAACCGTACCGGCTCTGTCTGCCTTAATAGCAAATCTGCATCGGTTAAAAAAGATACCAGAAAGCTGCTGATATTTCCGCCAACAGCACTGCTGTCGTACAGCGCATCGAGCACAGGATCATCAGCAAAATTGGCAAGGTCAAAAAATACATCACTCAATTGTAAGATGCTGTCATCAAACAGCAAATTTAAGTCCCAGCCCGAGACTACCTCGCCGGCTAATCCGGTGACAAACACATCAACCGATACGCTGTCAGATACGCCAACCTGCTGCTGTGCCGGCGACAGGTAAATAACAGCGGCTTTGGCCGGAGCCAACAAAGCCAGAACGAAGAGACCGCAAAGCACTAACATACGCATAGTAATATCCTTCTAGTTAGGTTGTATCCGTTCAGGGCGCCAAAGCACAGCGTGGTAAGCTGCATTTGAGCGCGCATAGCCGGGTATCATTGACGGTAATTTTGCCATCGCCGTTTTGGTCACGCACATCACCGGGTAACGGTGTCTGGCCAATACCGGCCCGTACCAGCGCAACGTCAACCGAATCGGTGGCGCCATTGCCATCCACATCACAACCGGCATCGACCGCATTAATCGTCAGGTCAAACAATATCGGGCTATCGCCCTGTTCATTACCGTTAAGCCGGCTTTGCACCTGAATAAAACGGCCACTGCTGGCTAACGCATTACCTTTAGTGGTTGGCTGGTAACTGACTAATGCCAGTCCGGCTTGGGTTTCTGCGGTACGAAACGCCACTTGCACTGAGGTGTCGGTCGGTGTCAGATCGTTCCAGTTAATATTGTCCCAGGCCTTGCCACTGTTGCCACTGTCATACACCACTGTCCAGGTGCCGGTGGGGTTAGTCACATTGCGCGCCACCAGACCGGTGGCGTCACTGTAGGTATAAGGCATATTACCTACCGGGAACACACCGAGCGGGGCGCCATCTGTACCGCGGTATTTTTGGATACGGCCAGCACTGGTAAAGCCGATTTGCAACACATCATTGTTGGCATCTACCTGTATACCCACCGAGCTGCTGCCGCCAGCCTGCAAGGGTGCCTGCCATAACAAGGTCCCATCAGGCGCCACTTTGCGTACCGTTGCACTGCCGGCAATGATATTGCCGCCACCATCGACAACGATACCGGAGCTACCCACTGTCATATTCGGAATTGCACTGTAAGTATTGGTGGCCGGATCAAACTGTTGATTGCTGCTACCCAGGTAAACTTTGCCATTGCCCAGCGCGATACCATAGTTGAAACTGGAAGCAAAAGATGACACGGTATAGGGGCCGGTGTCGCTTTGGGTATTGGTAATCTTTCCCAACACGCCAGATAAGGATGCGCTCCATAAGGTGCCACTGGCATCGATCAGGCAGCCATAAGGCGTCCATGAGCCAGCATTAGGCTGCCCAGCAGTGGGAACTGTCGATACCGGGCCAGTTATGGTAGAACCATCGGCTGCACTGATTTTGTAATAAGTGCGATCATTGAACAGCCCGACCCATAAGTTGCCATCGGTGCCGATGCACATGGCACGGCCTAAAGTACCCGTTGGCCGCAGCGGTGCGGCTATGCCATCAGGCACCCGCTTAACCCAGGCGATACGTTCATCCTGAATTTCGTTCTCATCAATAATGCCATTACCGTTGCTATCTGCCAGCGGCAACATCTCAGTGTTATCGATGATGCCATCATCATTACCGTCAGCGGAAGTGTCCATCACACCGTTGCCATTTCGGTCGATAAAGCCCTCAGCCAGAATTTTCAGCACGACACCGGCACTACTGATACCCTGACTAAAGTGGCGGTTAAGTACATAGGCATTACCGTTAATATCCACGGCTGTTCGCGAGGGTGCAGGCCCATCATAGGCATTACCTAAGTGACTATAATGTCCGGGCTGACCCACTGGGCCAAACCAGGTGCGATAGCGGGCGACTTCTTTATTCAGGTTAGTATCGAACTTTGATACGGTATCCTCGCCGGCATTGGCTATCCAGGCGACCGGAAACGTCGTACCTACCGCATTGAGTTGTAATTGATCGCCGTTCGGTGCGTCATAATTTACGCCATCAAGCACACCTTGGGCAAAGTCGGCATCCAGGGTGTAGGTTTTGCCGGCAGCCCAAGCGATACTAGTGACACAGCACAAGCCAGCGACCGTTAGCTGACGCCAAATGCCTTTGAACATTTTACTGCTGTTGCTATTTTTCATACGACAGCTCTCCTTTTGTCACAGATGCCCTATGCTGCTCAAAGGCAGGACGTGGCACCTGGTCCATATCATGTGATTTGTTCATGCTAAGCCTTTCAACCCGCTGCTTAGCCATGTCATAGCGATAAATTTGTGCGGTGCCGGTGCGCAAGCTGGTAAACAACACCTGTTTGCCATCAGCAGACCAATGTGGGTTGTAATCTTCGTGCGGGTGCTGGCTTAAATTCGTTACAGCAGAACCGTCGGCATTCATCACGAAAATATCCATTCGCGTCAGACCAGGATCATCCCGGCTACTGGCAAACAGTAACTGACGGCCATCGGCAGACCAGCGCGGCGTTTCATAGGCCGCCGGTTTGTCGGCCGTCAGGTTAACGGACTCGCCGGTTTGCAGGTCGGTACGAAACAACGCCAAATGTCCACGCATATCTGCAACATAGGCAACATAACGACCATCTGGCGAAATAGCCGGATGCGCTTTGTTACGCTTTGACGTCTGCTCGCTGATATTTTTAAGGCCACTACCATCACGCTGCACCAGCCAGACATCGGCCTTGCCATCAGCATTAGCGCCTAAAAATACTAACTGCTTACCATCAGCCGACCACACTGGCGCATCAGGCCCTTTCTCCAGGCCATCCGCTACCAGCACCTGGGTCTCGCCAGTAGCCAGTTGCACCAGATGCAGTTCCACCCCCGTTTTACTGTTATCTCTGGCCAGATAAGCAATAGCCGAACCATCCGGCGACCAGGCTGGTGCAGTTTGCCACAGCTTGCTTGGTGTTAACCGGCGCAGCTGACTACCATCGGCTTGCATCAGATAAATAGCAGACTGGCCATCGCGTACTGAACTAAATGCCAGTTCACTACCATCGGCAGACCAGGCTGGCTGGGTATTCACCGAACTGCCGCTGGTTAGCGCTTGCTCACTACTGCCCTGACGCAGGTAAATATGGGCATTACCATCACGAATAGAGACAAAAGCCAGCCCTTGCTGCTGCGGCAAGGCACAAAGGCCAAAGCTGACTGCCAGCAGCACTGAACCGGCTACAACATACTGTTGAAAGCTCATGTTCAGTCTCCTGCTGGCCTTACCAGCACCGCAGAGGTTGCTACCAGGCGTTTTTTGCTGTCACGCACCTGCAGCTGATACTGGCCCGCGCTGCCGGTAACCAGCTGAAAGCTTAAGCTGCCGGACTCATCTGCCGTCACCAGCTGCTGGCTGGTTTTCTTACCCATAATGGTTTTAATGCTGTAACTCTCGCCAGCGCTAAAATGCTGGCCTTGCAAGGTGATGATATCACCGGCTGCAGCGTGCGACGGCCCGGACAGCACAGCCTTAGCCCCCGCCAATGCACCAAAACTCAGACAACAGAGCAAATATAACGATAGGGTGCCAAGGCCCCGGATTGAAACAAGGTTTTCCATTGCTAGCTTCTCCTTTGGTAAAAGTCGAAACCCACATCACACCTTAATATGCAGGATGCACTACAGTGCAGCGCAATGCATAGTGTAAGCCAACATTAGAAAGCACTGTTTTATATGAAATTAATAAATCGCTCGATAGTAAACTGAGGAGGCGTTGTAAAGCTGCCTGACGCTGATATAGCTAGCCCGGCAGCCTGAGTTTTTCAAATAAGATGCCGGCCAGGGTGCGGTTATTCACGTTCAGCTTGCGCAGTATGGCCGAGACATGTTGTTTTACCGTAGTTTCCTGCACCTGCATTTCATAGGCAATTTGCTTATTGAGCAGGCCATCGGCAATCATCTTCAGCACCCGAAACTGCTGCGGTGTTAGCTGCTCCAACCGGCTGGCAAAGTCTTCATCGATCAAGGCTTTGGCGTTGTGCACGTCTTGCGCCAACTCTGCCGGCAGCCAGCTGTCGCCATTTAGCACGGCACTAATGGCTTGTGACAGCAACTCCAGCGGCGCTGACTTAGGAATATAGGCCGCAGCGCCAAGCGCCAGCGCTTGCTTTATGACTACCGGGTCTTCTTCGGCCGACACCATAATTACCGGCACATCCGGGTATTCGGTGCGTAGTGCGGTTAAGCCGGTAAAGCCGTCGCTGCCGGGCATTTTTAAATCAAGAAAAATAAAGTGGGTGTCGGGGTGGGCACGCAATAACGGCCACACCTGCTGCATATTTTCAGCTTGCAAAAGCAGGGCGTCGCTGCCAAGGATATTGGCACAAGCTTGGGATAAAGCCACCCGGAATAGCGGGTGATCATCAGCAATTAAGGCAATCATAAACTAACTTCTGGGCTTTTTGCCCATAATGTACCGGGGCTCGCGCCCCGGCAAGGGTTTTATGGTTAGAAACGGTAACCGACAGTCAGACTGACGGTGCGTGGCGCACCGTAATAGCCGATTAACGTGTTATCACCGCCCAGACCCGGAATATACTGGCCTGGATTAGCCGGATCCGGCGCGATAAACGCATAGTTACCTACCAGATATTCTTCGTCAGTCAGGTTTTTACCATGCAGCGCAACACTCCAGTGGCCATCATTACTAAACCAGGTTACCCCCAGGTTTAACAAACCATAGCTGTCTTGTGTCAACAGGTTGTCCAGTTCGACCAGCGAGTAGCTGCTACGGTAATTGTAGTTACCATTGAAAATGACATCACCCAAGTCTGTCAGCAGGTTGTAACTGAAGCCGACATTCGCCGTCGTCTCCGGTGTGTTGGTTACCGAGAAGCGATCGGAGATATCCACCGCGCCAGTGCCCGGCACAAAGGTGAGCGCCTCTTCAAAACTAGCATCTATCAGGCCCAGATTACCGTAAATTTCCAACTCACGACTGGCTTTCCAGGTTACTTCCAGCTCCAGGCCAGTCGCCTCTGAACGGCCAACATTACCTAACCGCTGGTTTAATGCCGTCGCATCATTTTCATCCGGGATCACGGCGATATACTGGCGGTCCTTGTGGTCCAGCATGAATAAGGTAGCATTAATACGTACTCTGTCATTCCAGTCACTCTTCATACCAATTTCAAAAGAGTTAACATCTTCAGGATCTGCGGCAGGCTCTGCCACCGTCGCCCTTGGGTTAAAAGTACCGGACTTAAAGCCCTGGCTGTAACTGGCAAACAACATCAGATCATTACTGTACTGATATTCCACACCAATTTTTGGCGTTACCTTAGACCAGCTTTCGCTGTCATCCAGTACCACTGGTGTGGTTAAGCCATCTGGCCGCACATAGCCAGGGATCCAGCCCGACTCCGGATACACAATGTCAAAAATCAGCCCATTGCGCACCACAGCTTCTTTTTCATCTTTGGTGTAGCGTAAGCCGGCGGTTACCGACCATTTATCATCAATATCATAAGTTCCCTGCGCATATAACGCAGTGCTGTCGCCGTTACTGCAACCACCTACTTCACGGGTAAGGCCCGGCGCTCCGAGTGACTGACCAAGCACACCTAAGATGGCATCGAACACGCCGCAAGAGTCTGCTGTGTAGTAGTAAGCGCCTGACACCATCTTAAAGCCATCGGTTTGGTAGTTCAGCTGGAACTCTTGAGTGAACTGCTCATCGTCATAAATGGCGGGTACATCAAAAATCGGCAAAGAGGTGTTATCAAAATCGATATTGGTGGGCGAATAGCTTTCGCGCTGGGCGGTAATCGACTTGAACGCCCAGTCATCATTAATATCCCAGTTTACTGTCAGGCTTAAGCCTTCAGTTTCTACTTTGTTTTTGGTTGGTAAGCTGGTGTAAGAGTCGAATACGCTATCCGGCACCGGCGCATCGGTGAGCAAACTGGGCAGTAAACGGTAGCCGCCTTTGGCATTAGAGTCATCTTCAGTTTTGTCGTAGTTCAACCGCATAAACACCGCATCGCTTGGGCGATACTCCAGCGTCATACGATAGGCTTGCAAGTCTTTGTTATAGTTTTCGCCATCCTGATTAGGTAACGCTGAAGTTAAAAAATTACCATAACCGTCACGCTGTAAGTTGGCATAACCGAAACCAAAATACAGCTGGTTATCAATCAGTGGGATCTGACCGGTTAATTTCACATCGCCCTGTTTATAGCTGCCGGCGGTCAGGTTTACCGCAAACTCAGTATCGCCGCTCATCTCTTTAGTGACATATTTAACTGCGCCACCAATGGTATTTTTACCATACAGCGTGCCCTGCGGGCCACGCAGTACTTCAATACGTTCTACGTTGAGGATATCCAGCACTGCACCTTGTGGCCGCGCGACATAGACATCATCAATGTAAATACCCACGCCAGGCTCGTAACCCCATAGTGGGTCTTCCTGGCCTACACCACGGATAAAGGCAGTGAGGGTTGAGTTAGTACCACGGCTTTGCTGTAAGGTCGTGTTTGGTGAAAATTGCTGAATTTCTACCACGGTTGAGATACCGCGTTCGGCAATATCGGCAGCACCAATAGACGTTACTGCCACCGGCACTTCCTGCAGGTTTTCCACTGTGCGCCGGGCGGTAACCTCAATCCGCTCCAGTTTTACTGCTTCGTCTTCTTTGGCGGTTTCCTGCGCCAGCGCTGTGGCGGCAAAGCAGCTACTGATAGCTAAAGCAACCAGACTGGGTTTTAACAGGGTACGACTAAACTTGTGCTGTGCATCTTTATTATGGTTATGGGCCATCTTGGCTCTCCTGCTGTTTGATTTCACATGATCTTGTTGTTATGTGTGTAGCCTTACTGTAGGCGCAAACGCAGATTTTTTAACCTGTACCTTAGTACTATGGTGATGCCTGCTGTCCTGTATCAGACTAAACGAAAATGCGAACAAGGATAACAAGATGTTGAGTCTTCTCGGATTACTCGCCGGGCTGGCATTGTTAATAGTACTGACTATGCGCGGCTTTAACCTGTTTATCACTGCACCACTGTGCGCTTTACTGGTGGCCATCACCAATGGCATTCCGTTTTGGCAGGTCAGTGACAAGCTTGACTTTGTCCACGGCTACATGAGCGGCTTCTCCGGCTTTGTTGCTGCCTGGTTTCTGATGTTTTTATTGGGCTCACTGTTTGGCAAATTAATGGAGCATACTGGCGCGGCCGATGCGGTGGCGCTGGCGATAGTGAAAAAACTTGGCCACGGCAAAGCAGTGTTAGCCGTAGTGTTAGCCTGCGCGGTTCTGACTTACGGCGGCGTTAGTGTGTTTGTCGTGGCGTTTTCTGCCTATCCAATGGCGGTGAGCTTGTTTAAAGGTGCCAACCTGCCACGGCGTTTTATTCCGGCCGCACTGGCGCTGGGCTCAGTCACCTTTACTATGACCTCGGCCGGCTCACCGGAAATACAAAACTGGATCCCGATTCCTTACTTAGGCACCACACCTTATGCCGGCTGGCAAGTAAGTATTGTCGTCGCCATCTTTATGGCCATTGCCGGTTACGCCGCATTGATGTGGATGATTAAACGGGCGCAGGCTGCTGGCGAGCACTTTGTGCAGCGTAGCAGCGATCCGGAAATTACCGACCGCGCTCTACCGCACCCGCTAATGGGCATTATTCCGCTGGGTGTGGTGCTGCTGTTATCTTTTTTACTGCACGACAGCCTGCAACAAGCGGCGCTCATTGTGGCACTATCCGGCGGCGTGGTTAGCCTGTACTTGCTTAATTTTCGCTATTTGCATAACCCGGCTGCAGCCACCAATGAAGGTGTATTAGGGGCGCTGTTGGCGATAGGCAACACTGCTGCCGTGGTGGGTTTTGGCTCGGTAGCGAAACTTACTCCGGCGTTTGCCAACGTAGTGAACACCATGACACATTTACCCGGGCCTGAGCTGCTGGGTGCCGCTGTGGCAGTAAGTGCCATTGCTGGCCTTACCGGCTCAGCGTCTGGTGGCCAGGTGATTGCCCTGCCCGAGTTGGCACCGCACTATTTAGAGCGCGGTGTCGATGCCGAGCAGCTGCACCGCGTGGTGGCTATTTCATCCGGCGCGCTGGATTCCCTGCCGCATAACGGCTATGTGGTCACCACTATCCGTGCTATCTGTGGTGAAAGCCATCAAAACGCCTATTGGCCGGTCGCCGTTGTCAGTGTGTTAGTGCCGGTGCTTGGCACGGCGCTGGCTATCTTATTGTTTCAGTGGTTTTAAGGAGCGATTATGCGCTGGGTAACAGCCCTACTACTCTGTTTTAGTGTTGCGTTATCGGCTGAGCCGCTACTGGTCGAAAAGCAGCGTTTTACGCTGGACAAGTTTACGACTGAAAACGGCCAGACGATTGCCCCGGTACATATTGGCTGGGAAGCCTATGGCACGCTCAATAGCGATAAATCCAATGCAGTTTTAATTACCCACTTTTTCTCCGGTAGCAGCCATGCTGCCGGTAAATACCACGTTGATGATGCGGCGCCCGGCTATTGGGATGCCATTATTGGCCCGGGCAAAGCGATAGATACCAATAAGTTTTACGTTATTAGCAGCGATACCTTAGTAAACGCGAATGTGTTTGATCAAAACGTCATCACCACGGGCCCGGCAACGATTAACCCACAAACGGGCAAACCTTATGGCTTAAGCTTTCCGGTGGTGACTATTGGTGATTTTGTCGAGGTGCAAAAGGCCTTGCTCGACAGCCTCGGCATTGACAAGCTTCACGCCGTGATTGGCCCGTCGATGGGCTCGTTTCAGGCCATTGAATGGGCAGTGCGTTACCCTGACAAGGTTGAACGGCTGCTGCCAGTGATTGGCAGCGCCTATATGGATACCTTTAGTGCGATTAAACTGCAGCGCTGGGCCTACCCGATTTTACAAGACCCGGCCTGGCAGGCTGGCGACTACTACGACCAAGGCCAGCCCTGGCAAGGCTTAAGCACGGCACTGGCCTACATTACCCAAGATGCCTTGCACCCGGACGGCTTTAACCCGCGCTATGCGGCCTTTAGCACCGATAAAGCCTTACATCAGGATATCCGCGCCCTGCCACAAGCCTGGCAGCAACTGCTGGCACAAGCCCGGCAACGGGCAGCAAAACAAGATGCCAACCATATTCTGTATTTAGTGCGGGCGTCGCAACTGTGGCGTGCCGGCATGGGCGAAAACTGGCAGCAGGCACTGGGCCGAGTGAAAGCCAAAACGCTGTTTTTGCCCGCCACTGGCGATTTACTGCTACCACCGGCATTAAGCCAGCACAGCGCCAAGGTAATGCAGGCAGCCGGTAACAGCGCACAGTATGACGAAATTCCCGGCAACTTTGGTCATTTAGACGGCGTGCTGGGCATCAGCGCGATGGCCAGCCAAATCAGCGATTTTTTAAAGTAACGACAGTGCCATTTCCTGGTAGGCGCTGCAGGTCTTGGGCGCCTTTTTTCATTGCTGATAAAAAATGTCGCTAACCGGCCAATTATCCGCTAAATCTATCGGGCAACGCCTTGCAAAAGCATGGCAGTCAGGCAAGATAGCAGTTTTACAACAAACTGATTTTTAAAAGGAAGTAACCATGGCCTATGATTACGGCAGTGAATCGCTTGGCATCCGTAACCCGTTTAAAGCTGAAGGCTTACTGCGCGCCATTCGCGGCTTGCTGGTAAGCTTACTGGGTATTTACCCACTTCTGCAGGTGGTGAGTCTGGTGCAGCAGGACAAAGCGCTGGCCTGGATTTATGCCGCAGTCGGCTTTATGTTACTGGCCGGCGGTTTGCGGGCGCTGGGCGGCGGTATTTTTCAGATGCTGCGCTTTTTTGTTGGCCGCAGCGTACCCACCTCGCTGGCAACAAACTTCAGTAAGTCTGAACGTGAAACAGCCAAACTCGAGCAGCCGCACTATAAAAGCATCGATTTAGAAGAGATGCTGATGGGGCGCAAAAACAAAACCTTTGTTGAACCGGTTGGCTTTATCTCGCGGCTGGTACATACCCTGGTACCTAAACTGATTTTTCTGCCTTACCCACTGCGTAACCTGGCGCAGCGCTTTGCCGGCGCGCTAATTGCCACGGCTATCGCGCTGGTAGCCTATGCATTAACCGCCTTTGTCTGTCTGACAGGACTGGCCGGCGACACCGGCGATATCCTGCTACCGTTTTTCTCTTTTGTGCTGGTGGTGTACCTTATTTTAACCTGGCGCGCGGCCAGTACCGTGTACCGGCAGGCAGAAAAAACCATTGAAACTCAGGGTAACCTGAAACTGGCTAAAATTATGGCGTTCGCTATTCTGGCACCAGTGCTGCTGGGGCTGGGCATTAATTATCTGCTGCAGCAACCAGAGGTGCACCAGTTTGTTACCGAGCTGCAGCAATCTGAGCTGCAAAGCTTTGCGGTAACACCGCAGCTGCTATTAGTGCTGCTGTTTGCTGCCTTAAGTGGCGCCTTTATTTTTCTGCTGCTAAAACAACGTACCGCTCAGGTACAGGCACAAACCAAAGTATCGGAGTACCGCGCCAACTGGCAGGAGAATATTCACCCGCGCGAACTGTTTGTTAATATCGACAATATCGTGATGGCAAACCGCCGGTATAAAGAGATCCCGAACCGGGTGTACCGAGAGCTTAACCCCAGCCTGAACGAACAATCTGAAAGCAAAGGCGATTTTAGCGGCGAAGTGATGATTGAAACCCAGCCAGCTTATGCGCCGCTGCAACATAGTGCCCTGTTTAAACAGCTGCGGCTGTGGGCCACAGTCTGCGGCCAGTTATTACTGCTAATTGGCCCCTTTATTCTGTTTTATCTGTTGTTTGAAGCCGAAACGGTGCTAAAGCTTATTCGCGAATACACCGCCTTGGCACGCCCCAGCGATGCGCTGACACAAGGCTTTGTGGTGAGCCTGTTTAACGAAAGTCAGTTTATTTTAAGTCTGATTTTTAGCTGGTTTATTTGCCACAGCTTTGGCCGTTTGCTGGAAAACTACAGCCATACCTTTTGGGCCGAGCTGAATTTTGACTCCTTACTGGTGTACTTAAAATGCGAAGGCACCTACACCCAAAGTAAACTGACCACAGGTAAAGGCATTTACGACTCTACCTCGTCCGAAAACTACGTGATGCGCTCTTCATTAACACCGTGGATCATCAGCTCACGCATTATGAGCAGCACCTTTGCCGACAGCGGCGCGAAAAACGTCGAGCACCCAAGGCATATTTTGGAAATGGCGGACAACCCGCAAGAAATGCAGGCGATACTGGACGACATTCAAAGCTTTCTGTCCGAGCGCGAAACCATTGCCAATATTAAGAACGCGCAGGATTTATCTAACACCGAGCAAATTTATCAAATTAACCAGCAGTCGCGTGCTATGCCAGTTACTGGCGATCAGGCCACGTTAGCCAGCCCGCAGCAAGACGCCGAGGCCAGCACCAGCCTGCCACCCGAGCAGCCTAACGCGCCGGGCAAAGACTAACCGCAACCCGTTGTATTGGCGTAACAGAGTAGTAAAAAGGTCAGCGCAGGCTGACCTTTTTTATGCCGCGGAAGCTATACGCGGGGAAACAGCACCAGGTGGTCTAAATCGAGGCGAATGCCTATCTGCTCACCTATCGCATGGTTATGGTGGCTTAAGGCCAGACATTGCACCAACTCACCGCTGTGTAGCTTCAGCTGATACAAAATATGCGAGCCGCGAAAGGCTTTTTCTACTACCTGGGCGGTAATGCCGCTGGCATCGTCATGTACGATGTCATCGGGGCGGATCAGCACATCCACCTGGTCGCCGGCCTGCACGGTGCTGACGTAGCGCTGGGTAAAGGTGCCCAGATTGGTCTGTACTTGCTGAGCGTCGAGCATAGTGCCGGGAATTAACACGCCACGGCCGATAAAGTCGGCCACGAAGCGGTTAGCCGGTTTGTGGTACAGCTCGTACGGTGTGGCCCACTGCTGCAAGCGGCCAAACTCCATCACCCCTATCATATCGGCCATGGCAAAGGCCTCATTCTGATCGTGCGTGACCATAATGGCGGTGATGCGCAGCTGTTGCAAAATCTGCCGGATTTCACGTGCCAGACCTTCGCGCAGCTCAGTGTCCAGACTAGAGAATGGCTCGTCTAACAATAGCACCCGCGGCTTGGGTGCCAATGCCCGGGCCAGCGCCACGCGCTGTTGCTGGCCACCGGATAACTGGTGGATATAGCGCTGGCCCAAATCTGGCAATCCGACTAACTGCAGCAATTGCTTTACCTGCGTCGTCTTCTCAGCTTTGCTCAGTTTGCCCAGACCAAAGGCGATATTGTCCGCCACGTTTAAATGCGGAAACAACGCAAAATCCTGAAACACCATGCCCACCTGGCGCAGCTCTGGCGCAAGCTGAGAAGTGGTGTCACTAACTGGCTGGCGTTGCAGGCTAATTACACCTGAGGCCACTGGCTCAAAACCGGCAATGGCCCGAAGTAAGGTGGTTTTACCACAACCGGACGGGCCGACTAAACAGCCAATCTGGCCCTGCGCCAACGACAGGCTAACCTCTTTAACCACAGTGTTGCCGCTATAGGCGACAGCAACCTGTTGCAATTCCAGCATTAGGGCGCTCCTTCATGGGTAGCTTTTACTGAGCGGGCCAACAACATCACTGGCAGCAAACTTACCAGCACGATAGCCAACGCCGGTAAGGCCGCATCGGCTAAGCGCTCGTCTGATGCAAGTTCATAGGTACGCACCGCCAGCGTATTAAAATTAAATGGCCTTAAGATCAATGTCGCCGGCAACTCTTTGAGTACATCAACAAATACCAGCAGCAGTGCCGTTAGCACGCTGGTGCGCAGCAGTGGCACATGCACCTTTTTCAGCACGCCAAGCGGGCTAAAACCCAGCGAGCGGGCGGCGTTATCCATACTGGGTTTAATGCGCTGTAAGCCAGCTTCCACACTGTGTAGCGACACCGCTAAAAAGCGCACGCTATACGCCAGCACTAAGGCGAATAAGGTACCGGAGAAAATCAGCCCGGTGCGTACACCAAACCAGTGCTCGGCCAGCACGTCAATACGACCATCCAGATAAGCCAGCGGTATCATTACGCCAATGGCAATCACAGTGCCTGGCACAGCATAGCCCAGCGCCGCTACTCGCACCGGCGCCTGCACCAGCACGTCGCGCCTTAGCCGTTTGCCATAAGCAAATAACAGTGCCAACAGTACCGCTACCACAGCGGCCAGCGCCGCCAGCGAGAAGCTGTTCCACACCAGAGTAATAAACTGCTGATTGAAGGTGATCTGATAGTTACTCAACGCCCAACTACTTAGCTGTATTGCCGGCACCACAAAGCCAAACAGCACCGGCAGGCTGCATAGCAGCACCAACAGCATTTGCCGGCTCAGACTCACCGATCTCAGGCTTACCGGTTGGCTGCGCTGGCCCTGATGATAATACCGGATTTTACGCCGCGACCACTGCTCCAGCAGCAGCAGCACTAACACAAAGCCGGTCAGCAAAGCGGCCAGCTGTGCCGCGCCGGCCTGGCTACCCATACCAAACCAGGTACGGAAAATACCGGTGGTAAAGGTTGTCACACCAAAGTATTGCACAGTGCCGTAGTCGGCGAAGGCCTCCATCATCGCCAGTGCGGTGCCGGTTAAAATGGCCGGCCGCGCCAGTGGCAACGCCACACGCCAGAAGTGCTGCCGGGGTGTTAGCCCCAGAGTGCGACTGGCTTCGAACAGGGAAGCAGACTGCTCACTAAAAGCAGTGCGCGCCAACATATAGACATAAGGATACAACACCAACGACAGCATAACGATGGCGCCACCTAGAGAGCGGATCTCGGGAAACCAATAATCACCGTAGCGCCAACCCGTTAATTCGCGGATGTAATTTTGCAGCGGGCCGGCAAAGTCCAGCATACCGGTGTAGGTATAAGCAATGATATAAGCAGGCATCGCCAGTGGCAGCAGCAACATCCACTGCAACAGCCGCCGGCCAATAAACTGATACTGACTGATAAGCCAGGCACTGCCAGTGCCGAGCAATAACGCGCCCAGCCCGGTTCCACCAGCGAGTAATAGGGAATTAATAACATAGTCGGCCAGCACCGTCTGGCGCAGGTGCTGCCAAATCTCGGTTTCTGGCTGTAACAGGCTGGCAAAAATCACCAGCACCGGTAAGGCTAACAGCAGCGCCGGCAGCAGCACTGCCCAGCGCCAGATATCGCGCCAGCCGGTTAACATCTGGCGCATACCTTGTTACAACATACTGATTTCAAATATTACTTCCAGCCAGCGCGGTCCATTACCCGGATCGCCTCGGCGTTTAATTCGCCCAATTTGTCCAATTGTAACTGGTCTGCTTTAAATTCACCAAAGCCTTGTAAAATAGCACTTACCTGCACACCAGTGCGCACCGGATATTCGTGGTTCGTTTCGGCATACCACTGCTGTGCTTCTGCGGTCATCATATACTCCAGCAGCTTAACCGCTTCGGCTTTGTTAGGCGCATATTTGGCCACACCAGCACCAGAGATATTAATGTGCGCGCCGCGACCAGCCTGATTTGGCCAGAATACTTTCACTTTTTCTGCCGCCGCCTTTTCTTGCGGATCAGCCAGCATGCCACCTAAGTAATAGGTATTGGCGATGGCAATATCGCAAACTCCGGCTGCGGCGGCTTTAATCTGGTCACGGTCACCGCCTTTGGGTGGCATGGCAAAATTAGCTACCAGGCCTTTAGCCCAGCTTTCTGCCTTTTCGGCACCGTCATGCGCAATAATACTGGCGGTCATCGACTGGTTATAAATATTGTCTGACGAGCGAATACAAATTTTGCCCTTCCATTTCGGGCTGGCTAAATCTTCGTAGGTTGACAGCTGTTTCGGGTCGACTTTGCCCGGCACATATAAAATCGGCCGCGCCCGCATGGTTAAACCGAACCATTGGCCTGCCGGATCGCGCATTTCTGCCGGTATAGTGTCGGTTAATACCGCTGATTCAATGGTCTGTAGCACGCCTTGCTGTTTGGCACGGTATAACCGGCCAACATCGGTGCTAATTAGTACATCAGCCGGACTGTTACGGCCTTCACTGGCCATGCGGCTAATCAATTCATCTGGCTTACCGGTGATCAGGTTAACTTTAATGCCGGTCTCCTTGCTGAACTTGTCCAGCAGTGGCTTAATCAGCTCTTCCTGCCGCGCCGAGTAAATATTCACTTCGCTGGCCTGTGCTACAGACAAATTAAACAGTGCCGTCACTACGGCTGCGCCAACTAAACTAATAGCCTTAACTGATTTCATCACCAAACTCCTGAAGGATAAGGGAAACGCACAACGACTGCTATCTAAGCACAAATACGAATAATTCTCAACGAGATTGCGCTTAATCTAATAAAAAAGCCGTTAAACTTTCTTAACGGCTTTTTGCTTCATCGTTAGCTCGTTATATGTGAGGCATCACGCTCTTAGAAACTACCACGTACTCCAAGTGCAACAGAGCGGCCGGGCAACGGCGCAATATCTTTTAAAAATGAGGTATGGACCCGCACCAGCTCGTCCGTCAGGTTCTGCCCCTTCAGATAAGCTGTTAGCTGTGATGAGCCAACAGCAAAGCGGTAGCTGACACTGGCATCAAGCAGGGTGTAGCCATCGGTTGCCGTTTCCAGCTCGGCAGTTTTATCTTGCTTCATATAACGGGTAGCACGTAGATCGGCACTCACCGCCTCCTGCTCATACGCCAGTTCGGCAGCAAAGCGCAGCGGCGGCGTACGCGGTAAGTCACCACCGCCATTCAAGCGGGCGCGGATATAATCGCCCTGCAGGGTTAATTGGAATGGAGCATTAATTTGCCAGACATACTGCGCTTCAAAACCATGCAAGGTCACGTCGGCAGCAGTAAACAAATATACCGGTAATTCACCGCTGTGATCATGTTCTTCGCCCAGTTCCTGCTCGTTGGCATGTTCTTCGGTATGCCCTGCATCTTCTTCATGCTCTGCTTCAGCGAACAAACCGGTATTCTGCTGGTAGTAGTAGTTATCTACCTGATTGTAAAAAGCATTAAACACAAAACCGGTGTTGCCACTGAATTTACGCAGCGTAATATCCAGGTTGTTTGCTGTTTCCAGCCGCACAGGCGACGAACTTATCACGAACTCATCGTCTTCCAGCTTAAACAATGCGCCTATCTCATAAGACTCTGTGCCAATATGTGGACCAAATGACAATAACTCCGCTGCCGAAGGCGCCCGCTGCGAGCGTGATAACGAAAACCCAAGGTTGTAACCTTCGGCAAAATCCCATACTGCGCCGGCCGATAAACTGTAGGGTGTAAACCGCTCGCTGACAGAAAAGGCGGCGATTTCATCCGCATGGTCGCCGTCTTCATGTATCTCATCTGTGTGCCCATCCTCGGCGTGTACGCCGATATCCGCCAGTGTTACCTGATCAGCATCGATAGTCACACTTTCAATACGAGCACCTAACTGCACCAACCAATGACCAAAGTGACGTTCCTCCACCCAGGCCAGTGCCAGTTTTTCGGTTTCTGACGGTGGCGTAAAGGCTTCTTCGCCTACCGCGTCAAAGTCACTGTGCTTGTAATGCAAGCTTAAACCACCGCGCCATTCCTGATAAGGCCGGTGCAGCAGTTCAATGCGGGCCTCTGTGCTTTGGTTACTGAAGGTGGTACCGACTACACCGGCTTCAATCTCGGCATGTTCATAGTCGGTGAAGGCAAAACGGCTGTTAACAGTACGGATAACACCAGAGGAGAAATTCAGTTCACTTAACAGCTGCACCCGGTGCTGGGTCAGATCTGCGTACACGGCTTCCTCAGCGCCATGCTCTTCTTCGTGTTCATCAGCATGCTCATCATGGCCACCGTGTGCATGCCCGGGAATGCCATATTCACGATCTAAGTGGCCATAGGCCAGGCCGACATAGCCATTATCCAGCAAATAACTACCGCCCAGCGTAAAGCCTTTCGCTTTTGCCGCGGTATTCTCTACTACACCTTTCTTGGCATCAGCTTCTGGCTCAACCTCAGCAAACCCATTAATGCTGTAGCTGTCGTTGTCACGCCAGAACGCATCGGCATACACCGCAATATTGTCTGCGCCGGTAACGATAGAACCCGCGGCCAGCTTTTCGTTGTTAACCGACTCACGCTGCAGCATCCATTCTGCACGGGTATTGTTGTCAGTAGGCACCCGCTCGTCCACCACGTTTACTACACCGCCAATGGCGCCGCTACCATAAAACAAGGTAGCTGGGCCGCGCAGCACTTCAATCTGGGTTGCCGTACTGGCCTCACTTGCCACGCTATGATCCGGGCCAACACGGGACGCATCACCAGCATCCAGGCCATTTTGTGTGATCAGTACGCGCGGGCCATCCAAACCGCGAATAATCGGGCTACTGGTCACACCGCCATAAAAGTTTGAATGCACGCCGACTTCATTTTTTAGCGTATCGCCCAGCGTCGCCGCCTGGCGCATTTTTAGCTTGTCGCCCGCCAGCACGTTGACCGGCAGCGACGACTCGGTAACCGAGGCATGAAACGGGCTAGCTTTGATGTCGATGGTCTCGATGGTCGAACTTAGTAACACGACGCTCAGCTTATCCAAACCAGATGCAGGCACATCAACATGCACATTGCGGTGGGCAAAGCGGCTCGCTTCGATATGCAGCTCTGCTTCACCGGCGTTCACATTAGTCAGCACAAAACGGCCATTGTCATCCGTGCGCGTTTCACCGTTAGCGCCCATTAACTGTACCCGGGCATTCGGTACCGGCTTACCCGCCGCGTCAGTTATTGTACCTGTAATACTGTCGGCATAAGCCGTTGACGTTAAAGCAGCAAACACTGCTGCGGTTAACAGAGTCGGTTTAAACATTGTCACTCCATGTTAGCCATTTGCTGTCGCAACCTGATCAGTCGATTTGACGATCCAAGTGTTACGTTATAACATATTTTGAATGTTGTGATGTTATAACATTTTTATGGTGGGCTGCAATGCTTTCGACAACAAAACTGCTGCGCAAGGTGGATAACATAACGGCTGAGATGCCATCGCTAATCTGCGATGTGAGGATGTATGAAAGATTTGATAGCGCTGCTGGCTAACGAGCATTTGTAAAATCGAAATTTATTCATCAAGCACCAGGAGCAACTGGCATGACTGCGTTAGTCTTTTCTAACGTTCGTCTGCCTAGCCATAAGTTGAACTCTGAGCTGGTTTATTGCTCGTTTGCCATCTGCTGAAGAAACTGTAGCCGCTGTAGCTCTTGCTCGTCTGGTTGCCAGGGTTCATCACTTAGCTGGTTAAGCGAGAACGGCTCCAGCGCATACTCTGCTTGTTCACTATCACCATAACGGGTTAGTTCACCGGGTACCGCCGGGCGTTTCTCCAGGATAAAGCTGCCCAGAAGATAAGGCCCGCTGTTGTTACGCAGCACGGCCTTAAAAGCGCGCAGAGTCAGCTCTTGCTTACCACTGCCAAGTTTTTCTGTTGCTGTTAATAACGCCAGCGGCTGGCGCTGTTCGGTGTATAAATTCGCCCGCAGCCGGTAAAAGCCAGCCTGCTTCACCTCTAGCTGCACCGGGATCTGCATATCGGTACCGACACCACGGCTATCAGCGACACTAACAATAGTGGCCACCGGATTATGATATTCAATACCGGTTTTTAGCACCTGTGTCGTGCCACTAGCGCTAAAACTCACCTGCACTTCAAAGGCGCCATTCCAGTCTTCCTCAGGGGAAATTGTGGCAGTATAACGCTGCGGTGTACCACGCATTTCAGCCGTCTCACTGTTACCGGCTGCGCCCTCTGCTACCAACTTCACACTGACATCAAACACCTGTAAGCCATTAATCTCCAGAGTTACCGGTACTGCCTCGGGGTAACTAAAGCGATATTTGGGCAGCACTATGCTGGCACTGGCCCCGCCCTCAAGTGGCACGGTCTGTGGGATATAACGGTTGGGGTTAAGTAAATGCTCATCATCAGGGCTTAGCGGCCGTGAGTATGGCGGTAGCTCAAGCTCAGCGGCATAGGCGCTGGCTAATAGCTTAAAGCTTTCGGTCACTGGCTCAGGAATTTTCTCCGTCACGCTGATAGTTGGCTTGGCAGTTTGATCAGGCTTAGGCTTAGCTGCCTGTGGTTCAGGTGCTGCCGCTGCAGGTGCTGGCTTTGATGGTAAAACAGGCGCCTGCTTTGGCCAAAACAACCATAAGCCTGCCAGCAAGGCTGACAGGCTTAGTATTAACACCACTTTTCGCATCAACGTTAGTTCGCCGCCTGATACACCAGCGCCGACATACTGGTGTTATTTGAGTTACGCACCACACGATAGCGCGAGCTAAAGATCCACCAACCACGGGTTTCGTCATAGGTGCTAAACTGCAAACGATCACCATTTAGGTAGTTGGCGCCACTGTTAGCCGCAGTAATTTCGTCGGCAGCGCTATTGGCAATCACATCGCTGTGGCTATAGCCCTCGCTCATTAACATCGGATAGTGATACGGCATAAAGCTGGATGGCCCACTTACCGAGGTTAACTTGCCATCAAAGGCGATACTGCGTGAGCAGCTGTTAAAGCTGGCGGCACTGGAGGCGCCGCAGCTGGAGTGACTGGCCACGACACCATCATCCTCGCCGGGTAAAAAGGCGCCGGTGGCCCCCAGGAAATCGGACCCGGCACCGACAAAGCGTAAACGCGGTACCCGCTCATCGGGAAACGCCGCTAACTGGCGGGCGGTGTTAACCCTTAAGTCATTTAATACACCAATGTTAGAGGGTGACGGTATTTGCCCCAACCATAACGACAGCGCTAAACGTAAGGTAGCATCAATTAAACCTGAGCCACCGGCCACGTTTACGGCTAAGTCGGCCAGCTCTACCCCACCGCCGGCGCCGGCAAAGTCAAAGCTGGCGACGATATTTAACGGTTGCAGCCCGGCGTTTTGCAGCCACAGCGCCTGGTTGTCAATAATGTAGCGGGTGACTAAATCACCGGTAGAGTGCGAAACAAAAATACAGCCACTGGCACAGGTACCATTGCGCGACATTTGCTGCAGTTTGGGCCAAACATAATCGCTGGCGATTTTACCGGCGACACGCTCTTGTGACGGCCAGTCAATACGCACATCGGCGCGGTCACGCCAGTATTCTGCCCAGTAAGCCGCACCATTCGCCGTCACCTGGCTGCCGGTAGGCCGGCTGGCCAAATTGTCAGGTTGAAAGCCGTGCACTAATACCACAGGATAGCCGCCAACAGCCGCCTGTGAGCCAAAGCTTAACAGGCCTGCCAATAGCAGCAGGGTAGATTTTTTCATTGGGTTGTCCTCGTCTTTTTCTCTGCTGAATTTGGGTTCTTGCTGAGATGTTTTAATTATTATTGTTTGTCTCTTCCCTGCGACTGTACCCAAACCACTTGCTCTGCAGACGACGCCACGTTAATTCTTGCTGCAGTGTTAAGCAGGACGGGTATACAACTCCAACAACAAAATAGCCCGTTTCAAATTGATTGCAATACAGCTGCTTAGCCAAAAATCGCAGTAAGATGGCGAAAAAACCAGCAAGGCGTTTTAATTCCCTAATAGTGCAAAAAATGTAAAAGCAGCAATAGACGGTAATTAGACGCCTGCTGATAAATTCATCAACCCGACGCCTTGACGCTGCTGTTTAAAGTGATTACTCGAACTATTTTCAGAATTTTTTGGTGCCATAAAAAAACGCAGCCGAAGCTGCGTTTTATATCCGGTCGATAAAGCTACTGTCGTTTCATCTGGCGATGAAAGCTTGCTACGTCAGTGACCTTAGTCTGACCTGCCAAGTCGGCAAAAGGTTGATCTTTAAACTTAGTACCACGCATTTGCACTGAAATACGTGCTGCCTTGTCGTTTAACATGGTTTCGCGGTAAAAAGCTTTTACATCGGCCAACGTAACCTGCTCTACCGCGGCGATAAGTTGCTGCTTGCTGTCAAAGCTAAAACGCTCGCGATACCAGTCAGTGATCAATGGCGCCACTTCATCATTCAGGTTTTTCGCCGGCTCTTTTAGCGTAATTAAGGCGCTGGCTTTGAGCTTGGCAAACTCCTCTTCAGTCAGCTTATCCAGCTCAGCAGCATACTGCTGTTTAAAGCTGTCAAAACGTGCTTGCATATCAGCCGCGCCTTTTACCGGCGTTTGAATATACATGGCAAAGCCAACGTAGTTGTCCAGCTGCATTGAGGTGCCACCTACCGCATAAGCCAGCTGCTCTTCGGTACGTAATTTATCAAACGCGATATTACTAAAGTGGCTACGCAGCACGGTAGCACGCGCTAACTGGGTGTAGCCCGGCTCAGCGTGCACATGTACATCTACCAGTGCCACATCGGCGACATCAATGTCTTTTTGTACCACCAGTGTTTTACCCGGTGTTGGCTGCCAGAATGCCGTACGGCTGTAAGGCAGCTCAGTGCGCACTGCCGGCAGACTAGCCGCTACAGTGCTGACCACCTGCTCCAACGCCGCTTTGTCGTAATTACCAAAGGCAAAAATCCGCAACTGGTTATTCGCTAGCAGGTTATCAACCATCGCATTAAGCTCGCCCAGCGTCAGGCTTTGCGCTGCGGCAACCAAGGCATCAGCTTCATAGTTACCACTGCGCACCAGATTGTTGTAGGCCATAAATGCCTGCTGAAACGGGAACTGCTTACCCTGATTCTGCACACCGCGAATAAAGCGGTCTTTCGCCTGGGCAAAGCCTTGCTCGTCAGTGCTAATACGTAAACCGGCCAAAGCCTGCTCTAGCAGCTGTGGCTGCTTATCGGTAAAACCCGCCACCATCAGTGCCAGGCCATTATTGTCTCGCAGGCTTAACTGCATACCGGCAATGTCGGCTTCCGTTACCAGTGCACCTTGCTGCAGGTTGTACAGATCACGCCATAGCGCCTGCGCTACCCGGGCTTTAATCTGCTGCTGCGCACTGTCACTGTTAATTAAGATTTCCAGCACGCCGCGTGGCTGGCTGGCAAACTGCTGGCTGGGGTAAAGCCAGGCACTGATGCCGTCACGTTGTACCACTAACTGCGGTTTTGCCTGTGCTTGCGGCGCTTTTAGCTCAAAATTCTCCGGCAGCAAGCGGTTTACCGCCGGTAAACTCAGTGCCAGTTGTGGGCTTTGTTGCCAGCTTTGCTGCTCTTCCAGGCTGATATCGGCAATTTTGTATTTGCCATCATAAAAATGCAGACTGCTGTCATGTGGCTCTTGCTTGCTGATATACCATACGCGTAAACGCTCTGGCGTTAACTGACCCAGCACCTGCTTTATCGCCTCAGCGTCAAAGCGCTGATAATAATAAGGCGCATTGATCGCATTGGCCGATGGCACCTTTTGCATGGCGTCTGCCAGGCTTGATACGTAGCCAAATTCATCACTTTTCTCTAAAAAGCGGAACTGGTTGTTCAGGCTGGTTTGTATTTCACTGAAATATTTGCTGTCTACCCCTTGCTGTTTTACCAGCTCGATGTACTGCATTAAGGTGGCGACTATGCCCTCGCGCGCCTGCATGCCGGCATCAGTCAGCTCAATATCAATACTCAGCGAGCCATAGTTGCCGTACAGATCCGGCGCGGCGCTGGCATTGAGTTTGGAAATTAACCCCATGGCTTTTAGCTGATAGGCCGGTGTCCCCGGCATTTCTGAGCCGAGCAGATAGCTGATAAATTCATTTGGCTTAACGGCAAACTGGTTGCTGTTATTGCTAATGGTAAAATCCAGCTTCAGCTGTTTGACATCCTGGTTTGGCACATAATGAATGCGCTTGCCACCGAGCTGGCTAAAATCCAGCGTGTCGGTCACGATCGGCTTGTCGATGTTTTTATTTTCAATACTGGCAAAATGTTTCACCGCCAGCTGTTCCATCTGGGCCAGTGGCAAATTGCTTAACAGTACCGCTTTCATAATATTGGCGGAGTAATATTTGTTATAGAAAGCGACAGTTTCAGCATGTAACTGGCTACCCTCTTTGTCGCCCAAGGTTTCCAGGTTACCAATTAAAAAACGGTTAGCCGGGTGGCTACCCATCATATTACGCGCCAATTTATACTGGCCGAAAAAGTCCATCTCGCGGCGCATAGACCACTCGGCATTTACCGCATTTTTCTCTTTGTCAGTGTACTCGGGGTAAAGTTTGGGCGCTTTAAAGAAGTCTGAGAACCTGTCCAACGCTTCGTCATAAGCATTGTTGTTCACCTTGAACATATAGTTGGTAATATCCAGCCAGGTGTAGGCGTTTTGCGCGCCGCCATTGGCGGTCATAAAGGCGCTGTACTCGTTGGTATCCGGGTAGCGCTCGGTGCCTAAGAAAAGCATGTGCTCTAAATAATGCGCCATACCCTGCTGGCTCATCGGATCTTGCAATAAACCCACACCGACACTTAACGCCGCGGCTGATTTTTCCGCTTGCGGATCTGACACCAGCATCACTTCCAGTTTGTTTGGCAACACCAGGGTTTTATAGGCGCGGTTATCATTGGGGCTAGTAACGACCTGACCTTGCAGTTGCTGGGCGCTAACCGGGTTATCTACGCTGCCACTGCGCTCAGCCGCACAACCGGTTAGCACCGCCAGGGCTACCGCACTAATTACAAAGAGTTTTTTCATTTTGACTACCTGCAGATACAAATTTGCTGTGTTTTTGTTACCGACAATGTAATGAAACAGCAAGCGGGTGACCAGCAATGCACAGAGAAGGATTGTAATAAAATGTGTCGGCAGATATCACAGTAAGGCTCAGCCTTACTGTGTACCAAAAAAGTTACATCTGCGATTGTAAATAATTAGGTAAGCCCAGCAGCTTAATCAGGTTAAGTTGTTGCTCCAACCAGTGGGCGTGATCTTGCTCGGTATCATCCAGCAATTGCTGCAGCATGGCGCGGGTCACATAGTCCTGCTCGCGCTCGCACAGTGCCATGGTTTGCTTTAGCAGTTTTTGTACGGCGTACTCTACGTTTAAGTCGTTTTGCAGCATAGTCGGTACATCATGACCAACGTGAATAGCATCACGCTTGGTCATATCCGGCACGCCTTCTAAAAAGATAATGCGCTCAATTAAGGCAGAAGCGTGGCCTTTCTCATCGTCAAATTCATGGTCAATGCGCTCGTAAAGCTTATGCAGGCCCCAGTCATGATACATGCGCGAGTGAATAAAATACTGATCCATCGCCGCCAGTTCATTGGCCAACAGCACATTTAACGCATCGATAATGGTTTTATTGCCCTTCATTTATTCGCTCCCCAGCTGTGCCTGCAGATAATTACCCAACCCCATCACACCAATTTGATGCTGCTGGGTTTCCAGCCAGTCTAAATGTTCTTCTTCGTATTCCAGTATCTCGGTAAGGATGTCACGGCTGACGTAATCCTGCTGCGCTTCACACAAGGCAATAGCCTCACGCAGTAAGGGTAACTGGTCGGTCTGAAAATCCATATCGCACTGCAGCATTTCCGGTGTATCTTCACCGATGCGCAATTTGCCCAGTGCCTGTAAATTTGGCAGGCCCTCGAGCATTAAAATACGCTCAATCAGCTCATCAGCCTGCTTCATATCTTTAATCGATTTTTTATAGCAGGCATCGTTCAGCGCTTTTAAGCCCCAATTTTTGTAAATGCGGGCATGTAAAAAATACTGATTTATTGAAGTGAGTTCAGCGGTGAGCACCTCGTTTAATTTTGACAGTACCTGTGGCTGGCCTTTCATAATGCTACCTTATAGCTACGGCAAAAGATGGCATTAAGTGTAGACCAAAACCACTACAATGACAAAATTATGTTTAAATTCAAAAGCATAACACTGATAACAATTTGCATTATTAACCTGTTTCGCGTCACGCTTTACTACCCTTGCATACCGGCAGCGTTTTTCTGGCGGCTGACCGCAAGCCTTTTGTATTTTTGTGCTTTTTACGTTAAACAGAACACCGACCATAACAATAACGTCCGATCGGGGGAATAATGAAATTCATCACAGCGTTTGCGGTGTTGTTTCTGCTTGGTAGCACGCTGGTGCAGGCAACAGAGCGGCAAATTGAAATAGACAGCAAGGTGGTAACCGAGCATAAAACGGAAGTTAAAGGTAAACGCTTAAGTTACAGCGCCACCACCGGCACTCAGCCGGTGTGGGATGACGAGGGCAACCCAACCGCCACACTGTTTTATACCTATTATCAGCGCACTGATATTAAAGACCGCGCCAAGCGCCCACTGTTAATTTCGTTTAACGGCGGCCCCGGCTCCGCCTCAGTGTGGATGCATGTGGCCTACACCGGCCCTAAAGTGTTAAATGTCGATGACGAAGGCTACCCGCTACAGCCATATGGCGTAAAAACTAACCCTTACTCCGTGCTGGATGTAGCCGACATCGTATTTGTTAACCCAGTGAATACAGGTTACTCACGGGTGCTGCCTGGCAAAGATGGCAAAATGCCAAGCAAAGATCAGCAACAAAAAATGTTTTTTGGCGTCAACGCCGACGTAAAATACCTGGCCGAGTGGATTAATACCTTTGTTAGCCGCAATGAGCGCTGGCAATCGCCGAAGTTTTTAATTGGTGAAAGTTATGGTACCACCCGCGTATCCGGCCTGGCGCTGGCACTGCAAAACCAGCAGTGGATGTACTTAAACGGCGTGGTGCTGGTATCGCCCACCGACTTAGGCATCTCACGTGACGGTCCGGTAAAAGCAGCTAACCGCCTGCCGTATTTTGCCGCTACCGCCTGGTACCACAATAAGCTGGCCAGCGAACTGCAGCAAAAAGATTTATACGATATTTTGCCAGAGGTAGAAGACTTTACCTTAAACCAGTACCTGCCAGCGCTGGCTAAGGGTAATGCCATCAGCAACGAAGAGAAGCAGCGTATCGCCAAGCAAGTAGCAAGCTATGCCGGTTTATCGCTGGAAGCGGTACTGCAAAACAACCTGGATATTCCCACCAGCTATTTCTGGAAGGAGCTGCTACGTGACCGCGGTATGACAGTAGGCCGCTTAGACTCACGTTATTTAGGTATTGATAAGCGTGACGCCGGGGAGCGGCCCGACTACAACGCAGAGCTGACCTCTTGGTTACATTCATTCACGCCTGCCATTAACCACTATATCCGCGAAGAGCTAAACTATAAAACCGACATTAAATACAATATGTTTGGCCCGGTGCACCCGTGGGACAGATCTGATGACAACACCGGTGAAAACCTGCGCCAGGCCATGGCACAAAACCCCTATTTAAAGGTGTTAACGCAGTCGGGCTATTATGATGGCGCTACTAACTACTTCGATGGCAAATACAATATGTGGCAGTTAGACCCGAGCGGTAAAATGAAACACCGCTTAAGTTTTAAAGGCTACCGCAGTGGCCATATGATGTACCTGCGTGCGGAAGATTTGCAAAAATCGAACGATGATTTACGCGAATTTATCTTAAATGCCTTGCCAGCAGAAGATGTGGCGGCTAAGTACTAAAGGTGCATTAGCGATAAAAATCCCCGGCCGGTCCGGGGATTTTTGATTATACAGAGCAAAGCAGGACGATGGGGTTACATAGCAATCTTAAGTAACCGGGACACATTCTGGAAACTCTGATTAATCGACTGAGTACGATAATCATAGTTGTACTGAATAAACATTTCCTGCTCAGTTTCTTTAATCACTTTAAAGTTTCGGTAATTAACCACCACACTCTCACCATTTGCCAATCGTTGCTCCATCGCATCAGCACACTCGCTGAACGTTTGCTCATTCTCACACAGGCCTGTGTAAAGGGCCGTTATGGAGCCGTCGTTTTCTTGCTGCCACTTATATGATTTATAACCCGATATGTCATTGTCTTTATAATCGGTAAATAATGACGCGGTATTATCAGCGAAGAAGTTGTGATAAGTGGGTGTTCTGTTGGCGTATTGTTCAAGTAAATAGCTGCCCATTAAAGGCTGAGTTGCATTTAACTGTTGTGCTACTAGCAATGGGTAATACAAGTTGTAATCATTAACCAAGCTAAGTCCATTAACCGGATGTTGTATAAAGCGATATCGGTATTCCTGCTCGCCCAATATGAGCACCAACTGATTGTCCTCTACTGACCAGTCAAACTCACTTTCTTGTATAGAAAAACGCTGCGGAATACTGAAACGCGCAACGCCCTTGCTGGCGCTGGTAAAAATAACCTCAGTGCCACCAAACAGCATATTGTGATTGTCAAAATCCGGAATCAGCCTGAAAGATGAGAAATAGGATTTGTTTAATTCAAATTGTGGTACAGGCAGTTGCGCACTCACACCAAGTTCCAGATGTCCGACATGAGACTGCGCTAAAGCATCGGTCAGACCATCAAAATCCTCGGGATTAACGGTGTTATCTGCAAGTGTAAATGACAGCTGATATTCGATGGTTAGACGGCTTTCTGCTGAGGGTAATATCTTTCCTCCAATAACATTCACGTCAAAGCCAACATCGACATAATCACCGATTGTATAGCGGTAAAGTCTCATACTAAATTGGTGAATCTTGCTGTTAGCCCGTAATCCACCATCGGGCCCGAGCTGTGTTTCAACCGACGCCCAAGAACTCAAGCTGCTGCCTGATACAGCAAACTTAAACGGCGTGTAAATCTTAATATCTGAGCCTTTTATAGTATGTACATAATCTACGGCAAGGTGATTTAAACTGAACAGACCGTCTTCTATCGGTTTGGCTGTATATGGCGTTACAGTCACTGCCAGTGCGTTTTCATCAGACTCGAGTACGATACGTTTTCTACCTTCTTCTGAGGCAATAACATACACCTCAAAATAATCAAAACATTCATCAACAACACAGTTGACTTGAGTAGAGCTGATTTCAATAAAACCATTCATGCCAAACCAAACTAAATCGAATACATCACCATCTGCCGCCAGGTAACGACCTGTCTCATTCGCGTATAAATGTAACGCATCACCGTTATCTAATGCCCACTGGCCGATGAACTCTTCTTTTGGTGTGGCAATTTCTGTCCATTTAGACGGGTCATCTGACACCGTTAAATAAATGGTGTAGTCAGAATGTAACTTACCGTCTGATACACGAATATCAAATTGATGCTGCCCTACATCAAAAAAACCGGCTGTGGCAGACAATTGCAACTGATTGCCGTTTTGGCTGCTACTTACCCAATCAGGTTTACCTGTGAAACTTACAGATAAGGCATCGTTCTCAGCATCTTGCAGTGCAAAGCTCAGTGCACCGGTAGACGCTACTGACAACGTTAAGCTTAGCTGACCACTCAACACCGGCGCAGTGTTGGTTTGTACCGGCGGTGGGACATCTGAACCTGATGATCCACCACAACCAAGCAACATAAAGCTTAACAACAACATAAAATAGCGCATTTTACCCTCTTATATTTTTTTATATCCTTTACATCGGCGCTGAATAGTACACAGTTATGTTTCAATCAGCTATATCGCTAAAAAATATTTTCAACCGCAAAGTGCATTCCTGTAAGGTCATGAAGTAACATCACGATTTATTAGAGAGATTATGCTGAGCATCAGTTTCGGTTCGGCTTTAAAACAACCAGCGCAATACCGCCCAGAATAGCCAGCGCTGCCAGTAGCAAGCGCAGTGTTAGCGGCTCATGCAACAGTAATATGCCAGCCAGCGCTGCCACTAAGGGCACGCTTAATTGCACAGTGGCTGCAGTAGTCGCTTTTAACTGGGGTAAAACACGGTACCAGATGGCATAACCAACACCTGAAGTAAGGGCGCCGGATAACAGTGCATAAACTACACCGGCATTATCTATTTTAAACTGGCTTACCAGCAGCAGGCTTAACACTAACGTTAGCGGTATAGTGCGCAAAAAATTGCCAGCAGTTACTTTAAGCGGATCTTTCGCACCTTTACCCCGCAGCGAGTAAACGCCCCATGCCACGCCTGCAGCAATCATCAATAAAGCGCCACCGAGCGGCGGGGCGGCAAGCCCGGGTAATAACAAACCGACTAAGCCGCCGCACGCCAACACAAACCCTAGCCACTGCGCCGCTGTAAAGCGCTCGCCACGCCATAAGCCATAGGCCAACATGCTAAATTGCACCGCACCGAATAATATCAGCGCACCCATACCGGTATTTAACTGCAGGTAGGCGAATGAAAAGCCCGCCGCATAGACAAACAACGCCAGTGCTGAGAACCAATCCCCCCTAGGCCGCAGCCTGGCTGCAGCAGATGGCTGCTGTAAAACCAGCAAAAGCCACAGCGCGATAGCACCCGATAGCAGCCGGATAGTGGTAAAACTGGCTGCATCAATGCTGCTGTGCGCCAGCGCCGCACGGCACAGCAGTGAGTTACCGGCAAAAGCCAGCAATGCCAACAGCGTTACCCCCCACAGCCGACTGTTTCGCACAGATTAATTTTTCTTTGTTTTATCTTTAGCAGGGCTTCCCGGCACCCACCAGGCTTTGGCTTCTGCTGGTGCCTGCTCGGCTGACGTACCACGGGTTTTTAGCAGTGATATTGCCATTGAACCACCAATTAACACGGCAGTTATTAACAACGCAATTTCGGTAGGGATCACTTTTTGGCCAAAATAGGCATTTAAAATCATCTTGCTACCTACCACCATCAGCACCAGTGATAAGCCATATTTCAGATAGTGGAAACGGTGAATGATCCCCACCAGAGCAAAATACAACGCGCGCAGGCCTAAAATGGCAAACACGTTAGCGGTGTAGACGATAAAAGGGTCAGTAGTAATAGCGAAAATAGCCGGGATAGAATCCAGCGCGAACACTAAATCTGTCAGCTCAACCAGCACCAGCACGATAAACAGCGGCGTCATATACAGCACGCCCTGGCGGCGGACAATAAACCGGTCGCCTTCAAAACCCTCTGTTACGCGAAAGCGACGACGCATAAACAGCACTATGCGGTTATTCTCCATATCAGGTTCTTGCCCAACCGCAATCAGCATTTTGGCGCCGGTAATAATTAAGAAGGCGCCAAACAAGTAAATAATCCAATGGAAGGCTTCAATCAGGCTGGCCCCGACAAAGATCAGGCTACCGCGCATAATAAGCGCACCAATAATGCCCCAGAACAATACTTTGTACTGGTATTTAGGCGGCACAGAAAAATGCAAAAACACCAATAAAAACACAAAGATATTATCGACACTGAGGCTTTTTTCAATCAGATAACCGGTAACAAACTGATAGCCGCTCTCGGCGCCCATAAAATGAAATACACCAGCGGCAAACAGCATTGCCAGCACAACATAAGCCAGACTAAGCCAGAGCGCCTCTCTCACTGAAATTTCTTTGGCATTGCGGTGCAACACCCCCAAGTCAAAAGCCAACAGTGCTAACACAAACAGATTAAACCCGACCCAGGCCCACAACATATCCATTTAACTTTCCCCTTAGATCATGGCGTTAGCGCCAGCATTTTATGCTTGTTCCTGTTGTACTGCCACAGATGGCGGTGACTCGGCTTGTTGTGTTTCCTCTCGCAGCCATTCACGCCACATCGCCACCAACAATGCCATCAGCACCGGGCCCACGAACAAACCAACCAGCCCCATGGTTTTTACGCCGCCAATTAAGCCGAAAAAGGTCGGTAAAAATGGCAGTTTAATTGGCCCGCCTACCAGCGCTGGCCGAATGGTTTTATCGACAATAAACAGCTCAGTGCTGCCCCAGATAAACAAACCGATACCGGCAGTGAAATCACCGGTGCCGACCAGATACAGTGAAATCAAGGTAAAGGCCAGCGGTGCACCGCCGGGGATCAGCGCCATAAAGGCAGTTAGTACGCCAAACGCCACTGGCGAGGGCACACCGGCAATCCAGTAGGCTACACCCAGCACTATTCCCTCACCAATAGCGATAACCGTCATGCCCATCACGGTTGCACTTACCGTCGCCGGCACCACACGGGAAAACCGCTGCCAGCGTCTGGGCAGAATACGCTCGCCGACATTGTCCAGCTGCGCTGCCAGAATATCGCCGTCTTTATAGAGGAAAAACAGCGTGATAAGCATAAACAGTAACGTCAGGACAAAACCCATGGTATGCCAGCCCAGCATCAGCGCCCAGCGCGAAATACCACTTAGGTGCTCGCCACTGACTACGCTGATAATATGGCCCAGCTCGTTCGGTTTGCTTAAATGTTGTTGCCACTGCTCAGCCAGCCAGTTGCCAACGCCGGGTAAATCGGCTATCCACTGCGGTACCACAGCGCCGTGTTGATTCGCCCACACCAGCCACTGCACCCAGGCCTTTACTTCTTGTATGGCATAGGAAAATACCAGTGTTAACGGGATCACCAGGCCAATAATAATAATAAGCAATGCTAAACTGGCGGCCCAGGTATTGCTGCCATGACATCGACGCAACAAACGTTGATACAAGGGCCAGCTGGCAAAGCAAATGATCAGTGCCGCCAACACGGGCACCAGAAAGCCGATAAAAAAGAACACGCCAGCGGCCAGGATCAGCAGCAGTAAGGTGCGGCTGATAGCAACGTTGCTGAAAATTTGTGACATAAAGCCCCAACTCCTGCCGACACGGCACAGCCCTTAAACACTGGCTTAGGGTTGCATTATCGCTTGGTTTAATCAAGCGTGCCTGCCACAGATTTTTTTATAAGCTGTACAGAAGCACCAAGAGTGCTGGATATAAAAAACCGGGCTTGATGCCCGGTTTTTACTGCACTGACGTCTAACGTTATTGGTTAATGCCAAGTAAGTTCAGAATAAAGGCATACTCTTCGGCAATTTGCGCCTGGCGGGCAAAACGACCTGATTTACCGCCGTGGCCGGCTTCCATCGTGGTTTTAAATAGCAACGGGTTGCTATCCGTTTTATGAGTGCGCAGTTTAGCCACCCATTTTGCCGGTTCAAAGTACTGCACTTGTGAGTCATGCAGGCCGGTGGTCACCAGCATGGCCGGGTAGTCCTGCTTACTTACCTGATCATAAGGCGAGTACGACAGCATATAGTCATAATACACTTTTTGCTTCGGGTTGCCCCACTCGTCAAACTCATTGGTGGTTAGCGGTATGCTTTCATCCAGCATGGTGGTCACCACATCAACAAAGGGCACATGCGCCACCAGGCCGCGGTACTTTTCTGGCGTCATATTGGCTATCGCGCCCATTAACAAGCCGCCGGCACTGCCGCCCATGCCAAACACTTTATCTTTCGCCGCATAGTTGTTGGCAACAAGATAATCTGTCACATCAATGTAGTCCGTAAAGGTATTAATTTTTTTCAGCAGCTTGCCGTCTTCATACCAGTGGCGGCCCATCTCCTGCCCGCCGCGAATATGTGCAATAGCAAAGACAAAACCACGGTCAACCAATGACAACACGGTAGAGCGGAAGAACGGGTCCATAGAAAACCCATAAGAGCCATAGGCATACTGATACAGCGGCGCTGTGCCATCACGCTTAAAGTCTTTTTTGTACAACAAAGACACCGGCACTTTCACGCCATCGCGCGCCGTGGCCCATACCCGGTCAGTGGCGTAGTTATTCTTGTCAAAACCGCCCGGAACCTCGGTTTGCTTTAACAGGGTTTTCTCGCCAGTTTGCATATTCAGCTGATACACACTGGCTGGTGTGGTCAGTGAAGTGTAGGTATAACGCAGCAGGTTAGTGTTTTGCTCAACGTTTACCTCAAAGCCCGCCACATAAGCGGCTTCATCCGATGCCACGTAGGAAGCCTTATCCGGCGCTGCCCAGGGCATTACTTTAATACGACGCAGACCATCGCTACGCTCGTTAATGGCCAGATAATCGCTAAAGGCTTTAAAACCTTCAATGAGTACGCTATCGCTATGGGCAATAAGCGGCTGCCAATTATTACGATCGCCAATCTTGTCTGCCGCCACGCTCATCATGCGGTAGTTCGGTGCCTGCCAGTCGGTTTGAATGATCCAACGGCCATTTAAGTGGTCTGCACTGTACTTGATATCGCGCTGACGTGGTGCCAGTACGCGGAACGGGCTGTCAGGCTTAGTGGCATCTTGCACCTGCATTTCACTGGATACGGTGCTGCTGCTATAGATCACCACATAGTTGCCGTCAGTGGTGTTGCCTACGCCCATGTAAAAGCTGTTGTCTTTTTCTTCATACACGGTTTTAGCATTTTCAGGGGCTTGCCCCAGTTGATGTTGTAGCACCTGGGTGCTTAATAGCGTAACCGGATCGTTTTTCACCATATACAGTGTTTTACTGTCTTTGGCCCAGGCAATACTGGCAGACAAGCCGGTTAATACATCGGGTAAATCCTGCCCGGTACGCAAATCACGTACTTTCAGCGTGTACTGGCGTCGGCCACTGTCATCTTCCATATAAGCCAGCAGATTTTGATCCGGGCTCACCTGCCAGTTTGCTACGGCATAGTAGCTTTTGCCTTTCGCCAGCTCGTTAACATCCAGCAGTACTTGCTCAGTGCCATCTTTTAACGCTTTACGTAAGTAGATCGGGTACTCTTTGCCTGCCTCGACCCGGCTGTAATAGCTGTAGTCGCCCTTGGTATAAGGTACAGAGCTGTCATCCTGCTTAATACGGCCAATAATTTCATTGGTCAGTTTATCGGTCAGCGCCTGATAACCCGCCGCGTATTGGTTAGCATAGGCGTTCTCACGGTACAGATAGTCCAGTACGGTTGGCGAGCTGCGACTGTCGTCACGCAGCCAGTAGTAAGGGTCTTGCCGGTCGCCATGCGGTGATGTCACGGTGTAAGGTTGCTGCACAGCTACAGGGGGAATAAGTTGTGTCGCCCATAAGGCGCTGCTAAACAAGCTGCTGCCGAGCAGTAATGCTATTGCGTGCTTTTGCATTGTTCTGTTCTCCTAAAATAACATGCCGAAATTAACATAAAGCTTACAGCGTCACTATGTCGGCCTTGGCAAAGCCGCAGAAAAAAGTGTAAGCGGGTGTGTGCAAAGCCGGTTTTAACCGCTTGTTTAGCGGGCACTATTCACAAATGCCGCAAACTAAGCTATTACTATCTGGCTAAGTATCTAAAGGAAAACAAGATGGCATTAATGACAGTGGATCAGGTAGCAGAATTTTTAGGCGTGCAGGCAATACGGGTTGAGCGGCTGGCGCGGGAAAATTTGCTGGTACCGGCAGATAAAGACAGCAACGGCAAACCGATGTTTGATGCTGAAGACGTAAAACGCTACAAAACCCTGGCCGAGCGCCTGGGCGGCTTATAACCGTTTTACTGCGTTGTCCTGCATCAACGTCGTTAAAAGGTGCTGCCAATGCAGTGCCTGCGCAGTTGCATCTGGCCGCGACAGATACCACAACCAACAAAACCCGCTATATAACTGCCTAGCCCAGGGCAGCTTTTGCTTAAGCATCGGCAACAGCTCAGGTGTGCCACGCTGCACTGCATAATCTTCGAGCAATGCTTGTGTCTCAACCCCGGGTAACGTGAAATGCAAACTGATGGCAGCTAAATCCAGGCTGCTGTCAGCGCGCTGACTGTACTCAAAGTCGAGCAGCCAGAGTTTGTCGCTGGCGTAGAGCAAGTTACCGGCATGCAAATCCAGATGACACAAAACCGTATCAGCATGTCGATGTTGTAACTGTATCGCTGCCAGCTGCAGCTGGCGCAGCAAGCTCGGCTCTGGCGTTACTGCTGGCGGTAATGCCTGCACCAGTTGCTGCAGGTATTGGCTGCAATCCAGCTCGCTGCTTTGTACCGCTAACTGATGATAAGCCGCCACGGCCCGCACTAAAGCACTGCGGCCATGCTGCTGATAATCAAAGGGCACGCCATCGGCGATATAGTCGCTTAACATCAGCTGGTAATGATTATTCAAACACAGCGGTGCCGGTGCGAGGCCTTTAGCCGCGGCGGCGTGCTGACAGCGCAGCTCCTGCTGGCGGCAGATAGCCGAATTGGCAGGGTAACAGCGTAGCACATAGTGGCTGTTGGCTGTTTTTACGTAGTAACTTTGGTTACTCTCGCCGTGCGATAAGGCGGCAAACGTAAGCACGGGTTGGTCAACAAAAAACTCCAGCTGCTGACAAAGCTGCCTTAGGTGCTCAAGTTCACTGCGGGTTGCTGCTGATAGTGACTGCGCCAAATAAAGTACCCAACAATTGCAATAACGGTATACAGCATAAACAAGCCGGTTAAGAAATACAGGTGTTTTTGTGCATAAACATAAATCGATACCGCATCTATCACTACCCAGTACAACCAGTTCGACACCAGTTTACGTGCCACCAGCCAGGTGGCCATCACGCTAAACATAGTGGTTTGCGCGTCAACGTAGGCAAAATCAGCCTGAGTGTAATTTGCCATAAAAGCCCCCAGAGCCAGGCCTGCCAAAGCCGTGAGGGCAATTAACAGCGCATGGCGCTGCCAGCACCACTCATACACCGGACCACGTTCGGCCGCACTGCACTGTTGCAGCTGACGCCAGCGCCACCAGCCATACAATGCCATAGCAGCGTAATAAAGCTGCAACAAGGCATCAGACAACAACGCCGACTGCCACATCACATGGGTAAATAAAAGGGTGCTTAACAGCGCTGCCGGCCAGCACCACAGGCTTTGCCTAAGCGCAAGCACCACATAAGCCAGCGCCAGCACAGTGGCAATAAGCTCGATGCTATGCATCAGCTGCCACTGCGCTATGGCCTGGCTTAACAGCTGATTCATGGCCGCAAATCACCATGAATAAACTTCACTACAAAAACCACCTTGCCGTAGTGCTCGAACGACCACTTAATACAAGCCTGCAGCGCCTGCATCACAGTGTCGTACTCACCAAACAACTGGGTGCTCATGGTATTGGTAAGCACCTTAATATCCGGGTACTGGTTTAGCTGCTCAATAAAGCCTTTTATCGGGGTTATGTAGTCATCCGCCAGCGGATACTTACTAATTTCAACAGACAGTTGCATTAGCTTCTCCTTAAAACTGATAACTGGCACTGGCACCAAAACGGCGCGGCTCGGAAAATTGCTCGTATACATGCGGCTGGTAGCCGTCGCGAGGGTCGTTACCAAAGTAGAAGCCACGCACACCAATATCCTGATCCAGCGCGTTACGCGTCCACAGTGCCAGCTCCCAGTTGGCCAGCTGATAACTTAAGCGCGCGCCTAACAGCTCATAGCGGCTCGAGCGGGCATTATGGCCATCAGAATAAAAGAAGCTGTCTTTACCCTGTAAACTCAGGTTAAAGGTTAACGCCTCGGTGATATACCAGTCGGTCGCCAGGCTGTATTGGAAGCGCGGTGCCTGCGCCTGCTCGCGGCCGCTAAAGTTATCACCGTCCAGCGTAACATAGCGGCCAAGCTTGGTTTTAAGCCAGCTGGCCGATAAAAACAGTGCCAGTTGCGGGTGCAGCTGCAGGCGGTTTTCCATCTCAATACCGTAGTTACGGCCGCTGCCGGCATTATCAATAAAACCGGCAAATTGCGGGCCGCTGTTCGGGTTTAGCCAGCCTTTTACCTGCATATCATCACGCCACATATAAAACGCGGCCACACGGGCGGTGATGCTTTGATCCAGGGCACTGCCCTTTACACCAAACTCGGCGTTATACAGGGTTTCCGGCTTAAAACTAGCTTTGCTGTTCAGCTCGGCTAAATTGCCGTCGGCGGCTTTCGCCAGCGCATCGCCATTTACACCACCAGCCTTGTAGCCACGTGAGGCCAGCAAATAAATAAGTGCCTGATTATTCACTTGGTAATTCAGGCTAATATTGGCGCCCCACATGGTGTCATGGTTTTTAATGGCATTGGCGCTGCTATCACTGTAGTCATCGTCGTAGCGCTCTAAGCGCAGGCCAGACACCAGGCTCCAGCCACTGTTAAGCGGTGTGGTTAACTCACCATATACTGCAGCATTAGTGCGATTCAGGCTGCTGATAAAGCTGTCGGCCTGCCATAAATCCCAGTTCCAGAACTGGCGGGTTAAATCAAAGCCCTTGTTGGCAACATAAAGCCCCAGCACCCAGTCACTTTGGCCAAGTTTACCTTCGGGTGTAGAGACAAAGCGGTAATCCAGTGTCAGCTGATCACGTGCACGCAGGTAACGGTCAGTGGTGGAGTATTCATCCGGGTGAATACCGACATAGCTCCAGTCTTCATCAAAGCCATAATCGCTGTCGGCACTGAGCCAGCTTAGCTGGCCTTGCAGGGTGGCGAATGGCAAGCCGCTGTAATCGGCTTTTACCGCCAGCGCTTTGCTGCGAATTTGGTCCTGACCCGGCTCGTCTGACAAGGTGGTGCGGTTACGGTCCAGCGAAAAGGCGTCATAGCCATTATCCTGATCGGTCAGATGGGCAATAAACGTCAGCACCAGCGCATCCGTGGTCTGATACGCCAGCTTGGCGCGACCGGTAAACTCGTCAATGTTATTGGTGTCGTCGCGGTTTAAAAAGGCGTTATCAATAAAGCCGTCTGAGCTTTGCTGCTCTAAAGACAGGCTATAACCCAGCTTGCTGTTCAGGCTATTGCTATACTGCGCGGCCAGCTGCCGGCTGTCATAATTAGCCAGCGTAGCGCTAAGTTTACCCTCAGCAGTTGCTGTAGGGCCTTTGCTGGTTAAGTTCAACATACCTGCTAAGGCATTAGCACCAAAGCGGCTGGCTTCCGGGCCGCGAAAAACCTCGAGCTGGGCAATATCGCTAATGCCGCTGATGCCCAGCCCCGAGTAATCGATGCCATCAATTAAAATGCCAACTGAAGGGTTTATCGTATCGACAAACTCACTACGCTCGCCAATGCCGCGAATTTGAATATAGCGACCACGCGAGGCGCCGGCAGCAAAGTTGACGTTAGCAAACTGGCTGAGTAAATCGTCCAGGTGCTGCGCCGACGTGCGCTTTACGTCCTGCTCACTGACTACAGCGATACTACCTGCTAGCTGCTGCACCGACTGCTGGCGTAAATCGCCCTGCACGGTTAGGCGTTCAATAGCGGTTTCAGACGGACTGGCAAGCGCAGTAAAACTGCTACATACGGCTAAGGATAAAATTGAAGGTAAAACACGCATTGTTGTATGAATCTCCAAACTTCAGAGATCACACCAGCTTGAGGAGTTAGCACCATCCCTCCGCCGGTATAATCCGGATCAGGTTCTAAGGGTTCGCCTGACGGCATCTCAGCAATTGCACCCCTTGGTCGCGCCGCAAGTGTATAGCGTTTTATTGGTCCATGCAATGCACAACGGCGCCGCAACGCCTATAGTTGAAGCGGAATTATGTTGTTTCCGCCGGCTTATTCGCTGACAAGGACACATGATGAAAAGCTATGTAGAGCGCGTTATTGCTGAAATTCCGTTATTTTTTTCGCACTTCAGCCAGTGTTTGTTTCGCCCAAGACACTTTATTCAGCAACAACTGGCAATTGCCGAACAACCCGATGAAGTCAGCAAAGGCGTTGAGTTTCTTATTTTATCTTTTCTTATTGCGCTGTTTATCAGCCAGTTGTTACCCGAAGCAGTAAACCCTGTCACCCTACCCAGCGACGACGCTGCTTTTACTAATTTGGCCAGTAGCGCACTGTTTGATTTATTTCTGTTATTTTTCGCCGCTGCTATCGCCTTTGGCTGCTTGAAAATGGTGGGTGCTGGCGGCAGCTTCTTTACCTTTTTTCGTTTGTTTGCCTTTTTCTGCGGTATCACCATGGTACTGTTGGTATTTGCCAACGCGCTGACCAATATCGGCATGATAGATCCCACAGTTGCCAAAAGCTGGATCCAGCTGGAGCAAAGCGCTAAAGCATTGCAGCCCATGACAGCACAGCTTTTGTGCAATACTGATGTCTCAGGCGAGTTAGCAGCCAACCCGACAGCAAGTGATGCTCTACAGCAGCAACTGGCGCAGGCGCAAAGCCTGTACCTGCAAGCAACAGAGCGGCCGCTGTTTTTGCTGGGAGTCGGGTTACAAGCAGGTATGCAGCTTATTTTGGTCTGCTGGCTGTTTATTGCCTGGTTTGCCTACGGTAAGCAGCAACAACTAAGTAGCGGCAAAATTATATTCTCCGCGCTGCTAAGCCTGGTGTTTGTTTATGCGGCCAGCCTGCTACTCAGCCTGATGCAAACCGGCAGCCAAATGATGGCATTGTATCGTGCCTGTCCGCCGGGTTAATCTGGCTTAGGCGCGCCTATTAAACACCTGCCAGTCAGCGTTAAGCTGATTAGAGAGTTGCGTTAGCTGCTCACTAGCACCGGTAGCAATGCCTGCGCTATAGCTTAACTGACTAATATTGTCGTTTAAGCGGTGAATATTATCGGCAATATCATCAGTAACCGCTTGTTGCTGCAGCGTAGCACTACAAATACTCTGATTAGCACTGTGAATGCCCTCAACCGCAGAGGCCAGCTGTGCAAAACGCTGGCCGGTCTCCTGTGCCAGCTGCACGCTATGATCGGCTTGTTGGTGTGCTTGCTGTATCACTTGTACCGCACTGGCAGCCTGCTGTTGCAGTAAGGTCACCATAGTATTAATTGACTCTGTCGCCTGCTGGGTATTGGCGGATAAGGTGCGCACCTCGTCTGCGACAACTGAAAAACCGCGCCCCGCTTCGCCGGCCCTTGCTGCCTCAATCGCTGCATTAAGCGCCAGCAAGTTAGTTTGTTCAGAAATTTTACGGATCACATCGACCACTGCAGAGATTTGGCCAGACTCCTGCTGCAGTTTTTGCACCACAACGGCACTTTGTGTCAGCTGCTGTGCTAAAGCTGTAATGCCGCCGGCACTGTCTGCTGCAACCCCTCGACCGGATGAGCATAGCAGCTCAGCTTGCTGTGCCGCCTGCGCCGCAGCACGGGCATTATCGGTAACATCCCGCACGCTGGCACTCATTTGCTCTACTGCTGTGGCCAACTGCGCCGCCTGCCCGGCCTGATCCGCCGCACTGTGGCTTACGGTGTCACTGCTTTGAAACACTGTGCCAGCCTGCTCACTTAACGCGATAGCACTGGCGCCCAACTTAGCTACCAGCTGTTCAAAATGACTGATCATCTGGTTTAGCGCCTGCGCCGCTTGTGCAATTTCATCGCTACCCTGCGCATTGGCGCGCAGGCTTAAATCTGAATTCTGTTGCACTGCCTGTAGCAGGTCACGCAGCGCCCAAAGCGGCCGGCAAACAGAACGCTGTACCCGCCAGATCAGCAAACTTATTAGCAGAAATAACCCCAGTACCGACACCACAAAACCCCGCACCAGCATTGAGGTAAAGTGCTGAGCTTCATCACGCACAGTGGCCCCAGCGGCAAGTTGCTGCTGAATAAAAGCCTCAGCTAACTTGGTAAAACCGGTAATACGCAGCTCAATTTCGTTATTGACCGTAGACTCATTCAAGATGCGTACCAGTAGTGCGTCACTGCCGGCATAACTTATCCACTCTTCATAGTGCTTAAGCGCCTTGCTAAAAGCGCTATCCAGCTCTGTGTAATAAGCCTCGTCAGCGTGAGAGGGGCGTGCTGCGATAAAAGCCTGCCAATGCTGCTGTGCGGTAGCCAGCTGCTGTTTAATTGCCTGCTCGGTCGCCTCAGCTGACGCCCAGCCAGTGCGGTATTTGCGGATATCCTGCAGCGCACTTTGCTGCAGAATTTGCTGCACCGCCATAACATCCGACAGTATGGCCAGATGATCGTCATACAGCTTATTAAACAATTTGTCTTTTTGCTGAATGCTGAAAAATGCGGCCCCCAGCACCAGCACTAACAGCAGCAGCGGAATAATACCCAGCAATAACACCCGTGAAGAGATAGATAACCTGGACAACATAACAGGCCCGATTCGAAAGAAGTGATGCAAAGTAGTCTAGTCAGACCAGATGACAGTTATATGACAACGCGCTTGACTGTCATCAAAGCGTCATATTAACTCGGCATCATTACATATGAAAAAACAGATATAGCAGTCTCGTTATGGACCCGATCGTCTTTTACAAAGCCATTGCCGACAGTACGCGTCTTAAAGCCCTGTTGCTGCTGTGGCATAAGCAAGAGCTTTGCGTGTGTGACTTGATGCAAGCACTGGACGAAAGCCAGCCCAAAGTCTCGCGCCATCTGGCGATACTCAAACAAGTGGGTCTGGTACAACATCGCAAACAGGGGCTGTGGGTATACTATTCTCTGTCAGCAGCGCTGCCAGGCTGGACACAACAGGTGCTACGGCACACAACCGAGCAAAATACTGACTTTCTTCAACTTAATCTGGCCCGGCTTGCACAGCAGCCGGCCAATAGCTGCTGCTAAGGAGCGCCCGGATGACAATTAAAATAGGTATTAATGGTTTTGGCCGCATTGGCCGGTTGGCGCTGCGCGCCGCCTTTGACTGGCCCGAGTTCGACTTTGTTAAGATTAACGACCCGGCAGCGGATGCCGCCACCTTTGCCCATCTACTGAACTTCGACTCGGTACACGGCATCTGGCGCCACAACGCCAGCAGTGATGGCGACAGCATACTGATTAACGGCAAACGTATTAGCGTTTGCCAAAACAAGACCATTGCTGATACGGACTGGTCTGGCTGTGATGTGGTGATTGAAGCCTCCGGCAAGATGAAAAGCCAGGCCGTGCTGCAGGCCTATTTGGCCCAAGGCGTAAAACGCGTGGTGGTAACCGCACCAGTAAAGGAGCCTGGCGTATTAAATGTGGTAATGGGCGTTAACCACCAGCTGTATAACAAAGAAGTCCACAAAATTGTTACCGCCGCCAGCTGCACCACAAACTGTTTAGCGCCGGTGGTAAAAGTTATCCACGAAACACTGGGCATTAAGCATGGCAGTATTACCACGATTCACGATTTAACCAACACCCAAAGCATTCTGGATACGCCGCATAAAGATTTGCGCCGCGCCCGTGCCTGTGGCAGCAGCCTGATCCCGACTACCACAGGTTCGGCAACTGCTATTACCGAGATTTTCCCTGAGTTAAAAGGCCGCTTAAATGGCCATGCCGTGCGGGTACCGCTGGCCAATGCCTCGCTGACCGACTGTGTATTTGAAGTAGCGCGTGCTACCAGCGCGGAAGAAGTCAACGCCCTGCTGCAAGCTGCCGCAGAGGGCGAACTACAAGGTATCTTAGGTTTTGAAACCCGCCCATTGGTGTCGGTGGATTATAAAACTGACCCGCGCTCCAGCATTATAGATGCGCTTTCAACCATGGTCGTGAACGGCACTCAGGTAAAAATTTATGCCTGGTACGATAACGAGTGGGGTTATGCCAACCGCACGGTAGAGCTGACCAAACTGGTTGGTTTGCAGGATAAAGCAGAATAATGTTCGCTCAGCTAAGCGCACCCGTGCGGCAGTATTTACTGGTTACCGGTAACTACTGGGCCTTTACCCTGACCGACGGTGCGCTGCGCATGCTGGTGGTGCTGCACTTTTACAGCCTGGGTTACAGCGGCCTGGCTATTGCCATGCTATTTTTGTTTTATGAAATCTTTGGTGTGGTCACCAATTTAGTCGGCGGCTGGTTAGGCGCCCGTATTGGCCTGAATAACACCATGAATATTGGCTTATTGCTGCAGATCCTGGCGCTGGCTATGTTGCTGCTACCGCCAGAGTACTTAATGGTACCCTGGGTAATGGCGGCCCAGGCACTATCGGGTATTGCCAAAGACTTAAACAAAATGAGTGCCAAAAGCAGTATTAAGCTGTTGGTGGCGGACAGCGCCCAAAGCACCTTGTTTAAATGGGTGGCGATGCTTACCGGCTCAAAAAACGCACTAAAGGGCATTGGCTTTTTTGTTGGCGGTTTACTGCTCAGTGTGTATGGTTTTCAGCTGGCCATTTTACTGATGCTGCTAATGCTGTTAGCCGTCTGGCTTATCAGCCTGTGGCGCTTAAAAGCAGATTTAGGCAAAGCCAAGTACAAAGCCAAATTCAAAGATTTATTGTCAAAAAGCCGCACCATTAATGTGCTCTCTGGCGCCCGCCTGCTGCTATTTGCCGCCCGCGATGTCTGGTTTGTTATCGCGCTGCCGCTCACACTGGCCAGCCAGTTTGGCTGGAGCCACTGGGCAGTGGGCAGCTTTCTCGCACTTTGGGTTATCGGCTATGGCGCGGTACAAAGTATCGCGCCGGCACTTAGCAGCAAAAGCCGCCTGCCCGATGGCCGGACGCTAACCCTATGGGCACTGCTGCTGTGCGCCATACCTGCCGCTATTGCCATAGCCCTGCAACAAAACTGGCATAGCGAAACAGCGCTGCTTGCCGGCTTATTGCTATTTGGCGCGGTGTTTGCGGTTAACTCGTCTTTGCACAGCTATATGATAGTGCGCTTTGCCAATAGCGACGGCGTATCGCTGGATGTTGGCTTTTACTATATGGCTAATGCGATGGGCCGGCTACTTGGCACTGTGTTGTCGGGCTGGGTATATCAGCAAGCCGGTTTAGCCGCCTGTTTATGGATCGCCAGCGCCCTGCTAGTCGCCACTGTGCTGGTCTCGGCTTTATTGCCAAAACAGCACGTATGACAAGCAGTTAAGCTTACTCTACACTGCAGTGGTTGAAAGGCGTTTAACCGAAGAACATGCTTAGCCTACACCCACCTCAGCACAACAGGCGAGATATCGTCATATGAAAAGTGATGACAAAAACAACCTCATAGATGAACACCGTCCAGCAGTAATACAGCAAAGGTTAAATGGCCCTGTAAAGGAAAACCTTATTTCCGACGCTGTCCTCGGTGGTATTGACGGATGCGTAACAACCTTTGCTGTCGTGTCAGGTGTGGTTGGCGCCGGGCTCCCTCCAGCCGTAGCTTTGGTGTTGGGCTTTGCTAATCTGATTGCGGACGGTTTTAGCATGGCTGTAAGCAACTATGAATCGATAAAAACAGACCGCGAGTTCATTCAAAAAATTCGCAACACAGAAATTGAACACATCGATCAAATACCGTCAGGTGAACGGGAAGAGCTTCGTCAAATATTCAATAATAAAGGGTTTTCCGGAGCAGTACTGGAAGAAATAGTGGACACCATAAGTGCGGATAAACACTTATGGGTAGAAACCATGTTGACAGAAGAGTACGGCGTGCAAAAAAACAGTAGAAGTCCGGTCAAGGCAGCAAGTACAACTTTTGCCTCATTCGTTGCCGTTGGCGCTATGCCTTTAGCACCTTTTATGGTGTCGGGGTTAGAAACGAACACCCAGTTTCTGATAAGTGCATTGCTCGCGGCTGTGATGTTTTTTTCTATCGGCGCAATGAAAAGTTGGATGCTGTCTAAATCAGCTATCCGCTCTGGGTTGGCCACCCTGTTAACCGGCAGCACCGCAGCAGCACTGGCATTTTTTGTCGGCTACGCCCTAAGAGAAATATTTGGTATCGCAGCACTGTAAAAATAGTACCTAACAAAGTAATTTCACTCATTTCTCACGCCAATGCTCGCTGCGCTTTGCAGGACCTACCATTAATCTTCACTCTACAGTAAAATAATAACTTAAAAAACCAGCAAACTGTCGCTATAATGCGCAGCACATATACAAAAAGATAAATAAGGCTTCAATAATTAAATATAATTTAATTGTGTTATTAAATTATATTTACTGGCTTTATTTATTTACATTTATATATCAAGGCACGCAGTGACGCCGCCCGGTTAATCACAATGGACGTAACCCCCTCACCCGTTGTTGATCAGGTTGTAGCATGTCTGAAGTGTCATCACGTTCCCACACTGTTAGTTTACCCCACCCTTATTATTTGTGGATTGGTCAGCGCGAGCCTTTACCCTGGCATCCGTGGTTTGACAGTGTTAACTGCGCCGAAGATATTGCTGCAGCGGGTAAAACACCTGAACTGATTGTGCTGGCGGTGCAGTCTGAAGAGCAGGATACGCTGCTGCAAAACTTACGCCGCTGCGCACTTACCTCACATTGCCTGATCCTGGTGCTGCATGAAAGCGCGCTGTCACCCTATTTAGCCAACGGTGTCTGGAGCAGTAACTACAAAGAAAAAGTGCAGTTTTATCAGGCACGTAAACAACAACTGAAGCTGGATTGCCAGGATGATGTCAGCCATAAACTGCTGGCCTATTTATGGCTGCACGATGAAATACTGCTGCCGCATGCACTGCCGGCCAAAGCCTTTTTATATCAATACCCATTGTTAAAAGTATGGGGGTTAAGCGCTGAAGACAGTTTTAGCTGGTTAACCGGCTTAAAACAGCAGGGCTATCTGGATGAGAACAAACTGCATAACCGCGTCAGATTTTGCCCGTCCTGCCGCTCTGGCCATCTGAACTATATTGATGTCTGCCCCAGTTGCCACAGTATCGACACTAAGCCACAAAGCAGCCTGCATTGTTTTAGCTGTGGCCATGTAGGCGAGCAGAGCAGCTTTCGTAAGCTATCAACCCTAAGCTGCCCGAACTGCCTGCAGCAGCTACGCCATATCGGTGTCGACTATGACAGACCGATAGAAAACCAGCACTGCAACAGCTGTGATACGCTGTTTACCGATGCACTAGTGCAGGCCGAGTGCCTGCACTGCCACAGCCACACAGCGGTGTCTGACTTGCAGGTGCGCAATGTTTACAGCTACAAACTGGCCACCGCTGGCCGTACTCTACTGCGTCAGGGCCGGCTGCACTCGTTATTTAGCCTGACACCGGGCGAGCAAATGCCGGTGGCGCAATTTTACTGGCTGATCGACTGGCAAAATAAGCTGGCGAAGCGACACAAACAAACCCACAGCATTTTGTCGGTGCAAATTTTAAACCTAAACTCGTTTTTAGCCAGTGTCGGCGAAAGCAAAGGGCTGGCGCAGCTGGATGCACTGCAAGAGCGGTTGCGTAACGTGATCCGGGTTACCGATGCCTGCAGCAACTATAGCCGCGACGGCTTACTGATGCTGTTGCCAATGACTGACATTAAGCAAATTAAGCCGGTGCACGCCAAACTGTTAGAGCTGCAACAGAAGCAAGCCGGCACCGCACTAGAACTCTGCATTAAAGTGGTAAGCTTACCGGCAAACATTGGTGACAATGTGGCCGACTGGCTAACCGACGAGCTGGTAAAGGCTACGCCGCTGACATGAGCCAGTTCAATACCCTAAGCTATATCCTGCTGGATATGTGGCATGCCATCAGCACGCATTTGCCTTTACTGGTGTGGCTGCTGCCACTGGTACTGCTGTACGAGCTGCCATTGATGCTGCTGGTGGTCAGCGGCATAGTGCGGTTTTACCATCAGCGCTATATGACCATACCGCGCCAGTCGCTGTACCAGCCCGATGTCAGTTGCATTATTACCTGCTACGGTGAAGGCGACGCGGTAACAGCCACTATCAGCTCATTAGCCGAGCAAACCTATAGTGGCAAGCTGGAAATTATTGCTGTGGTCGATGGCGCCGTGCAAAACAGCCATACCTATCAGGCGGCGAAAGCCGCAGCAGCCGCCTGCAACTTACCCAACCGGCGCATCATTGTGTTACCCAAGTGGCAGCGCGGCGGCCGGGTGTCAACGCTGAATGCCGGTTTAAGCGTAGCCAGCGGCGAGATAGTGATGAACGCCGATGCCGACACCTCCTTTGATAACAACATGATAAGCGAAGTGGTGCCCTACTTTGCCGACCCTAACGTACCGGCGCTGGGCGGTGCCTTACGGGTGCGTAATGTTGGCGACAGCCTGCTCACCCGGATGCAGGCGATAGAATATCTGATCTCAATGCAGGGCGGCAAAACCGGTCTGGCGCAGTGGAATTTGCTCAACAACATCAGCGGCGCCTTTGGTGCCTTTCGCCGCAGCTTTTTGCAACAAATTGGCGGCTGGGATACCCACACCGCCGAAGACTTAGATTTAACGGTACGCATTAAGCAATACTTTGGCCGGCATCCTAATTTGCGTATTCCCTTTGCCACCCTGGCCATTGGCCATACCGATGCGCCGGCCGATTTAAAAACCCTGGTACTGCAGCGGCTGCGCTGGGATGGCGACCTGCTATTTTTATATTTTCGTAAGCACTGGCCGGCATTTAGTCCACGCCTGCTTGGCATGGGTACTTTTATCTTTACCCTGCTGTATGGTTTTATGCAAAACGTGTTAATGCCCTTTGTTATTGTTGGCTACAGCGTGGGCCTGGTGCTTAGCTTTCCGTGGCAGTTTTTAGTCTCTATCAGCCTGACCATTTATTTGCTGTATCTGACCGCCTTAAGCTTTTTTTATCTGCTGGTGCTTATCTCCATTTCTGAGCGCGTCAGGCAGGACATTCGCTTACTGCCCTTTTTACCGCTGTACCCGTTCTATGCCTTTTTTATGCGTCTGGTCTGTATGTTTGCCTTGTTAAATGAAGTGGTGCGCCGCTCGCACGAAGAAAGTTCTATGGCACCCTGGTGGGTGTTGAAACGGGGAAGAAAGTTTTAATGAAAATTAATTATCAGCCAAGCAGCAAAGCCAGCCAGCCCATCGTGGAGCAGGGGCTGAAAGTCGACTACGCAGCGGCCAAACGCGGTGCCTATAAAGCGCGTTGGTATATGCTGCTGGCGTTAGTGCTGTTGCCGGTACTACTGGTACTGTGGGTGCTGCTTAGGCCACAACTGCTGATCCTGGCCCCCGGCCTTATCAGTACCGAGCCACTCGAGCTGCGCTCACCGGCCAATGCCCGTTTAGTCAGTATTGCGGTTACCAAAGGCCAACGCATAAACAGCGGCAGCCTGCTACTGCAGCTGCAAGACCCGCAGTTAGGTGCGCAAATAACGGAGCTGCAACAGCAACTGGCACAACTGGCGCAACCGGTTGCTGTGTCTGATCAGGCAGTATTACAGCAGCGGCAGGCCAGCATTAGCATTGCCGAGCAAGCCGTTACCCAGCAAAGCGAGTACCTGAGCAGCTACCAGAACTTTAAGCGCTCGGGCTTAGTGCTAACCCATGAAATGGCCGCCGTGCAGCAAACACTGACCAACGCCAAACTGGCGTTAGAGCAGGCCAAAACCGATACCTTGCAGCTAAGCCAGCAGCAACAAATTCAGCAACTGGCCGGTAGCGTGGCCCAGGCCCGCCGCCAGCTGCAACAGGCTCTGGCCCAGCTGCAAGCACAGCAACAGCAGCTGGCGATTACCGCTTTATCGGCCGGCCGGGTTATTGATATTCAGGTAAAAGCCGGCGAATTTGTCCAGCAAAACCAGCCGCTTTTGCTGTTATCCAACCGGCCCGCGCCGGTGATCTTCGGCTATCTGGAGCCAAAGTACCTCGATTATGCCAAGGTAGGCGGCAGCGCAACGGTACGGCTGCCCAACGGTGATAAGGTGCGCGCTACCATTACCGAGCCCGCCCAGCTGCTGGAGCGCCTGCCGGCGAAATTAGCCGGCCCGTTTGATGGCGAACAGGCGGTACTTAAACTCACCTTAACGCCCGAGCAGCCAATTACCGACATTGAAGGGGTGCCGGTTGAAATCAGTTTTGATTGGTTGTGGTAAACACTAAAGACAAAAAAGGCCTGAATTATCAGGCCTTAATACTTTTTAACCCACACCTCTGATAGTGTGATTAGAAGCGGTAAGTCGCAGTGATAAAGTTCGTGTCGTCTACGTTTAAGTAAGACAGTGACACCTTGTTAAAATCAATACCTACACCAAAACCCACTTCTGTGCTCGAGTCAGACTCACTCATGCCAAAGCCGCTGGCTTTAACACGACCGTTGAATACGCCTAAACGGGCATGTAATTCAACAGAGTCATTCAGTTTCAGCGTTGGGCGGTAAGCAGCACCGATCAGAGACTGCAACTTAACATCAACACCGTACACTTTGTCAGAATTTAAGCCAATAACGGCTAACGCTTCTACTTTGTGGGCGAACTTTTCTGTTGTTTTTAAAGTAGTTCCCACCACGCCAGTTGCACCGAAATGACTGACGCTTTCGCTTTCAATATCGGCAGAAATTTGTGTCGCACCCAGCTCATAATACACCTCTGCCTGGGCAGCACCTGCCACCGCAACAGTTGATAACATTGAAGCCAGTATTGTTGTTTTTAATATATTGCGCATATAACCTCCTTTAAATGCACGGCGAGTTTACCTGCGGCAAAAATTTTGGCAACAATGATTTGTAAGCAGCCATTAACCGCTTACTTTTACAGCTAAATTTTCATGGGTTTTTACAGCCCCAAATACCAGGTGGCGATAGAAAAATACAGCACCACGCCGGCGACGTCGGCGATAGAGGTAATCAGCGGGCCGCTGGCGGTGGCGGGGTCGAGCTTAAAGCGGCTGAGTAAAAAGGGTAGCGACAGGCCAATTAAACTGCCGGCCAGTACTACCAGCATCATGGTAAGGGCAACAACAACTGCAATATCATAACCGCCGCGCCACCAGCCTAAGCCTACTACCGCCGCGGCCATGGTCAGGCCTAAAAGGCCAGCGACCAGGCACTCTTTACCCAGTAAATACCCCCAGTCGCGCAGTTTAATTTCGCCGGTGGCCAGGGCGCGCACCATCAGGGTGCCGGATTGCGCACCGGCATTGCCGCTACTGCCGATTAACAGCGGTAAAAAGAACAGCAGCGCCACATGGGCGGCAATAGTGCCTTCGAAGTAGGCAATACCAGCACCAGAGAAAATATTGCCAAACACCAGGATCACCAGCCACAGCACACGTTTACGGTACAGCAAGCCTATGCCGGCTTCTTTAACGCTGGTTTCCAGTTTGCCGATGGTGGCAGTTTTGTGAAAGTCTTCGGTGGCTTCTTCGGCGGCAACGTCCATCGCATCGTCATAGGTAACAATACCCACCATCTGATGCTGGCTGTTAACAATAGGCAGTGCCATTAAGTCGTATTTGGCTACCAGTGCCGCCACTTCTTCCTGTGGCATCTCAACACCGGCATAAATAGGGTCATGGTTTACCAGCTCGTCAATCGGCATCGTCACCGGCGCCAGAATAAGATCGCGCAGGGTCACCACGCCTATTAACTTACGGGCATCGTCTACTACATAGGCGGAATAGATGGTTTCTTTATCCGGTGCTTCGCGGCGTAATGACTCCAACGCCTGTGCCACATTAAGGTGCTGCGCCAAAATGGCGTAGTCAGATGTCATAATGGCACCGGCGGTGCCTTCTTCGTGCGAACTTAAGCGCAGTAAGTCTTCACGCTCGGCCTGAGCCAGTGCGGGTAGCAGTGTTTCGCGTTGCTCGTCACTTAAGCGGTTAAATAAGTCGGCACGCTCGTCAGCTGACATCTGGCGGATTATAGGCGCCAGCTTGCGCCGGCTGATGCGAATAGACAGCCTAACCTGCTGCTCTGGCGGCAAATAGCCAAACACTTCGGCCTGCTCGGCGCGCGGCAGCACTGTCAGCAGCGTCCATAAGTCTTGCGGCGCAAATTCTACTAAGGCGGTGGCCAAATCGGCCGGGTGTACATCCTCTACCTGCTCACGCAGCAGGTGCACGGTATCAGATTCAAGCGCAGTACGCAGTGTGCTGATAAGCGCCGGCAATTCCATAGCAACCTCTTACTAAACTGGCTTAGCAAGGGCTGTTGGGCGCCCGGCTAAGCGAACATGGCGTAACGAATGATCATTGGCAGGCTACACCTGCTACTGGGCACGTCCATAGGGTTCCTCATTTGCGGTTAACGGGATTAACCTATTGCACAATAAGCAAAAGATGGCGTTATTTTATAAAGCATAGCGGTGAATTTCCACTGAATATGGTAAAAACGCTAAAAGACCTTAATTTGACTACAACTAAATAATTGTATTACCAATTTTATTGGCGCCTTGGCACAGGTTAAGGTAGTTTTAAGGTTGCTGCACTACAATTACAGCATACTGCCAAGGGAGCCGGTTATGAGAGCAAGCGTAAACCTAAGCCTGTTGTTGCTGTGTTGTGGCCAGGTTTATGCTGACTGCCAGCCGGTCGCTGAAAACCAGTTTTTAACCAGTGACGCCGGCATCACTATCCGCAGCATCAGCTTTACGGCAAATAATATCTTTGATCTGGATGATCCCGCCTCTTTCTGGCTGCACGAATTTGCCAACTATACCCATACAGTCACCAAAACCTCAGTGCTGGCAGAAGACTTACTGTTTGCTGAGGGCGATGCCCTGCATTTAGAGGAGCTTAAAGAAACCGAGCGGTTGCTGCGTAGCCGCCGTTACCTGCGCGAGGCTGAAGTACGCATTACTCATTTTTGTGCCAGCGATAACAGTGTAATTGTTAATGTCAGCACTTGGGACAACTGGTCACTGCTACCCACGCTGGATTTTTCCAGTGAGGGTGGCCGCAGTAAAAGCGCCATAGGTTTTGAAGAGGACAACCTGTTAGGCAGTGGCAACCGGCTAAACCTGCTGTACAAACGCGACAGTGAGCGCAGTGGCGTCGGCTTTACGCTGTTTTCACCCAACCTGTTTGGTGAGTTCTGGAACGGTACTCTGGCCTACAGCAACAACAGCGACGGCGATAATTATCTGCTAAGTGTTAACCGGCCTTTTTACCGGCTGTCCTCCCCATGGGCGCTGGGGTTTGAAGTCGAGAGCACCACCGAAGACGTGTTTGAATATGACGCCGGCGAAGAGTACAACAGCTTTAACCGTCAACGCGACCATGCCAAAGCCGAGTTTGGCTACCGGCTTTACCCCGACAGCCACAATATTCACCGGCTGCGCTTCGCGCTGGATCTTGAAGACGTGCAGTTTAGCGCCAATGACAACACCCTGTTTGGCCTGCCAGAGGAGCGTAATCTATCGGCACTTTGGCTGGAATATGAGCTGGTAAGGGCTGACTATAAAAAACTGTTTAATATTAACTCGTTTAACCGCACTGAGGATTTTAACTTTGGCTGGCAGTTTAATGCCCGTCTTGGTCAATACAGCAAGCAGCTTGGTGCTGACAATAACGCCCTTTTCTGGCAGCTTAGCGCAGCGAAAAACTGGCAGCTGGCAGCCGATCTGTATTTACTGGCCGATGCCCGCTACCTGGAGCGTCAGTTTGCGCAGCCGCAATACCTGCTTAGTAGCCACTGGCAACTGGTTAAGCAGCTAGATGAGTACCACAGTTTGGTGGGTAAATTACATCTGGATAAAGGGAAAAATTTATTCCGTGATGAGCCACTGTATATTGGCGGTGATGACCAGCTACGTGCTTACCCCAGCTATTTCAGAAGTGGTGAAGCCAGGGCGTTGTTAACAGCGGAATATCGCCGCTATACCGATTGGTCGTTATGGCAACTACTGGACGTGGCCTTTGCTACTTATATCGACGCCGGCAAAATCTGGCAAACCGCCGAGCAGGACGCCAATACCTCAGCCGGCGGCACGCTGGTTGGTGTGGGCGCCGGCATTCGTTTGCTGTCAAATCATTCCAGCCGCGGCACCTTAATTCATATCGACCTGACCCGGGCGATGACTGACAACGACAATTTAAATGGTATTGAGCTGCGCGTTACCGCCACCAGGGGCTTTTAGCTTAACGCTGGCACTGGGGGCAAAACACGGTGCTGCGCTGGCCCAACCGAATTTCATTCAGTGTTGTACTACAGGTTATACAGGGCTGGCCACCCCGGCCATACACCAGTAACTGCTGGGCAAAATAACCCGGTTTACCATCGGCCTGGCTAAAGTCTTTTAACGTGGTGCCACCTTGCTTAATCGCAGCAGCAAGGGTGTCTTTGATCACCGGCAACAGTGTCTTCAGTTGCTCTGCAGTAACCGCTTTGGCCGGTTTAGACGGCAAAATTCCGGCTTTAAACAGCGCCTCGTTGGCATAGATATTCCCCACGCCTACCACCACATGGTTATCCATCAGTACCAGTTTGGCGGCACTGCCACGCTTGGCAAACGCCGCCGTTAAGTGTGCCAGATTAAAGTTATCGCTCAGTGGCTCCGGCCCTAAGCTGGCCAGCAACGGGTGTACTTCCCCCTTCTGCTGCCACAACACCGCACCAAAGCGACGGGTATCGTTTAATCTAAGCGCCATACCACTGGCTAACACTAAATCAATATGATCATGTTTAGTGGCTGGCGTATCGACCGGGATAACCTTTAAATGGCCGGACATACCCAAATGTAGAATAATATCGCCGGCAGGTAGCTGGATAAGCAAATATTTGGCGCGCCGGGTAACCGATAAAATCGGCTGGTTAGTTTGTGCCAATACCTCGTCCGGTACCCACCAGCGCAACTGGCGTTGGCGGGCAACCACGTTAACCAGCTGCTGGTTTTGCAAATACGGGCTAATGCCCTGGCGCGACACTTCAACCTCTGGTAACTCTGGCACGATACACTCCTGCAAAAAAATGGACAGTTGGCATTTTACGTTGCGATCACTATGCTTTACTAACTTAATTCTACCGCTTGCTAACAGCTGCACATCAGCATCATGGACTGAAAGCGCAACAGCGCATTGTAATGGATAAGCTAATGCACGTGTTATTTGATCAGTTTGAACTGGATACCCGCACCTATCAGTTGCGTTGTAATGACGACGTGCAGGCAATAGAGCCGCAGGTGTTTAACCTGCTGGCTTATTTAATTGCCCACCGCGACCGCATTGTGAGTAAGACTGAACTACTGGATGAACTTTGGGCCGGTAAAGTGGTATCGGAGTCTACCCTTAGCGGCTGTATTAAAGCGGCCCGTAAAGCCATTGGTGATGATGGTAAAGAGCAAAAATACATTGCCACCTTACACAGTCGCGGCTTTCAGTTTATTGCCAGCGTCATTGACGCCCCTGCCAGCAACGAGCTGAATCTTACGGCCGATGTCAGTAAAGTGATGCTGCAAAGCGCCCTGGACAGCAGCCAGGAAAGCGGCAGTGCCTGTTTGTTTCCTATCCGCAACCTGGCACCGGACAAACGCATAAAAATTGCCGTACTGCCCTTCACCTGCAATGGCTCTGAACAATTGGCATTTTTGGCCGAAACGCTGTACGAAGACATTAATCTGCATTTAGCCCGTACACCGGGCTTTTTAGTCATCTCACGTAACAGTGCTGCCTATTACCGCGCTAAAGACGCTAATGCGGCGCATATTGCACAGGAACTCGGCGCTCAATATCTGGTTGATGGCGCAGTAGGTAACCTGGGCGAGCAGGCCATGTTGTCAGTGAAACTGATTGAAACCGGCAGCGACCGGGTGTTATGGGGAGTAAGAAAAAACTTACCGGTAGAGCAACTGATTGAGCAGTTAGCAGACATTACTCTGCACCTGACCAGTGCTATCGAGCCGGAAATTAACCGGGTAGAACTGACCACACTCAGAAAACGCCGCCAGGTCGATCTGGCCGCCTGGGAGTTATACCGCCAGGGCCATGCGGTGCTGGGGTTAAAAGGCTGGAGCGAAGACAGCTTTACCGAATGCGCCAATTTACTGCGCCAGGCCATCGCCAAAGATCCGGAACTGGCCTTTGCCCACGCCTATTTGTCACTCACCTTAGCCATTGGCCATCTGGTAGGTTTGGTTAGCCACGACGGCTGGCATGACGAAGCACTGGCCGCTGCCGAACGCGCATTGGCACTCGATAGCCAGGACCCGGACGTATTAGGTTATGTCGGCTGTGCTTTTGCCGATATGGGCGATCATTTTCGCGGTATTAAGTTGCTGGAGCGCGCCGTGGAGCTGGACCCAAGCAATGCTCAGGGTTGGGCCGCACTGGGCGCAGCCAAATTACAGGTGGGTAACGAGCAGGGTTTTGCGCATATGTACCACGGTATTCGTATCAGCCCGCGCGACAACCGTATCGGTGCCTGGGGTGCCCTGCTGGCCAGAGGCTTGCTCAGCTATGGCCGGTTGGATGAGGCAATAGAAGTGGCCCAAAATGCCTGTGCCTTTGACGATAAGATTTTTTTACCCCGCGTGGTACTCAGCGTTGCACTGGCAATGGCTGACAAACCCAAAGCAGCAAAACTGGCGATTGAAGACGCCAGGCGGTTACGGCCACAGCTGAGCATGGCCGACATCAAACGCTTTGTTATGCCCGATGAAGTGGCAAAAATGCAGCAATATGGTTTACTCAACTAAAATCAGACCAAAACAAAGTTCAGCAAACTCTTTGAAATTAAACAATAAAACCAAACAGCACGCCACTTTGTTCGGCTCTGCATAAAATCCCCACAAAATCTCCATACCCTCTTCAAGCTTCAGATCTGCTTGCAACCTACTATTGCTGCCGTTGGCACAACAGTGCTTCACATCAACCAGCGGAGAAATAACCATGTTAGCAACTACTCAAGCAACACCTACTATCGACTTTACTGCAATTAAAGAAAAACAACGCAACACCTGGGGCTCGGGCGACTACGGCCGCATTGGTGTCACCCTGCAACTCAGTGGTGAACAATTATGCGAGTCAATGGATTTACGCTCTGGCCAATCGGTACTGGATGTAGCCAGCGGCAATGGTAATGCCACGCTCGCTGCTGCCCGGCGCTTTTGCCAGGTGATGTCTACCGACTATGTTGACGCCTTACTGGCGCAATCAAAACGTCGTGCGGACGCTGAGGGGTTACTGGTGCAGTATCAACTGGCCGATGCCGAAGCCCTACCTTTTGCCGACAACAGCTTTGACAACGTGATGTCGACCTTTGGCGTGATGTTTACCCCGAATCAACGCCAAAGTGCGGCAGAGCTGATCCGGGTGTGCAAAAGCAACGGCAAAATTGGCCTGGCAAACTGGACACCAGAAGGCTTTATCGGCCAACTATTTAAGCTGATTGGCAGCTACGTCACGCCACCTGCCGGCGTGCAGTCACCAGCATTATGGGGCACCCGTGCTTTTATCGATGCGCAGTTTGAACAGCAAGCAGCCCAAATTACTTATCGCAGCCGTGAATTCAATTTCCGTTACCGCTCGGCGCAACATTGGATAGAGCTGTTCCGTACTTACTACGGCCCGGTGCATAAAGCTTTTGCCGCATTAAGCGCAGAACAAGCCAGACAGTTAGAGCAAGACATTATTGCGCTGATTGGCCGCTTTAACCGCGCAGAAGATGGCAGCATGGTAGTGCCGTCAGAGTACCTGGAAATCGTGGTGCAAAAGCGCTAACTCTGGCTCAGGATCAACAGGCAGACATATTATGAAAACCTTAACAGAACACTCATCAGCAGTAACAACAAACCTGGACAACCAGGGCGTTATCAAACGTACCGCAGTACTTGGTTATGGTATCTTCAGTTACGCAGTAGGCTGTTTTGGCTTGTTCTGGCTGATCCTGGCAGCGGGTGGTCTAGCACCCGCTGGCCTCAGCCTGTGGCAAGCTTCCTCTCCACTGATTGCCATGCTAACCAACGTGGGCTTAATTGGCCTGTTTGGCGTACAACATTCCGTCATGGCCAGAGCCGGCTTTAAAAAATGGTTAACAACACTGTTGCCACAAGCGACAGAGCGCTCTACCTATATTCTGATGTCGGGTGTAGCCACCTGCACGGTAATGTATTACTGGCAAAGCTTACCCGGCATGGTATGGCAAGTCGAAAGCTTAAGCCTAATCATCATGCTTAGCCTGCTTTACGGTGCTGGCGCGATGTACTTGCTGCTGTCGACGTTTGTCACCAACCACTTTGAGCTGATGGGGCTGCGCCAGGTGTATTTGTACTTTATCCGCACACCTCACACTGCGCTGCCGTTTACCAAGGCGTTCATGTACCGCTACAGCCGCCATCCCATGATGCTGGGCATGCTGATGCTACTGTGGGCAACGCCCGAGATGTCAGCCAGCCGTTTTGTGTTGGCATTGCTGTTCTCGATATATATCGCAGTGGGTATGTATTACGAAGAGCGTGATTTACTGCGCAGCTTTGGTCACACTTACCGTAAGTACAAACAGCAGATTGCTGCGTTCATACCCGGAATATTCTAAATTTGCCTTGTTCAAACTGGCCAAGCTGCGGCCAGTTTGCGCTTTTTGCTTACTTTGCCACTACAGTAGAAACAACAACTGCGCTTCCGCTGCATTCAGTGCATAAAATTGTTGTTGCCCCGCCTGCTGCAACAAATAACGTCCATCCACATCCGGATATAACAGCCATATCATCGGCGCGCTGTGGCCCACCAGTTGCACACTGGCCTGTGCCAGCGGTATCCGGCTTTGATCATTATTAACCTCAACCGGTGTTAACAGACTGTGCTGCCAGGCCAATGCCAGCTTAGCCGCATCTACCGGTACTGTCGCTGCAGGTTGTAGCTGCCATTGTGGCCCGGCCTTAATCAGCCGTTGTTGGCCAAACGCTACCATAAGCAGTTCAGCATCGGCAGGAATTAACCGATGCTCGTCAGCACTCCGCTCTGCCAAGCGCTGTGGTATGCCGTATAACACAAACATTAAAATCAGCACGGCAAAGATCAGCACATTGTTCCAGTTGCGACGGGACAGTTTTAGCATGGTAAAAATCTGAGGTGATTAAACAACAGGGGGCATAGTAGCCGAGGCGGGGCTTAAAAAGCAAAAACCCGGCATAGGCCGGGTTTAGCTGTTCGATTACTTGATTTTCGCTTCTTTGAAAATCACGTGCTTACGCACTTTAGGATCGAACTTTTTGATTTCCATCTTTTCTGGCATAGTGCGCTTGTTCTTCGTCGTTGTGTAGAAGAAACCAGTGCCTGCAGAAGAGACTAAACGGATTTTATCGCGCATTTTTTATTTCCTTACACCTTGTGACCGTTAGCACGCACTTCGGCTAATACCGCATCGATACCTTTCTTATCGATGATGCGCATACCACGGGTAGAAGTACGTAATGTAACAAAACGGTTTTCGCTTTCAACCCAGAAACGGTGAGTTTGCAGGTTAGGCAGGAAACGGCGCTTAGTAGCATTGTTGGCGTGCGAACGACGGTTACCTACCATCGGACCCTTGCCAGTTACTTGGCACACTCTAGACATGTCAATAGTTCTCCAAAATTACATCAGCTCGAGCTGTCATCACCCTTCCGGCCAAGAAGGTTGCCCCAAAACAAGAGGGCGCAATTTATACACGAATAAGCCGCCTTATTCAAGCGAAATCTTTCGGCCGCGCGCAAGGATCCGCCGTGGATCTTCGCAGATCATCACAGCCAGCCACGCTCAGCAAAGGAGATCACATCGGCATCGCCCACTATAAAGTGATCCAACACCTTGATATCTACCAACATCAGCGCCTGAACCAAACGTTCAGTTATCGCTTTATCCGCCCGGCTGGGTTCGGCCACGCCAGAAGGATGATTGTGCGCCAGAATAACAGCGGCGGCATTATGCGCTAAAGCCTGCTGAACTACAATACGCGGATACACCGGCGAGGCATCTATCGTGCCGGCAAACAACGGCTCGGCCTTAATTAGCCGGTGCTGGCTGTCTAAATACAATAATAAAAATACTTCGCGCTGCTCGCCGCTTATCGCGTGCTGCAAATAGCGTTTTACTGCGGCAGGCTCGTTAAATACGGTTTCGCGCTGCATTTGCTGCTGCAAGTAACGCTTGCTTAGCTCCAACACCGCCTGTAACTGAACAAATTTGGCTTCACCCAGGCCTTTGGCGGCACAAAAGTCGGCCTGGCTGGCGCCCAGTAAGCGTCTTAACGAACCAAACTGGCCAAGTAATTGGCGCGCCAGCGTAACGGCATCAGTACCGGCGATGCCGGTGCGTAAAAATATTGCCAACAGCTCAGCGTCCGACAGTGCCGTAGCCCCTCTGTCGAGCAATTTTTCCCGTGGCCGCTCGGTGGTGGGCCAGTGTCGAATACTCATGCAATCACTCCCTGAATTGATGCTGAATTAGTGTTTCCATGCTATCTTAGCGCCAGTTTTTTCTGTTGCCGGTGGCTCTGTTATGCAGCAAACGCTTGCCAATAAACGCATTTTACTGGGTATCAGTGGCGGTATTGCCGCCTATAAAAGTGCCGACCTTGTGCGCCGCTTAAAAGAGCGTGGTGCTGAGGTGCGGGTTATTTTAACCGACGCCGCCCAGCATTTTATTACGCCGCTCACCTTACAGGCGCTTTCCGGCAACCCGGTTAGCACCAGCCTGCTCGACCCGGCCGCTGAAGCGGCTATGGGCCATATCGAGCTGGCAAAATGGGCCGACCTGGTATTAGTTGCCCCGGCCAGCGCCGATGTTATTGCCCGCATGGCCCATGGCCTGGCAAACGACTTGCTGACTACCTGCATTTTGGCCACCGCTGCGCCGGTGGCTGTTGCGCCTGCCATGAACCAGCAGATGTATAAAAACATAGCCACCCAGCAAAATTTAGCCAGGTTAAGTTCATATAATTTTTACATTTATGGTCCGGGCGTAGGCGATCAGGCTTGTGGCGATACAGGTGCAGGCCGCATGCTGGAACCATTAGAGCTGGTTAGTGCGCTAGAAAAGCATTTTAATACTGAACACCAACTTAATAACATTAAAATTACAATAACCGCCGGCCCCACCCGCGAGGCCATTGATCCGGTGCGCTACATTTCTAACCATAGCTCCGGCAAAATGGGCTTTGCCTTAGCCGCACAAGCGGCCGCCATGGGCGCAGAGGTCACACTAATCAGCGGTCCGGTGCAGTTAGCTACCCCGGCGGGTGTAACGCGGATTGACGTGACCAGCGCGCAGCAAATGTATGACGCCACTATGGCGCTGGCGGTGCAAAGCGATATTTTTATCGGCTGTGCGGCGGTGGCCGACTATCGCGTGGCGCAAATTGCTGATGAAAAAATGAAAAAGCAAGGCGACAGCGCGCTTGAGCTTAAGCTGGTGCAAAACCCGGATATTATTGCCAGCGTCGCCGCATTAACAACCAAACGTCCCTTTACTGTCGGTTTTGCCGCAGAAACGCAAAATGTACTGCAGTACGCCCAGGATAAACTTAACCGTAAAAAGCTCGACCTGATTTGCGCTAACGACGTATCAGCGCAGCATTTAGGTTTTAACAGCGATGACAATGCTGTCACTTTGTTATGGCAGCATGGCCAGCACAGCTTACCGGTACAAAGCAAAACCGCGCTGGCTACTGCCATTTTGCTACAGATTAAGCAGCTGTTTAGCGCCAACTAATTTTAAACTTGATAGAAGAGCTATGCCGTAAATGAAAAAAGCCATCGATTTAAAAATTCTTGACCCGCGTATTGGTAACGAGTTTCCATTGCCAGCCTATGCCACAGCAGGCTCTGCCGGGTTAGACTTGCGCGCTTGTCTGGATAACACTTTAAGCCTGGCACCGGGTGAGACAGTACTGATCCCAACCGGTTTATCCATTTTTATCGGCGATGCTAACCTGTGCGCGACTATCCTGCCCCGCTCTGGCCTGGGTCATAAGCACGGCATCGTGTTGGGCAATCTGGTCGGTTTAATCGACTCAGATTATCAGGGGCCATTAATGGTATCAATGTGGAATCGTGGCAGCGATAGCTTTACCATTGAACCGGGTGATCGCATCGCTCAGCTGGTATTTATGCCGGTGGTGCAAGCTGAATTTAATATCGTAGACAGTTTTGAGCAGACCGCGCGCGGCGAAGGCGGCTTTGGCCATTCAGGGAAAGCGTAAATGCCGGCACCACGTCGTACCAACCGTAAAGAAGATATTCTGCAAGCCTTAGCCGCCATGCTGCAAAGCAATAACGGCCAGCGTATAACTACTGCAGCATTAGCTGAGAAAGTCGGCGTCTCCGAGGCCGCGCTTTACCGCCACTTTCCCAGCAAAGCCCGCATGTTTGAAGGCCTGATCGAGTTTATTGAAGACACCCTATTGTCACGCATTAACGTGATTCTGGACGAGCACAAAGACACCGCCAGCCGCACCGAGTTAATTTTGCAGCTGATACTGCTGTTTGCTGAGCGTAACCCGGGCATTTGCCGCATCTTAACCGGCGATGCGTTACAAGGCGAACAGGAGCGCTTGCAAGAACGCGTCGCCCAGCTGTTTGAAAAACTGGAAACTCAGTTAAAGCAATGTCTGCGTGAACGTAAGCTGCGTGAGGGCAAAAGCTTTGGTATCGATGAAGGTGAGCTGGCTAACCTGCTGCTGGCCACGGTAGAAGGTAAACTCAGCCAGTTTGTCCGCTCCGGTTTCACCCGGTTACCCACCCAGCACTGGGCTAATCAGTGGACACAACTACAACTGGCTTTATTTTCCTGAATAAAACACCGGACTGTTAGCAGCGTGGCTGGTGTGCTTTCGTAGCAGCGGCATGGATGCCGCGCAGGCTGAGAGGGCACATGGATGTGATCCTTGAAGCCGGCGGAGAAAGCATTTCCAGCCACACTGCTTTACGCCAACGCGCCGAAGCACACCTAATCCCTTCTTTCATCAAGTTAGGCTCAGATAAAACGTTCGTAAATCGCAGCGCCCCATACCAGCGCCACGATCACTAAGCTAACAAACACCGCTGCCGAGCCCATATCTTTGGCCCGGCCAGACAGTTCATGCCGCTCTAAACTAACCCGGTCAGTCAGTGATTCAATGGCAGAATTTAATAGCTCCACCACCAGCACCAAACACCAAACACTGACTAACAGCGCAAACTGGCTAACCGAAGTGGCAAGCCAAGCCGCCAATGGCACAGAGATAACGGCTAAAGTGGCTTCCTGCCGAAAGGCGGACTCAAACTTCCAGCTGGCCGCAAAGCCTTGCATCGAGCATTTTGCTGCTTTGATAATGCGACCTAAACCGACACCGTTTGGTTTTAACATTTTAGTTCACACCATATTGCGCCCGGTAGGCCTTCACGGCTTCCAGGTGCTGTGCCATCTCAGGCTTATCGGCCAGGTAGCTAATTAAATCCGGCAAACTGATAATGGAGATAACCTTGGTATTAAAATCACGCTCCACTTCCTGAATGGCCGACAGCTCACCCTGACCGCGCTCTTGCCTATCCAGCGCAATTAACACACCGGTCAGCTCAGCGCCCTGCGCCTGAATAAGCTGCATCGATTCACGAATAGCCGTGCCGGCGGTTATAACATCATCCACCAGCATAATGCGGCCCTTTAGTGGCGAGCCAACTAAGTTACCACCCTCGCCATGGGTTTTGGCTTCTTTGCGGTTAAAGCAGTACGGCACATCGCGGTTATAGTGATCAGCCAGCGCAACTGCGGTGGTAGTCGCAATAGGAATACCCTTATAGGCCGGGCCAAACAGCACATCAAATTCCAGGCCACTATCCTGTAATGCCGCGGCATAAAAACGGCCTAACTTGGCTAAATCACCGCCAGTGTTAAACAGCCCGGCATTAAAAAAGTAGGGGCTGGTGCGGCCAGATTTCAGCGTAAAGCTGCCAAACTTCAGCACCTGGCGCGACAGCGCAAACTCAATAAAATCAATTTGAAATTGTTTCATAGGGTTATCTTTACCTGTAAACCTGAATGAAGTCTTACGCTAAAACGCGCTTTTGCTCGTCAATAATTTCACGGATGGCATGCTTGCCTAAATCCAGCATTTGCTGCATTTCCTCAAAGCTAAACGGCGCTTCTTCGGCCGTGCCCTGAATTTCAATCACTTTGCCGGTTTCGGTCATCACGATATTCATATCGGTTTCAGCATTAGAATCTTCGGCGTAGTCTAAATCAGCCACCGCTGTGCCCTTGTATATGCCAACGGAAACAGCCGCTACCATAAAGTTCAATGGGTTGGTTTTAATCATGCCTTTAGCGCGCATAAAGTTAAGCGCATCCACCAACGCCACACAGGCACCGGTAATAGAGGCGGTGCGGGTGCCGCCATCAGCCTGAATCACATCACAGTCGATAGTAATGGTATTTTCGCCCAGCAGCTTTAAATCTACCGCGGTGCGCAGTGCGCGGCCAATTAAGCGCTGAATTTCCATGGTGCGGCCACCTTGCTTACCACGCGCTGCTTCACGGTCATTACGGGTGTGCGTAGCGCGTGGCAACATACCGTATTCTGCCGTTACCCAGCCCTTGCCCTGGCCTTTCATAAAGCGTGGTACGCCTTCAATCACACTGGCGGTACAAATAACTTTGGTATTACCAAATTCCACCAACACCGAGCCTTCAGCATGGGCGGTAAATTGACGGGTAAAGGTAAGGGCACGGATCTGACTAGCGGTTCGGCCACTTGGACGCATAGCTGCACTCCTGAAATTAACAATGGCGGTTATTATAGGGTGGATCCAGGTTGAGGGCGAGCAATTCGCCAAATTCCGTGTTCCTACGGTATACTCGGTGTTTATTTGTCGCCAGAGAACTCATTATGATCCACAGCATGACCGCCTTCGCCCGCCACGAAACCAAAGCCAGCTGGGGCACCGCCCAGTGGGAGATCCGCTCGGTAAACCAGCGTTACCTGGAATCCTACTTTCGCCTGCCCGAGCAGTTTCGTGGCTTAGAAAGCTTGCTGCGCGACAAACTGCGTAACGCCCTGCAACGCGGCAAAATCGAAGTAAACCTGCGTTATCAGGCTAACCAGGCCGCCGGCGAGCTGACGTTGAACGAGGTATTCGCTGAGCAATTGCTACAAAAAGCCCAGCAACTACTGCAAAAAGCGCCCCAAGCGCAACTCAACATTGCCGACATTTTGCGCTGGCCTGGTGTGATGGAAACCCCAAGCGAAGATGTAGATAGTCTGCAAGCTGAATTACTGGCGGGATTTGACGCTGCGTTACAAGACTTTTTGGCCGGCCGTGGCCGCGAAGGTGAAGCCATCGAAGAGATGATCCAACAGCGCTTAACGGCAATTTCAGAGCAAGTGGCCTTTGTCCGCAGCCATCTGCCACAAGCGATGCAGTGGCAGCGTGATCGCATCGTTAACCGGTTAAATGAAATTCAAACCGATTTAGACCAAAGCCGTTTAGAGCAGGAAATGGCGTTTTTAGCGTCCAAATCAGACGTCGCCGAAGAGCTGGATCGCCTCGACGCCCATATCAAAGAAACTCGCCATACGCTGAAAAAAGGCGGCGCCTGCGGCCGACGGTTAGATTTTATGATGCAGGAATTTAACCGCGAAGCGAATACGCTGTCATCCAAAGCTATCAGCACCGACATTACCAATGCAGCCGTGGAGCTGAAGGTGCTAATTGAGCAGATGAGAGAGCAAATTCAAAACGTCGAATAATTTGAACTAAAAGCCCACCCGCACCCGTAAAAAGCGGGCAAAGCGTGGTAAGCCGGTGCTGGTTTCTCCGTTGTAGCGGTAGGTTACTAGTGTACCTACTGCCGGTGGGTTTTTCCGTAGCTCGTCGGTTAAACCACTGCCCAGCGCAAAGGTTCTGCCCTCTGGCGTTTTCACGACTAAAGCCCCAACCATACCCAGATACTTGCCTTTGCCTGGCCGGTAACCAATAACTTCTGCCTCGGTGTCCTGATACGATTTTAGCTTTAATAACACACTGCTTCGGCCGGTGTGATAATGCGCATCCTGATGGTGCAGCATTAAGCCCTCTGCACCGGCCTGCTCCAGCTCTGCCAGCTTGGCGTGTAACGCCGCCGCATCGGCCAGCCTGAATTGCGGCACCATCGTAAGGTAAGGGCTGTTTTGCTTTAGCACCAACTGCTGCATGGCTGCCACACGTGAGCTAAAGTTTCCGGCCGCTGCAGGCAGTTCAAAAATGTAATAGCGCAGCTGCTGCCATTCGGCCTCAACTGGCTGCTGCTTACTGACAATACTTAAGGTTGCTGCAAACTGATTACGCCCGAGCCACAACTCACCATCTAAGGGCTGAGCACCAAAGCCGGCAGTAAACCAGGCGGGTGCCGCAATAATATTACCGCCGCGTGAAATAAGTTGCGTGCCATTCCAATACGCACGCACACCGTCGAGCTTTTCGCTTACCCAGTACTGCTGCACATCCACCGTATTGTTGTATGTTTCGGCCAACAGCAGCTCGGGTTTGGCGGCAATCAGCGGGGGCGTCCAACACAACAACAACGACAAAAGCACATTTTTAAACATGTTTAGCCATCCTTATGCTAAACACTAAGCGTAGACACTAACCAAATATTTAACAAAAAAGCAAAATATTAAACAGTTAACGCCGAGCGTAGCAATACATCCAGCTTGTCCAGCCCCTGCTGCAGGATGTCGGCTTCTATCGTTAGCGGCGGTAAGAAGCGCAGTACATTGCCATAAAAGCCGCAGGACAATAAAATCAGGCCGTGATCAACAGCGCGGGCGATGATCTGCTGGGTTAAGGCCACGTCAGGCTCACCATCGCGCATAAATTCAATGGCGATCATGGCACCGAGCTGGCGTACCTCGGCAATACGCTTTGGAAACTGCTGCTGCAGTGCCGCTAAGCGTGCGGCAAAGGCTTCACCAATTAGATTGGCCTGCTCGCACAGTTTATCCTGCTCAATCACCTCCAGCACCGCCAGTGCTGCGGCACAGGCTACCGGCGAGCCGCCATAGGTGCCGCCCAACCCGCCCGGTAACGGCGCATCCATAATGGCACTTCTACCCACCACGGCCGCCAATGGCAAGCCACCGGCGATCCCCTTGGCCATGGTGATAAGGTCTGGCTCAATCCCACTATGCTCCATGGCAAACAGCTTACCGGTGCGGCCAAAGCCGGTTTGAATTTCATCGGCAATCAGCACTATGCCGTGTTGATCACAAACCTGGCGTAGCGCCTTAAGCAGCTCAGCCGGTGCCGGATAAAAACCGCCCTCACCTTGCACCGGCTCAATAATAATCGCCGCAACATCTTCAGGCGCGATATCCACCTTAAACAACTTATGCAGTGCGGCCAATGACTGCGCTGTGCTGACCCCATGCAGCGCCATCGGAAAGGGCAGATGGTAAATATCGGCCGGAAAAGGCCCAAACAGCGTTTTATAGGGCGCGACTTTGCCGGTTAACGCCATCGTCATATTGGTGCGGCCATGAAAGCCGCCGCTAAAGGCAATAACACCACGACGGCGGGTATAGGCCCGGGCGATTTTAATACAGTTTTCTACCGCTTCAGCGCCGGTGCTGACAAAGATGGCTTTTTTCTCGCTGCAGCCAGGCGCTAGCTGGGTCAACTTTTCGGCCAGTTCGACTGCTTCAGCATAGGGGTTAATCATCAGGCAGCTGTGACTAAAATCGGCCAACTGGGCTTGTGCCGCCGCCACCACTTTGGGGTGAGCATGGCCGGTATTACATACCGCTATGCCAGTGCCAAAGTCGATATAACGGTTACCCTCGACATCCCACACTTCGGCATTTTTTGCCCGCTGTACATACACCGGATACAGATTACCCTGGCCACGGGCGAATACGGCCTGCTTACGCTGTTGTAACTGCTGATTACTCATGCTGTTGCCTGTTCAATATGCTCGGTTAGATCCCACCTAAACACAGGTATTTAACGTCGGTATAATCATCCAGGCCATATTTAGAGCCTTCACGGCCAAAGCCCGATTGCTTTACGCCGCCAAAAGGCGCGGCCGCATTGGAGATAATGCCTTCATTAATACCCACCATGCCAAACTGTAGTTGTTGTGCCACCCGAAACACCCGGCCAATATCGCGGCTGTAAAAGTAAGCTGCCAGGCCATACTCGGTGCTGTTAGCCAGCGCAATGGCGTCCTGCTCGGTGTCAAATGCCATCAGTGGCGCCACCGGGCCAAAAATTTCCTCGCGACTTATGCCCATATCAGCGCGCACACCGCACAACAAGGTGGGTTGGTAAAACTGTTTCCCTGCGCTATCAGCTTTACCGCCCAGCAATACACGGGCACCATCCGCTACTGCGCTTTGCACTAAACTGCTGACTTTCTGCAGCGCGTCATCGTCAATTAAAGGGCCTATTTGGCTGTCGCTGCTTAAACCATCGCCGACCTTAAGCTGGGTGATGGCAATCGCCAGTTTATCGGCAAAAGCCTGATATACACCGCGCTGCACCAAAATGCGGTTGGCACAGACACAGGTTTGGCCGGCATTACGAAACTTCGATGCCAGCAGGCCCTGCACCGCAGCGTCTAAGTCGGCATCGTCAAACACGATAAAGGGCGCATTGCCACCCAGCTCCATGGTGACCCGTTTTACGCCATCAGCACATTGTTTCAGCAGCTGCTTACCCACCGCCGTAGAGCCGGTGAAGCTAAACTTGGCCACTTTAGGGTGCTGGGTAAGCACAGCGCCGATGGCTTTGGCATCACCGCCCACTACCACATTAAATACGCCAGGTGGAATACCGGCCTGATCGGCAAGCTCTGCCAACGCCAGCGCCGACAATGGCGTTTGTTGCGCCGGTTTCACCACAAAGGTACAGCCAGCTGCAAGGGCTGCAGCGGCTTTACGGGCAATCATGGCGTTGGGGAAATTCCACGGCGTAATGGCCGTTACCACCCCTACCGGTTGCCGCTGCACAATAATGCGCTTATCAGCTGAGGGCGCCGGTATGGTATCGCCGTAAAGCCGTTTGGCTTCTTCGGCAAACCATTGTAAATAAGACGCGCCATAGGCTATTTCGCCTTTGGCCTCGGAAAGCGGTTTACCCTGCTCCAGCGTCAGCAAGCGGGCCAGTTCATCCTGATGTTGTAGCACCAACTGATACCAGCGCTGCAGCAGCTCGCTACGTTTGGCCGCCGGTAAGGCCGCCCAACCGGCAAAGGCTGTACTGGCAGCCAGTACCGCTTGCTCAGCCTCGGCCGCACCGGCATCACTGACCTGGGCCAGCAGCTGCTGGTTGGCCGGGTTTAGCACGGCAAATCTTTTGTCGGCATCGCACCAGCGGCCATTGATATAGCAGCCAGTTTTCAGTAAAGGGTTGGTTGTGTCAGGGGTCATCTTTATCTCCACACCATTGGGGGTATTGCACCAGCTTAGCAGACCGGATTAAATACCAAACATTCAACGCTTAGTTTGAAAATAATCAACTTTATGGCCAGATTACCAAAAAACCTGACGCAGCATGATATTAAGCTGCTGCGCATTTTTCAGACGGTGGTGGATTGTGGTGGTTTTACCGCAGCAGAAACGGAGCTGAATATTGGCCGCTCGACCATCAGTATTTATATCGCCAATCTGGAACACCGGCTAAACCTAAGCTTATGTCAGCGCGGCCGGCAAGGCTTTTCGTTAACACGGGAAGGCCAGGCGGTTTATAACGCCATAGCGCAGCTGGAGCAGGCACATCAGCAGTTTAGCCAGCTGGTCGCCAGCCTGACGGATTCATTAAGTGGCGAGCTGGTCATTTTAACCGCCGATCAGTTGGATCAATCGCGTTTGCATTTACTAAGTAAATTCAGCACCGCGCTGCAACAACAGGCACCGCAGTTAACATTGGCGCTGGATGTATTACCCCTGCAGCAAATTGAACTGGCGCTGCTAAAAGATCAGGCCCATCTGGCCCTGATGCCAGGCTACCGGCAGATTGATGGCTTACACTATCAACACGCGCTTAGCACACCGATTTTTTTATGCTGCGCTTGTACACATCCGCTGTTTGTCGTAGCTGATGACGCCATAAATGATGAGTTGCTCGCTCAATACCCGGCCATTCACCCGGGTGTCGACATTAACCCGGAAGGGCGCAAACAATTACAGAAACTAAAGGCCGGCGCCCGCGCCTATCAGTTTGATACCCGGCTTGCGCTGTTACTATCTGGTGTTTATATCGGCTTTTTACCAGAAGAGATTGCCCGGCCCTACATAGATGATGGTAAATTGCGTTATCTGAAAGCGGCTGAATATCGGTATCCTTTCAATCAGTCTATTGTCAGTAAACAGACACCCCGCGACAGCGCCAAGGTGCAGCTGGCCCTGGGTATACTGCAGCGCCTGCTGAAAGCACAGCACTAACAAGAATGAGCACGAGTCTGCTGCTACCTCATTACCCGTAAGCAAAAACCTCTTTCTATCGTGTTAACCGATAGTGGCTCATTTTTGTTATCTGTAATACGCGCTTATTCTGAGGCCGGTGGTGATTACTGCCTCGGGTTACAGGCCGAAACACTCCCGTTCGCGGCCTGCGTTTAACTTACCTCCTGGTATTATATTTACCGCAGGGCGCCTGGCGCCCTGTTTTTTAGCCCTATTTTCACAAAAATGAAACAATTCATCGCATCAGCCGATGCTAACCATTTTCCCAAGCTGTTTTATCGTTTTTATAGTCTGCCAATGGCCCAGCTGTACCGTGCCATCGCCACTACAAGGAGTAGTGAGATAACAAGACGGACAACGACAAAAATAACAGTTGGAGAGTGTAATGAAATATTTATCCGGCCTGTTGCTGCTATCAGCACTGGCATCATTTGACACCCTGGCGCTGTGCCCGGATGGCAGCAGCTTTGATAATAATTTAAGCTTTTGTGCCAACAGTAGCGATGTTTATGGCCCCTTTACCAAAACCATGACTGATCGCTGTGTTAGTGCCGGCGGTGGCAGTGCCTGCACCACGCCACGCACGGTGAGCGTAAACGGCACTAATATCAGTGTACTGCGTTGGTCGCGGGCCTTTACCACTAACCTGCGCGGTAGCGGCAGCTGCCCTGATGGTTCCGTGCGCTCAGCACAATATGGCAACCACTGCTATGAGCAACGCAACGACGGCACACCGAATAATGTTTATGGCAACTTCACTGCCGACGAAGTAGCAAAATGCCAGTATTTACAAGGCGGCACGGCCTGTTTAACCACCCGCTGGTCAGCAACCTTCTACACCAGCGTAAAAAACACCACCCTGCCCGGCAGCTGGGTAAACAAGTTTGGTGCCTGGCTCTGGTATATCGACGAGGCTGGGGTTAACAAAACCCATACCCAACTGGCCAATGAGCTTGCCGCTATGGGCGTAAAACGCATCTTTATCAAGATTGCCGACGATGCCGCCGCTTGCTCGCTGTTTGTCGATGCGTGCTCAACCACCACCACCAATATCTACAAAAACAAAGGCATCGAGCCCTGGGCCTGGTCGTACAATTATCCGGGCAATAATGCCGCTCAGGCCGATGCACTATATCAGGCGGCCCGCTATGGTTATGTTGGTTTTGTCTCTGATGTTGAAGTGGAATTTAATAACAAAACCACGGAACTGCACAGCCTGTTTCAGGCATTCCGTGCCGCCCGCACCCGCGCCATCAACGATGGCTATGCCACGAGTGATTTCCCGCTGGGTGCGACTACCTGGAGCAACCCGGCTGATCAGGGCATGCGGGTGGATATTATCGACCAGTATGTCGATTTTCATATGCCGCAAACCTATCTGGAAGTGTGGGGCAGCAGCTACATGGCCGATCCGAAACGCTGGATTGAAGCCGGTAATTGCGAATACCGTGCCTTGGGTGCCAATAAACCAATCTGGCATATCGTGTCTACCGAGTACGATACTATCAGCCCGGCACAGCTAAATACGTTCTTAAATGTGGCCGGCCCTAATGCCAGTATCTGGCGTGTGCCCGGCGGCTCAGTACCGCAAGCCGTATGGCAGGACTGGAGCAATGTCAACTGGCAGCGCAGCAGCTTTGATGCTGATGTCGACTGCTCAGCCGGTAACAACAGCTTTAAAAACTACCTGACCGGCAGCCCGACACCTCCGCCACCTGCACCACAAGCCGTCCCCTACTGGAACCAGAATCAAAATGCGGTGAACCCAAGCGGCACTTGCAGCATTACCTCCCTGGCGATGATCACCGACTTTTTTGGCTTGACCGACCCGGCAGTGTTGGGCCAGCGCACACCGGATTATTTAAACAACCGCTTTGGTGTATTGCAGGACGTGCCCTCACTGGCCTGGGGTTTTAATACCATAGCGCAGGAAAAAGGCAGCCCGCTGCGCGATATTGGTGTGACTAACGGTACAATCAGCCAACTGCGGGCGCTGGCCAGTGCCGGCAAACCCACCATAGTACATGGCTGGTTTACCGTACCAGGCCACATTATGGTGGTAACTGGCTATGACGGCACCCACTACACGGTAAACGACCCTTACGGTGTGTGGAACCTGCAAAAATGGGGCAGCTACGACACCAGTAAATCCGGTAAGGGCGTGCGCTACCCGAAAGCGGCGTTTGAATATGCCATTAACGATAATGGCAGCGGCAATGACCTGTGGTTGCACCGGTTTGAGTAACTAACCCCTGCGCTGTGCCAGCTGCAGGCACAGCGCACTTAACACTATCGCTGCGGCACCCAGTGGCAACACCGCCGTCAGGCTAAAGGTACTGATCGTCAGCGCTGCAATGGGTGGCCCCAGCATTAAGCCCACTTTAAATGCGCTTAAGCAAAACACAATTAAGCGGCCAGACGGGTCGACATCATTGAAAATGCCCATCATCACCGGCACCACAAAGCTCCAGAAAATCTGATACACAATGGTCGCTGCAGCATAAATCAGCCAGGCTGGACCGCTGCTTAACAAACCCAGCGCCAGTAAACAGGGCAACTGAACCGCGACTGTTAGCCACAGCGCAGCCGTGCGGCCATATTTGCCGACAAAGGTGCCCGATAACATTGAGCCCACCGCACTGATGGCAAAGCCTAACCCCAGCACATAGCCGACTTCAGCCATAGTTAGCCCGGCTGAGACACCTAAGCGCTCGAGGTAGCCCCACACGCCGCCCTGCGCAAAGTAATACAGCACGACACCGGCAAATACCCACAAGGCCGGCGCTAAGCGGCCACTGAGTTCAAAGCGCACACTGTGCTGCGGTTTTTGGTTTTGCGCAAAACGAATAAAGCTCAGCAGCAAGGCGGCCAGTAAAAACAGGTTAAAGCTTTGGTAAATGGCGCTATAGCCAAAACGACCAATCAGCTCTGGCAGCAGCATAAAACCGACAGTGCCAAACACCACCTGTATCGTTACCATCACGCCAAAGGCTTTGTCTACCCGCTGTGAGTCACCCAGTGCCGCCAACGCGATGGCGTAACTGACACCGCAAGCGATGCCTGCGGCAAAGCGCAATAGCAGCAGCGCACTGTAGCCATCTGCCAGGCTGGTAAGCAGATTAGCGCCTATAAATAGCAGCAAACTCAGCTGTACTGCCGGGCGCCAGGGCACCCTACGCACCCACCAAAAAGCAGAGGTGGTAGAGAGTAAAATACCGGCAACATCAGCCGCAGCCAGATAGCCTACCTGCTGGGTGCTGAATAAACCGCTATCAGAAAAAGCGCCGACGATAAGTGGCATTAAATTGGTTACAGCTGCACCCATCATGGCAATCAGCATCAGACCGGCATATTCGGCCCAGTAGCCGGTAGGCTTAACCTCGGTGTCCATGGATAATTCCTGCATCTACGGCTCCTTAAAGCAGAAAAAGTGAGCGCGGCGAACCGGCTCACTTTTACCAAGCCTACAATACTGTTAGTAGTATTTGTAGGAGAAATTAATACCAATAGTGCGTGGCGTCAGCGCTATAGTACGCCGGCCCAGTACACCGCCATTTAAGTTCGATACAATGGCATCTTCATCGGTCAGGTTTTGTGCCCAAATCGCCACATCCCAGTTGTCTTTACCAAAGCCAATATTGGCACTAAAAGTGGTGTACGACGGGTATTCAAATACCGGTGAGGTTGGGTCATCCTGACGGTCGTTCTGTACTTTGCCAACATAGCGGCCGTTTAATGCGGCGTACGCCGTCATACCGTTGTCAAAGTCGGTGTCATAACGCACACCAAAGTTATGCCGCCATTTCGGTGAGCCGCCCAGCAGGCCGCCTTTGTTCCAGGTGCGACACTCGTTATCCGCTTCGGCCACGTCCTGGTATACGCACTTGGTTAAGGTTTCATCCCACTTGCCCTCAGTGGTAGCCGTGGCATAACTTAAGGTAATATTGTCGGTTAAATAGTAACGGGTATTTAATTCCCAGCCCCGGGTTACCGCATCCGGGCCATTGGTAGTGCCGTTAACCGGGAAAATGCCGTCAATGGTTTGCGAAAAATAGGTTTGTACGTTGTTCCAGTTGATCTGATACACGTTGGTTTGTACATACCAGCCATCAGCCAAGTGGCCTTTTACCCCCAGCTCCAGGTTATCGGTAGAATCCGGCTCGTAGTTTTGCACATCATCGGCCACCAGCTGGCCGCCTTCATCACGAAAGCCGTTGGTACCGCCGCGACGGAAGCCTTGCGAATAGGTAAAATAGGCGAATACTTCATCACTGAATTTGTACGAGGCATTAAATTTATAAAAGCTCTCGCCATTTTCTTTATTGCTAAACTCACGGTTAGAGTCGGTGGTACCTAAGTAATCACGAATAAGCGCCAGGCCGGTATCTTCATAGTTAAATACCCGCGCGCCCACAGTGACATTTAACTTGTCGGTGATGTCGTAGCCAATTTCACCAAACAGCGCCAGTTCTTTGTATTTACTACCCAGGTCTTCCTCGTAGCCCTGGCCCGGCACACCGCCGACAGCGGCGCGGTCAAAACCGAGCCAGCCCACTTCTGAGGCAATGTCATCCAATTGCTCAAACCATTCGGAGAAACGAAAATTGCGCTTCTGATCCGTGTAATATATCCCGGCGATCCAGCTTAAGCGGCTATCGGTATCTGAGGTTAAGCGGGTTTCATGCGTCAGGCCTTTGTAGGTGTTATCAAAGGTCATATAGGCCGAGTCGTTGCCATCTGCCAGTGCTAAACCCGGGATCCAGCCATAATACGCATCACCCTGTGAGGCGTAATCGGCCTGGCCGATACTGCTGTCTTTATAGTACGAGGTGGTACTGTGCAGTTTAATGCCCGGCAGTTGCCAGTCTAAGTCCAGCGTATCCATCGTCAGCTCACGGTCGGCATATTCTTCAAAACGCGCGACGATAGTGTGGTCGTTATACTGAAACGGCGTTTCAAACGAGCTGAGATCGCAATCGGCAATGCCTTCACAGGCCCGGTCCACCGGTAAGCGCGCTGCGCCATTAGTCCCGTGCGCCAGCTGATCCTGCTGAATATGGCTAAAGGTCAGTTTTACATCATCACTGACTTGCCACAACAGCGCCACCTTACCACCGGTGACGTACTGATAATCGTCGTCTTTGTATAACGTCTGGTTCGGGTTAGGGTTACCGGGGAAGCCTTCACCCTCTGCCAGCCAGCTGGGGTTGACCTGACGGTCGGTGTAACCTTTTTCATTCAAATTCGCCAGAGAGGCACGCAGAGCCACCCGCTCGCCCAGTGGCACGTTTACGACGATATCGGTATCGTTACTAACGCCGCCATTTTTGGTTTGATACAGACTGGTATTAAAGTCGAACTGGAAATCATCCAGCACCGGCTGATTGGTGATATAACGGATGGTACCGCCCAGGCTGCCGGCACCGTACAGGGTGCCCTGTGGGCCCAGCAGAGTCTCTACCCGGTTAATGTCTTTAATACGGTAGTTTATGTTCGGCAGCGGCGTTGCATCCAAATAATATGCCATGGTGGTGCGGATAAACTGCTGAATATTATTGGCATTTACGCCCGACACGTTTAAACCACGCACTGATACTGAATCGGCAAAACGGGCACTGTTACCCGGTGCGCTAATCTCCACGCTATCGGCAATTAAATCTTTTAGGTTACCAATGCGCTTTTCCCGCAATTCAGCTTCGGTCATGGCACTAATATTCATCGGAATTTCCGATGCTAACTGCGGCCGGCCAGACGCTGTGACGGTAATCACTTCTATCTGCTTTTCATCTTTGGCCTGTTCGCTGTCCGGCGCCTGTTGCTGTTGCGCCTGAGCGGCACCGCTAAGTAATACTGCTGAAATTACCAGACTTAACCTGTGTTTACTAAAAGGTAGCATGCTAAGTTTCCTTCCTGTTGCCATTATTATTTTTAATTTACAAGTCTGGTAATCCTGCTAAATTGTTTGCTCAGAACTTGTACACTAGCATCAATAAAAGCTTTTTTATGCTAAGTACAGTTGCTAACCATCGGTTGAGGCGATACAAGATGCAATTATCCTTTGAACAACTGCAGGCGTTTTTAACTACAGTCGAGACCGGCAGCTTCTCGGCAGCGGCACGTAAACTGGGTAAGGCACAATCGTCGATAAGTGGTCTGATCAGCAATCTTGAGATAGATGCCGGCTTTGAAGTGTTCGATCGCAGTAAACGCACCCCACCGCTGACGGCTGAAGGGCTGGCTTTGCTTAACGATATAAAGTCGGTACTGAAAAGCTATAACAATCTGTTAAGCCGCATTCAGAATTTGAACAAAGATGTCGAAACTGAAATCAGCCTGGCGTTTGATGATTTAGCCTTGCCGGTGCCCCTTATGCTGAAAGTGGCCAACGAGTTTAAACAGCACTTTGCCAATACCTCACTGATGCTGCTTAAAGCCAGCCATCAACAGGGGTATCAGCTCTTAAAACAGGGCAAAGTGGATATTGCGATTGCCATTAGCCAGGATGACTACCCGGAAAACGTGGCTTTTCGTGGTATTTCGCATGTGCATTATGGCACTGTGGTCAGTAGCCAGCATCCGTTGGCACAGCTCAGCCAGGTCACGCCTTACGATTTATCGCAGCACCGCCATCTGCGTATCACCGATGCCGACAGTGGTTTTCGCCGTTTTGATTCTGATTTATCCAGCAATATCTGGTTTACCAACAGTTCTACCTTACTGATTGATGCAGTAACAGCCGGCTTAGGCTGGGCCGAGCTACCGCTGCACTTAATTAAACAGCAGCTGCAAAGCGGCGAATTGGTCAAGCTGCCAACCAGCCATCAGGCGGTGTCGTTTCCACACTGCGTGGATATGGTGTGGCAAAGCGAAACACCGGTTGGCCAGGGTATGCAGTGGCTACTTAATGCCCTGACTGAGCAAGGCATTGCTTTTAGCAAGCAAAGCGGCGAGCTAAGCTAACATTTAAGCGGATCTATCACCCACAAACGGGGGTAAAGCCGCCCCCATCCGCCCGAACGGGGAATGGCTGCGCCAACGTCAACTGCGGTACAACCTGTGTTACTGAAACAGGAGTACTTTATGCACAAGCCTTTTGATACCGCCGAACTGACCCGGCTGGATAAACAACATTTTACTCACCCCTGGACCGTGTTTGATGTGTTTACTGAACAGGGCGCCTTACCGATAAGCTATGGCGAGGGCTGTTACATTGAAGATACTAACGGCCGCCGTTATCTGGATGCCGTAGGCGGCCTCTGGTGCACCAATATTGGCCTGGGCCGCACTGAAATGGCCGATGCTATTGCCGCCCAGTGCCGTCAGCTGGCCTTTGCCAATCCTTTTGTCGATATGACTAATGTACCGGCCACCCTGCTGGCTGCCAGGCTGGCCGAGCTGGCACCGGGCGATTTGGACCATATTATTTTTACCTGTGGCGGCTCTACCGCAGTCGATTCGTCTTACCGGTTGATCCAGTACTACCAGAACTGTCGCGGCAAACCCGAAAAGAAGCACATTATCTCACGCAAGAACGCTTATCACGGCTCAACCTACCTGTCGATGTCGATTGGCGGCAAAGCCGGTGACCACCCGCCGGAGTTCGATTTTATCAGTGATACCATACACCACATCAGTTGCCCGAATTACTATCGCGCGCCGCAGGGCTTAACCGAAGCGCAGTATCTTAGCTTTTTGCTCGATGAGCTGGAGCAAACCATCTTGCGCATAGGCCCGGATAAGGTAGCAGCGTTTTATGCCGAGCCGGTATTGGGTGCCGGCGGCGTTATCGTGCCGCCGCAGGGTTATCATCAGGGCACCTTTGCTATTTGCCGTAAGTACGATGTGCTCTATGTCTCCGATGAAGTGGTTACCGCCTTCGGCCGCCTTGGCCATTGGTTTGCCAGCAAAGAAGTGTTTGATATTGAGCCGGACATGATTATCAGCGCCAAGGGCTTAACCTCGGGCTATCAACCACTTGGCGCCTGTATTTATTCAGATCGCATCCACAAGGTGATCAGTGAACCCGGCCATGGCCGCTGTTTTGCCCACGGTTTTACCTATTCCGGCCATCCGGTAGCCTGCGCCGCAGCGCTAAAGAACATCGAAATTATCCAGCGTGAACAGTTGCTGCAACGCGTACAGCAGCTGGGACCTTATTTTCAGCAGCAGATGAAAACACTGGAGGATTTACCTATTGTTGGTCAGGTGCGCGGCATGCAACTGATGGTGTGTGTAGAGAATGTGCGCTGCAAAAAAACCAAGGCCTTGTTCCCGGAAGAGCTGGATATTGGCAAGCGCATTGCCGATCACGCCGAGACGTTGGGGCTGATAGTACGGCCGATAGTGCATTTAAATGTGATGTCGCCACCACTGACTATCAGTCGCTCGCAAATTGATGAGATTGTTGTCACCTTGCGCAAAGCGATTGAACTGACCATCGACGATCTTTATGCTGAGGGGCATTTAGTCCGCCAGCAAGATGCGCTGCCTGCAAACAGTATCTGCGCTTAAGGAGAGCACTATGCGCCAAAGTCACTTATTTTCCGGCCTGTTACTGGGCTGTCTGTTGCAACAAGGCTGCGCTGATGCCGCCCCTGCCGATAAGATTATGCAGGCGGCTCTGCCCTGGCAAAACCAAACCTTTGCGCAGGGCAAGGCCGAGCAATGTATGAACTGGACCCGCGAGGTATTACAGCAAGCCTGCGGCGACAAATTTGCCAGCCTGCAAAGCCAACAACCGTGGGACTTAGCCCAGCTTGGGCCGGCTGATGAGCTAAAACCCGAGCATGCTGACTCACTCGCCGCCGATGAATTTGGCACTAAAATTACCCGTATCGCTGCGCTGCAACAGGGTGATTTAGTGTTTTTACAAAATACCTACGGCAACTGGAATAAAGGCGTGATTACACATGTCGGTATTGCTACCGGCGATGGTAACTATATCCACCGCATGACCTCCAATCAGGGCTATGTGCGGATAGAACCGATACCGCAAGCCGATTTTCAGGCCGGCCTGCGGTTAAAGCCGGAGCTATGCCAGTAATAGCGTCCAGGCTGTTCTATCGCCACAGCCGATAGTAAATCATTTCAATTATTTAACCACTGCATCTAGGGTAACTGAAACACTGTCAGGAACCCTGGTATGCTGCTTATGCGCCACCTTAATATTGGCTACATTTTAGTGCTTTTAACACTGCCAGGCTGTGGCAGTACGGCAGATGATACAAAGCCCCATGCGGCAGCTGCGGCTATCGCCAAGGTTACAACTAATACCCTTGCCAGCATTAACACACCGATACCTTATTACAGTCAGCTGGAAAACCAGAATAAGCCTGCATCTACCTGCAGTGTCACCTCACTGGCGATGGTGACCGACTTTTTTGGCATTACGCAGCCATCTGACACCGAACGGGTGCCCGACAAGCTTTATCAACGCTATGGCTTGCTACAGGATGTACCGGTACTGTCCGGCGCCTTTAATCAACTGGCGCTGGAGGCCGGCAGCACTGCCCGCGCTACCGGTCTTACCAATGGTACCTTTGCGCAGTTACAGCAACACGTTAGCCAAGGCCTGCCGGCCATAATACATGGCTGGTTTACGCCGCCTGGGCATATTCTGGTGGTAACCGGCTATGATGGCGAGTACTACACCGTACATGACCCTTACGGTAAATGGGATCTGACTAAGTTCGGCAGTTACGACACCAGCGTGTCAGGGAAGAATATCCGCTACCCGAAAGCCGAATTTGAGCATGCCATCAACGACAACGGCAGCGGCGATGATCTGTGGTTACACCTGTTTGCGCCGCAAACAGCTGATTAAAACCGAGCCGTGTCCTTGCGGCTTAAGCTTTGTTATCAGCATGCTTGAGCCCACCGCCGGCTTTGCCTACAATGATGCACTTTTTGAACATTAAGGCACTCGCCATGAACGATACCACGCAAGATGCAGTAAACAGTGAACAAGACCGCCCGGCATTACCGGATCGCCTGTCGGTTAACCCGCGCAGCCCACATTATATGAAAGAGATTTTTCAGTACGATGTCGGTATTAAACTTAACGGTAAAGACCGTTTCGATGTGGAAGAATACTGCATTAGCGAAGGTTGGGTAAAAGTAGCTGCCGCCAAAGCGCTGGACCGCCGCGGCCAACCACTGTTAATGACGCTAAAAGGCAAAGTAGAAGCCTTTTACCGCTAATTAGCGCTAACCATCTGGTTAAACATGGCGATAAACATGCTGCTTTATCGCCGTTTATTTTTAATCTGCCTGTTTAAGGCTGTTATTGCTCAAATCGGCATCGGCTAACACCGTTAACTCAGCCTGCAGCAAAGCAGCTGTCGGGCGTTTAACCTTTACACGAGTTTGCTGATTATCTAAGCGCCAGCTATCGACCGGCAGATGTCGCTCAACCGTGCTACCATCGGCAAAACTCAGCTTCAGTGAAAACGGCATCACAATGCCGCCGCGATTAGCAATACGCACGCTTAGCTGACCTTGCTGCTCGTCTATGCCTGCCAGCGCTAAATCCACATGCTTATTGCTGTAAAACCAGCCGCGCCAGAACCAGTGTAAATCCTGGCCGGTTTTGGCATGGAAAAAGCGGATAATATCGGCAAACTGCGCCCTTTTTCCGCGCCAATGGCGAACAAAGTCGCGTAATGTTGCATCGAACGATTCAGGCCCGATAAGGTGCTGGCGTAATATGACCCAAGCCACTGCCGGCACATGGTAGTGCGAGTCGAGCTTGGCGTTAAAATGGTCAGCCCGGCGCACCGGTGCGGCATAGGTGGCTTGGTGCATTACCGCGCCAACGTCATCAGGATTGCCATAAAAGCTTTGAAAATCGATACTCCAGCTTTGCTCCAGCAAGTACGATAAAAAGCTGACCATGCCTTCATCAAAGAAACCTTCCTGCCGCTCATCGGTATTGACCAGCATCGGGAAATAGCTGTGCGCCACTTCGTGCATAATGCCGCCTAACACATCATGTTTTTCAGTGCGGCTATAGGCCGGCGCCGGGCCGTTAACCGGCGCATCCGGGCCGCGAAAACCGACAAAAGTGATACCCGGATATTCCATGCCAATGCCAGCAATATTCACCACGTTCATCACAGAAAACGGAAATTCACCGAAATACTCTGCCAATTGCTGCACCGAATGCCTGGTGCTGGCCAGGGCATATTTGTGCCACAGCCAGCGGCCATTGTCCGGGTAAGCCACATTTAGCCTGTGCCAGCGGCCGTTAAGCTTAAGTTGCTCAGTATGCCAGATAAGCTTATTACCGGCGGCAAACGCAATGTCGCGCACATTTTGCGCCTGAAACTGCCAGCTTTTCTTGCCCGAACCACTCTCCGGCTGCACTTGCAGTGTTTGGCTGCCACCCCGCTGCTGCCAGGCCTGGTACTGCGTTTTGCTTAACACCTCGGCGGCGTTTTGCAGCTCGCCGCTGGCCAGCACTAAATAGCCGTCTGGCACGGTGATATTCAACTGATAATCGCCCAGTTCAGTGGCAAATTCGGCATCTTTAATAAAAGGGCTTAACGCCCAGCCGCTGTCGGTAAAGGCCACTGCGCGCGGAAACCACAGCGCCACGCCAAATAGTTTACTGCCATCACTAAAACGCTCGACACCGGCCCGCGGCCGGCGCGGATCGGTGCGTTCGGGCAACTGTAGCTGCCAGCTAACATTTAATTTGATGCTGGCACCAGCAGCCAGAGGCTGGGGCAGGTTTACACGGTAAAAGGTATCCTGACGTAGCAGCGGCAACGGTTGTTTTTTGGCGAAAAATGCAATTTGCCTAACGCCGGCACTGCCTAAGCCCTCGCCATGCAAAGCGCTACTGATGCTATCGGGCAAAAAGCGGTTAAGCGGCAACTCAAACCACAGCTCGGTTAAAGGCTGTGGCGAGTTATTCTGGTACTCAATGTCGGCACTGGCGCTGAGTGTGGCTGTGTCTGGCAGCAGTTCGGCCTGAATGCGGTAATTGACCTGCTGTTGCCAGTACTGCGCGGATGGTACACCGGTACTGCTGCTGCCTGCTGGTAACGACAGTGGCAAGGGCGCAAAGAGATCGGCCAGAGCAGAAAATGCAGTGCCAAGTGCGAGCAAAGCACTGAGTAATAGCCGGTATTTCATCAACACTCCTTTATCCCGTGCGCTTTAACTCTGCTGCAGCCGCTACCGGCAGCAACGGATCGCGCAGCACCGGTGCATCTGAGTTAGCCAGCAGTTCAATAAACAATGCCAGCAGCTCTGGGTGTGAGCTGATGCCCAGCTTAGCGTACAGGTTTTTGCGGTGCATTTTCACCGTTTCCAGCCCTAGTTTTAGCTGGCGGGCAATGGCTTTAACGCAATTCCCCTCCAGCATTAAATTCAGCACATCGCGCTCCCGTGCGGTGCACACCTCACTGCCAAAGCAGCGCTGAAAATCATCCACCAGATAACCGGTAGCGTAAGGCCTTGGCTCGTCGGCATGAAACAGTTGCTGATGCTGCAACACCAGCTGCTCAACCAGACAAAACAGCGCTTGCCACTGGGCGATAACCTCCAGCCGGAACAGCTCGCTGCCGGCAATTTGCGCCAGTTCAATATGCACAAAGCCCTGATGCAAGCCAAGCGGAATAATAAAGCCAACTTCATCCTGAATTTTCAGATGCCGAAAGTAGCTGTTGTAGTACTGCTCAAACTCGGTGTAGTTTTCCGGCGCAATATCACTTAAGCGCCACACCCCTTTATGGTTGCCACGTAGGCCAAGGCGGTAGAACGGATCCAGCACATAGGCCGACTTCAGGTAACAGCCAAAGTTATCACCGGGCAAAGGCGCACGTTGATACAACAACTGCGGCGGCTCAGCCGGGCGAAACAACAGTACCACACATTCATCCGGGTGTTGTAACTGGCTCAGCAGCTGACACAGCGCCGGATAAAACCGCTCTGTACCCTGGCTTTGCTGCACCCGCAGCAATTGCTCGCTCCAGTTTGCCAGTTGCATTTACCAGCTCCCGCCTGCCGTACGGTAGCGCACGCCCGGCAGCACACAGAGCATTTCATAGACTAAGTTTGCCGCCAGCAGCGCGGTATTGCCACTGGTGTCATAAGGCGGCGATACCTCAACCAGATCGCCACCGACCAGGTTTAGCCCCTTAGTGCCACGGATAACTTGCAGCGCCTGCGGCACGGTAAGGCCGGCAATTTCGACAGTACCAGTGCCTGGCGCGTAGGCCGGATCAATGCCGTCGATATCAAACGAGATATAGCAAGGCGCATTGCCGATTGTCTGGCGCACCTGAGCCATTAATGGCTCCAGCGACTTGCCCCAACACTCTTCTGCGGTAACCACAGTGAAACCCTGCTGGCGCGGCCAGTCAAAATCATCTGCGGCATAGCCGGTACCGCGCAGGCCAATCTGAAACACCTTATCGCCCTGCAGCAAGCCCTCTTCCACCGCGCGGCGAAACGGCGTGCCATGAGCAATAGGCTCACCAAACATATGCTCATTAACATCGGCATGGGCATCGACATGCACCAGCGCCAGCGGGCCATGTTCCACCGCCAGCGCCCGCAGTATCGGCAGCACTATGGTATGATCGCCACCCAGCGTTAGCGGCAGCACGCCAGCAGCGGTAAGTTGGCGGTAATGCTGCTCGATAATATTGATGCTTTTGCTCAGGTTAAAGGTATTAATGGCCACATCGCCCAGATCAGCAACTTGCAATGAATCAAAAGGCGCGGCGCGGGTAGCCATATTGTAAGGCCGCAGCATACGTGACTCATCACGGATTTGCCGCGGTGCCAGCCGGGCACCGGGCCGGTTAGACGTGCCGATATCAAAGGGCACGCCAATAATACCGACATCAATACCGCTAAGCTCAGTCGCCGTTGGCAGGCGCATAAAGGTCGCCGGGCCGCCAAAGCGTGGCATCTCATTGCCGCCAAGCGGTTGATTTAACACTCTGCCAGTGCTCATACTGCGCCCTCAGCGACAATGGCTTTAATTTCCAGGTATTCTTCTACGCCTTTTAAACCCAGCTCACGGCCATTACCGCTTTGCTTGTAACCACCGAAAGGTGCAGCGTTATGCCAGGGCGCCGCATTGATAAAGATAAGCCCGGCGCGGATGCCTTCTGCCAGCCGCTGTGCGGTAGCGTCATCATCTGCCCAAACGCGGCCACTTAAGCCGTAGGGTGAGTCATTGGCAATGCGTAGCGCCTCGGCTTCATCCTGATACGACAAAATACACAGCACCGGGCCAAAAATTTCCTCACGGGCGATTTGCATCTGGTTATTAACATTGGCAAACACGGTCGGCCGCAGATAATAACCCGCACCCAGTTCAGGCACCGGTTCAGCGCCACCGGCTACCACCTCAGCGCCCTCTGCCAGCCCAAGCTCGATATAGCGCTGCACACTGTGATACTGACTGGCGCTTATCAGTGGGCCTAAAAATACCCCGTCCTGATGTGGCTCGCCTAATGTCAGGCTGTTGGCATGTGCCGCCGCAATGGCGACCGCATCGACATACTGGCTGTGATGCACCAGCATGCGACTCAGCGCCGTGCAGGTTTGGCCGGAGTTGGCCATTACGTCCTCCACGCCCAGCTTTACCGCCGCGCTAAGCTGCTTAGTCGGGCTGATGATAAAAGCCGATTTACCGCCCAGCTCCAGACAGACCCGTTTTACCGTCGCAGCCGCTTGCTGCTGAATATGGCGGCCAATTTCAGTCGAGCCGGTAAAAGACACGCAATCGATGTCAGCATGCGTCGATAAAATATCGCCAATCTGGCTGCCACTGCCGAGCACCAGATTAAACACACCCGGCGGCAAACCGGCAGCATCGGCGGCCATCGCCACACACAGCGCGGTTTTCGGTGTCAGCTCAGCCGGTTTGAGTACCACAGTGCAGCCTGCTAACAGTGCCGGCGCCAGCTTGGCAACAATCTGGTGCAACGGGTAATTCCATGGCGTAATCAGTGCACATACCCCTACCGCCTCTTTGCGCAGCCTTAAACGGGCATCCAGCTGTAACTGCTCGTTTTCAAGCACCTGGGCATAATGCAGATGTTTGGCAAAAGCGTCTAACGGGTCATCAACATGCACCTCACGGGCAAACCATAACGGTGCCCCCAATTCAGTCACTACCGCCTCGACCAGCTCGTCACGGCGTTGTTGTAATTGCTGCACAAACGCCGCCAGACACTCAGCGCGCTGCACAAAGCTCAGTGCAGCCCAGGCGGGAAAGGCATGGCTGGCCGCCGAAACCGCATCATTCACCAGGCCGGCATCAGCCCGGGCGACACAGGCGTAGGCTTCACCATTGGCCGGATTAACCAGGGTATGCCAGTCGGGCGCGGCTATCGTGCGCCACTGGCCATTCACATAATGCGCATTAATGCGTTGTAACATAAGCAAACTCCTTGCAGCGGTTCAGCGGGTAGCCTTTAACGCAGGCCCATTCGGTCATAGCAGTTGTCAGGGCATCAAACAGCGGTGCAGCCCACTGTCGGCCGTTTTCAATACTGCCGGCCTGATCAACGATATCGATAGCACGGCTCACCTCCATAATGCTGACGGTAGCGCCGTAGCCGGCGGCGCGCTCAATCAGCGGATGCCAGGCGGCAGAGGAGCCTTCAACATCTGAATGGCCACCACGCACCCGGGCGCCCTGATTGCCCAGGCCTACTTGCGTATAAAACGCTGCGATATGCCGCTGAATCAGCGCTTCCCACTCAGGGTTGCGCGGGTTAGTGCCGGTAACCAGCATTTGCGCACCTGGCAGCGGGTTTTGCACATTAGGATTGTGAGCATCGGCAGTTAGCAACACCGTTTGAACATGCGGGTTACCCTTATGAATGGCCGCGATGTAATGCTCAAACGCCTGATAGCCATCGAGGTTTTCGCCGTAGTACTGAATGCTGGGCGTCAGCACGAAAAAGCCTTGCTCCCGTAAACGCCAGGCCATCTCCTGCTGGGTGATTTCATTCCACAATTTTCCGACATTACGGCCATTAACCGCTGCGCCCGGCATCATCTTGCCTTCTGTCGTATATTGCTGCGGAATTATCGCAATCGGTGCCTTGGTATTTATCCGGATAGCGGCCACATCGGCCACCGTCCAGTTCTTACCGGTGTAATTAAAACGCACCCGATGCATGCCTTCACCGCGGTCAAACTGATAGACGGTGTCTTGTTCTAATTGAATAAAATCTGCCGCAGCAGTGTGTTGCTGCGGTGGCATTAGATCAGACTGGGAGCCGCTACTGCAGGCGGTTAACAGGCTAATGAGCAATAACGAATAAGCTCGCATAAGGTGTCCTTTTTGCGCTGATGTCACCCGATGCTAGCAGTGGCTGTAATCTCTGGCATGTTAGTAACTATCGGTTTGCACGATATGTCGGCGATCGGGAAAAACGCACTTGCAGGCGCTTCAGCCCGGCTGCTTCCATAGCGTAAACCGATGGTTATTCATTTTCTACCCGCTCAGGCTGTGCGCACAATGGCGTATTATTTGTTAGCGGAGTCTGCCCTTGAGCCCACTTTATCTGCCCCTGACCGAGCAATTGCGCCAGTTTAGCAGTGGCCAGTTGTCACCGGTGACATTGATGCAGCAAAGCCTGGAGCGTATTGCTAAGCATAACCCGACGCTAAATGCGTTTAACTTCGTGTTTGCCGATACCGCATTGGCGCAGGCAGAGCAGGCGGCAAAGGCTTATCAGCAAGGTACAGCCGGACCACTTTGTGGTTTACCGTTGGCGATTAAAGATGAAACCTATATCAAGGGGCAAATCACTACCAATGGCTCACGCTGCCTGGCGGATTTTGTTGCCAAAGAGACCGATCCGGCAGCGCAGCGCCTGCTGGATGCCGGCGCCATTTTGCTTGGCCGCACCACGACGCCGGAGTTTTCTACCTCAGCGGTAACCTGGTCAGATTTATGGGGTGTGAGTTCTAACCCGTGGAATAGCACTATCACCTGTGGTGGCTCGTCTGGCGGTTCAGCCATTGCGGTGGCCAGTGGCATGGCCAGCTTTGCCAATGCTACCGATATCGGTGGCTCAGTGCGCATTCCGGCAGCGTTTTGTGGCCTGTATGGCTATAAACCACCGCATGGCCGGGTCGCCGAAATCAGCCCATACAACATCGATTTATACTGCCATCACAGCATTCTCACCCGTAGCCTGGCCGACTTACGCTATGTGTATCCCTTGCTGCGTGGTGCCGACTGGCGCGACTCCCACTCTTTTATTCCTGACACCAACCCGGCGCTTTTGCCACGCAAACCGGTAAAGCAGCTAAAAATCGCGGTCTGTGCTCATTTAGGCTTTTATCCGCTGGCAGCGGATATTAAGCGCCAATTGCTGCGAAGCAGCGACGCTTTACGTGCACAAGGCTTGCAGGTGGATGAGGTAGAACTTGACTGGGATGAGCGCGTCATCGACACCGCCAAAATTCAGCAGCGCGCGTTAATGGGATTATTGTTACGGCGACAGTTTGGTAAACCGGAGCAACGCGCCATGATGACACCTTATATGCAGCAATATCTGGCGCAGGTAGATAGCTTAACGCCAGAGCAAATGCTGGATGCCAATTTATACCTGTGCCAAATGTGGGATGCACTGGCCAGGGTATTTAAACACTACGATGTGTTACTCTGCCCGACGGTCGCGACCAGCGACATTCAGCCAGACTTTGACTACAGCCAACATCAGGTGAGAGTGGATGGTAAGCCGGTTGATGCCAATAAAGGCTGGTTTATGACCTACCCGTTTAACAGCTTAAGCCAGTGCCCGGTGCTGGCGATGCCGAATGGTTTTTGCGACAACGGTGTGCCAAGCTCGGTACAAATTGTTGGTCAGCCCTATCAGGAAGGTGATGTCTTTGCCGTGGCGCAACTGCTGGCAGATACCGTGGCAAGCGACTTTTATCAGGCGGCGCTGCCACCACTGGACTAGGCGGCTTACCTAAGCCAAACCTTAGCGGTGGGCTACCGAAATTGGTCGCATCCGACTAGACTATTACAAAATTAGCAAGCAACATGAATAAATTATTTCTGCAGTGGTGACGTGGCAATGAAACTGAACTGTGATCTGGGCGAAAGTTATGGCAGCTGGCAAATGGGGCTGGACGCCGAGGTAATGCCGCATATTGATATGGCTAATATCGCCTGTGGTTTTCATGCCGGCGATGCCGATGTGATGGCGCGCACTCTGGCACTGGCCAAACAGCACGGCGTTGTTATTGGTGCCCACCCGTCATACCCGGATTTACAAGGCTTTGGCCGGCGCAGCATGGCACTGTCGCACAGCGAAATTGTTAATTGCATGCGCTATCAAATCGCCGCACTGGATGGTATGGCATTAAGCGCAGGCGTAACGCTGAGTTATGTGAAACCGCATGGTGCGCTGTACAACGATATGATGGCCAAACCGGCCGTGTTTGCGGCTGTGCTTGACGCCGTAGCCGGTTTTTATAAACCGTTAAAGTTGATGATTTTAGCCACCGCCCGTCAACAGGAATTTGCTGCCCAGGCCAAAGCGCAAGGCGTTAGCCTGTTGTTTGAAGCCTTCGCCGACAGGCGTTATACCGACGAAGGCACGCTAACCCCACGCAGCCAAGCCGGTGCGGTGTTGCATGCTGATGATATGCTGGCACAGGTTAGACAGCTGGTTACTCAAGGCACGGTTACCACTGCCAGCGGACAATCGCTGGCGCTGCAAGCGGATACACTCTGTGTGCATGGCGATAATCAGGCGGCGATAGCCCAGGTGCAACAAGTACGGGCGCTGCTGGCATGAGTCAGGTGCAATACCACCTGACGATTGCCGGTGAAAATGCCCTGATGCTGTATTTTGACCAGCGCATCGATCCGGCCATTTCCGCGCTGGTGCAGCAAGCCTGTGCGCTGATTAAAGCAGAGCTGACCGATGATGTCGTCGATATTCTGCCGTCTTATGCTTCTGTACTGGTGATATTTAACCCTTTTAGCACCGATTTTTACCGGGTGCAGGCACAGCTGCAGCATTGTTTGGCAAAGCTGCAAACCGGTAACAGCCACAGCGGTAAAGTCGTCGAGCTGCCGGTATATTACAGTGAAGAAAGCGGCCCGGATTTAGCCCTGATTGCCGAAACAAAACATATCAGTATTGATGAAGTGATACAGCGGCATCAGGCAATAAGCTATAGAGTCTATGCTATTGGCTTTGCACCAGGCTTTGCTTACTTAGGCGAGGTTGACCCACTGCTGCAGATGCCGCGTTTAGCCACACCCAGAGCCAAAGTGCCGCGTGGCGCAGTTGCCATAGCCGATAGGCAAACTGCCGTTTATCCGGCATCATCTCCTGGTGGCTGGAACCTGATTGGCCTGTGCCCTACGCAAATGTTTAACCCGCAAGCCGAGCCGGCAATGCCGGTGGCGGTAGGTGATGAAGTGCGTTTTGTCGCTATAGATAAAGCCGAGTTTCTCCGCTTAGGTGGCGAGCTGCCCGAAGCCGAGCAGGCGGGAGGCAAACTATGAGCGGATTTAGCGTACTCGCGCCCGGCGTGCTCAGTTTGTTGCAAGACAGCGGCCGTTTTGGCCAGAGCGCACTGGGTTTAACCACTGGCGGTCCTATGGATGCCCCCTCTGCAACCTGGGCCAACCGCTTACTGGGTAACAACATTAATGCCACCCTGATTGAGTGCAGTGTTGGCGGCCTGCAGCTACGCGCCGACAGCCACAGTTTTATTGCGGTTACCGGTGCAATATTGCCAGTGAGCATTAACGGTAAAGCAGTAGAACAATGGACGGTGCATAAGGTACAGGCTGGCGATGTGATTGAGCTTGGTATGGTCACTAAAGGCCTGCGTGCTTATATTGCCGTAGCAGGCGGCTTTAACGTTGCGCCGCAGTTTAGTAGCACTGCGACCGTGCTGCGCGAAGGCATCGGCGGTTTAAGCGGCAATAAACTGCAAGCTGGCGATAAACTTGCCGCGCAGACCGTCAACACGCTGCAACGCCAGCGCTTACCGGCCCGCTACCGGCCGCAGTTTAACCAGACATTGACGCTGCGGCTGATTGAGGGCTATCAGGCTAGCAGTTTTAGCGCTACCGAGCGCCAGCGCTTTTATCTGCATAGTTACAAAGTGACGCCGCGGGCCGACCGCATGGGCTATAAACTTAGCGGTAGTGCGATAAAGTGCCAGCAAACTCAACTGCTATCAGAGGGCATTTGCTATGGCGCGGTGCAGATTCCGCCGGATGGCCAGCCTATAGTGCTATTAAACGATAGGCAAACTTTAGGCGGCTACCCGAAAATCGGCAGTGTGCTGTCGTTGGATTGTGCCTTGCTGGCTCAGGCCGGCGCCGGTACTGAAGTTTACTTTACGCCTGTTAGCCCGCAGCAAGCGCACAATGCGCTTTGCCTGGCTAAAGTGCGCACGGATGCCCTAACCAGCCAATTGGTGAACCTGTAAATGAGCACAGCTGCAGTGGATTATCTGGCTATCAGCCAGCAAATAGAACAGTTATTAGTACGGCAAAATTTACGTGGCATGGCGACGCTGCAGCCACATTTGCGGCCGGGTTACATTCTGCGCGCCGCGAAACTACTAAACCAATGCCGCGGTACTGTGCTTATCGGCACCGGCTTTCCGGTGCTGGATACGTTTGAAACCGACGGTCCGGTCGGTGCTATTGGTTTATACCAGTTACTGCAAAAACTGGGCGCCAAGCCGGTGATTGTCTGCGGCGATCCGCTTTTTAGCGCACTCAAAACCGATTATCAGTGCTACCAGATCAGCGTAAACCAGTATGATGCGCTACCAGAGATTGCCAGCGCAGCGCTGGCAGAACTTAAACCCCAGTTGGTGGTGTCGATTGAACGGCCGGGCTTTAATGCGAGTAAAGGCTACGCCAATATGCGCGGCGAAGACATTAGCGCACGCTGCGCCAGCTTCGATTATTTTTTAACACACGCCGCCTGCCCGACCATTGGCATTGGCGATGGTGGCAACGAAATTGGTATGGGGAATGTGTATCAGCAGGTCAGCGCGCTGAACATCACCCCCAGTGTGACCCAGTGCGATGAGTTAATTGTCGCGGATGTATCCAATTGGGCGGCCTGGGCCTTAGCCGCTATGGTATCGGTATTGCGCGGTGAAAACCTGTTAAGCGACGCCGATCCGCTGACCATATTGCAGTATTTGTCGGCCAAAGGCAGCGTTGATGGTGTTACCAGATTAAATACGCTCACCGAAGATGGCCTGGCGCATACTGAAGGCGAACAGTTGATTAAAGATTTGCGCACTTTACTTCAACGTGCTGACTAATCGCAGAATCGATATGCTCACACCAACACGCCGTAAATACGTCCCTGTAGGCTCGATTCGGCCGTCCTGACCTGCAACGGTTGGTTTAGAGCATAACGATTCCGCTCAACAAACATTTGAGTATCTTTGACGAGAGAACCGTAATGACAACAGTATATTTAAACGGCGCCTTTGTACCGGCCAGTCAAGCGAAAATATCGCCGATGGACCGCGGCTTTTTATTTGGCGACGGTATCTATGAAGTGATCCCAAGCTACAGTGGCCGCTTTGTTGGCTTTGGCCCACATATTGAGCGCTTGCACAGCGGTTTAGCCCAGCTGTCGATAGACCCCAAACTTAGCCAGGCCGACTGGCAGAGTATTGCCGATAAACTACTGGCCGATAATCGCGCTGAACTGGGCGACAATATCGGCGTGTATTTTCAGGTTAGCCGCGGCACCGACAGCAAGCGCGGTCATGCCTTCCCGGCCAATATTACGCCAACGGTATTCGGTTTTGCCTTTGTTATCCCACCTGAGCCGGTCGCCGATAAAACGAAAGTCACCACTTATGCCGTGGTCACCGGCCAGGACTTACGCTGGCAGCGCTGCCATATTAAATCGACCTCACTACTTGGCAATGTGCTGCATTACCAGCAAGGCTACAGCCAGGGTGCGCAGGAAATTCTGCTGTTTGATAAAGACGGTAACCTTACCGAGGGCGCTGCGGTAAATGTGTTTATCGTTAAAGACGGCGTTATCGCCACACCGCCACTAAGCCATAAACTGCTGCCTGGCATTACCCGGCAACTGTTGCTGGCTATTTTAGCCAAGCACAGCAATATCCAGGTAGAAGAGCGCGATATCAGCGAAGCCGAAGTGCTGGCTGCTGACGAAATCTGGCTAACCAGTTCCAGCAAAGAAATCGCGCCGGTGCTGTTTGTTAACGACAAGCCAGTGGGTAACGGCGAGGTCGGCGATGTTTGGCTTAGCGTACAACAGCTATTTAGCGCACATAAATTCGACTACTAACCCCATCTCTGTCAGGCGCTGTAACCACAGCGCCATCCCTCCCCCTTACTTTCATTAACAAATATTTAATTTACAAAATATTGTCTTTTGGTTATCTTTTAGCAACCTCGTTGGTGCAGAGCTTTCCATGCAAGGTATAAGTACAAAGCGCAAGCCATGGCTGTTATTAACAGCCGCCCTAGGGTTTTTAGTATTTTTTGTTTTTTCACAACAGGTTATGGCAGATATGTTTAGTTGGTTTAAAAAATACGACGTGCATTTGTCACCGGCAGTGCGGGGTAACATTAGCTTTAATGGTAACCCAGTCGCTAACGTCAAGGTGTTTCGTGAGCTGACATATGACAAAGAATATCTCGATTACGCCATGACCGATACGCAGGGACGTTTTTCGTTTGACGAGAAGAATATCCGCTCACGCCGGCCTGGCAGTGCCTTTGACACCTCAAAGCGTCAGGTACTGTATCTGGATTACAACAACCAGCGTTACGTGCTGTGGTATTACTCGACGCTGAACACCTCGGCAGCGCAAACGTTGACCGAGAAAATGCAACAATTGCGCTGCGAATTAACCCAACCGGAAAAAACCTACGAACTACCTAACCAAGAGTTTCCTGAACACCCGCATGGCGTTACAGGTGTCTGCAGTCTGGACTAATTACCATCGAAAGGATCATCTCATGGCAACGTTAACCCCTAAACTGGCAGTACAGCTGGCATCAGCCGCATATGACATTAAGGCTCCGGGCTCGTCCGGCATTTATTATTTTGGTAAATCAGCACCTGATATCGACAAGTCGTTTCAGTTTGACATGTCAAAAGGCCCGATTCAGGGCATCTCCGGCAGTATACTGGCCCGCATGTTAAAGCGCTCAACCGGTTTTGCTGCAGTGGGTAAAGGCAAGGGACAGTACGATGGCGATCATGTGATTGCTATTCGTGGCACTGCCAGCTTAAGTGATGGCATTACGGATGCACATATCGGTTTAACGGGTGGCGATAATAACTCTTTGATCCATGCTGGTTTTAATAAAACCTTTCAAAGCATGAAACCGGCATTAGAAGAAACGCTCACCCCACTGCTGGCCCGCAGCTCAACCGGCACTGTGCATTGCGTAGGTCATAGCTTAGGTGGCGCCCTGGCCCATATCACGGCAGATTGGGTAAAGCGGCGCTATAAACAAAAAGTATTTTTATACACCTTTGGCGCTCCCCGTGTAGGGCTTGATGGCTTCGCGCTGAAAACCTCAAACAATATTGACCGTATTTTCCGCTGCACCCATGCTGCTGATCCGGTACCTATGGTGCCATTGTGGCCTTTTGTCCACGCCCCTTATCAGGGCGAAGAAGTTTTACTGGCGCCGGGCCAGGGTATTAGTTTTGCCGCACATAAAATGGCGATGGAAGCGACACCGGGCTATTTAAACACAGCAAACAGCAACAGCTGGCGCAGTCTGCAGACAAAATCTACGCTAAATCATGCTACGGTGCGGTTTAAATATGAGAACCGGCATCAGGCGTCGTTTAGCAGCTACTGGGCGGAAAAGATCAGTTCCGGTTTAATCACCTTGTTAAAAGATGCCGGATATTACACCGCTGTTATGGCACAAGCTGCTATCGGTACCGGACTAACATTTTACGACATGTTGGCCAGAACCTTAGAGGCTGTTGCCAAAGCGTCAACCAAACTTGCTGAACAAACTAAAGGCTTACTCGGCCATATGTTGGTGTTTGCCCGTCAGGCGGTAACAACGGTTGCTGATTTGTCGTTTAAATTTATCCGCTGGGTGTTTGATGTCACGTTAGGGGCCTTATACCGCACCGCTCGTGAAGCCATCAACAGCGTGATGTAACCCTCACCGGCCCGGTAGCCACTGTGTTCTGGGCCCATTTTCTACCACCCAAAATGAAAAAAAATCTCAATAAAATGTCACAGTTATTGGTATGTCTGACTGTGATATTGGTCTTTTCATACTCTTTTGATGTCAGGGCAACTATGTTTAGTTGGTTTAAAAAATACGATGTGCATTTATGCCCTGCTGTTCAAGGCACGGTTACACTAAATGGTAAACCATTAGCTGGGATCAGAGTATTTCGTGAACTGGATTACGACAAACCGTATACCGATGATGTAGTGACCGACGAGAATGGTCATTTCTATTTTGCTGCTAAAAACATTAAATCACGCCTGCCAGGCAATAAATTTGATCAATCGAGAAGTCGGCAAGTCATATCACTCGACTATCAAGGCAAACTGTTTCTGCTTTGGTATCTGAACACATCCAGTATCAAACCACAGCAAGCCGTAGTACAGCGGCTTGCCTCGTTAAACTGCGACCTTAGCAATGAAGAATTGGAGCACGTTTTTCCGAACATTGAAAAACCCGACTTCCCGCATAGCAGTTTTAGCATTTGCCGCTGGCGTGACTAGAAACGATTTCAATACTCCACATAACCAACCCTATAATAAGGATGTTAAATGGGCATTATTCTACTCCCCGCTTTTGCTTTTTATGTTGCCGCCGCAATCTTTGGTGGAATCAGAAGCTATGAGCTTATCAAGTCGCAGAGCTTTGGGCTGGACGTCTGGCTATTGCTGGCCAGTATCGGCCTTTGCTTAATAGTACCAACGCTACAAATCTACTTCCGCTTTAAATCAGCGACCAGTCTGTGGGTGTTCGATGTACCAACCAGCTTGTTGTTTAATATCATTACTGCGGGTTTAATCGTACTGAGCTTCGCCATTCTGCACCTTCATCTGGTTATAGATCTGTCGTTACCTGCACCTGTTACTGCAGTAGCAACTGGCATAATTTTGGGCGTTGCAGCTGGCACCTTACTAAATCTGATTTTTGTGGAGCAACTTCTTGGCCTGGATAAGTTACCCCAAACCCATTAGGCGGGGTAACAGCGCCAGATTAGCTCTGGCCAGCTTGCTGCATTAGCTGCCATACGGTGGCGGGCTGCTCGCTTTGTTGTAAGTGCGCCATCACAGCTTGCTGCTCAGCCGCTGGCTTATTTTGTGACAACTTAAAGCGACCGATAAGGCTGCTTAAGCTAATCTCCACCCCGACGATGGCTTTAACCAGTTTCTGTTGATACTCCGACGCTTGCAGCATAGCCGGTGCGCTATGCGCTTCCTGCTGCCTGACTAATGCCAGCGTTTGCTCTGTATTGAGCACGCGGGCTGTGCCTGTTAGCTCCACCAGCGCATAGTTCCAGGTCGATACCGCCGGTTGCTGACTGTAGCAACTGGCTGGCACAAAAGCATGCGGGCCCTGAATAATAATACTCACCTGTGCGCCGTCCAGTTGCCCAAGCTGCGGGTTATTGCGGGCTAAATGACAGTAAGCTTTACCTACGTCACTGTGCCAGTCAAATAAAAACGGCAGCGGTGTATAGCGTAAACAGCTATTGCTGCTTAACAGCAAACCAAAATAATGTTGCTGTAAAAATGCCTGCAGTCTGGCGACGTCATGGCAAACATAATAAGGCGGTGGATACATCTTTGCCTCTCATTAATACTGGCGCTGGATATGAAAAGCATTGTCTATCACGGTAAAACCCACGGCCGGATAATACTGCATTGCCGACGGTGCACTACGCAGTAGCTGCTGTACCTGCGGCCCGGTAGCCTGCTGCACCGCCGCCAACAGGGCTTTGCCAATGCCCTGCTGCTGGTAAGCCTTATCGACCAGTAAATCACAGATATACACCACATAGGCCTTATCGGTTAAACAGCGCGCCAGACCAATCAGTTTGCCGTCTAGTCTGGCAGTCAGCAGTAGGTTGCTGCTCGCCAGCATAGTCGCCATCCGGTTGCTGTCACCCACTGGCCGGTTAATGCCAGAGGCGCGGTACAGCGCCAGCATCTCGTCCAGCTTAAAGCTGCTTTCTTGTTGATACACTATGTTCATCTTCTGCTCTCCGGTTGTGTTGCCCCTAGCATAGCGGCTAAACTGGTACGCTAAAAAGTACCGGTTCTGACAAAAGGATAGATCCAGTTGCGTTTACTTACTGAGGGCCTGCAACTCAGTGGCGCAGGCAGCCTGCAACAACAGCTCTACCAGGTGCTGACACAACAACTGCTCAGCGGGCACTGGCCCGGCGGTGCATTTTTGCCGTCCAGTCGCATGCTGGCAGCCGATCTGGGCTTAAGCCGGAACACGGTAAATCAGGTACTGCAGCAACTGGTGGCAGAAGGCTATCTTGCCGGCCTGCCCGGCCGCGGTTATCAGGTGTGTAAGCTGCCAGAGCAGTACTTTCAGCCAGCGCCAGCCAGCACCATACCGGTAAAACCACTACCACTGCAACACTACAAGCTGCCGCAAAAACAGGGCCCGGTTAATGGCTTGCTGCAGCCGGGCGTATCGGCGCTGCAGCACTTTCCTTATGCCCTGTGGCAACGTTTGCAGCAGCGCCACGCCAGCCGCGCTGCGCTGAGTGGCTTTGCCGATCCGCTTGGTTATTTGCCGCTACGTCAGGCACTGGTGCCGTATTTACGACAATCCCGTCAGGTTTGCTGTGATGAGCATAATATTTTGATCACCGCCGGCGCCCAACAGGCGCTGTTTGTGGCGGCGAAACTGGTGGCCCGCGCCAATCAGCAGGTATTAATGGAAACGCCGGGTTATCCACGGTTAAAACAGGCGCTGCAGCTATGTGAGCTGCAGGTACAGCATCTGAACGCAGCAACTGCCGACGGGCTGGACATTGCCAGCCTGCCCGGCGAGACCATGGCAAAGGCGTTATTTTTAACGCCGGGCCATCAGTATCCGCTGGGCGGCATTATGCCGCTGCCAAACCGGCTGGCACTGCTGGATTGGGCGAGGCAGCACGGCGTCTGGCTGGTAGAGGATGACTACGACAGCGAGTTTCAGTATCAACACCGGCCTATTGCCAGTTTGCAGGGTTTAGCCGGTGGCGAAGGCGTGCTGTTTTCCGGCTCATTCAGTAAAACCCTGTTTCCGGGGCTGCGGCTGGGCTATCTGGTCGCACCTAAAAGCGTTATTGGCGAGGCCGCGGCGATAGTGCAGGCGCTGCATGGCGATGTACCATTATTACCGCAAGCGACACTGGCCGACTTTATCGCTGAAGGCCATTTTGGCCGTCACCTGCGTAAAATGCGCCGCTTTTATCAGCAGCGTAAACAACTGGCCGTTGCGCTGTTAACCGAGCAACTGCCGCAGTGCCAGTTACACGCCAAAGATGCTGGCCTGCATCTGGTACTGCAATTCCCTGCACCGGTAGATGAAGCAGCCTTGCTGAGCACACTTAGCCAGCACCAGATTAAGGCGCAGCCACTAAGTCGGTATCTGTTTGGCGCTGAGCGGCGTTGTGGCTTGGTTTTGGGCATCGCGAATAACAGCGATGCTGAGTTTCACGCGGCCCTGGCACAACTGTGCCAACTGTGCCGTTTAGCGTTGCGCTGACGATTGCTGCTGGCTGATAAAGTCGATAAGCGGTACCGGTTTACCAAAATGGTAGCCCTGAAACTGCTGGCAGCCCAGTTGCAGCAGTTTTTCGTGTTGTGCCTGTGTTTCAACCCCTTCGGCTATTACCGAAAGCTCCAGGCTCTGCCCCAATGCCAGCATGGTTTTGATGATCACTTCATCGTTTGGATCAGTGAGCACATCGCGTACGAAGGAGCGGTCTATTTTCAACTGCGCCAGCGGCAGCCGTTTTAAATAACTTAACGACGAATAACCGGTACCAAAGTCATCCAGAGAAAAACGGACGCCAAGCTCGGTGAGCTGTAGCATTTTATCAATCACACTGTCGACATCCTGCAACAGCTGGCTTTCGGTAATTTCCAGCACCAACTGCTGTGGCAAAGCGCCGCTATCGCTGATCGCTTTGTGTACATCTTGCACAAAATTAACCGAGTGCAGCTGACGCGCGCTGATGTTCACCGCTAAGTACCAATGCGCGCTGTTTGGCTGTCTGGCCCACTCAGCTAATTGATAACAGCTTTGCTGCAGCACCCAGTTACCAATTGCCAATATTTGGCCGCTGCTTTCTGCCACGCTAATAAACTCTCCCGGTGCCAGCAAGCCCCGCTGTGGGTGCTGCCAACGGATCAAAACCTCTGCACCGACTACACCAGCACTGTGTTCAATTTGCGGCTGAAAATGCAGCACAAATTGGTGTTGTAACAACGCCTCACGCAAACCTGCCGCCAGCTCAGCACGAGCACTGACATCGGCTTGCATTTGCTGATTAAAAAACCGCACGCCATTTCGGCCGCGCTCTTTGGCGTCATACATGGCCAGATCTGCCCGCTGTAGCAGCTCATCGCTATTACAGCCGTCGCTGAACATGGCGACACCCACGCTGGCCGATAAGCTGTAGGGCCGCTGTTGCAGGATGAAGGGCTCAGACAATAACTGCACAATTTTCTCACCAATCAGATTGGCTTTTTGGCTGGCCAGCTCAAGGTCGGGGTGTAAATCGGTCAGCAGCACAACAAACTCGTCGCCGCCCAACCGTGCCAGTGTATCAACCTTACGCAAATGACTTTGCAACCGCTGCGCTACCTGTTGCAGCAGCTCATCGCCCATCGCATGGCCCAGGCTGTCGTTTAAATCTTTAAAATGGTCTAAATCAATAAATAATAACGCCCCCTGAGCGCCATCGCTCTGGCGCTGATGCTTGCCAACGCCCTGCTGCAGGCGGTCCAGCAACATGCGCCGGTTCGGCAGCCCGGTTAGTGCATCGTAAAAGGCTAACTGATGAATGGCCTGTTGCTGCTGCTTATGCTCGGTAATATCGGTAGAAATGCCGCACAGCGCATAAATGTTACCGCGCTCATCACGCAGCGGCAGCTTTACCGACAAATAAACGCGGCGGCGTCTACCATCGCGCGATACGTTGTCTTCCTCTGATACCAGGCGCTCGCCGGCCCGCAGCACTTTTTCATCGTTCTGGCGCAAGTTTGCCACCGTTGCAGCATCAAAAAATGCCTCATCACGCCGCCCTATCACCTCTTGTGCCGTGCAACCAAACAGCTGCGCAACCTGCAAATTGGCGTACTCATACCGGCCTTTCAGATCTTTAATGTAAATGTGCGCATCGACACTGTTTAAAATGGTACTGAGCCTGGCTTCGCTCATCTGCAAATGACGGGTTTTCTCCCTGACCTGGCGTTTAAACCACCAGACAGCCAACATCGACAACAGTAATAAGCCGCTTAGTGCGGCGAGTAGCCAGCCGATATTGTCAGGCAAGCGTGGTTTTGGTACATCACTGCCCCAACGCTGCAAAATGTCATAATAAGGTGAGCTGACATTAGCCTGCCACTGTGCCAGCCGCGTCTCTATTATTGCCAGCAAGTCCTGGTTGCGGCCTTTTTTGGTGGCATAAAAAAGCCGTGACGGCTGAAAAGTGACCGGGCTTGGGCTTAACTGATAACGGCTCAATTGGGCTAAGCCAAAATAATGGTTTGCTGCCACCACATCTGCCTGACCTGCCGACACCATAGCAAAGGCTTCCGGCATAGAGCGAGCCGTTAGTAACTCCAGCTGCAAGCCAGTTTCAGCGATCAGCTTTTGTATGTAGTCCTGTTGGATGGAGTCCTGTAACACCAATAGGCGTTTACCGGATAATTGTTGCAATGACGTCAATTGTACGCCTGGTGCCGTAAAAAACTGCGACCAGCTGTAAAGTGCAGGAGTATGATGGAAATCCAGTTGCTGGGCACGCTGCTCGGAGTAGGCAACATCGGGCAACAGGTCAATATCGCCCGACTGTAATAACTGCAGGCAATATGCCCAGTCACATTGCACCGTTTTAACTTGCCACTGCTGCTCAGCAGCAATTTTTAGCAGCAACTCACCTAAAATGCCCGACGGGCTGCCATCTGCCGCTGCGACAATTTTCGGTGCATTCTGATACACCCCCACCACCACTTGCCGCGCCTGTGCCGTTAACGCCAGACCATGCGACAACAACAGCAGCCATAAGGCCGTACACCTTTTCATCCCGTCTCCGGCGGTTAACTTTTTGCTCTATATGAACAGCTTACGTTAACCCCTGAAATTTGCCAGCGGCAGCAGCTATACCTTTAAAATAATTCCTCGCTTAAAACACCAGTGCATTAACAGGTACGACAATGCCAGAAACGCTAAGGCAAAGGCCAGGGAGCCGTTGTAGTTACCAAACAGCGGTGCAAATACGCTGTTGTACAACCAGCCATGCAAGGAGCTGTCAGCCACCGGCACCATCAGCAAAATACGGGCGAACAGCGCCGAAAACATATAGAAAAGTATGGCGTTTGCGCCAAAAACCACAAAGGGCGCACTCCAGCGACGCCAGCCTTTTACATCGCAAAGCCATAAGCAAGCGGCCAACGCAATCGCGCAATAGCCACTGCTTAACAGCACAAAACTGGGTGTCCAAAGGCTTTTATTAATCGGCAAACTAAAATGCCACAGCTCGCCAAGCCATACCGCCACCACGCCACAGAGCAAAAGGCCGCGAATTTTTTGCGCCAGGCTACACTCGGTTTGTAGCCATTGCGCCATTAGCACGCCACTTAAACAACTGGCTACTGCCGGCAAGGTCGACCAAAGCCCTTCAGGGTCAAAGGCAAAAGGCGTTGCCGAGCGGTAATACACATGATTGGCACCCAACAGCAGTTGGTCCAGCCAGGCAACAAAGCTGTTACCAAACAGCAGCAAGCCACGAAATTCATTACCCTGCGCGTCCTGATACGGCAGCCACCACAACCCGGCCAGATACACCGCCATTAGCCCCAGTAACCACAGCAGGCGGCCGCGCTGGCCAAAGTAAAGCACTATCAGTACCGTGGCCAGATACACCAAGCCAATGCGCTGCAACACGCCCAGCCAGCGTATCGTCAGCAAACGGTCTTCAACATAATTAAACGCCGGGTCACGGAAGTTGTAATAAAACAGCGCCAGTAGCAGCCCTAAACCAAATAGCTTGCTACTGCGCAGCAGCGCCTGACGAATAAGCAACCCTTTATTATTCAGGCTGTGCTGGCGCAGGCTTAACTGCAACGACATACCGACAATGACAATAAAAAACGGGAAGATAAGATCGGTTATCGTCCAGCCATGCCACTGCGCATGCAACAGCGGGCTATACACATAATTCCAACTGCCCGGGTTATTGACCAGGATCATCGCAGTAATGGTCAGACCGCGCAGCACGTCCAGGGCCAGCATACGGTTGGTATTCAGTTTAGCCAAAATGGCATCGGCATAGCGCCGGTACAGGCTCAGCATTAGTCGTTATACCCCGCTACCGTCACCGGCAAGGTGCCGGAAAGATCATACTGCTGCAACAGCGCCTGAGCTAACGCTTCATAGGTGGCGTTGCCGGCACCGATAGCACTGACATCCTCTGCGGTGTTATAAGCGTAACTAGCCAGCACCAGCTGTGCATACTGGCCGTAGCGGCTGATATCGTAAGGTGCCCGCAAGCTTAAAAAAACATGCTGTTTGCCGCTTTGACTAATCAGCGGCAGCAGTGCCTCGTAGTTGCGGCTTTGCCGCTCAAAGGCTGCCGCCAGGTTAGCAATACCGGTTAAATCATCCATACCGCCAATATCGGCCAGGCTTTGCATCGGCGCGATAAAGCCGCTGATCACCAGATCCGCGTCGCCAATTTGCGCGCCGGCCCGGCTAAAGTCAGTCTGCTGCAGGCTAATACTGTCTATCTGTAGCGTTGTTTTACTGTAATGCTTCAGCGCCGCCGCTAATGCCTGCGCCTTGCTCATGTCCGGCATAATCAGCAGCAGTTTTTGTTTGCCTTTAAGCCTAACCGGCCAGTCTGCAGTGGCTGGCTTTACCTTGGTAACGGCCGCTTTGGCCAGGGCAAGCTCGGCCGCGCGATGCGCCGGATTACCCAGCAGCGCGGTCGCCTTGCTCAGCTGCTCACTGGCAGTTTCGGCCTTGGGTAACAGCGGATAACGCTGTTTCAGCGCCACGATACGCTGATAAGACGCAGTAAGCTCGGCCAGGCTCAGGCTGCCCTGCTCTACCGCCTGCGCTAAGGCATCAAGTAGCTGCGCCAGTGCCGCGAGTTCGCCAGGGTGCTGTAACTTCACCGGCATTAATGCAATATCGGCACCGGCAGCAAAGGTTTGCACCACCGCTTCAGTCTGGCTGAAAAACTTGCTGATCCCGGCCATGTCCAGCGCATCAGTGACCACCACGCCCTGATACCCCAACTCGGTACGCAGTACATCGTGCAGGATTTTACGAGAAAGCGTTGCCGGCTTTAGCATCTGCTCACCGTCTTTTGACACAAAGGTGCTGCTATCCAGCGCCGGAAACTGAATATGCGCCGTCATGATCATACCCGGCTGCTGATCGGCAATAATGTCGGCAAAGGGTTTTAAATCAACTGCCTTTATTTGCTCACGGCTGTGCTCTACCCGCGGCAAGCCCAGGTGACTGTCAACTTCGGTATCACCATGACCGGGAAAGTGTTTTAGCGCCGCTATCATGCCGCGGCTTTGCATCGCTGCTGTCATAGCGCCGCCTAATGCGCTGACCACGGCGGGATCTTCACCAAAGGCACGCACATTAATCACCGGGTTAAGCGGGTTAACGTTAACATCAACCGTTGGCGCAAAATTCACATTAATACCCAAACTTAACAGCTCGTCGGCCAGAATGTGGCCTACTTGCGTGGCAAAGTGGCTGCCGTGGCGATGATACGTTGCCCCTATCGCCATATTGCCGGCAAAAGACGTGGCGAGGCTGCGCGGCAAACGGGCCACCCGACCGCCTTCCTGATCAATACCAATAAACAGTGGCAAGCCCAGCGCTGAGGCCTGAGCCGCAGTTTGCAGATCCCGGTTTAGCGTGATGGTTTGTTCTGTGCCGCTGAGGTTTTCGGCAAATAAAATCACCCCGCCTATCGCATGGTCACGGAGCAGCGCTGCCAGCTCTGGCGGCAAGGTCGTCATCGCTGTGCGGCACTGGCCGTTAAGCGGCACAGTGTCGCAGTAATAACGCAAGTCCAGCATCAGCTTCTGCCCCAGCATTTGCTTAACACTGGCGTTAGGTAACTTAACCGACATGGCAGCAGCAGAAAGTGACAAACTGAACACAGTGCAACACAACAGCAGAGCACGATAAAGACATAGCATAGGTTTCCTGACACTGAACACGATGAGTTCCTGTTATTGTGGCGAAAGCGCTAAGCAGTACAACAAAAATAAATTATTCATTCAAGATTTTTTTTTATGTATACTTTACTCATATCCTACAGCTTGTGCTAAGGTAAAGGCCTTTTATAGCGAAGTTAGGGTGGCGGATCTGAAGCGATGCAAATGACTGTACTGGACTGGACGGTGTTTTTCGGCTATTTCACGCTGCTCACTGCGGTCGGCTGGTGGGTAAACCGCCGCCGGGCCGGCAACAGTGCCGATTACTTTTTAGCCGGCAACAGCATGCCGGTATGGGTAGTGGCCATCTCGGTGCTGGCAACCTCACAATCTGCCGCAACTTTTCTTGGTGGCCCGGATATGGGCTTTCGCGGCAACTTATCCTATCTGGCGACTAATATCGGCGCCCTGATCGCCACCTTTATTGTGATTACTTTTTTGCTGCCTCGTTACTACCAACTCAAAGTGACCACTGTCTATGAGCTGCTGCAACAGCGTTTTGGTGCCAGCGCGAAAGAGCACGCCGGTAAAATGTATTTATTCGGCCGGGTGTTTGCCAGTGGTGCCCGGCTATACATGGCCGCTATCGCCGTAGCCATGTTGCTGTTTAACAATATAGCGCCGCAAAGTGTGGTGGCTGCCATTATCTTACTGGCGCTGGTCGGCCTGGCCTGCACCGTCGCCGGTGGCATCCGCTCGGTTATTTATACCGACGCGCTGCAGTGCGCTGTGTATGTGCTGGCAGCATTATTGGTGCTGGGCTATCTGTACCAGAGTTTAGGGCTTGAACTGACACAGCTACAGCAAGCGTTAAGCACGCCGCCAGCGGGTGACTCTAAGTTGCTGCTGTTTGACTGGCGTTTTGATGTCAGCTCAGCCGGCGTATTTAATATGTATTCGGCGCTAACCGGTTTTATTCTGCTGAATATTGCCGCCTTTGGTCTGGATCAGGATATGACCCAGCGGGTGTTAACCTGCAAAGACAACAAAGCCGGCGCCCGCGCCTTGCTCAGCTCCACGCTGATGGTGATCCCCACTATGCTGGTGTTTATTCTGATCGGCTTTTTACTGTATATCTTTTACCAAAGACCTGACCTGTACCATCCAGCGCAGGGCTTTGCCGACAGCTTTGCCGGCGAAAAAGTCACGGTGTTTATGTACTATGTGCTAAACGAACTGCCCTCTGGCCTGCGGGGGCTGGTGGTAGTGGGCGTGATTGCTGCGGCACTGTCGACTATTACCTCGGGCCTTAATTCGATGTCGTCAGTATTAGTGGCAGATATGTACAAACCCTGGCGTCTGGCACGTGATGCGCAAACAGACGAGCAGCACTTTGTCCGCGCCGGTCAGGTTGGCATGCTGCTTACCGCTACCGTGCTGTCGCTGATGGCCATATTGTGTTTTTACTGGCAGCAGTATTCAAACATGCCGTTACTGGCGTTTGCCTTAAGCGTAATGGTGTTTTCCTACAGCGGTTTGCTTGGCGTGTTTTTTACTGCACTGTTTAGTAAGCGCGGCAACCGTTACTCGGTGACAGCCGCGCTTATAAGCGGATTTTGCGTGACCCTGCTGCTGCAACCCTATATTCTGCAGCAACTTAGCCCGTCACTGGCAGCACTGGACTTAGGTTTTACCTGGCAGTTATGTCTGGGCACCTTGATCGCGACACTGGTGTGTCTGGCTGGCAACCCCGCAACGGCCAGCAAGGAGCAATAACATGTGGACTCTTACCGTTGATGGCGGTGGCAGCAAAACGTTGGCGCGGTTAACGCATCAACCCAGCGGCCAGCATTGGCAGCAGCAAGCCGGCCCAGCGTCGCTGACTAATGACTTTGCTCTGGCGCTGGCCAATATTAACCAACTTACTGACAGCCTGTGTCAGCAAGCCGGTGTGCAAAGCACCGAGCTGCGCTGCGTAATGGGGCTGGCCGGCGCCGGTAACCCGCAACAGCAGCAACAGGCCATGCAACAACTGGCTGGGCGTTATCAGCAGCTGTTTATTACCACCGATGCCCGCACGTCCATGTATGGCGCCAATTTAGGCCAGCCGGTATTAGTGGTCGCGCTGGGTACCGGCTCGGTGGCCATGCGCTTGCTGGCCGATGGCAGCGAGCAACAGGTTGGCGGCTGGGGCTTCAATATTGGTGACGAGGGCGGCGGTGCCTGGTTGGGTAAACAACTGGTGCGGGAGCTATTATGGCAGGTGGACAGTTTGGCCGGCATTCAAAGCCCGGTGCTGCTACAAGCTGGTGCGCAAATCGGCAGCCATGCCGACACTTTGCTGCCTTGGCTGAAAAGCGCCAGCCCAAATGATTTTGCCGCCCTGGCACCGCTGGTATTTGATTATGCTGGCCGCTGCGAGATAGCAGACAAGCTGCAGCAGCGCCATGTCGCGGCTGTACAACAGTTAATACAAGCCGGCCGCGAACACTTTGCCCTGCCGGTGGTATTGCTGGGCGGCCTGGCTGGGCGTACCGCCCCCTTGCTAGATGCACCCTGTTGTGCCCTGTTGCAGCCGGCGCGCGGCAGCGCTTTAGATGGCGCCTATTTACTGGCACAACAGCTTACCGACACAACAGCTTAGCGCTTTTACCGCAGGATACCCTTATGACCAACACGCAACAGGACGCCTTACTTCAACAACTGGCTGCGATGAGCTCAGAAGCGCGCAACCCGGCCACCCATAATATTGATCTGCTGTCCAGCCTCGACATTGTCACGCTAATTAACCGCGAAGATCAAACCGTAGCGCACAGTGTGGCGCAGTGCCTGCCACAGATTGCAACTGTAGTAGACAAGATTGTCGAGGCCTTTGCCAACGGCGGTCGGCTGGTGTATCTGGGTGCTGGCACCAGTGGTCGGCTGGGTATCTTAGATGCGGTAGAATGCCCGCCTACGTACAGCGTGCCAGCCACTCAGGTGGTGGCCTTGATTGCCGGTGGCGCCAATGCGGTATACAAAGCGGTAGAAGGCGCCGAGGATAACGCCGACCTGGCCGTGGCCGATCTGAGCAGTATTGCCCTTTGCGCCAACGATGTGCTGGTGGGCATAGCCGCCAGTGGCCGCACCCCGTATGTGCTGGGTGGCCTGGCTTATGCCCGCCAACTGGGTTGTTATACCGCGGCTATCAGCTGCAACGCCGGCGCACCGGTATTAACCGCTGCCGATACCGGCATTTGCGCCGTGGTCGGGCCCGAAGTGGTGACCGGTTCTACCCGGATGAAAGCCGGCAGCGCGCAAAAAATGATGCTAAATATGCTTACCACCGCTGCCATGATCCGCAGTGGCAAGGTATATCAGAACCTGATGGTCGACTTACACGCCAGCAATGAAAAGCTGGTCGCTCGTGCTGTGCGCATCGTTATGCAGGCCACCGACTGCAGTGCCGCCATCGCCCGCGACGCGCTACAAAGCGCCGGCATGAGTGCCAAGTTGGCCATTTTGCATATTTTAACCGGCCACAGCATTGACGCCTGTCGCCAGCAACTGGCACAGCAACAGGGCTTTATTCGCCGCGCACTGCCAGCACAGGAGCAGCAACTATGACAGGCGCCGCAACAATAAAAGCACTGTGGCTGTTCAGTTTGTTGTACCTAACCGCCCTGTGGCCTGCTGTGGCCGCCCAGCCAACCTTACAAACCGGCGCCGAACAGCTGCAGCAGTATTTACCGCTGTTAAAAGACAAAAGAGTCGGCCTGCTGGTTAACCAAACCTCCCTGATTGGCCAGCAGCATCTGGTCGATGTGCTGTTAGCGCACCAGGTACAGGTGGTGGCCATTTTTGCTCCTGAGCATGGCTTTCGTGGTGACAAGGATGCCGGCGCCCATATTCAAAGCGGCACCGACAGCAAAACCGGCCTGCCGCTGTGGTCAATGTATGGCGCCAGCAAAGCACCGTCGGCAGAGCAGATGCAGCAACTGGATATCGTCATTTTCGACATTCAGGATGTTGGCGTGCGCTACTACACCTATATCAGCTCGATGCATTATATGATGCAGGCTGCCGCCCAATACGGCGTGCAGATGCTGGTGCTGGACCGGCCAAATCCAAACGGTGCCTATGTTGATGGCCCGGTGCTGGACTTGGCCTTTCAGTCTTTTGTTGGCATGCACCCGATACCACTGCTGCACGGTATGACAGTGGCCGAGCTGGCACTGATGATTAAAGGCGAAGGCTGGATCACTGATGCGGAGAAACTGCACTTGCAGGTGGTCCCGGTTAAGCATTACCGCCGTGATATGGCCTATTCGCTGCCGGTAAAGCCCAGCCCCAATTTACCCAATGCGCAGGCCATTGCCTTGTACCCGTCACTGGGCTTTTTTGAGGCCACGCCAATGAGCGTTGGCCGTGGCACCGACGTTGCTTTTCAGGTACTAGGCTATGACAAATTTGGCCCGTCAGACTTTCACTTTACCCCGGTGTCTACACCCGGCGCAGCACTTACACCGCCGTTGATGAATAAACAGGTTAAAGCTGAAGACTTACGAAAGGTGACGGCGCAAGGCCTGAGCTTACAATATCTGCTGCGCTGGCAGGCGCTATTTGCCAAACACAACGAGGTGTTTTTTACTGCGCCGGACTTTATGGACAAACTGGCTGGCACCGACCAGCTGCGCCAGCAGATAAGCCAGGGTTTAACGGAAGCCGAAATACGCCAAAGCTGGCAAAGCGCTCTGGCGCAGTTTAAACAACAGCGTCAGCCTTATTTACTTTATCCCTAAACGTAGTGGTGATCCTGGCGCTTAGGGTAAATCAAATAGCAGCGCTTTAACTGCACCTTGTGCCATCAGCGCAAGCTCGGTCTCGTCAGCGATTTTTATGCCATCGCCAGCTTGCAGCCGCTGCCCGAGCAGCTTCAGCTCACCGCTTATCAGGTGTATATATACTTTCCGGCCGGGCCTTATCGTCACATGCTCTGTCTCACCTGATGCCAACATAAGCTGATACAGCAGCGCATTCTGGCGCAGGGTTAAACTGCCATCACGGCCATCCGGCGATAAAATCAGCGTCAGGCCGGGCTTCTCGCCAAAGGCCTTTTGCTGGTAGCCCGGCGCACCACCAAACTGATTTGGCTGCAACCAAATTTGCAGAAACTTCAGTGGCTCAGTGTTGCTGGCATTGAATTCGCTGTGGTAAATACCGCGGCCGGCACTCATCAGTTGATACTCACCGGCAGGCAGTACTTCGGTATTACCGGCAGAGTCTTTGTGCGCGATACTGCCCTGCAGTACCAGACTTAAAATTTCCATATCCTGATGGCCATGGGTGTCAAAACCGGCACCCGGAGCCACGGTATCGTCGTTAATCACCCGCAGCGCGGAAAAGCCCATCTGGGCCGGATCATAATAACGGCCAAAGGAAAAACTGTGATAACTGTTCAACCAGCCAAAGTTGGCGTGGCCACGGGCACTGGCTTTACGTAATTCAACCATTTGCGTACTCCTGTTTGTCGCTACATAGCGTATTGGCACAGCTTAACCAGCGGACTGCCTTAGAAAAAGCGGAATAATTTGCCGTTAATGTTCAGTTTTTTTGAACCTAAGCAGAAGCCAACTGACTGAACTACACTAGAGCACAGCACAAGTTACCCTAACCTAGCAAAGGAGAGAGATATGACGATGAATGTTCTGGCGATTTGCGGCAGCCTGCGTGCTAAATCGACCAACCGCGGCTTGCTGCGTTATGCCCAGGCCAGTGCGCCCGAAGGCATGAAAATTCATATCGCCGATATTCTGGATGTGCCTTTTTATAATGCCGACTTAGCGGCAAAACCCGCTGCCGTTGAACAACTGCTAAAGCAACTGGCGCAAGCCGATGCCCTGTTATTGGCTTGCCCCGAATATAACTATTCGATGGCGCCGGCACTTAAAAACGTGCTGGACTGGGCCTCGCGCGAGCCTGATAACCACCTGCTCAGCGGTAAAGCAGTCGCCATTATGGGCGCAGGCGGCGGCATGGGTACCAGCCGGGCGCAGTACCATTTGCGCCAGGTGTGTGTGTATTTAAACCTGCATCCACTCAACCAGCCGGAAGTGTTTGCCAATGCCTTTAGCGGCAGTTTTGATACCGACGGTAACCTTACCGACGAGCGCATTCAGGGGCTGGTGGTAAAACAGCTTGGTGCCCTGCAAAAGTGGGCACTGCAGCTGCAAAAGTAACCACTAGGGGTTTGGCTGCAGAGTCTCAGCGCCACTGGCAGTGGTGACACACTGCCAACCCCAGCTACGCTGGCGCTCAGCAAACTCGGCAGCTTTTTGCTCACAGTAACCCGCCTCATTGCTGGCGCGCCATAATACCTCTGTGTTGCCATCCTTGGTGTATTGCACTTCACAGGGTACTTCACCGCCTTGCGGATACACGACCTCAATCAGTCGCACGGCGTCCCCGCTCTGGCAGTGCGTGGTTTGGTTGGCATTCACAGCGAAAATACTCAGGCTGGCCAGCAGTAATATCAGGTAACGCATGACATCTTCCTCCGGTTTAACGAAGCCCGCAACTGCAGGTTGGGCAACATAGCTCAGGCTAAAAGTCATTTAGTATAGCAAAGTGGCTGAATTCGTATTCAGTAGGGTGCGGGCCGCAACATCGGCTAAAATCAGTTGCAGAATTCCTGCTATGTTCTGCCGTTGGGGCCTCTTTATGCTGAAATTACTGGCGCTGCTTATTCTGCTGTTTAGCTGCTTTGCTCTGGCCGACTTACCCAAAGTCAGTGCCGGTAGCATTGAGCGCCTGGCCCATTTTAGCTCAGCGCACGTACCTTCACGCCACATCGATATCTGGCTTCCGCCTGGTTATGGCAGCAACCCAAACCAGCGCTATGCGGTACTTTATATGCACGACGGCCAGATGTTATTTGACGGCAGCAGCAGCTGGAATAAACAAGAATGGCGGGTAGATGAAGTGGCCAGTGCGCTGATGACCTCCGGCGCTACCCGGCCTTTTATTGTGGTGGGCATTTTTAACGGCGGCGCGCGCCGTCATAGCGAGTATTTTCCGCAGCAGCCTTTTACCAGCCTGCCAGAAGCAGTACAACACCAGCTGTATCAGCTACAACGTGACAGCCAGCAGCCCCTGTTTACTGAAGCCATTTACTCCGACCGATACCTGAAGTTTCTGGTTGAGGAGCTAAAACCCTATATCGATAGCCGTTATCAGGTGCACACCGATGCGGCCAATACCTTTGTCATGGGCTCCAGCATGGGGGGCTTAATTTCGCTGTATGCCATTAGCGAGTATCCAGATATTTTTGGCGGTGCGGCCTGTTTATCTACCCACTGGCCCGGCGTGTTTCAGCAGGACGACAACCCGGTACCCGCAGCATTTTTTGCCTATATGCGGCAAAAACTGCCTGAACCCGCTAGCCACAAACTGTATTTTGATTACGGTACCGCCACCTTGGACGCCTGGTATCCGCCGCTACAAGCACAAGCCGATGCCATTTTAGCCAGCAAAGGCTACACCACGGCTAACTGGCAAACCCTGCGCTTTGAAGGTGCTGAGCATAGCGAGAACGCCTGGGCCGAGCGCCTGCACCTGCCTTTAACCTTTTTACTCGGCCAAAGCCAAAACGCTAAACTCCAAGCTCTCAACACTCATCCCTAAGCACTTAACACTCAAGAAGTGTACTTTAAGTGCCCAGTGGGTTTAATAGTTTACCGCTGCTTAGCTCTAGCAACTGGCCATTTAGCAGCGCCAGTTGCACGCCCTGCGCATTGGTCAGCAAAAAGGTCGCTCTGCGCTGGCGCTGTGGTGTATCACCTGGCAGACCGGTAGGGTTAACCAGCACAGGCAAGCGGGTTTCAATTGTCAGCAAGCGCTCATCGCCGCTAAAGTGGCTATAACCCTGGCGCAGTAATGCCAGATACGCCTGCTCAGTCAGCTGCAGTGGTTTGCTCAGCACATAGGCTTTTGGTGGTTGGTAGCTTAACCCCTTGGCATCAAATTGGTGGTAACTGCCGTAAATCGATAAATCGCCAATATCTCTAAACCGCGCCTGTTTAGCGCCTTCAATATCTAAATCGACCGCCAGATCTACCTCTGCTTGCTGGCCGTTTAGCCTTAGGTTCAGGTTATGGATCAGCAAATCTTTAATACCGCCGTCGCGGTTAAACGGAATAGCCTGGTAGGCACTTAATGGTTGCTGCTGATAGCGGTTGCTGGCAATACTGTTGATACTCAGCACCAACAGCTGGGTGATCAGCTGGCGCGCCACCTGGCGGTTATCATCAGCCGGGTGGCCACCCGCTTCAATTAATACCGTGCTAATGCCCATGCCAGCGAAGGTATCGCCAAACGAGCGCCAGGAGTAGGTGTCATCATATTTAGCCAGATAGCCCGGCAGCTCTTGCGCCATTAAATCACGCATCTCGCCTATCAACTGCATAGCTTTAGCGCGCGCAGCATCAATGTCTTTCGCTTCGTTAAACGCTGGCGCTAACAATGAAATGGTCGCCTGCTTAGTGCTGTCGCCCACGGCATAAAAACGGTTTTGATCATGTAGGTTTAAACCAAAATCCGGTTTAAACTCTTTGGCCGCCTGCATTAGCAGCCGGCCTTCCGGCGTTTGCAGTGCTTTAGCGTCGCGGTTAATGTCGATGCCCATGCTATTAAAACGCGAGCCCGCCGCGGCGCCATCGGGGTTTAGCATGGGTATCAGCCGCAGTGTCAGCTTGTCTTGCCAGCCTTGTAGCCACTGTTGCCCCTCTGCGGTGGCCAAAAGTTGCAGTAAGTCCAATACCGACGCGGTAGCGGTAGATTCATCGCCATGCATTTGCGACCAGGCCATCAGCTTTACCGGCCCGTTACCGATATCTATTTGCCAGATCGGCGTCCCCAACACTGACTGGCCTAACTGGCTAATACGCAGCGGGGTATTAGCACGATGTTGCTGCAGCAGTGGCTCGATGTCGGGGTAGCTCAGCTGCGCCTTATCCAGGCCCGCAGCTTTTATCTGCAAATAGTGCTGTGCGGTTAACCCTTGCTGTGTCATTACCTGCTCTGCCCCTGTTTTAAACGTCATGGCGGCCAAAACCATCGCTCCCACCACGGTGGCCACCAGTAGCCCGCTGCTGAAACGCTGCATACAACCCTCTTTACTTGACAGTAAAGCCGTTAGCATGGCGCATTGCCGTTAACAATTGCAAGTGCATTAGTATCGGTTAAACCGGCAGTAGCAACCGGCTATCGCATCGTCAGTAACACAAACACTTGCAGCGCTCTGGCACAATCTGTATAAATTATTCAGCAATAAAGCAAATTACAATAATAATGACAGGAGGCCATTTTGGCTGATTGGTTAACCTTGCTGCCGGCCTTAGTGGCGATCGTTATCGTGTTATGGCGCAAAGAAGTGATATTGGCGCTGTTGTTATCCCTGTGCTGTGCTGAGCTGCTGATTTTTATCCAGGCACAAGGTGCCGGACCTGCAGTATTGCTCGATGGCAGCATCGCCACGCTGGAGCGAATAGTGGCAGTAACCGGTGACGCCGACAATGCGCGTATTCTGATGTTCTCTTTATTAGTCGGTGGCTTGTTGGCCTATATGCGCGACTCAGGCGGAGTCTCGGCCACAGTAAAAATGTTGGTAGATAAAGGCATTGCCAAAACGCCGCGTCAGGCTGGTTTAATGACGTTTTTTATCAGCTCTGTCACCTTTATTGAATCTAACCTTAGCTCGCTTACCGCTGGTATCAGCTCACGCGGCTTATTCGACAAATTTAAAATGAGCCGTGCCCGGCTGGCCTATATTATCGACAGTACCAGTGCACCTATCTGCATTATTATTCTGCTTAATGGCTGGGGTGCTTATATTCTGGGCTTACTTAGCACCTATTCACTTGGCGATTCCGCCGTATCGGTACTTATTGGCACTATACCACTGAACTTCTATGCCTTATTTACCCTGGCACTGGTGCTATACACCATTATTAGCGGCAAGGTGTATGGCCCTATGCGTAAGTCTGAGCAGCAACTGCATACCCTGGCCTCGCATACCGAGATCGATGTTAAACCCAGCCATCCGGCTTTTATGCTGGTACCACTTTTGACATTAGTCGCGTCTATGCTGGGCTTTATGTTACTCACTGGGAACGGCCGTCTGGTATCAGGTTCAGGCTCGCAATCGGTGTTATACGCCACCACACTGGCTTGTTTGGTGGCCTATTGTATGATGCTGTTTAGCAAGCGCTTTAGCCATCAGCAGTTAGTCGACACCGGCTTTAAAGGCATGAGCGAGCTATTACCACTGGTGACCATAGTGCTGCTGTCACTGGCACTGGGCAGCAGCTTAAAGCTGCTGGGTACAGGTACTTTTATCGCTTCTATCGTTAACGACAATCTGCCGCTGGTGCTGATCCCGGCGTTGCTGTTTCTGGCCGGTGCATTGATCTCTGTTACTACCGGCACCAGCTGGGGCACCTTTGCCATTTTGATCCCCATTGGTATGCCGATGGTAGAGCTGCTGGGCTTACCGCCTTCGCTGGTATTGGCAGCCATTTTAAGCGGTGGCGTATTTGGCGATCATTGCTCGCCGATATCTGATAGTACCGCTGTCAGTTCAGTTGCCTCGGGCTGTGATCTGTTGGAGCACGTAAAAACCCAGCTGCCCTATGCATTATTTTGTGGTGTGCTGGCCTTTCTGGCGTTTTTAGCCGCAGGTATGCTGATGATCTAATGGCCGCTGGCCACAACAACCAGGAGACAACGGATGAAATCATTATGGCGGTGTGCAGCCCTATTAAGCTGCTACAGTGTAGCGGCTACTGAGATCCCAGCCGATTTTGTCGACGTGGCTCAGCTGATACCGGATGCACAGATAAGAATGGCCTACCTGGGCAAGGACAATTTCGTTGGTACCAACGTGGATGGCTACGAAGCCAACAAATGTTACTTACAACAGAATGCTGCACAGGCACTGGTGAAAGTGCAGCAAGCCGCCAGGGCACAAGGTTACAGCTTATGGATTTTCGACTGTTACCGTCCACAGCGGGCGGTAAATCATTTTATGCGCTGGGCCGCCGATTTGGCTGACACTTCAACCAAAGCAACCTATTACCCTAATCTGGGTAAAGACCAGTTGGTCGGCGAATATATTGCCGAAAAATCCGGCCATAGTCGTGGCAGCACAATAGATTTAACTCTGGCGGCTAAAGACACAGAAGGCAACTGGCGGCCGATAGATATGGGTTCGCCGTTTGATATGTTTGATCCGGTATCCAATGTCGGTAACCCGGCTGTTAACGCGGCGCAAACCGCCAACCGCCAGCTACTGGAAAACCTGATGCTGCAAGGCGGTTTTAAGGTATACAACATGGAATGGTGGCATTTTACCCATCAGCCACCGGCCTATACCGATACCTATTTTGATTTTGTGGTGCGGTAGCTGGCGTAGTGACGGCCGACAATATCAGTGTGAATTACCCTTGTATTGCTGGCCAAATGCTGCGGAGCTTTGCCTATTACTAGCAAGTTAAGTTGTCACCCATGTCGTCAGGCTCTGCTGAAAGACCAAAGGGGGCAGAGTCTGAGGTATCCCCAAAAAATTGCTAGCTAAAACAAAAAGATGAGCTAGGAAGGAACATTCATGGCGTTCGGTGATCAGATCAATCGCCAAACGTCACCGAGACCAAACAGCCATGAATGTTCGCACTATCTTGACCAATATCGTTTCATTTGTCACACCCAAAATGCATGCTACCCGACAAAAAGCAGTGATTGATTGTGTGCATAGCCTGGCAAGCGGCAGTGCCGCTACCGTGACCAGCATTGGCCGGGGTATTCACTCTAATGCCTATGAAAAACATAACATTAAGCGGGCTGACAGGTTGCTGTCCAATACGCATTTACTGCGTGAGCAACCGCTGATTTACTCAGCCGTCTGTAGGTTATTTTGTACTGCCAAACATCCAACGATAAGTATTGATTGGTCTGATTTAGATGAGTGTAAAAGGCACTTTCTGCTTCGCGCTGCTCTGAGCTTTGATGGTCGTGCTATCACACTGTATGAGGAAGTACATCCGCTGAGCACCAAAGAGAAACCTGCTGCGCATAAACTATTTTTACGCCGGTTATCACTGTGACTACCTACTGGCTGTAAACCAGTGATTGTTACTGATGCAGGCGTTAAAACACCTTGGTTCAGGCAAGTTGAAGCGCTCGGTTGGTATTTTGTCGGCAGGGTTCGTAAGCCCAACTTTTACACTATCGATAATGGAGCACACTGGCAGTGTATTAGCCAGTTGTATCCCAAGGCAACGCAGCGGCCGAAACAATATCAAGCACAGATTGCACGGAATACGCCGTTCCCCTGCACACTGACGCTGTACAAGCACAAAGCCCAAGGACGTCACTCGCTCAATGCTGATAGCAGCATCAAGCGCTCTAAAACATCTAAATCCAATGCGCAGGCTAATTCAGATCCTTGGTTGCTAACATCTAACTTGCCTCCTAAAGATAACCACAGTAAGCGCGTTGTCGCGATTTACAGGCAACGCATGTAGATAGAAGAAAGCTTCAGAGATATGAAAAGTACGCAGTATGGTCTGGGCTTTGAGCAAAATGGCAGTACCAAACTACACCGCTTAAGCCTGTTACTGCTGCTGAGTAATTTAGCTTCGCTGGTATTGATATTGCTCGGCGTGGGCCTAACCATAGCTAATCAGCAGCGCCGATTTCAGGCAAACAGCTATCGTGATAAAAGTGTCTTGCCGTTTCACACTCTGGGGTTAAGAGCGATGGCTAAGCAGGTGATACTTACAACAGCACAGTGGCGCAATACCTTGAGCCACTGTAAACACTTGCTAAATACGGCTAGTTACAGCATTGAATGCGAGGGCTGAATTCGTGGGGATCTCTCAGAACCTGACCCCACTGATTACGAGAGACTAATGGGTGACCCCATTGATCTTAATTCTATAACATTGCTAAATTAACGGTCACATATAAAAATAAAATGGCAGTTAGTTTCACTCAACACTTTATTCCCTTCGTAATAATCCAGTTGAAAATGCTCCCCTGTAATTGAGTTTTTATCAAAGAAATTAATTAATGAATCTCCCAATTTATTCAACGCAACTTTAGTACCTGTTAGGTTAAAGTTGTCTTCGTCAATCGTCACGATAATACGATCATCTCCCGACCCAGCAGGTTCAATTACTATCCTCTTCACTGACACAGGATAAAATTCACTATCTAATACAGGAACCTCAAGGCTAGTGGATTCAGTGACAGAATTTAAAAATACACCAAAATCCGCAAGATCTTTCGCTGAGCCAGATATTTGTACTTCTGGCTCGCTCCAATTACCATCACAAGCCACATAAATCTGAGCCATCATACTAATAATCTCCAGGTCGTATTGTTTTTGGGTCGATTGGGATGTGCGGATCTGCAAGCACACCTTTTTGAATTTTGCCGTTAATTTGAGTCTGCAAATTGAGGTGTGGCCCTAACTGCTGGACGTGACTAGAGTTTGGATTTAGATCAAAGCCAACTCGTTTCGTAATTTCCTGACCGTTCTCAGTAAATTCTTGGATAAACTGGACGCCAGTCTTTCCATCAATACTTCTTACTGGAACTCCATCTTTCAGGAAGTCACCGGCCTTATCCAGAGCTTCATCAACACTTATTTGCCCCGGAATAACATCATCCAACCGTTCTGCAATCTTTAACGGCCTAGCAACGCCTACTACCACCGCTATCGCCAGCGCTTGTCCATCACGTGCTTTTACTGCATCCGCAATTTCTACTGCGGTAGTATAACCAGAAACATCTGCTGCCGCTTGCGGTGTATTTGTTGCCACATTATTAACAAACCCGCTGGCAAATTGTTTTGCATAGCCTCCAGGATAATTAATGAATTCATTTACAACTTCTCTCCAAAATTCCAAATCACGGCCACCCCTTTGCGCTTTTCGTTCAGCATTTCGAAGCTCCCGCTTTTGCTCTGGTGTTAGCTGCTTGCGATTCGCTGCTCTAGCTGAATTCTGCAAATCAGCTCCGCTGTTGCCCTGGCTAACCTCTGCGTTGCTTGAACTACCCTTAGTTTGCGCAGCTTTTACTGCATCTTCCTTTTGTTGCTTCAGCGCAGAGTTACATGGTTTCCCTTTTAAGTTGTTGCAGTCATAGCCCGTTGGGTCGGTATAACTTAACGGGTTGTTAAACACATAACTATACCGGTTTAAGCTTTGCGCATCACGTGGGTCTTGCACTATCGGGTCGGCCTGCATAAACCGCCCTAAATCCGGGTCGTATATCCGACCGCCCATATGGATAACCGCCGCATGGTCTACCTGAATATGCCCGGTATAGCCTTTTTGTGTAATGTTAAGCAAAGCTGCAAGGTTGGGCAGTTGGCTAAACGGGTTTGTATAACCCTGCCAGCTGTTGGCATTACGCCGTTTACCAAAGGCATCAAAGCTGGCAGTTTCTACCACGTTGCCATCGGCATCAGTTATTACACTGCCCGAGCCTAAGTGGTCATTAAACACATAATGCAAGCTTTGGCTGCCGCTGCTTTTTATCGTATGAATGGCAATATCACGGATATAGCGCTTTATTTCACTGCTGCCGTCCGGCTGATAAATCGCCTCATGGCCACCGACATAGTAAGTCACCATATCGCCGCCGGCTTTCTTGTCTATCCGTTTTACCAGCTTTTCTGTCGCGTCATAGCTAAACCGGCTTTCACCCTGATTCGACCAGATAGTGTGCGGCTTATCAAAGGCGGTGTAATCTACCCGCCGCGTTAAGCTACTACCAACATAGCGGTGCGTTTGGTTACCGCGCGCGTCGTAACAAAAGCGCCGCGTGCCAATTTGGCTAACGGCATGCTCGCCAGGTGTCACACTGCACGAGCTGGCTTTAGTGCCATATTGGTAGGTAGCCGCGTTCTCTACATCCGACTTGGTCAGAATATTGCCATTATCCAGATAGGCTATCTGCTGGCTCAGCACGCCGTTAAACGTGACCGTTTCCAGCCGGTTTAACTCGTCATAACCAAAGCTTTCGATTAAATCGGCACTGCCAAAGGCATTTAGGTTACTGCGATAGCGCAGGTTACCCAGTTGGTCATAACGATAATATTGATGCTGAATAAGGCCAAAGCCGGCGAACAACCCGGTTAACCGGCCCGATTTTGCATCGTAGTCGCGCTCTACCTGTATGTGGTTAGCCGCTTCAGCCTGCGTCAGGTTTTGATATGCATCCGCTTCCAGCATCCGGTAATAGGCCTGGCCGGTTTTCACCTCAAAAATGCGGTTCATATGACCATAAGCGTACTGAAACTGCTGACCATAGCCGTTACCGGCAATATCCATATCACGGAACAAGCGGCCGTATTCATCGTAATAATAGGTTCGGCTCCAGCTCTTATTGTCTAGCTGATAACTTTCGGTAAAGGGCCGGTGGTAGCTGTCGTAGCTATAGCTGGTTACGCTGCCGTTATGGTTTTGTTGCTGGATAAAAGGCGTATTTGCATAATTGAAGCTGTAACTAAGCGACGTAGCACCCTGTACCGTATTGATGCTGACAACCTGGCCAATGGCATTACGGTAATGGGTTTTAACTACGCCATCCGGGCTGCTACGGCTTACATCTTCACCCAGTGCGTTAAAGCCATAGCTAATGTTACCTTTATCCGGGTCATCCATACCTATGCGCCGGCCATAACGGTCATAGCTAAGCGACGTTACCGCACCGTCTACGCCGGTTACCGTTTCTGGCAAGCCCAGCGCGGTGTACGTAAAGTGGGTATTATTACCCAGGCCATCGGTAGAATAGCTTACTTCACCACGGCCATTGTGTTGCTCTTCCCGTGTGCGGTCCAGGCTGGCACTGCTGGCCTCGTCACTATAGCTGCCGGTTATATGCTGCGTAACCTTACCAGCGTAATAGCTAAAGCGGGTAGTTAAATCATCTGCTGACTGCACTGTCCCCTTACGGCCAAGCGCATCGTAGCTGATGGTTTCATGGTGCGTTGCTTGCCCGATAATATAGGGTTTAGACACTTTAACAGGGCGGGACTGGCTGTCGTATACCGTATCCATAAGGCTCCAGCGTCCATCAAGCAATTGAGCTGCCTGCCGCACTTTATTACCGCTATTATCCAGATAAGTAATAGCATCTGGCTGGTTTGGCGACGACATTACTACTGCCAATATGGCATTTGCCGGGCAATCACTGCGGTTACTGCACAGCTGTTTAGTAACCTTGCTTGAACTCCCCTGATTATTGTAACTAAAGTACCGCTCACCAAAACTATCATAGCGATAATATTCCCGCTGTCCTGCACGGGTGTCGTACTGGTTAAAGCGTACCTCTTGTGCCTGCCCCAACTTATTAAAGCTATGGAATGACTGTTCAGTATAATGCGGGTTACTGATCTTGGTCAGGTAGCGGCCAGCTGAATCATAGCTGAACGTTTTACGTCGAAATACTTTTTCAGCATTATCCTGAGTAGCGGGTACCGATGCATCACCACAGTTTTGCGCAAAATGCAGGCTACATTGGGTTTGCTCAGTAAGATTGCCCTTATCGTCATAGCGCATAAAGGTTTGCAGATACAAGCTGGCATCACTACTGTCCGGCTCCTGAAGCACCTGCTGCACACTACCATTAGTGTTATATACCGTGTCAGCAGTCTGGCTTATACTGCTCTGGCCGCTGCGGCTACGGGTAGTAACCGTGCGGGTAGGCCGCTTAATACGCCAGTTGGCCAGATCCTCGTCGGTATACTCATAGCTGACCGTTTGGCTGCTACTGCTACTGTCAAGCAAATCAGATAGTGTAGTAACAGTGTTTTTGACTCTGGGATAGTTTGCAGCGGTCATTTCAACGGTAGTTTCTGCTACCGTAGTAGAAGCGGCAACAGTAGAAGAAATGTCACCATAATCGGCGTTTAGATAGTACTTATCCGTCTGCTGTTTACGTGGCGCCACAAAACGGCTTTGGTTATTGTTACTGGCCAGGTTCCACCAGGTTAAAACCGTGGTGCGCTCAGCCAACTTACCGTCGACAAAGATATCTGACTTATCCAGTAGGCCATTATAGGGTGGGTCTTGCCGGAAATACTTAATGGTCTTAGTTTTCGCCGTGATATCTTCTGTTGTTACCTCGGAAAAACCTAATGCGCCACGACCACCGGCTTGAGTTTTCATGCCCTTATAGCTGTAGTTAATCTCTTTTCGCAGTGGCTGGCCGCTTTGTGATAAGCCCGTCACTTCAGTGACTTTGGCCACTACCGGCATGGTCGAGACAATATCCCGCACCTTTGAGCCACGGCCCCAATTCACTGCCGCTGCACCGGTGCCTTTTTGGTAAACTTGTGAGTCGTTTAACCGGCGGTATTCAATTGCGTAATTCTTGCCTAAACCGTTTTCAATTGAAATCAGTTTATCCAGTACTTCATTGTTGAGATTACGGTCAAAGCGAATGTGAATTTTTTGCGCCGCGATGTCAAAATAAATCAGCTCTGGCTGATCATCACCATCTAAGTCAGCCCATAGGAAAGGTGCCGTTTGTTGTGGCTGCCAATCTACAGTGGTAAGCAGTTGCTCAGGTGCATTACTGCTAGATAGTGACTGTCGCCAATAAATACCGCCGTTCTTTAAATAGACAACATCCTCTTTACCATCACCATTGATATCTGATACACCCTTCAAGCAATTGATGTAACCGGTATATTTAGGGTCGCAATTGGCTATGTCCACTCCAAATTGCATGCCTGTTGTTCCAACGCCCCTTCTACCGGATCTTACCGACGTAAAGTAATCAGTGATGCCATCGCCATTCACATCACCCAAGGTATCGGGTTTATCAAAATGCTCCCACAACTCATTTGTTAATAATTCGCCGGTATATGCGGTGCCCACACTACGGTTAATCTCCACAATCCAGAACTCTCCCAAGAAACTCGCAGGTGTATCCCCCGTTTCCGGATCATATACCTCCTCATAACGGTGGATCGGGATAGCCCGGTCGAGTAAACCATCGCCGTTATAGTCAAACAAAAAATCCGACATTTTTTGTCCAATACCATAGGCTTCAAAATAACGGTCTACACCTGGGTATGACGAATCGAAATTATCCTGAATATAATCCCGCAGCTCATCTGTTACACGTGGAGAGGCCCTATCGATACCATCACCACTCCAATCGTAATAGCCGGCGTAACCTATTTTGTAATCGTATATTCCCGTGCCGGCGGTATCTGCTACCCCCCAGGGAAACTCATAAAACTGCCTACCTTCACCATCATCTAATGTTCGGTATACTCGAAGACCAACATCAAGTTTGGAGCTCGCTGGTTTATAACCACCAACATTATTGCCAATCTCAAAAGCCATAATTTTACCGACTTCACCGTGGTGAGATGATACCAGCAGGTCACGCTTACCATTCCCATCAATATCAACTGCCTGGAGCTTATATGTCAGGCAATATGCGTTTGGCCTCCTTACACTGCAATTCGATTCACCTTGGACTGGCTCAAAGTTGGCAAGATTAATTATTACATCTTGGCTTTGTAGCCCAGCATAATCGTAGTCGGAATAATTCAGTTGTGTAACCAGGCTACACACCCCACTAGCCGTGCCATTACACATTTGCACAGTTTGCAGCAGGCTGCGATCACTAAAGCCGCTTTGCTTGTAGCCCAAATGATAACTACGGATGGCTTGGTTGCTGTGGTTACGAACAATAATGTCGGCAATACGTGAGTTATAAACTAACTTATTACCTAAATAATAGTGGGCAGACGGATCTGGCCGGTCTTCATACACTATCTCAACCTGATTGCCTGCATAACGTATGTACTGTAGCAGTGGCGCATAGTCTTGCTGCCGTTGATACTGATACTCAATTTTCTGGCCAAATAAATTAAAATGCGCAGATTGTAGCCAAGCATGCGGCATGCCTGAAACTGTATCGATTTGTAGACTGTTATCGCTATCGCCATAGGTTAGCGTATCACCATTAGGGCGGTACACAGTGAAATAGCTACTAACACCACTGCCTGTTTGCACAATTTTAATATCAGGTTGCTTGTCTAAACGGTACTCTGCGCCACCAGCCAGATTAGTGCCTGAAACCAAGCGTAGTTTCTCACCGCCAAGACACAGGGCATCAGAGTGAGTAAATGTAATTTCTTGATACAAACCATCTTCTTCTAACACTTTCTGACAGCGACTTAATGATGACACTGCAGATAAAGACCAGCCCAAGCCAGCATCACCGCTGCTGGATAATGAGGAGTACTGTAACGACAGTTCCGGAGCAAAACCGCCAACTCCCTGAGGCACCTCCAGCGGAATAGTGTAAGTAGCAGCACCTTGATTTGTAACAGAAAAACTACCATTCACGGCAATGACTGCAGCGGAGGCAACAGACTCATGCGGCACCGTTACGCTGACGACAGCAGGAACGTTAGCAATAAAATCGCTGTCGAAACCACTTGCTGTAATTACCACTGACTCGCTGCTAACAGACCAGTTGGAACAACCTGAAGAATTACAAGCGCTGAGCTGATAGCTGTAGACGCCAGCACTGGCATCGTTGAATACACATTGGTTTTGCTGACAAGCACTATTACCGCTAACGGGGATCTCCTGCCAAGAAGTGCCGCTGTTAGTACTTTGCCTTAGTTTAAAGGTCGCCACACTCGGCTCAGCCTGCCAACTAACTGATATTCGACTACCACCTCCACTTGCTGATGGTTTTGCTGGCACATCTGGTACCAACGTAAAACTCTTCACCACTTCACCGCTGTCCGCCATGCCGGCCTTAAAGGCTTTAGCGCGTATAGTAGTGCTCTGGCTTAGTGGTATGGCGGCCGTATATTGTGTTGAGCTACCGGTTACCGCTGAATTATTCAGTGTATAGCGTACTACCGCGCCAGCTGTTGCCGTGTTCAGCGTCACATTAACGTGCCCACTGTGCGTACCGCCATTGGGTGTAGCAGCCGGTGTAGCAACCTGACTGATCGTAACTGTATTGCTAAGCGCAGTATAAGCCGAGCAACCACTACTGTTACAGGCACGGACTTTAAAAGTGTAAGCCCCAGGCTGACTCCAGCTGACCGAGCGCGAGGTGCCGCTAATATTCACAATTTCACTACCCCAAACAGCACCATCCCGGTAACCTTGCAGGCGGTAACTGACAGCGTTGGTTTGCACCGTTACAGACTGTTCACTGTCTTTTAATGACATAGCTTGCGGCTGGTCAGGCTCACCTAGCGGAATACAAGGGTTATAGTCGTCACAATGACACGTTCCGGTGATCTGACATGGGGGAAGCTCTCCACCGCCGCCACTGCCGGACCAACTCACGACAATATTATTCCCATTTTGCAAACTAGCCATAGGGGATGCTGGTGAAGCAGGCACTGGCGGTGGCGTCACACTGCTTGTCGCAGCAGACCAGGCAGAACATCCACTGGTTCCACAGGCTCTTACCTGATATTGATAGCTGCTGCCCGGTGTTACCGTAAACGCATGCGTGCGGGTTGTGCCTTTGTTGATTTCACCCTGCCAACTACCATTCACACTCTGCCGGATACGATACGAGGTAGCATTACTCGCTGCATTCCAGGTCGTGTTTATTGTTAATGCCGATAAAGGCGCAGTTAAACCACCCGGTATCGCCGGTATTGCCGGTGGCGTAATGGCCGCTGTTGCCGCTGACCAGGCCGAGCAACCGCCGGTATTACAGGCTTTAACCTGATACTGATAACTGCTCCCTGCCACCACCGAAACACTGTGAGTCAGGTTAGTCCCTTTGTTAATCTCGGTTTGCCAGCTACCGTTTACGTTCTGCCGGATACGGTATGACGTCGCACCGCTCACAGCGTTCCAACTACTGTTGATACTTAAACTACCCGTGTTCTGGCTCGCACTGAGGCCACCCGGTACTGCCGGTGGCGCAACGATAGTGGCGGCACTACTTATGCCAGACCAATTAGAGCAGCCACTGCTGTTGCAAGCCCGGACACGGTAAGTATAACTGCCGGCGGCTAACCCGGTGTAGGTGTGGTTGGTACTACTGCCTTTATTCACCTCTGTTTGCCAGCTACCACTGCCTAAACGTTGCTGAACCCGATAACTCACTGCGCTGCTCTGAGTCGTGAACATGTCTTCTTCAGCTTTAACCGCCATTATCTCTGGCGAGGGTTCGCTTTGTGGAATACAAGGTTGTCCATCCTGACAATGACAATTACCCTCAATCTGACAGGGATCAACTGGTGGCGGTGCCGAACCCGCCCAGCTGACCAAAATACTTGATGTAGTCTGCTGTGCTCCTGTCGGCTTAGGCGGCACAGCAGGCACTGGCGGTGGCGTCACACTGCTTGTCGCAGCAGACCAGGCAGAACAACCACTGGTTCCACAGGCTCTTACCTGATATTGATAACTGCTGCCCGGTGTTACCGTAAACGCATGCGTGCGGGTCGTGCCTTTGTTGATTTCACCCTGCCAACTACCATTCACACTCTGCCGGATACGATACGAGGTAGCATTACTCGCTGCATTCCAGGTCGTGTTTATTGTTAATGCCGATAAAGGCGCAGTTAAACCACCCGGTATCGCCGGTATTGCCGGCGGCGTAATCGCCGCTGTTGCCGCTGACCAAGCCGAGCAGCCGCTTTGTCCACATGCCCGTACTTGATACTGATAAGTACTGCCCGGTGTAGCGGTAAATGGATGGCTGCGCGCTGTACCTTTATTAATTTCGCCCTGCCAACTGCCATTAACGCTTTGGCGAATAAGATAAGACGTGGCATTTGAAGATGCATTCCAGGCAGTATTAATAGTTAAACCGGCCTGGCTGGCGTTTAGTCCTACTGGTACTGCTGGTATAGCAGGAGGCGCGATAGCTGCAGTTGCAGCAGACCATGCTGAACAACCAGCGGCTCCACATGCTCTAACCTGATATTGATAACTGTTGCCCGGTGATACAGAAAAGGAATGCGTTCGGGTGGTGTTTTTGTTAATTTCGGTTTGCCAGCTACCGTTTACGCTTTGTCTGATACGATATGATGTTGTGTTGGCAGACGCGTTCCACATGACATTGATGGCTCCCGTCAGAAGCGTAGGGCTTAGTCCTGTCGGAACGGCTGGTACAGCTACCAATGTAACAGTATTACTGATACTGGAGTATGGTGAGCAGCCCCAATCATTACACGCAGATACTCTATATTTGTAAGCACTACCTGATACCCCGTTAAATGCTTTAGTACTCGTCGTGCTGGCGACGGCACTTTGCCAGGCGCCATGATTGACGCTCTGCTGAACAAAATAATAGTTTGCATTCGTTGTGTGCGACCACACCACATTCAAGGTCAGGCCAGAGCTACTGACAGCTGGCGCATTTGGCACTGGCGGCGGAACTTTTAAACAGTTTGTTGGCGCATTACTCGCCGAAGCCTCATGACTGATGTCATCTTCACTTCCTGTAGGCACTTTCTGAATAATAAAAGGCTCACAGTCGTACTGAATACTGTTTTCACTTGTTGTATCGGTGAGGGATTGAGCTAAAACGGGCAATGAACCCAAAAGAGGAAAAAGAGAAATTGTAACAATTAAAAAGCATCGCACTTCCCCTAAAGCTCTTAACAACAGCATCCAGATCATCCTTGACTAAAAGATATTAATTTTTTCGCTTTTTATCTTTTAAAACAGATATAGTCAACAAATTATTACCTCAATGACAGAACAAAAAAAACAATAAACCCATTAAATTAATAAATTTAATGGCATGTTATTTAAAAAACGGCGGTCTGATAACGAGCCAAAATTGAAATACTGTAAACAGAGATGCGGTTTCAAGCTCTCCGGTAGCTTTATTGCTGCCCAGATTAGGTTAGGCCTGCGTTGGCTTATTATGTTAAAATTGCTGCCGGATTAAGCAGCTACTCCGGTGAAGAGACAGTAAGATGGCAAGACGTACCAAGGCCGAAGCAGAGAGTACCCGCGCGGCAATTTTAGATGCTGCCGAAGTGTTGTTTTATCAACAGGGCGTGTCGCGCACTACGCTGGAGAAAATCGCCGCGGCGGCTAATGTCACGCGTGGCGCCATTTACTGGCACTTTCAAAATAAGGCTGATTTATTCAATGCCATGTTAGAGCGGGTGCGGCTGCCGTTTCAGCATTTACTCGATGCATTGGACAACAACACCACTGACGAACCCTTCGAGCAAATACGCCAGTTGTACATCAATGGCCTACAGCTTATTGCCAGCAGTGAACAGCACCACCGGGTGCTGACTATCGTATTTCATCGCTGTGAATATATTGACGAGTTAAACCCGGCAGTCACCCAGCAAGACCAATTAGATGAGCAGGCCGTAGCGGTGATGCAGCGCGCCTTTGAACGTGCGGCCCGGGCTGGCAGCTTACGTGAAGGGGTATCGCCGCGCCTGGCGGCGATGTCACTGCATATGTATGTCGGCGGCATTATCAGCCACTTTTTGTTAAAGCCTCAACAGTGTGACCTGCGCCAGCACGCGCCGGCACTGATTGATACTATGCTGCAGGGGCTGAAACAACCCTAAAAAAACCGGCAAGTTGCAAGGTGCAAACCTGCCGGTAAAGGTACCAAAACCGCTGTAGACGGGCAGCACTAACAACGCTGCCCGTTTTTATTCGCTTATTTCGCCGGCACTTCAGTACCTGCTGCCGCTGGCGCGGCTTTGCTGGCAAACAGCCGCATAATCACCAGATAAAACACCGGCACTAAAAACACGGCCAGCACCGTGGCCGAGATCATGCCACCCAGCACACCGGCACCAATTGCATTACGGCTGGCAGAGCCCGCGCCCGAGCTTAACACCAGTGGCAGCACGCCCAGCGAGAATGCCATTGACGTCATAATAATCGGCCGCAGGCGCAGGCGCACCGCTTCTAAAATGGCGTCGGTGAGCGCTTTGCCCTGCTGCTGCAACTCGCGGGCAAACTCAACAATTAAGATGGCGTTTTTCGATGCCAGCCCCATGGTGGTTAACAACCCCACCTGGAAGTAGACGTCGTTACCCAAACCACCGATATAGGCCGCGGTTAAGGCACCAATAATCCCCAGCGGCACCACCAGAATCACAGCAAAAGGCACGCTCCAGCTTTCATACAAGGCCGCTAAACATAAAAACACCACCAGAATAGACAGCGCATAGAGGGCTGGCGCCTGCGAGCCGGACAGTTTTTCCTGATAAGACGTCGCCGTCCATTCAAAACCGATACCGGCCGGTAACTGGCTGATTAACCGCTCCATGGTGGCCATAGCCTCACCTGAGCTGGTCCCCGGTGCAGGCTCCCCCTGAATTTCCATCGCCGATACGCCGTTGTAACGTTCCAGCCGCTGCGGGCCATACACCCAATGGCTGCTGGCAAAAGACGCAAAGCTAACCATGTCACCACTTTGGTTACGCACATGCCAGCGTTTGATGTCTTCTGGCGTCATGCGAAACTCGGGCTCGGCCTGAACAAACACTTTTTTCACCCGGCCGCGATCGATAAAGTCATTTACGTAGGTCGACCCCCAGCCAATAGACAGCGTTTGGTTAATGTCATTCAGCGACACGCCCAGCGCCTGCGCCTTTAGCTGGTCTACCTCAATTTGCAGCTGCGGCGCATCTTCCATGCCGTTTGGCCTCACACCAACCAAATTGGCTTGCTGCGCCGCCATACCCAACAGCTGATTTCGGGCATTTAGCAGCGCTTCGTGGCCCAGGCCGCCACGATCTTGCAAAAACAACGTAAAGCCGGTGGCGCGGCCAAGCTCAGAGATAGGCGGCAGGTTAAAGGCAAAAATCTGCGCTTCTTTTACCGTGGCAAAAAAGCCCCAGGCTCGGCCAATTACCGCCTGTACGGCATCCGCCGGGCCACGCTCATTCCAGTCTTTTAGCCGCACAAAGGCCAGGCCCATATTCTGGCCGCGGCCGGCAAAGCTAAAACCCGTCACCGTAAATACCGACTGCACCGCCTGTTCGGTGGCGTAATGGGCAGAAATCTTATCCATTACCGCTTCAGTACGCTGCTGACTGGCGCCGGTAGGCAGCTGCACCAGGGTTAAAAACACGCCCTGATCTTCTTCCGGTAAAAACGACGTCGGCAGGCGTACAAACATCAGTGCCATCACCGCAACAATAGCGCCGTACACCAGCATAGCGCGTTTCGGCCGGGCCAGCATGCCCGCCACACCGCGCTGATAGTTGTTGTTGGTACGGTCAAAGCCGCGGTTAAACCAGCCAAAAAAGCCGCCCTTGGCATGATGATCGCCTTTAATTGGCTTTAACATGGTGGCACACAGCGCCGGGGTAAACATCAGCGCCACCAGCACCGACAACGCCATAGCGGTAACAATGGTAATAGAAAACTGCTTATAAATGGCGCCGGTCGCGCCGCCGAAAAATGCCATCGGCACAAACACGGCCGATAACACCAGGCCGATACCGATTAAGGCACCGGTAATTTGCCCCATCGACTTACGGGTGGCCTCTACCGGGCCTAAACCTTCCTCGCTCATCACCCGTTCGACGTTTTCTACCACCACGATGGCATCATCCACCAACAGGCCGATGGCCAGCACCATACCGAACATGGTCAGCGTATTAATCGAAAAGCCAAAGGCGGCCATCACGCCAAAAGTACCCAACAGCACCACCGGCACGGCCAGCGTTGGAATAAGCGTTGCGCGAAAGTTCTGTAAAAACAGATACATCACCAAAAACACTAAAATAATGGCTTCAATCAGGGTTTGCACTACCGAGCTAATCGAAATTTCGACAAAGGGCGTGGTGTCATAAGGAATGACCGTGCTTAAACCGGCTGGGAAATACGGCTTCAGCTCGTCTAATTTGGCCCTTACTGCGGCAGCGGTATCCAGCGCATTGGCACCGGTCGCCAGCTCAATGGCCAGGCCGGTCGCCACTTTGCCGTTATAGCGCGCCATGACCGAGTAATCTTCCCCGCCCAGCTCAATACGTGCTACATCGGATAGCCGCACCGTTGAGCCATCGGCATTCACTCTGAGTAAAATCTGGCCAAACTCGTCAGCATTGGTCAGCCGGGTTTGGGCAATAATAGCGGCGTTAAACTGCTGATCCGGCAACGCTGGCGCGCCGCCTAACTGGCCGGCCGTCACCTGATTATTTTGCACCTGTATGGCTGCGGTAACATCGGCAGGTGTCAGCTGAAACTGGTTTAGCTTGTCGGCGTCCAGCCACACCCGCATGGCGTATTGGCTGCCAAACACCACGACGTTACCCACACCCGGTGTGCGGCTTAGCGGGTCTCGAACGTTAGCAACAACAAAATCGCTGATATCATCACGGCCCAGGCTGTTATCGTCAGAGATAAAGCCCACCACCATGAGAAAAGCGCCGTTTGATTTGGCTACCCGCACACCGTTTTGCTGCACTTCTTGCGGCAATAACGGCAGCGCTTGCTGCAGTTTATTTTGCACCTGTACCTGGGCAATATCCGCATCGGTGCCGGTTTCAAAGGTCAGCGTCAGGCTCACATTGCCGGACGAGTCTGAGTTTGCCGACATATACATCAGGTTATCCAGGCCGTTCATCGCCTGCTCTATTACCTGGGTGACGGCATCTTCGGCGGTTTGCGCCGAGGCGCCGCGGTAGCTGGCACTGATGCTAATGGCCGGCGGGGCGATGCGCGGGTACTGCTCTACCGGTAACTGCTTAATGGCCAGTAAGCCGGCCAGCATAATCACCAATGCAATTACCCAGGCAAAAATAGGCCTGCTGATAAAAAAATTCGCCATAACTGCTCCCGTTACTCTGTTGCCATCTGGCTGGCAGCTGGCGCTGCAGCTACGGCCCGCACCTGAGCACCGGGCCGTACTTTTTGCAGGCCGGCGACGATCACTTTATCGCCCACCGCTAACCCCGACAGTACCTGCCAGTGTTGGCCACTGCTTTTACCGGTGACAATTTGGCGCTGCTCGACTTCGTTATTGCTATTTACCAGCATCACCATAGCGTCGCCTTTGGGCGTGCGGCTTACCGCGGCTTGTGGCACCAGCAGCGCCTGGTTATCTATGCCGTGTTGCAAACGGGCGCGGACAAACATGCCTGGCAGTAACTCACCCTGGGTATTGGGGAATACCGCCCGCAGTGTCACCATGCCGGTGCTGGGGTCGACGTTGACTTCAGAAAACTGCAGGCTACCCTGCTCGGCATAACGGCTGCCATCATCCAGCAGCAAATCGACTACCACCTCAGCGCTCTCGGCTTTGTGTTGGCGTTTTAGCTGCAACAGTTCAGTCGCTGACTGGGTTAAATCCACATAAATTGGGTCTAACTGGCGAATAACCGCCAGTGCCTGCGCCTGGTTCGCCGTTAACAGCGCGCCCTCGGTCACCAGAGAGCGGCCAATCTGGCCACTGATCGGCGCATGGATCGCCGTGTAATCCAGGTTAATTTGCGCCGTTTGCAGCGCCGCCTCACTGCTGGCTACGGCAGCTTCGGCCTGCATCAAGGCGGCACTGGCGTCATCATAATCCTGCTGGCTTACCGCCTTGCTGCCCAGTAAACCTTTAAAGCGTTCAGCTTTAAGTTTGGCGTTGTGTGCCAGTGCCTTGCTGCTGGCTAAATTCGCCTTGGCCTGCGCCAATGCTGCCTGATAAGGCGCTGCATCAATTTGGTATAACTGCTGGCCGGCTTGCACAACCTGGCCTTCCGTAAATAAACGCTTAAGCAAAATCCCGCTTACCTGCGGCCTTATTTCGGCCTGACGGTAATCGGTGGTGCGTCCGGGCAGTTCAGTCGTTAGCGCCAGCTCACTGTGCTGCAGAGTAACCACTTCAACCTCGGGTGTGGGCGCACCCTGCGCTGCTCCGGCTTGCTGTGGTTCACTGCAGGCCGTTAATAACCCGGCCGTCGCTAACATTACCGCTGCCCATGCAGCCTTCGTTTTACTGTTAAACCCCATAGCCTCTCCTGTTGTCGCTACCCCTTAGCGCACCGTGCGGCATAGCACAACGTGCAACTGGGGCAGATTAGGCTGCGCAATATACATACAAGACTGTATGTAATCAAGCCAAAAGCTGCAGTGCCGAGACAAACGGCAGAAAAAAGCTGACCAAGCGCCAGCATCGTGATCAAGATTAGTGCATGAGTACGCTGCTGTCGGCGTATTGGTTGGGTAAATACGTGGGTAAGGGGTAATGGCAGCGGTAAAAACAACAAAGCCGTCATAAACAGACGGCTTTTATCAACACGCCAGGCTTAATGCTGGCGGCGTTTACGCCGGCCAGCGGCAAGTAACACCAGGCCCAGGCCAAAAGCGGCCAGACTGGCTGGCGCCGGCACCGCCTGTACCGCTGGCAGCGCGGTTACCTGTATCGCATCTAAAAAGTTACCCACAGTGCCGCTGTTTAACGAGGTAAACTGCAGTTTGGTGGTGGTATCTGTTGCTACAAAGCGCTGGGTAAACTGATTCCAGCTTTTGGTCGTGTGATCGTTAAGCAGCCAGTTAATGTCTGCTGCCGCGACCTGAAATTGCTCATTGTTATTCGCCCGGGCCCGGTAGAAAAAGCTCAGCTCATATTCACGGCCAATTTCAGTTTCAAATAACTGAAAAATAGACCAGCTGCCCTGGTTGGCACCGTGGGCGTTTAACTCAATAAAATGGCTACCGCTGGCGGCGAACACACCATTCATGGCGTTCCACACTTCAATGTTGCTACCCTGCCAGCCCTCAAACAGATTGCTGCTCATCCAGGCCCAGTTGCCTGTCTTTACGCTATGGCTTTCAAAATCGCCGTTTACAATAAGCCCGGCCTGGCTGGAAAAACTGGCACACAATAACGTCGCGGCACCCGCCAACATCCTTATTTTTGTTAACATCGTTTAATCCTTTAACTACAGGGTTTGAATTACGGCAGATCATAGCAGTGCGGTTAACAAAACGGAACAAAAATTAAGCGATTCACACAGTTATTTCTTGCTCTTTTGCTCACTGGCAAAAACCACATTTATGCCATAGGCTTAGCAGCATCCTTTGGCAAACAGCAGGCTTGTTATGGCAATTCAACTACGCAAAAGCGACAGCGGCATTTACCGCCAAACCCTTCGTATTCAGCAACACACTATTTTTGCCGATGTGGCTAAAGACTTAGGCGGCGATAACAGCGCACCCGACCCACACGACTATTACGATGCCGCACTGGCCGCCTGCAAGGCCATTACCGTAATGATGTACGCTAAACGCAAGCAACTGCCGCTGGATTATATCGACATTGAAATCACCCGCGACAACAGCCAGGAAGCCCAGGGCACTTATGTATTAAACGTGCAGTTAAAACTACTGGGTAACTTGAGCGACGAGCAAAAAGCGCAATTAGCAGCCATTGCCGATAAATGCCCTATTCATAGGCTGATGACGGCGGCGAAAACTGAGGTCAACACCCGCTATAGCTAACCAGCACCAGATCGGAAAGTCACAGCAATTTTTGCAGCGCAGTTAGCTTTGTAACGCATACAGAGTGTTGTACAAACCGTCTTGTTGCAGTAAATGAGAGTGACTACCAGCCTGCCTGACGCTGCCATCTTCCAGCACATAGATCATATCAACCTGTCGTAACACACTCAGACGATGCGAGATAATCAGTACAGTTTTATCGCGCATGAAGGGCTGCAAATTTGCCAGTATGCGAGCCTCAGTCAGGGCATCAACTGCCGATAGCGCTTCATCCAGCACAATTACCGGTGCAGGATTAAGCAGCATGCGCGCTATCATCAAACGCTGACGTTGCCCGCCGGAGAATTTAACGCCATCGCGGCCAATACTGCTGTCTAAACCGTCAGGCAGGCCTTGTACTGTGTTGTCTAGCTCTGCCAGTTCTAACGCTTGCCATAACGCGTCGTCAGTGACATCAACGCGGCCTTGTGTCAGGTTTTGCCGCAGGCTGGCGTTAAAGAACACTGGCTGTTGCTGCACAGTGACTATATGTTCGCGGATTAGATCATAACCAATGTTAGCAACCGACACCTCATTGATCAGAATATCACCGCTGGTTTTTTCATACAGGCCGAGCATTAAATTAACCAGCGTTGACTTACCGCCACCTGACACTGCCACCAACGCCGTCTTGCTGCCGGCTGCAATAGTCAAATTCACCCGATCCAGCACGGGATTTTGTGCGCTGTAGCCAAAGCTGACATTATCAAAACGTATTGTTACGGCCGCAGTATCCTGAAATGGATTTGTTGCCTGCGCCGGCGCCAGCCGCTGTTCGGTTTTCAGCTGCAGTAACTCATTCAAACGAGCCAGCGCCCCGTCGGCCTGATTATATGCGTATTGTAGTGATAACATTTCCTGAATTGGCCCCATCAAAAACCAGAGATAGGCGAACACAGCAAACATCTGGCCGATAGACAAACCGCTAAACAAAACCATAAACATTGCCAGTACACGGAACAGCTCATAACCTGCCAAGTAAACCGTATTATTTACCTGAAAAATCGCTTCTGTTTTCCATTGTGATGCTATGGCTTTGGCTTTTAATACTTCAGCACAATGGCTAATACGAGCAAAAAATGGCCCCTCCTGACGGTGAGATTTAATTTGCTGAATCGCATTCAGCGTTTCTACCAACGCTTGCTGCAAGTGCTCGAAAGCGAGATTTTCCTCACTTTTCATGGTCCTTACCCGCTGGCCAAACGAGCGGGCAAAAATTATCATAGCCGGATTAAGGCAAATAAGTACCAATGCCAATATCCAGTTGATGTAAAAAAGCACCAGCAAAGTACCGATTACCGTTAGAACGTTGATCAAAAACCGTGATAACGCCCGACTGACAAAATCATCAATAGTTTCAACATCAACAATACAGCGCGAGCTAACCGAAGCAGCGCCCAGCGCTTCAAATTCCTGCAGCCGGCTTATCGCCAGGTGATCTAACAAACGCTGACGCAGCAAGAAAGAAATGTCTTTGCCAATACGGGTAAAACATTGCGACTGCAAAACATCCAAGCCTAAGCTGACAGTGCGCAATAGCAGCACAAACACCAGTACACATAAGATAAAGCCCACTGGAGTTGACCATGGGGTTGGCAGGATCAGCGATAACCACTCGCTTAACTGTGCCGGTTGGTTTAGCAGTACTTCATCAACCAGTAGCGGTATCATCAGCGGCAATGGCACGCTGAGTAACACAGAACAGAGGGCAAAAATATTGGCCAGCAGCAACGCCTTGCGATGCACAAATACCTGTTGGCGGATCACCTGCCAGGACAACATATCAGGCGGCTTCCGTTTTCTTATGCAAACACAGCTCAAAAGCCGGTGGAGCGAGCGCGGCCTGTGCTAGCGGCCGGGTTTCTACAAATTGATATTCGCTGCGGTACTGACTAATAATCTGCAATACATCAGTAACGATAAGTAAGGTCAGGTTGGCCGCAACACACTTATGTTCCCCCCAGCCAAATGCGATAAGATTGCGACGCAGATCAGCATCACACCAGCGCTGCGGCATAAATTCGCTGGCATCTTGCCATTGTGCAGGATTGCGCTGCGATGCATATGGGCAAGCAACTATGGTGTCATCAACGCTGACTTTCAGCCCACTCGGTAAGGTATGATCTTTCAAAGGCAGCCTGGTAAGGTTCCACGCAACCGGCCATAACCGTAATGCCTCCAGCACTACCCACTCTTTGTTATCAACTTGCGCCGCCGGATGCCTACCTTGCAGATATAAACTCCAGCTCAATGCAAACCCCACTGAGCCGGCACTGGCGAATAAAAACGATAAAAACACTTCCACCATGTCCATGACTGGGACATCATCGTTGCAATGCTGGATAACGGCATCCAACACATCACTGTGCACCGATTTATGTCGTAGCCTCGCTTGTACCTCGGCTTTTAACGCCCGCAGCGCTTTGTGGCGAAACACCATACGCCGCCACCAGGAAAATTGACTTCGTGCACCTGAGAACACCGACCGGCGAACGATCAAATCGACATACTTAAACGTGTTTTTCATCTGTGGCTGGTTTATCAGCGCAGAGCGTAAAAACTGATATATCAACCAGTTACCGCTATCAGGCCACTGCGTGCGCCCGGTCAAGCTGGACTCAACTAATGGCGCCAACAGCGTTTTGTGCTGAAGATAATGGTTATGTAATAATTTTATCGCTGCTCTGGCAATGTCTACCTGCCGGCTACGCGGCCCAAACAGGCCGTTTTTGGTAAAAAAGAAGTCCGAGTGCGGGGCATAGTTCTGTTCCTTATTCGCTAACACCGCTTTAGCATCCTCGACGGAGGTAAGGAAATGACTGCCACCGGGAAATTCAATTACGTTATCGCCTGAAGCCAAACCAAGATCAAGAAAGTGATAAGGATCGCGATACAGTGCATCCGATTGTTCAATTTTCATCTGTATTGCCCCGCTTATCTGCCAACACCCGGCCACAAAAACCAACCGGTGTAGGTAAGGCTGTCATTACCACATAAGGTGCAGCATCAGCCGGCAATTGCAGTCTATACCGGCAGCTAAGTAAATGGCCTAGTAACATCATCTGACATAACCCCAGCTGCGACCCGATACAGCCTTTGGGCGCCCAGCCAAACGGCACATAGCTGCCAGGCTGGGTTTCTTTTTCTTCGAGCCACCGCTCAGGCCTGAACAGGTCAGGGTCATGCCAGTAACGTGGGTTTCGATGAATAAAATAGGGGCTCATAATAATGGCCGAGTCTTGCATAATTTCCTGCCCGGCAATACTCATGTCAGTGCGGGCTGTACGCGCCACGACCGGAACATTCCACATTCTGAGCACCTCACGCACAAACGCATACAACAGTGGAGCCCGCTTCATTGGTGCCTGGCAAAACTCAGCCAGTGGCAGAAGTTGCAACTCCTCACGGATTTTTTCGGCCCATACTGGCTGCCTACTTAACTCAAACGCAAGGCAACTCAGCGCTGCCCCCGGTGGCCCATTGACCGCGGTATGCACAGTAACCATAGCGTCAACGGCCCTGTCCATACCAAGACGGTCTAATAAGCGCACACTGGCATCAAGTAAATCTGCTTGGCCAGGTAACTTGCCCCTGGCCCGGAGTTTGATATGTTTACGAAACACCGATGCCGTTCGCATACTATGGCGCATCATGCTCAGACGCTGTCGCCAGGTTTGCGGCTTCGGTTCAGGGTCCAGTAAATAGGCCAGTTTATTCTGCTGGTCAGCATGGATAACTCGCGTATCCTGCTCAGACAAACCCGACACTAACTGCGGCAATAAGGTCCTGACAACCATGTGTTGGATCACATCATTAAAGTTTACCGCTGAAGCGCTCTGCTCTGCCTGATGCAAATGCGCAGCCATATCACCATGCAGCTGAAGTAATGCGGTAGCCGACGTTGCATTGCGTAACGTATCCAGCCACAGCATACGAATTTCCTGCCAGCTAACAGCAGCTGACTTCCTACGTAGAATTAAATCAATTAGTCGGTCAGGTAAGGTTAAATCAGCGTAATTTTCTTTGCTGACCGTTTTTGACGCTGCAGCGGAAAAAATGCAAGCGGTATGGTCATTCAATTTGAAGTTTTCTTCACCCGCGTGGCAACGCTGTTTTAAAGCAGAAATATGCGGACTTTCTGTAGGTATAGCCATCACTCAATTCGCTTTGTTATTGTCGTTATTTGCGTGTTACACAGCTATGTTATGTCGTTGTAACAGCGCCCTGCAGTAACCAGCCAGGACGCTAACTCTCTCTACTGCAAAGCTGCAGCGTTAGTGGTTAGATGTTATGGTATAACACCCAACGCCACCAGGTTTCATTGCGTGAACCGCAGCCGCGGTTATCAATACGTAGACCCATTTTTTTCATTATTGCTTGTTGAATTTTTTTCATTTTTAGCTCCAACTTGTTGATATTTTGAATTTTAAAACATCGACAGCGCAACTGATGCGAAACCAACATACACCCCAAAAAACAAACATGTCAACAACATAAATTAGCAATTTTAAGCAAGGGTTTATTTATATTTAACTTTTTAAATACATGACCAGGCTTAAATAGATACAAAACAGCAAAAGCGCAGCTGGCAGCCATTGCCGACAAATGCTCTATTCATAAGCTGATGACGCAAGCAAAAACGGAAGTGCATACCCGCTATAGCTAACCGGCGCGTTATTCAACCGCTGGTAGCAACACAGCATAATTGACTAGTTGTTTATTTAATGTAAATTAAGTGCATCTACTTTATCTGCAAAGCTCTTAATCATGGCGACGATACAATTATTGATCGGCGGGACAAGTATCCTGCCAAGCATTAGTAACAAATTACAGAAGAAGCAGGATATATCTGAAGCCTCCCTGAAAGATAAAAGTATTACTATCGACCGGGTATTGGCTGCCCGCATGCGTAACGCCACACTCGATGAGATGAAAATGCTCAGCAAAATGTCCATGAAGGAGTTCAGAACGCTGTTGCTTGGTCAAGGCATAAGCGCCAGCAGATTTACAGACCAACAACTGCAGCAAGCCGTAAACATAGAGATAATTAATTTAAGAAACATTGCTGTGCAATTACTGCAGGCAGATTTTCTTAAGTCAGACACGCCCATTATTATCTCTGGCACCCCAGCAGGTGCTGTAGGTTTAGTCGCGAAAGTACTAGGGCCTACAACTACCGCCAATAGTATGCCAATCGGCGCTTCAGTTTGGTGGACTTATGACACCAGATTGAGAATCGAAGCCATCCATTACTCAGACAAAAATAGCCACTTGGTAGTAAACCCATGAGCTTTCTCAAACCTGTCTTTTTATTAATTGTGTTAGTTTTTACTGCAGCCTGTCAGGCAAATAGCCACCATTACATGGGCTGCGACTGGGTTATTCCAACTAGCCTGAAGCAAAAAGCCGAGCACGAATACAGTAATAGTGTTGATGCCAGCGATTTAGAAAACTGGCAGCCAGCCTCTGTGATGTTTACGACTTACTCAGGACCTCAGCAAGACTACTACCGCGATCTCGCTACAAGCGGCAACACTGACGTGTTATTGCTGGAACATACCGCTCAGCCTACAGACAGCTTCAAATATGTCTCGTCATTTGTGCGTCAAGAAAGTTTTGGCATTCCCTTCATGGTGGCAGAGCTTAGTATTATCAAAGACAATAAAATGCTGGTCATGTCCGGCCTAGCAGAAGACGACGCTATAACGTTAACCAACGGCTGTGCCGATGTTGCCCAGGTTGAGCAGCACTATGAATTGCTGCGACAGGTCAAAAACAGTTTTCAGGATTTTCTAAACAGTGCGCACGGTATGCGGGTTGTTGTGCCCTAAGCAGCTTAACAGTATTATCAATTCACATCGTCAAACGTCGGCAAGGCTATTAATGGTGCAGCATGCAACCGACTAAACAGCAAGAAACTGAAAACTGGCTTAGCAGTAAAGAAGCGAAAAAGGCGCTGAAGGTGTCGGACTGCCATTTAATGCATTTGCGCCAGACAAATTAGATTTAATTTTTCTTACCACTCAGCTACTTGCAGTCGCTGTTTAACGCCAAAAATTTGAAACTGCAGGGCGTGAAATACCTCATCAAAATCGCGGCAGCCGCTGGTGATGTTTGGCAGCGATAAAGCGGCTTCAATAAAAAACCGTTGCTGCTCGGCCTCACTCTGCCAGGCTTGCTGCCACCAGTCTTTAATATGGTAGCGGGCAGATGTTAACCGGGCCTGGCTGGGCAGCCGGTCGCGTTTTAGCTTGTTCTCCCGCGAGCTGGCTGGCAGCAGGTTCCATAAATCGTTATTCGGCCAGTAACTAAACGGCACACAGTGGTCAATATCGTAGCTATACAGCAAGTCACCACTCCAGACGCTATGTACCGCCGCGCCCTGCCCGCGCAGTGCTTCAACCTTTTTCCTGACCAACGCCGTATCATGCTGCCGATCCAACCAGCGCAGCTGATTATGGTAGCTATCAAGGGTGATCTGCCGCTGCTGGTTTAGCTCGTACTTTTGCATTTCTACCACCCATTGCTGCACCAGCAAGGGTTCTATCCAGCAGCCGTATTGGCGAAAGCAGTTCCACATATCCTCGCGCAGCACAAAGCTGCCGAAGCTGTCTAAAAAGGTTTTATCCAGCAATACCGTGCTTTGGCGTTTGTTTTTACTGCGCTGCATAGCAAACAGGCGGTTATCTTTATGGCCTTGCCAGGTATACTTCACCGGGCCGGCTTTAATTGTGGCTAAAGTATCGCTGAACAATTGCTGCAAAGCGCCAGCCTCCTGGCCGGTGTAAAAATTACCGATAGCAAAATCGTCTGCCGTAAGATGCTGCAACAATCTCCAGCCGTTATCAGTGACAAAACCCAGGCCTTTGGCCGGATCTGAGCTTTGCTGAATATTGTTATCCACCAAGCGTTTAAACAGCCGGATCCAATACAGCGCTACTAAGCCCAGCGAAATAGCGACAGTACCGTCCTGCTTATCCAGCACAGCGCCAGGGTGAGCATCAGCAATGCGCACCAAAGTGCGCAGCAAAGCCAGTTTATAGGTAGACGATTTATTGTCATTTACTACTATATGCCGCACTTTACTCAGGCTGCCGCTGCCATCGTCCGGCAGTTCCAACACCAGAGTTTGCCACTCTACCCCTGCGCGGCCACCGGCATCTGCGGTTACCTCGCTGACAAAGCGCAGCAGCAAACCAAACTGCCGCGCCAGTGCAGCTATTTCATTTACAGTTACCGGATACGCCGTGCGCTCATCGCTAAAATCGCCAAAACGCAGGCTTAACACAAAACGGCCACCGGGTGCCAACAGGTTAGTGATTTTACGAAACGCCCGCTCGCGCTCAGACGGCAGAATATGCATCCACACCGCACTGAGTAAGATGGTATTAAATTGCAGGTTTAGCTGATAACAGGCTTTTAGCTCCGGCAAGCTGTCGTGTAACCATTTTACTTTTTCAGCCGTTTTTAACTGGCCCAGTCGCAGTAAATCTGCAGCAGGTTCCACAGCAATAACTTGGCTGCCTTGCTGTGCCAGCCACAATGCATCGCGGCCACTGCCGGCGCCAATATCCAGCACCAGCTGTTGTTGCTGCCCACTCTGGGGCCAATAGGCACTCCAACAGGCATGCACCTGCTCAAAGCTCAGCGCATCGTACTGGGCAGCAAATAACTCTGCGCCCTGATGGTAATGATCAATGGTTTTGCTCATGGCTAACCGGTTTTTCTGTCATGGGCAGATTTTCGGGCTTGCTGCTTAATACTTTCCAACAGCTCATCATCCGTCATTAGTCTTAGTTCACTGGCTTTAATATTAGTTTTGAAATTGCGCTGATACTTCTTTTGTAGTTTCGGAGCTAAGTTAACGTAAATAACTTCCAAATCACGCCAGATCGCTAAGAATCCAGCCCTAAGCACCGGATACGACATAATTGCTGCCCCAGCAATACCCGTATATTTGATCACAAGATCAATATCGACACTGCCAGCTTTAACCTCAGTGACTTCAATATTAACTGTTAAATCGTTTGCTTCTGGCGGCAGAGCTTCAACAAAACGCTCATTGATTGATGCTGCGAGGTCATTGGCAAACCCGATTGACCAAGCACCAAACTCTTCGTCAAGCACTAGCTTGGCCGAGCCGATGGCTAGTTTTTCAATTTGGAAGTCCGGGTCCACCACCAAAGCAGATACATCCGATACACCTTTGACTCTATTTCTAATATCGATAACTGCGTTATCGTCAAATAAACCAAACACACCTTCGAAGTGAATATCTGAAAATGGCGGCTTTGCCAGTTGTGCCGGGCTCATCACGCCGTTCTGCGTAAGATAATCGATAATGGTATTCACAAACTGCAGTTGCTGCGGGTTAAATCTGGCGCTATCGAGATAATCAGCAAAAGCCACTTTGGCAGCACCGCGATCCAGTCCCACCAGTTCTCGCACAAATTCACCCACGCTTTTATCAGGATGAATGGTTTTATTGTACTGGTCTAAATCTGCGATGCCGCTGGCTTCATATAGCTTGTAATCCAGCTGCTGCAAATCCAGCTTAGTGATTGCTTGATTACGCTTAATCCGCTGTATCGTTAAGTCATCTTCATGCTCACGGATATAGGCTTCAACCTTTTTGCGATACAAGACCAGACTTGAATCAGTAGAAAATTCATACACACCGTCATTTTCATGTACTTCCAGCAACTGGTCCTGAAAGTTGGTGAACACTATGCCGGTACTTTCTTTTTCAATAAAACGCATTAATAAGCGCAGCTTTAGCCGGGTTTTCTCTAAATCTTCCAGTGTTATATCAGTCCAGAAATTACTGCTCTGTACATATTGGATCCATTCCAACTGCGCCATTACTGCTGGTACGCTGGCTTTGCTCTCTAGCTTTGCCGCTATCTGAGTCAGCTTGTCACGATAAAAATCAGAAATGCCGGTTTTATTCACCAGTGCCAATTGCATGGTCAGCAGCAATTGATCAAACCGCAGTGACAATTCTTCTTCTTTTTCTTCGGGGATCAGCGGTGTAGCTTCACTGGGTAATATCGCAATTTGCTTTTCCAGCTCAGCCAGGTGTTCGTTCGTTAAATGCTGCCATATTGCACTTTGTTGATACTTTTCAACTAACTGGCGTTTAGCACGCACAATAAAGTTATCCAGTTTCATGCCGGCAACACGGTGCTGCAAAGTGCGAATATTGTATTGTTGGTAGTCGATACCGAAGTTGCCGAATTCAGGTTTATCTTTAAGCCGTTGCGACAACTGCAAACGGCTCTCAAAAATCGCTTGCGTCAAGCTTTTACTCAGGTTGTCTTTTGCACCTTCCGGGTTCATTTCAAAATATTCAAAGTTTTTACAACAATCGAATACCTTAAAAAATTGCTTATGGTCTGCCGGGCCAAATAAGTCTTCACATAAACGGGTGCCCCGGCCCAGCATCTGCATAAACTTAACTTTAGACTTGATCACCTTAAAGAACATCAGGTTAACCACTTCCGGCACGTCTATGCCGGTATCCAGCATATCTACCGAAACCGCAATGCTTAATGGCAGGTTGGGGTCTGCCGGCGGCTTTTCACCTTTAAATTCATCAATCAGGGTATCAGCGTACTTTTCTTTGTAGGTGATCACCCGGGCAAACTTACCTTTGTAACTCGGGTAATTGGCATTAATGCGCTCAACAATAAACTCGGCATGGTCGTTGTTGGCAGCAAATATGATGGTTTTGCCCAGCCGGGTGCCACCGGCGACCATAACGCCGCGCTCCATTAGTACCTGCAGTGCTTTATCAACGGTATCTTTATTGAACAGAAACTTGTTCACCTCTGATGGCAACACCTCTTCTTTACCTTCCAACTGCTCTTTGCTTTCCCACTCTTCTTTCTCTGCTGCAGTCAGCTCGGCGTATTTAATGCCTTTACGAATAAAACCCAGTTCAATTTTTACATCTTTGGGCGGCACTAACACCTTGTCGGCAATGGCTTGCTCTAACTCATAAGCAAAGGTCGGGTCACCTTCCGGTTGCTCGAAAATATCGTAAGTATTCTTATCTAACTCCGCTTTAGGGGTCGCGGTTAAACCCAATAACAGGGCATCAAAATAATCGAAGATATAGCGGTATTTTTTGTATACCGAGCGGTGTGCTTCATCGACTATTACTAAGTCGAAATGGCCGACACCAAACAACCTGCTATCGGGTGCGGCACTGAGTAGCCCCATCATAGTTGGGTAAGTAGAAAGGTATACCCGCCCTTTTAACTGCGAAGTACCGCTGGATAAAATCTCCGGCGAGCTTTTTGGCAGTAATTTAGAAAATTCCTTTTTTGCCTGATTTACCAGCGCATTGCGGTCGGCCAAAAACAAGGTGTTTTTTACCAGGCCTGCCCGCATGAGTACATCAACCAAAGCAATAGTGGTACGGGTTTTACCGGTACCGGTGGCCATAACCAGCAGGGCCTTACGCTGTTTTTTCACATCAAACTGCTGGCACACTGATTCTATAGCTTGGCGCTGATAAGGCCTGCCCTTGCCGGCAATACTGGTATCCAGCTCCACCGCGCTTAAGGCCTGTCTGGCGGTACGTCTGTTGATCAGACGCTGCATTTCGTCCTGATTTAAAAAGCCCTGCACTAAACGCGGTGGGTATTGGCAATCGTCCCAAAAATGGATTTCGTAACCATTGGTGTAGTAAATCAGCGGGCGTTGGCCAAAGGCTTTCTCCAGACAATCCGCATAGCAAATGGCCTGTTGCCTACCATCTTTGGCGCTGAGCATAGTGCGCTTGGCTTCGACTACTGCCAGTGGCTTGCCATCGGCCCCCCAAAGCACGTAATCAATAAAGCCGGCACCGGTTTTATTGTGGAAGCTGGGCGGCATGCCTTTTACTTCATACTCTTTTACATTTGCCGCATCCAGCTGCCAGCCCATTTCTTTTAAGTACTGATCAATAATAAATTCACGGGTTTCAGCCTCGTTATAATCGTGCGGGTCCTTTACCTTTTGCGTGACTTTGGCATTGCTGACCTTTTGCTGCGCCAGCTGGTTTTGCAGTGCCTGTAACTGCTGTTGCAGTGCGGTATTTTGCTCTCGGGCTTTGTCCAGCGCTTGCTGATGTGCTTCGTCGCGCTCAGTCAGTTGCTTTTGCAGCAGCTTTAACTGCTTGGCAGACTGCATCACCAAGTCCGCACTTATTTGCACAGTTTTTGGCAGCTTGGCCAGGTCGAATACCTGATATTGTAGCGGCTGGCCTTGTTGTATGGCGCTGCTGATGGCACTACTGTAAGTTCGGTAAAACCAGTACAGAATATGGTGCAGCTCTTTTAACGCCTGAGTCGACTCCGGCTCTGTAACCTTGCGCTCACTGTGAACCGCATTATTACCAGCCTTTTGCACTGCTTTAATCTTGGGGAAAATTGTACTGCCAAGCGCCGCTTTAAAGTCACTTTGGTTAATCAGGGTATTTAAGCTTTGATCGTATTTCGGCTTTTGCAGCCCTTTGTCGAATTCATACATCCATTGCACTGTACGTTCCAGCGTATAGCGGCTGTAAAAGCAGCTGGAGCGCGGGTCGGCATTCACCACCGCTTCAGCTTTTTGCGCATATTGCTGCAACTCAGGCCATTCAGATAAGAATAAAAAATTCGACATGCAACATCCTGTGCTATTTATTATTTTGCCAATACATTCTCAATCAACCGAATTAACGTCTGCTTTCCCGCGGGTAAGCTTCAGCCACTAACAAGATCATAGCGGCCAAACCTGTGTCATTTATAACAGCTTGATAGTGTTCATTAAACAAACTTTTGTTTCTATTTCAACAACTCTATATGCAGATTAGCTCAGCTACATTTGTTGCCATCATTAAATCGCTGTCTACGCTCGCTCATCAGCTTATCCTTAAGCGTTGCTTGTTAAATCCAACTCGCCTTTAAAGGCGCGCTGCATTAGAGAGTTGAAGTTATGTTCAATTTCAGCTTTCAGGTCTCTGTAATTTTCAAGCCTGCCAGAAAGATTGCTTAGCACATGTTCGTATTTGAGTTGCTCAGCTAAATCCGGTAATGGAACTGACAAATTATTCACGATACCTTTGTTCAGGTTAGGCATAGTCGCACCAAGTGATTGCTCTTCAAACCACCGTTTTACAGGAGCACTCGACAGAAAATCGTTCAGAAACCTTGATCTTACTTTTTGCTGATTGGGCCTTACAAATAAACTGCCGGTGCCACAGAAATAGCCAGCTGATTTACCTGTTACTATGGCACATCTACCCATCTCACCGCGACGGCCCATAATTATGTCGCCTTCTTTAAGGTGATATTGCGGAAGCTCCAAATACTTGCTTTTGGTAATAGTTAATTCATAGCTCGGAATAATTTGCGACTTCGAAATATGAGTGGGGTTTATCAGTGGAATACCACCGGTAACATAGTCACTTTTATGAAGCATGGTGCCAAAAGGACCGATTTGCACATAGGCTATATTGCCCAGCAATGATGTTTTAAACCCCTTCGTGTTCTTAGTAGGATCACCAAACATCTCCAAAAACACCGCTTGGGCGAGTGCGTTAAGCTCTTGTTCCATTTGCTGGCATTGCTGACGCAAGGTATCGGCTTTTTCCAATACTGCGGCGATTTGCTTTTGGATAGGTAATGGCGGGAGAGGGATTTTTAATCTCGCTACATCCTTGGGGTAAAGATGTATTCCTTTTACTAAAGTTTTAATTTGATGCCGCGCAAAATCACTGCGTAGCCAAAAATTCAGATATATCCCATCTAATATATTTCCAGCTGTCGCTCTTACCAATAACCATTCGCCAGTTGGCAAGCACCCGACAACCTCTGGTTCTACCCTATACTGCTTACTACCGACATAGTCAGCATTATGAGCGGCATTAAGAATCAACGTGTCATTTAATCTTAAAAACTTAGACTTGGATTTTAACGCAACACTTTCATCCACAAAGGACTCAAAAATCCCCTTAAACTTCCGATGCTCGGAAATGTCTTTTATCTTTAAAACAGGAAAACCTTTATCACGTTGTTCAGCCTTGGAAGGCGTTTTACCGTTAAAAATCTCCGCTACTTCTGACAGCTCGACTAAAGTAAAGCTCACAGCATGGCCTCCAAATCGGCGATGCCTTTATCCATAGCTGCTTGCAGGTCTTTAATGCGTTGCAGGATCACTTTTGGCGGGTCGTATTTTACTTCTTCGTACACCACTTCTTTATAGCGGTTAATCGACAAATCGTAGTTATTGGCAACGATCTCTTGCAGCGGCACATAAAAGCTTTGCTCGGTACGCTGACGCTGCGCTTCGCCTTGCTTGTTAAACCAGCGGTACAGTACATCCGGAATATTATTCAGTTTATGGTTCGGCAGTTCAGACGGTACGGTATTACCGTGGGCAGCCTTGGTATCGATAGCATCAGCTTCGGTGGTTAGCTCTTGATCCTTAATCAATGGCGTACGCTTGTCGTCCAGTGAAAAACCATCGGCCTGCATATCGTAAAACCATACGTTGTCAGTACCGCCGCTGTTGGTTTTGGTAAAGAACAAAATTGCCGTTGATACACCGGCGTAAGGTTTAAATACACCGGACGGCAATGACACCACCGCATCCAGCTTATGCTGTTCGATAATGGTTTTACGAATGGTTTGATGTGAGTTGGTAGAACCAAACAATACGCCGTCTGGCACTATTACCGCTGCGCGCCCGCCGGGCTGTAACATACGCAGTATCAATGCTAAAAACAGCAGTTCGGTTTTTTCCGATGGGCCTTTGGCTTTTTTCTTATTGCCGTCTTCGTCAGTTTCAGTTTTCGCCTGCACTTTTTTCGGCGTTTTACCAAGGGCGGTGAGTAAATCCGGCGATAACTCATCGTAGGCAACACTGCCTTTAAACGGCGGGTTAGCTAATATCAACGTGTATTTTTCTTTGATATTGGCGTCGCCATAATCACTGAGTGAATCACGGTATTCTACGGTTGGTTGCTCAACGCCGTGCAGCATTAGGTTCATAGCGCCAATACGCAGCATATGCTGATCAAAGTCGTAGGCATTAAACATCTTTTTGTGAAAATGCTGGCTGTTCAGCGGCTTTAACAAGGCATCTTTGTGTGTGCTACGCACATACTCTTCGGCAGCCATTAAAAAGCCGCAAGTGCCGGAGGCCGGGTCGCAGATAATATCTGACTTGTCGCCGTCTAGTTTTGGCGCTGTCATCTCTACCATCATTTGAATAATGTGCCGCGGCGTACGGAACTGGCCGTTGGTGCCGGATGATTGCAGCTTGCTAAGCATGTACTCGTATAAATCGCCCTTGGTATCGCGGTCTGACATGTCGATTTTATCGATCATAGTAACCACTTTATCCAGTACCGCTGGTTTGGGGATCATAAAGATGGCGTCTTCCATATGCTTGGCAAAAGCTGTGTCTTCACCCTGTATGGTTTTGATAAACGGAAACACCTTATCTTTCACCAAATCAAACATCACTTTAGGATCAAGATCTTTAAACTTGCTCCAGCGGTAGCTCAGTTCGTCATCGTTACCGTTCTTACCAAAAATAGGGTTGGTAAAAGCCGTTTCCAGCAACATGGCTTGTTTCTCGCGCTGGGTGTGAATTTCGTCTAAACGGCGGATAAACAGCAAAAAAGTGAATTGCTCGATGACAGAAATCGGGTTGGCTATGCCACCCGTCCAGAATGCTTCCCAAATTTCATCGACCTGATTTTTAATTTTACCTGTTAGCATTTACTGATTTACCCTACTAAATAACGGTTATTTTTGCGCTGTGGCAGTGCGCTCAAACATCTTATTAATAATGACAGAAACATTTACAAAGCTAAGCGAGACCTGATTGTGCAGCATTGTACTGCCATGTGAGTGATTGTTCCTGATTTTTGGCAGTATTTCGCTTAAATCCCTCACGTAATCCCATTCGACATTAAAAGCGCTCTCGTCTATCTCGCTTTCGTCCCATTGGTATTCTTCCAAGCCCTGCTCTTCCATTAGCTTAAAGACTTTATCCCGATAAGCATCCTCTGCAGCCATTCTGTTGCGACGATGCCAGCGCGGGAAGTCTTCGTTTTGTATTAATTGATGTTGAGCTAAATACTCCAGATACAGCCTTAAGCCTTTTTTGAAATTTATACCTCTTGCTTTAAGCTCTTTTTGAAACGCGACCAGCGTCTTATCGCCTATGCATTCCCGAATCGCCAGCTCTAACGTAGTAAGCACATGCCGTTCAGCCACAACGTAAAAGCGATACACATAAAAGGCGTGTAGATACAGATTTCTAGCGGTATCGAATTGCACTCTGATATCTTCCGGCACATAACTATTCAGGCTGCACTGCGAAATCCGAGCATAAAGCACTTCGATTGACGTCACACCGAAATGGAAATTACGCTGGTCCGGCGCAAGTACATTCACTGGGGTGCGAAATTCATCCGCCGGGTAAACAACCGCATCGGCAGCTGAGCTGACTGTTGGCGTGTTCATATTAAATATCCGTATTTTTGGACTAGTAATTAATACTGCCGATTGTCGCACTAGATGATGAACATACTCAAATCCCCCGTAACCAGCCCAATTTAGTTATCATCCCCAGCTTTTGATGCTGCGATGACCGACGATACTGACTGCAAGCCGACCGATGACAGGGTGGGTTTTACACAAATTCGTATTAGCGCGGTAATAGATGCCAATTTAACCGACGAGCAAAAAGCGCAGTTTTTAGACGAGGTATGCCAGCGCTGCCCGCTGCATGACAATTTAAGCCACACCAGCGAAGTGGTGCATAGTTTGGCTTAGGCTAGAAAGGTATTACCTTTGGCTGTTAGCCTGCACCCGCTCAGACATAGTTTGCACACGATTGGTCAACACCCTGGTGGTTAACGCTAAACCGCCGGGGCGCAGCAGCCGTTCAATAATCGACAATCGTGGGTCGGTATTGCCTTTTTCAACTTCGCGCAGGGTTTTCTCTGACACCTTGCACAGCCTGGCGTAATCAGCCTGGGTTAGCTGATACAAGCGGGTGCGAATAGCGTAAATAGCCTGCCCTAGCGTTATTTCAGCGCGGTTTAACTTATAGCAAATATCCGCAATAACGTCGTTTTGATTAAGTTGGCTCATAACAACTGCATCCGTTTTAGTTTGGTTTCAAACTGGGTAAAGCCAATCGCCGGGAAAAGACTTGCAACAGCATTAACACCCTCCAGAGCTATATACGGTAGTTTAACTCCGTTTAAATAGTATACAACAGTAGTTTGTTACCGCTAAATAGTCAAAAAGGCAAACTTAACGGCAGTTTATTACCGTAAGCAGTCATTAATGAGTACAAGTCGACATAGCTGCCACGCACATAGGTTGGGTTAAACGACAGCTAAGGCTTAACCACAAAAGCTCTGGCGCCTAAATCAAGCGCCAGTGCGCGCAGTTCGGTTTGCTGGGCCACTGGCGCATAGGCAAAACAGCTAACCTGCAGGCCGGCGTCGCTGGCGGTGTGAATAAACTGGCAGACTTCACTAAAACCGAACCGGGTGGGCTTAACCGCTTGCTGATAGGCAGGCGGATTGCTCGCTGGCAGGTACACTTCTAACCGCTCTACTTCCAGTTCAAGCAGCTGCTGGCAAATTGCCGGGGCCTGCTGCGCGTCCACCAAACCATAGGTTAGCAACGTTATCGGCACGCCATGGCGTTTGGCCTTAAAGGCCGGTAGAAACGCAGCTAACACATCTAAATGCAGCAGTGGGTCGCCAATACCGGCGATAGCCAGACCCTGTAATTCAAATTCTGTCGCCGCCTGCTGCTCATAACCTTGCTGATAAGCCTGTTCGGCAGCATCGAGTAACTGCTGTGGCGATGGTGTCGGCGTTAACTGGCTGACTAAAGCACTGTGCCCAGAGCGCTGCAATAAGGATTGTGCCGCCGGAAGATCACTGCCGCAGTGCAGCGTAAGGCGCTGGGAGTCCAGGTAAGAGCATGTAGATGTTGTCATAGCGCTTCCTTTAAAGCTTAATGATGTTGCTACTATTGCACGCTGATAAAAATTTAACCTTAAAAACCTGTTTTACATCAAGCTGACATTATTAGCGGCTGCTAAACTTAAAGCCTGCAACGCAAGCCGGTGAAAAGTCATGAAACCCATGCCTAAATTCAGAATATGGCGAGAACAGCGGGTTATTCTGGCCAGCGTGAATGGCAGTTGGAACCGCTTCACTGCCGAGGATTATGCACAGGAGTTTAAAGTGCTGGCGAAGCCCTTGGCCGGCACTGACTGGGCACACATTGTTTATTTGGATAACTGGCAATTGGGCGTGCCGGAAATAGAGCCCGTCATCACTGAGCTGGTTAACTGGTGCCTTGCTAACGGCCTGCGCTACGCCGCTCAGGTATATTGCCCGAATATGATAAAGCGTTATCAGCTGGACAAAATGATTGTCGAGCATACGGCAACATTTGAACGCCGGGTTTACCCCGACGAGCAGCAAGCACTGGCCTGGTTAAGCTCGGAGGGCTTCACTGTGGACAGTTTAAGCCTAAAGCACACCGGCTAGACCAGCGTGTATCAATAAAACCGATTAAACCAAGCGCTAAAACTCGCTGTCGTAACCTAAGTTCGCCGTCTATAGTTTTAGGCACCTTAGCAGGTATCTGTTTAACAACCTGCACAAAATTAACGACCAAGGAGCAACTGATGGACAACAATACCGCCGGTAAATGCCCGGTAATGCACGGTGGCAATACCTCTGCTGCCAAAAGCGAGAAAAACTGGTGGCCCAACAGCCTTAACCTTGACATTTTGCACCAGCACGACAGCAAAACTAACCCGCTGGGCCAGGACTTTAACTATGCTGAAGCGTTTAAAAAACTGGACCTTGAAGCCGTTAAAAATGACTTTAAAGCGCTGATGACCGACAGCCAAAGTTGGTGGCCGGCTGATTGGGGCCACTATGGCGGTTTGTTTATCCGTATGGCCTGGCACAGTGCCGGCACCTACCGCATTGCCGACGGCCGTGGCGGTGGTGGCACCGGTAACCAGCGTTTTGCACCACTAAACAGCTGGCCAGATAACGGTAACCTGGACAAAGCCCGCCGCCTGTTGTGGCCTATTAAGCAAAAATACGGCAATAGCCTGTCGTGGGCCGATTTAATGATTTTAGCCGGCAATATGGCCTATGAGTCTATGGGGTTAAAAACCTTTGGCTTTGCCGGCGGCCGCGCCGATATTTGGCACCCGGAAAAAGACATTTATTGGGGCTCAGAAAAACAGTGGCTGGCCCCCAGTGGCAGTGAGGGCAGCCGCTACTCTTCATCGGCACAGGGCGGTGAACGCGATTTGGAAAACCCGTTAGCGGCGGTAATGATGGGCTTAATTTACGTAAACCCTGAAGGCGTGGATGGTAAGCCGGATCCGCTAAAAACTGCACACGATGTGCGTATTACCTTTGCCCGCATGGCGATGAATGATGAAGAAACCGTTGCCCTAACCGCTGGCGGCCATACGGTAGGTAAAGCCCATGGTAATGGCAAAGCAGAAAACTTAGGGCCGGAGCCGGAAGCCGCCGATGTGCACGAACAGGGCTTTGGCTGGAATAACCACAAAACCCGCGGCATAGGCCGCGATACGGTAACCAGCGGTATTGAAGGCGCCTGGACAACCCACCCGACTAAGTGGGATAACGGTTACTTTAAAATGCTGTTAGAGCACGACTGGGAACTCAAAAAAAGCCCGGCCGGTGCCTGGCAGTGGCAACCCATTAATATCAAAGAGCAAGACAAACCGGTCGATGTGGAAGACCCATCGCGCCGCACTATTCCTATTATGACTGACGCCGATATGGCGATGAAAATGGACCCGGCGTACCGCAAAATTTCTGAGCGGTTTTATAAAGATCCGGCCTACTTCTCTGAGGTGTTCGCCCGTGCCTGGTTTAAATTAACCCACCGCGATTTAGGACCGAAAAGCCGCTATTTGGGGCCAGATGTGCCAAAAGAAGACCTGATCTGGCAAGATCCGGTACCTAAAGGCAATTACGACTTAACCGACGCCGATATTGCTACGCTAAAAAATAAGTTACTGCAAAGCGGCTTAAGCCAAAGCGAGCTGATCGCCACCGCCTGGGACAGTGCCCGTACCTTCCGCAGCTCGGACTACCGTGGCGGCGCTAACGGCGCGCGTATTCGCTTAGCACCGCTTAACCAGTGGCAGGCCAATGAGCCAGAACGTTTAGCCAAGGTGCTCAAGGTGTTAGAAGGCATTAAAGCCGGCTTTGGCAAGCCGGTAAGTATGGCTGATTTAATTGTATTAGGTGGCAGTGCGGCCGTCGAACAAGCTGCTAAAGCAGCAGGCCACAACATCAGCGTGCCCTTTGCGCCGGGTCGCGGCGATGCCAGCGCCGAGCAAACTGATGCCGAGTCGTTTGAAGTGTTAGAGCCGTTGCACGATGCCTACCGTAACTTCCTGAAAAAGGATTATGTGGTGCAGCCAGAAGAGCTAATGCTGGATAAAACCCAACTGCTGGGTTTAACCGCACCGGAAATGACCGTGCTGATTGGCGGCATGCGCGTGCTGGATACCAACTACGGTGGCACTAAACACGGCGTGTTTACCGACAAGCCCGGTGTGTTAACGAATGATTTTTTCGTTAACCTCACCGACATGGCCTACAGCTGGCAGCCTGCGGGTAAAAACCTGTATAACATTGTCGAGCGTAACACCGGTAAAACCAAATGGACAGCGACCCGGGTCGATCTGGTGTTTGGCTCAAACTCGATACTGCGCTCTTACGCCGAGGTGTATGCCCAGCACGATAACAAACAAAAGTTTGTGCAGGACTTTGTTAAAGCCTGGGTAAAAGTAATGAACGCCGACCGTTTTGATCTGGCTTAAGGCGTCATAGTGTAAACAGCCCCGCCAGGTTAGGCGGGGCTTTTTTATGGCGATGATTTACAGCAAAGGCTTTAACGCTTTGGCAAGCAGTGGTGCCATACTAATGGCGTTGCTGGCGTGGGCGATACAATCTGTACTCCACACCCGGTTTACGCCGGCGGCTTTAATTAGCGCTAAGGCATCGCCGGCAAATAAGGCATGGGTCACGGCGACATCGACCGAGGCCGCGCCAGCGCTACGTAGTAACTTAGCCGCTTCGGCCAGTGTATGGCCGGAGCTGGCGACATCGTCCATCAGTACCACATTTCTACCGTTTACGCTGATGTTAGGCAGCTGAATGTGCACCTGTTTATCGCCGCTGCGCACCTTAGTGCATACCGCATAGTCACAGCCTATTTGCGTTGCTGCCCTTTCCACCCACTGTTCTGACTCGGCATCCGGCCCGATTAACAAGGGCTGCTGACACTCAATAGCAATCAGTTCAGCCAAGCGGGGCGCACCGCTAAGCGCTATCGCCTCGCCGCTGACAATGGCTTCGGTTAAGTGATTAATGCGGTGCAGGTGTGGGTCGACGGTAATTACACCATCGAATAATTCAGCTAAAAACTGGCCGATAATTTTTTGACTGACAATTTCGCCGGGGTTAAACGCAATATCCTGGCGCATATAGGCCAGATAGGGCGCCACCAGCCAAATCTTATTAATGCCCAGCGCCCGGGCATGGCGGGCAATTAATAACAGTTCTATCAGCTTATCGTTCGGGTTATTCAGGCTGCGATACAGTACCAGCTGCTTGGGCAGGTTATCGCTAAAAGGCAGCGTTAGCTTTAACTCCTGATCAGGAAACCGGTGCTGCTGATACAGTGACAGCGGCAAGCCAGCCGCATCGGCCAGGCGCTGTGCGGGTGCGTGCTCATCGCTACTTGCGAGTAACATTACAGACATCAGAAGACTCCCGTCAGCGGTCAACATATTCTACTCATCAATAAGCCTTAGTATTCTACAAACAGCGGCTGCAGCGCCCCGGCCGGGCCGATAGTATAACCACTGCTGCGCTCGCAGGCCTGGCGGGCAAATTCCAGCTCGGTTGGGAAAGCCGCATACACCCGGTATAGCAGCTGGCCTTGAGTTACCGTCTCGCCCAGTTTTACCATTAAGTCAACGCCTGAGCCTTTGGCGCGCGGCGCCCCGGCAGAGCGGGCAATGCGCGCTAGCTGCACATTATCAATGCCAATAACAGTGCCGCTGTCTGTAGCCGTGATATCAAAACTGAGCTTCGACAGCGGCGGCGCGTCCGGGTCGAAGTCTATTTTTCCCTGGGCGGCAATAATATCCTGCATCTTCGCCAATGCCCGGCCTGAGTCGAGAATATCGCGCGCGATGGCAAAACCATCACCGCCACGCACGTCTGGCGCAAACTCTAACATACGGCCGGCTAACCGTAGCGCCTTTTGCCGTAAATCATTGGGTGCCTGCTCATGGTTTTGCAGCACCCGCATCACATCGCGGGCCTCCAGCGCTGGCCCTATACCGCGACCTATTGGCTGGCGACCGTCAGTGATGACCACATCGATGGTAATCCCCATACGCTTGGCGACAAACTCAAACAATTTGCGCAGTTTTTGTGCCTCAGGCATCGAGCGCACTTTGGCGGTAGGGCCAAGTGGAATATCCAGCAGTAAGTGGGTAGAGCCGGCGGCGACTTTTTTCGACAAAATAGACGCCACCATCTGGCCGGGCGAGTCAATCGATAACGGCCGCTCGACTGAGATCAGCACATCATCAGCGGGGGATAAATCGCTGCTGCCACCCCAGGCCAGGCAACCGCGGTGGCGGTGTACGATGTCGGTGAGCTGCTCAAACGGCATATCGACATTGGCTAGCAGCTCCATGGTATCGGCGGTGCCGGCCGGTGAGGTAATAGCACGGGATGAGGTTTTCGGGCACAGCATGCCATGCGCCGCCACTATCGGCACCACCAGCATGGACGTACGGTTACCGGGAATACCGCCAATGCAGTGTTTGTCTACCACCGGGTGTTCGTGCCAGTCCAGATGGCGGCCGACCTTGCTCATGGCATCGCTTAAAAAGAACACCTCTTCGCGATCGAGCTCACCCTGATTACAGGCCACGACAAAAGCGGTCAGTTCTATTTTCGAATAGCGGTGGTTGGCAATGTCCTGCACGATGCGGTGAAAATCGTCAGCGTTTAAGCGCTCGCCGGCAATTTTGCGGTGTAGCGCCGGAATAGAGCGCGCCGGCTCGGCCGGTGACACAGTAACAGCACTGCCATCGGCTACGCCCAGCATGGCAAAGGCTTCTTCTGATAACCCCAGCTGCTGGCAGGCGACTATGCTGGTGTCATCCACCACATTTAAACTGGCCAAAATACGCTTACCGTTGGCCTGCACCTCAATTTTTGCCAGTGCCTGAAAGCCTTCAGCCCGGTATATTTCGCAGTCACGGTGTAAATAGGCGACGTTTTCGCGGTAGGTGTCTATGCCCACCCGCTTTAGCGTCAATTGCATGGTTTTATTGCTGCTTTTGCTCATCACAGCCTGCCTTAATGGTGCAACCTAGGCTTAATCTACCGGCCAATGCCAATACTGCCAAGTCATTTACGCGTTAACTGCTGTGGCTTTGCGCTGGCGCAAAAAAACGCCGGACAGCGCCGGCGTTATGTTCAGCTAAACGGCTTAACGACCGCCCGGCTCGGCAAATTTGGTCATCCAGTCTTTTACCTGGTTATACCAATAAATCGAGTTGTTCGGCTTTAAGATCCAGTGGTTTTCATCCGGAAAGTAGATCATCCGCGACTCGACACCACGGGTTTGCAAGGTGCGAAACAGCTCAAAACCCTGGCCTACCGGTACACGGTAATCCAGCTGGCCATGGATCACCAGGGTGGGCGTGTTGAACTTGTCGGCATGGTAATGCGGCGAAATGCTCTTATAAATATCCGGGTTATCCCAAAAGCCGCCAAAGCGGGTGGAATGAACGGCAAAATCCGCCGCCATTTGCGAGTACATGTTATATACCGCAGCATGAATAAGCAGCGCTTTATACGGGTGCTCGGTGCCTAACAGCACTGAGGTTAAATAGCCGCCATAGCTGGCACCGCCTGCCAGCATGCGCTCGGTATCAATCCAGCTTTGCTGTTCAAACCATTTGGTCGCCGCCTGAATATCCGCCAGCGGCTTGGTGCGCCAGTCCGGGTTTATCGCATCGGCAAAATCCTGGCCGAAGCCGCTGGAGCCGTGGAAGTTTGGCCAGGCAGTCACATAACCCCAGGAGGCAAAGGTTTGCGCATTCCAGCGATAGCTAAAGCTGTCGCCAATGGCATTATGCGGGCCGCCATGAATTAACATAAACAGCGGGTACTTTTTGCTCTTGTCAAAGCCCGGCGGGTAATGCACCCACATTTGAATATCGGCACCGTCAGCGCCTTTGTAGGTAACTGACTCATAGCTGCCGAGCTTGGCTTGGGCTAATACCTCGTCGTTGAAAGTATCCAGGCGGCGGGTTTTACCGTTTTTGCTGTCGACCAACACTAGACGTGCCGGGTACATAAAGCTGTCGTTGGTGGCCACCAACTGGTTTTTCGCTGCCAACGCCGGCTGACCAAAGCTGGTGGTTTGGGTAATAGCACGCGGCTTGCCGTTTTTCGCATCAATGTAATACAACCGGCGCACGGCCGCATCGTCGATGCTGGCATAGAAGCCTTTACCATCCTCCGCCCAAACAAAGCCAGTTACCGAACGATCCCAGTTGGTGGTTAGCTCGCGCTGTTTTTTCGCAGCCAGGTCATACAGCTGCAACCGGGCAGTATCGGCATAAAAACCGGGGATACGCTGGCTGCTAAAGGCCAGGGTTTTGCCATCCGGGCTGAAGCTGGGGTTAAAATCTGCCGCCGGGTTGGCATTGGTAAGGTTGTCGGCTTTATCACTACCGATGCGGGCGATAAAAATATCAATATTCGGGTCGACCCGGTTGCTGCTGCCATTGGCGCTAAAGGCAACATACTGCTCTTTGGCATCAATGTCGTAGTCATCACTGCCCTGAGTTTCGCGCGGTAGCTCCAGCCCCAGCGGCTGAGTAACCGGCTGTACGTCGCCACCTGTTGCCGCTATGCGAAACAGATGCGCCTGGCGGTTTTCGTCTATCCAGTGGTCAAAGTATGAATATGGCAGTGCATTCCATTGTTTGGCTGACATTTTATTGTCTTTCTCGGCCTTAATATGCGCGGCCATCTCATCCCAGCTTTTTTCCGGCCAAACGCGGCTGATAAAGTACAGATGCTTGCCTACCCACTTAATGCCATACACGCCAGTGGGTACTTCTGTTAAGCGCTGCGCTTCGCCCGGTTTGTTCATCGACAACAGGTAAATCTGGCCGGCATCGTCTTTATCGCGCTGGCTGATAAAGGCAAGGGTATTACCATCAGGTGAAAACACCGGCTCACTGGCACGCAGGCCTTCCGCCGTTAACGGCGTTTGCTGTTTGCCATCGGCGCTGAACAGCCACAGCCGGGTATGGCCTTTATCGGCTTTAACATCAAATTTGGTTACCGGCGCCACAATAAAGCGGCCATCATTTGAGGTAACCGGCTGGCCAATACGCTCAAGCTGCCATAGCCGCTCAACGCTCAGGCTGCTGTCGTCCTGCGCCAGTGCTATTAAGGGCAGCCAGCACAGCACCAGCAAAAGGTGCAGTTTTTTCATCGGGATAACTCCGTTGTTATTGTTTAGGTAGCGGCAAAATACTAGCACAGGTGACAAACAACGCAGCATAACGCGAGGTAAGTGGCGGGGAATTTGCTGTAAACAAAAAACAGCTGTGATGGTTGGGGTTATGGCACACCCGATAGGATTACTCGGGCTATCCTGCCCTCGCCCTGCGGGCCAGCGGAGCTGTTCAAAAACGTTCCTGACGTTTTTGTCGAACGTAGGTTCTAATCCACGGATGCACAAAACAAAAAACCGCCGAAATGGCGGTTGTTTGTTTTGGCGCACCCGATAGGATTCGAACCTATGACCTCTGCCTCCGGAGGGCAGCGCTCTATCCAGCTGAGCTACGGGTGCGCAATCTGCTAATGTGCAGAAGCTGCGCATTATAGACAGCCTTGTGGTGTGTGTCTATTGCCTGACTGCGCGTTTTTTCAACACTCAGTTGCATGGTGCATATTTACAAGCTAAATGCCTTAGCGCTATTGTGGTTGTCGGCCTTCTTTGTTGGACTTTGCCTGAACGGATGCGTAACAAAACCTTATTAACTTTTTGGCAATGGCTATTGCTGCTGGCATTGCTGCTGGGTGCGGTGTGGGCCACCGAAACCCTGGTCACGCATGAACAGCAGCATCAGCGCAGTCAGCAATTACGCCATGAAATTGCCAGCGCCGGCCAGCTTAGGGCGCTGCTGGAATCTGAGCTGAATATCCCGCTGTATCTGACCATTGGGTTGGCCGCGCATATCCAGGCCAATAATGGTGATATCTCCCCCACTGAAATGCAGTTATTGCTACCCGAGCTGGCGCACCAGGCACGGCATATCCGCAATATTGGTATTGCTCCCGGCAACACCCTGCGCTACGTGTACCCGCTAAGCGGTAATGAAAAAGCCATTGGCATCTACTACCCCGATTTGACCGAACAGTGGCCTGATATTGCGGCCATTATTGAAAGACGCGAGGCGCGTCTGGTCGGCCCCATTACGCTGATCCAAGGGGGCAGTGCCTTTATTTACCGGCTGCCGGTATACCTTAATGCCAATGACTACTGGGGCATTGTCAGCACTGTGGTCGATATTGGCTCGGTGTGGGCTTTACTGGAGCGACAAACCACCGAGCAGGAAGTGCAGGTGGCTATTCGCAGCCTGAACACTGCTGGCACGCCCAGCCCGGCGTTTTATGGTAATGACAGCTTGTTTTATGACGACAGCCTGCTGCTGGGTATCAGCTTGCGCGGCGCGCTATGGCAAATGGCGCTGCGCTCAGTGGCAAATGTGCCTGATCGTAGCGGGCAAATACGCCTGCTAAGTTACAGTATCAGCGCGCTGTTACTGGGTTTGCTGCTGTGGCTGTTTATGTCGCGCCAGCATTTGCGTCACAGTGTGTTAGCCCAGCAGCGCAGTAAACGTTACCTGCAAAGTATTATGGATAACGTTAACGATGCCATTATTACCACCACACCTGATGGTGTGATTGAGCAGGTGAATTTATCCTGCCTGCCAATGTTTAATTACACGGCAGGGGCCTTAATTGGCCAGCACTGGTCAATATTGCTGGCCGAGCCTGACAAATTAGATGAGCTGTATAGCGCCACCTCAAACGCCAAAAGCGAATGTGAAACCGAAGGCCGCCGGCGCGACAACAGCTTTTTCCCGATAGCGGTTAACCGCAGCCATATCCAACTGCAAAACCAGAGCAGGCAATTACTGGTGCTGCGCGATTTAACCGAGCGGCAGCAAACCGAACAGTTAAAACAGCAGTTTATCTCTACTGTTAGCCATGAACTGCGCACACCGCTAACGTCGGTGTCGGCAGCACTGGGGCTGGCGGTATCGGGTGCGCTGGGCGAATTAACCGAATCGCAGCAGCGCATGCTAAAGCTGGCGCATACTAACTGCCAGCAGCTAAGCAGCTTAATTAACGACTTACTGGATGTGGAAAAAATTGCCAGCGGCACCATCACGCTGGAGCTGACCGCAGTGACACTGCCCCCGCTGCTGACAGACTGCATTAACGACATGCAATTATTACAGCCCGGCATTTTACTGCAGCTGGACTGCCCGCCAGACTTAACTCAGGTAGTGGTGAATGCCGACGCCACCCATCTACAACAAGTGGTGCGCCATGTGCTGAGTAACGCAGTCAAGTTCTCACCCAAGGGTGGCACAGTGCAAGTTGCGGTAAGTTTGGTAGCCGACAATGTGCGGGTCACCGTCACCGATCAAGGCAAAGGGGTGGCAGAAGAGTTTGTTCCCAGGCTATTTAGCCGCTTTAGCCAGGCCGACAGTTCAGATCAACGCTTACACAGCGGTACAGGCCTGGGGTTAGCCATTAGCCGTAGTTTAATCCAGCAGATGCATGGCACTATGGGCTACTATCCGGCGGCTTTGCATGGCAGCTGTTTTTACTTCGAACTGCCCTATCAGCAAGCACTGCAGCCGAAACGGTTGCCCTAAGCCGGTTTTTGTCTTAATTTGTTGGCAACTGGCTGCAAAGCGGGTGTATTAGTGCCAGCTTTTGGCATACTCGGATGTGCAGCTGCGCCCAGGCGCATTAATTACAACAAAGGTCCTACATCTTCCAGGGAGATATCCATGCGTAAAACGCTTATTGCCAGCGCTATTGGCACCGTACTGGCACTCAGTGCCTGCTCTGATAACACTGCTCCACAACAAACTGACACCGCACAAAGCCAGCAACAAGCGGCACCGGCTGCCGATGTTACTTCAACCAACCCGTTAATGGTTAAAAGCATGCTGCAATACGAAGCACCGAACTTTGCCGAAATAAAAGACGAACACTTCCTGCCAGCCTTTGAAGAAGGCATGAAGCAGCACATGACCGAAGTGCTGGCTATTGCTAACAACCCGGAACCTGCTACGTTTGAAAACACCCTGGTGGCGCTGGAAAAAAGTGGCGAGCTGTTAACCCGTACCTCGCGCGTGTTTTACAACCTGGCCGGTTCAGATTCAAACGAAGCGCGGCGTAAAATTCAGTCAGAGTTGGCACCAAAAATGGCGGCACATTCTGACAACATTAACTTAAACCCACAGCTGTTTGCCCGTATTAAAAGCCTGTACAACCAGCGCAACGAGCTGCAACTGGACAGCGAGTCAACGCGCTTAATTGAAGTGTACTACGAGCGTTTCGTCCGCTCTGGTGCAGAGCTGACCGAAGAGCAAAAAACCGCTATCCGTGCCTTAAACGAAGAGCACTCTAAACTGACCACTCAGTTCTCACAGAACCTGTTGGCAGAAACCAAAAAAATTGCTGTTATTGTTGATAGCAAAGAGCAGCTGGATGGCCTGTCTGACGCGCAAATTACTGCGGCAGCCAATGCCGCTAAAGACGCCGGCCATGAAGGCAAGTACTTGTTAAGCATTACCAACACCACGCGCCAGCCAGTATTAGCCCAGCTGCACAACCGTGATGTGCGTAAGCAAGTGTGGGAAGCGTCAGCCAACCGTGCACAAAGCGGCGATACCGACAACCGGCCGCTGGTCGCCCGTTTAGCTCAGCTGCGTGCCGAGCGTGCCAAGCTGTTAGGCTATGACAACTGGGCCAGCTATGGTCTGGAAGCGCAAATGGCGAAAACACCCCAAGCGGTGTTTGATATGTTAGGCAGCATGGTACCGGCGGTAGTCGCCAATACTAAGCTGGAAGCCCAAGCCATTCAGGAAATGATCAAACAAAAAGGCGGCGATTTTGAGCTGCAGCCGTGGGACTGGGAATACTACGCCGAGTTTGTGCGTCAGGCGAAATACGATCTGGATGAAAACGAAGTAAAACAATACTTCGAATTTGACCGCGTATTAAAAGACGGCCTGTTCTACACCATGAACCGCCTGTACGGGGTTACCTTTAAAGCACGGCCAGACTTGCCAACCTACCACCCTGACGTAGACGCGTACGAGCTGTTTGACGCCGACGGCACCAGCCTGGCCATTTTCTACGCCGACTACTTCGCCCGTGAAGGCAAACGCGGTGGTGCCTGGATGAGCTCTTTTGTCGGTCAGTCACACTTACTGGGCCAAAAGCCGGTAGTGGTGAACGTGATGAACATTCCCAAAGCGCCAGAGGGTGAGCCAACACTGGTAAGCTATGACCATGTCACCACCATGTTCCACGAGTTAGGCCATGGCCTGCACGGCATGTTCTCAGACGTGAAATACCCGACACTGGCCGGTACCTCAGTATCACGTGACTTTGTTGAGTTCCCGTCTACCTTCGAAGAAGACTGGGCAGCCAACCCGGAAGTGATTGCTAACTATGCCAAGCACTACAAAACCGGCGAGCCAATCCCGGCTGAGCTGCTGGCGAAAGTAATGAAGTCACGCAGCTTTAACCAGGGCTTTGACACACTGGAATATATCTCAGCAGCATTGCTGGATATGGAATGGCACTCTCTGTCAGCTGACGAGCCACTGCAGGATGTCAACGCTTTTGAAGCCGCGGCACTGAAAAAACACGGTGTCGATTTAGCGGCAGTACCACCACGGTATAAGTCGACTTTCTTCTCACACTCTATGGGCGGCGGCTACTCAGCCGGTTACTACGCCTATATGTGGAGTGAAATTCTGGCGGCTGATGCGTTTGCCTACGTGCAAAGCCAGGGCGGCCTGAAGCTGGAAAACGGCCAGAACTACCGCAAAAACATTCTGTCTGTGGGTAACTCTCGCCCGCCAATGGAGTCTTATAAAGCCTTCCGTGGCCAGGAGCCGACCACAGATGCGCTGTTAATCCGCCGCGGTTTAAAAACCAAAGTAGATTAATTTAATAGGCAGCTACAAAAAAGCCCGGCTGATAACGCCGGGCTTTCTATTTACGCCAACCGCACTTAACTGCCGGCCACCTGCATCTGGCTTACCAGCACCGAGCCGGTTAATACGCCGCCACGCCGGTCAATATCATTCCCAACCGCCGCAATTTGCATAAAGATGTCTTTTAAATTACCGGCTATGGTTACCTCAGACACCGGGAATTGGATTTCGCCGTGCTCGACCCAAAAACCGGCCGCGCCGCGCGAGTAATCGCCGGTGACGGTATTGACACCCTGGCCCATAAGTTCGGTTACCAGCAAGCCCTTACCCATAGTGCGGCACAGCTGGCGTAAGTCTTCATCGCCATGACTTACCAGCCAGTTGTGAATGCCGCCGGCATGGCCGGTGCTGGCCATCCCCAGCTTACGGGCCGAGTAACTGGTGGTGAGGTAGGTGGTCAGCACACCCTGCTCGATCACCGTTAAGTCACGGGTTTTTACCCCTTCGCCATCAAAGGGGCTGGACGCCAACGCATTGCGTAAATGCGGCTGCTCAATAATGGTAAGCCCCGGCGCCATCACCTGCTGACCGACTTTATCCAGCAAAAAGCTGGATTTACGGTAAATGCTGCCGCCACTGATGGCCGACACCAGGTGGCCAAACAGGCTGCTGGCGATGTCAGCGCGAAAGATCACCGGCACTTTTTGCGTCGCAATTTGCCGGCCGTTGAGCCGGGCGACGGTTTCCTGTGCGGCTTCGCGACCAATTTGTGTCGGGTCAAGCAAGTCGCTGTAGCGGCGCGCCACGCTAAAGCTGTAGTCGCGCTGCATATCTTCGCCCTCTTCGCCTATCACCACACAGCTAAAGCTGTGACGGGAGCTGGGGTAACCTACTAACTGACCGTGGCTGTTACCGTAGACTTTAAGGCCGGTGTGTGACGAGAACGACGCGCCCTCAGAATTGGTAATACGGCTATCGGTTGCAAAAGCGGCCTCTTCAGCGCGGGCACACAGGCGTATTGCCTCCTCGGTACCAATGCTGTCTGGGTGATATAAATCCAGATCCGGCGGTGACATCTCCAGCCAGCTGGCTTCGGCAATGCCGGTATGTGGATCTTCAGAGGTATAACGGGCAATGTCGGCCGCCGCTTCTACTGTGCGTTTCAATGCCTGCGGGCTTAAATCAGCCGTTGAAGCAGAGCCTTTGCGCTGGCCAAAGTACAAACTGATGCCCAGGCCACCATCCTGATTAAACTCGACCGTTTCTACCTCACCGTGACGGGTTTCCACGCTTAAGCCTTTGGTGCGGCTCATCGAGGCTTCAGCGCTGCTGGCGCCTAATTGTTTGGCATGCGCCAGCACCTCGGCGACGGCCTGCTTTACTTCGTCAATTTCCTGCCAGATTGTCGGTTGTGTTTGCTGCATAATCTCGGTTCAGCCAAATTATTTGCCACAAGCTTACCATAGTCTGACAAAGCTGGCTGCTGCTGCGCAGCGCGATCATGTATACTTAGCGGCATTACTACTAAGAGTGACCTTAACATGACCGATTTTATTCACGGTGACACCTGGGACGAAGAAGAAGGTAAGAGTAAGTCGCAGGTAAAACGGGAAATGCACGAGCTGCAAAAGCTGGGTGAAGAGCTGGTGGCGTTAAGTGCTGCCGCCCGCGCCAAGGTGCCGCTGGACGATGAGCTAAAAGACGCGCTGCAACTGGCCGATAAGCTGGGCAATAAACGCGAAGCACTGCGCCGCCATATTCAGTTTATTGGCCGCTTAATGCGTAGCCGCGATTTAGAGCCGATAGAGCAGGCGCTGGCAATACTGCGCAACACTAACCAGGCGGCGACAAGGCAGTTTCATAAAGTGGAGCATTGGCGCGACAAACTGTTAAGCGATAATGATGCCTTAACCGAGTTTATTGCCGTCTACCCGGACGTAGACGTGCAGCAACTGCGCCAGCTTATTCGTAATGCAAAAAGAGAGCAGGAAAAGCAGCAGCCACCTAAGTACTTCCGCGAGTTATTTCAGCTGATTAAACCGCTAATTATCGAAGATTAAAAAAGGCCGCAACTGCGGCCTTTTTTATGTATTTAAGCCATTAACACACTTTGGTTAACCAGCCATGCGTATCGGCAGCCTTGCCCCACTGAATATCATTCAGTGCCTGACGCAGTGCGTTGGTGGTGGCGCCGCCCTGCCCTGTGCCCACCTGGTACTCTTTACCACCATGAATTAGGGTGCCTACCGGCGTTAATACTGCTGCCGTGCCCGATAACGCGGCTTCGGCGCCTGGTTTTACCGCCCGCTCTAACAGCTCATCTACCGTGAGCTCACGCTCGGACACCTTCATGCCGCGGTCGCGTGCCAGCGTCAGAATAGAGTCACGGGTAACACCGTGTAAAAAGCTGCTGTCCAGCGCCTTGGTGATAATTTCATTGCCGTCGATCAGCAAAAAGTTCGCCGCACCGGTTTCCTGCACATCGCCGTTAGGGCAAAACAGTACCTGATCAGCCTGCACCGCAGCGCGGGCTTTCATAATTGGCTGCAGCGCACTGGCGTAGTTGCCACCACTTTTTACCATACCCATATGGGCAGCGCAGCGGGCGTTATCTTCCAGCAATAACCGCAGCGGCTTAGCGCCACCGGCAAAATAATCACCTACCGGTGATAGCAGCACATATAGCATTGACTCTGCGCTTGGTGCCGCGGCTTTACCAATCGACGCTTCAGTACCAATATGCGTTGGCCTAATATACATAGAGCCCGGCGGGTTAGGTACATCAGCGGCATAATGCTTAACAATATCAATGATCATCTGGCTTAGCATAGCGCCGTTAATTTTTGGTAGTGACAACAGCTCACTGCTTTGCGCTAAGCGGGCGACGTTCTTGTCCATTCGGAAAATATAAATGCCGCCGTCACTGTGGCGAAACGCCTTTAACCCTTCAAAACAGGTGCTGGAATAATGCAGCACATGGGCACCGGGATGCAGACTGATACTGTCGACCGGCACCCTCTCTGGCGTGCTCCATTGTGACTGGGTATAACGGGAAATCACCATTTCTGGGACAAATACGGTTCCAAACGCTGCCATTTTTGCTCTCTTCCTGCTGTTTTGTTATTGCCCACCGCTGCGGCGGTGGTTGGTTATTAATGTGCGGTGCCGCCGACAGTCATGGCGTCCAGTTTCAGTGTCGGCTGGCCCACGCCCACCGGCACGCTCTGGCCCTGCTTGCCACAAACGCCAACACCGGCATCCAGTGCCAAATCGTTGCCTACCATAGACACCTGCTGCATGGCTTCCGGCCCCATACCAATAAGGGTGGCACCTTTGATGGGCGCGGTAATTTTGCCGTTTTCAATTAAATAGGCTTCTGAGGCGGAAAAAACAAATTTACCTGAGGTAATATCCACCTGGCCACCGCCGAAATTCGGCGCATAAATACCTTTTTTCACACTGGCGATAATCTCAGCAGGGTCGCTTTCACCGGCCAGCATATAGGTATTGGTCATGCGCGGCATCGGTAAATGGGCGAAAGACTCGCGCCGGCCGTTACCTGTGGGGGCGACGCCCATCAGCATAGCGTTGTGTTTATCCTGAATATAGCCTTTTAAGATACCGTTTTCGATCAGCACATTATGCTGGCTAGGTACGCCTTCATCGTCGACATTTAACGAGCCGCGCCGGTGCGCCAAAGTACCGTCATCAACAATAGTACACAGCTTAGACGCCACTTGCTGGCCAATACGGCCACTAAAGGTCGAAGAGCCTTTACGGTTAAAGTCACCCTCTAAGCCGTGGCCGACCGCTTCGTGCAGCAATACACCAGGCCAGCCACTGCCCAGCACCACCGGCATAGTGCCAGCTGGCGCGTCGATGGCGGTTAAATTCACCTGCGCCTGGCGCACAGCCTCGCGCGCATAGTGCTGCCAGCGCGGCGTATCGTCTACCAGCTCGGTAAAGTAGCTGTAACTGGTACGCCCGCCACCGCCAGCGCTACCGCGCTCGCGCCGGTCGCCCTGTTGCAGCAACACCGAGCAGTTAAGCCTTACCAACGGCCGGATATCCGTGGCATAAGTGCCGTCACTGGCAGCAACCAGAATTTCCTCATAAACGCCGGATAAGCTCACCATCACCTGCTCAGCGCGGTTATCCAGCGTACGGATATAAGCCTCTATCTGATGCAGCAGCGCCACTTTTTCGGTGTTGTTTAAGCTTTGCAGCGGCTCGCATGGCAGGTAAATATTGCTGTTGCCGCTTTTACTGAAGGCTTTTACCCGGCCCTGCTGGCCATGTGCGGCAATGCCGCGGGCGGCGGTGGCGGCTTGTTTAAGCGCCGCACTACTAATGGTATCGGCGTAGGCAAAGCCGGTTTTTTCGCCACTGATGGCGCGTACACCCACACCGCGTTCAATATTAAAAGAGCCATCTTTCACCAGGCCATCTTCCAGCACCCAGGATTCGTGCACACTGGACTGAAAGTACAAATCGGCAAAATCCAGCTGATGGTCGAATAAATACCCCAGCGTGGCCTGCAAATCGTTATCGGTCAGGTCGGATGCGGTGATCAGGTTCTGCTCTGCTGCAGTCATGGTTTGAGCTCACTGTAAAAACGATTATGGTGCGCCAGCGGCATCTTCTGCTTGAGCCTGGCACATTCGGTTAAATCTATTGTCGCCGACACCCAACCCTCGGCGCTGCCGGCATCTGCCAATACGCGGCCCCAGGGGTCGACGATCAGGCTATGGCCGTAGGTCTCGCGGCCGTTGGCGTGTACACCAGTCTGGTTTGGCGCCAGCACAAAGCACTGATTTTCTATGGCGCGTGCTTTTAACAGGGTGTGCCAGTGCGCTTCGCCAGTCACCCGGGTAAACGCCGACGGTACGGTTAACACCTGCATACCGCGGCTTGCCAGCGCCTGCATCAGGCCGGGAAAGCGCACATCATAGCATATCGATAGGCCAAGCTTCAGCTCAGGCAGCTGTACCAGGCTGATTTTTTCACCGGCATAAGTGCTGGCCGACTCGCGATAACTGCCGGTGCTGTCGCTGACTTCAACATCAAATAAATGCAATTTCTGATAATCAGCCAGCAAGCTGCCATTCGGGCCAAATAACACACTGCTGGCACTGAAACGCTGCGGATCCGAGCTGGTGGTAGGCAAAGAGCCGGCCAGTAAATACACGCCAAATTGCTGCGCCAATGCGGCGCAGCGCTGCTGAATAAGCCCCTGACCCAGTGGTGCCTGATATTGCCGCTGTAAGCCATCCCCGCCGCCAAACACGGCAAAGCACTCGGGCAGCGCAACCAGATGTGGCAAGCCATCACTACATTGCTGTGTTATTTGCTGTAAGTAATGCGCCACCGCTGCCAGGTTTTGCTCTGGCTCGGGGGCACTGCAAAGCTGAATTGCACTGAGGCGCCAGTTAGCCATGCGGTGGTTTGGTCTCGTTCGCGCCCTGGCGGGCCGCCGGCAGCTCGATAATAGCCTCGGGCTGCGCCACCCGAACCGGCACCGGTACTTCGGTGCTGTGACGGTTCACTTCGGTCACCACCGGTTTGTCAAAACTTCCGGTAACGGTAAAGTTGATTTTTGAGATCACCTCAGCGCTTTGGAACACTTCATCCAACGCCAGTGCAGCCAGGCCAGTAGCCGGATTCACCATCCAGGCAATAATTACCGGCAAGCTGGAGGTCACCTTTGGCGAAAATGCCATTTGGTAATCCAGCTGTTTACTGACCAGATCGGCATAACCCTGAATTTGCAAATTGCCCGGCACGCCATCAATATTGGCATTGCTGGTTTGCGCCACACCCTGACTTATCGCCAGCGAACCGCTCATGCCGTTGTAGAAGAAACCTTTGGCAAACACATCGCGAAAATCCAGCCGCAGCTTACGCAGCAGCGAATCAAGACTGAAAATGGAAAACAACCGCGAACCCTGATCACTAACTTCCGTTAGCGCCCCCTCGCCCAAGGTATAATCAACCTGTCCGGATAAGTCAGCCAACTGGTATTGGTTTGGTGCACCGGGCCAGCTCAGCGCAAACTGAATGTCTGCACTGCTGCCCGATACCGCCGAGGTTAGCTGAAATTCGTCCAGCATGGCGCCCAGGTTATTCGTTTGTAGCTGGCCGCTGAACTGGCTGACACCGGCCGCGCCATCGTCCTGCCAATAGCCACTGGCGCTGAGCTGATGCCGTTTATAGCGGGCACTAAACTCGGTCAGTTGCCAGCGTTCGTCACTGCTTTGGCTGCGTGCCGTTACCTGGCCAAAACGGTAAGCACCCAGGCTGCAATCGGCGCAGTTTACTGTGATGGGTGGTAGCTCTAATAACCAGCGTTGAGCGGTTAAGGCCAGTTTTTCGGTCACGGCCGCAGCCTGCTCGCTAGCCTCAACAGATTCGGCCAGTGGCAGGCGCAAATAGTCTAAATTGGCAGTAATACCTTGTTGCTGCCAGTCTTTACTAAATTGCCAGCGGCTGGCCAGCTCAGTGGCGTTGAGTTGCAGCTGCCAGTCTTGCTCGCCCTGGCTGGCATCAAACACGGCATTATTTAACGTGATGCCCGGTGCCAGTTGCAGCTCGGCAATTTTGCCATGCACCGACGCCAGCGGCGGAAATATGCCGTCACCGCTGCCTTCCGCGGCCTGCAGCTGCGCTTGGATCAGATCAAACCAGGCGAGAAAATCCAGCTCGGGTAAATTCAGGCTGATACTGAAATCTTCCTTGCTCTGGCTGGCTGGCGCTTTGCCCAGACTTAGCTGTGCCTGGCGTAACTGCTGCGCCTGGTGCAACAACATCGCATTAAATTGCAGTGTTTCGCCCAAAGCCAGATGGATTGCTGATTGAGTTTCATCACCGGTCAGGGTCAGCTGCAACGCTTGCTGACTGGCCGCATCTTTGTAATAGGGCGCCGGTAATAGCAGTGCCGTCGCATTCAGGTCAGAGAGCAGCTGTGCCTGATACTGCATGCCATCCGCGGCCAGCGTCATCGCCAGCTCAGCCTGCCAGTCGGTCGTGCCAGCAATTAAGGTAGCCGCCGGCGCATACAGCGCTTCCAACAACCTCTGGCTGTTATGACTGCCCGCCAGAGCCAGCGCTAACTGGTAACCTTCGGCCGCGTTATCACCGTTAACATCTACAGTTATGGGTAAACCGCGCCACTGCAGTGTTAGGTTACTGGCATCAATTTTTTCGTTGTTAAACTGCAACTTACCGCTAACCTGGGTAAATTCAGCGGCCGGCGCCTGCAGTGTCAGACTGGCATTGGTAAATAACGCCTCGCCACTGGCCACCACTTCTTTTTGCCGTAAGCCAATCAGTAAATCGACGTCCGCCGCCACAGTGCCATTAACGCCCAGATGCGCTAAGGTTTTGCCCAAATTATCTGCCAGCGGTGTTTGCAGCATTAAATCCGTAACGCTATTGGCTTCTACTGGTTGTGCGATGTGAATATGCAGATACCGGGCATCAAATAAGTCGGCAATGTCGGCCTGCACACTGTTGTTCAGGCTGATACTGTCCAGTAAGCCGCTGTGCGCGTTTATTTGCATAGCGGCATTTTCAAACCATAAACTGGCGTCAAGCTCCGTCAGCATAGGCCAGTCTGGGGCAAAGGCGAACTGCCCCTCGCTAAGCTTAGCATCTACCTGAAAAACACCCTGTTGCTCACGGTAAGGGAACTGGGCCGGCGCACCATGCCACAGCAAGGTGGCGCTATCAAGCTGACCGGCAACAATGGCCTCGGTCAGGTATTCGCGGGTAGCCTCGGGCATATAACGCTGCGGGTAATAGCGATAAGCATGAGCGGCATTCACATCGGTAACTTGGGCTAAGATTTCTAAGCGTTGATCCAGCTGTAACCTGGCATTAAGGGTCAGATCATCGTTTATCAGCTGCAATTCGGGTATCTGCAGCTGCATGCTGCCATCCTCTTGCCGGCGCAGATAAGCGGTGGCTGACAACTGCTGATAAGGCATGGGCGCGGCGAACAGGCCATCCCATTGTAATTCACCCTGCTCACCACTGAGGCTGATTTTTGACACAGTGTCACTTAGCAAAAACTCGCCGCTTACACCACTGACACCCGGAATATCTCCCAGCGCTTTGCTGCTGACAGCCGCTACAGTGCCAGCCAGTTGCCACTTCGACTTGCCAATACGCCACTGCAGTTGCTGCAGCTGCCCGGTGGGCTGATAGGCTAATACTTGTTGTAGCGGCGCGATATCCTCCGCCAGCAATTCGGCCAGCGGTTGCAGCGCCTGAATATCGAAGTTGCTCAGCGCGCCAAGCCAGTCTCCTTGCCGGTACGCCAGTTGCAGTTGTAAATCTTGCCATTGCTCAGTATTGGCTGTTAACGTCAGCGCGCCGGACGACAACGTCCAGCCATCAGCTTCCGGCTGCCAGAGTAACTGGCCTTGTCCCAGGCTTAACTGCTTGTGTTCATTTTGTTGCTGCCAGCTAAGACTATTGTCGGCCAATTCAACCTGCATACGCCGCAATAAACCCTGATCAATGCGACCCCAGGCCTGAAAGTTCACACTGGCCTGCTGCAACTTCTGACTGGGCGGCAGCACACTGGCAAACCAGGGCAGAATATCCAGCTTGTCGCTTTGCAAATACAACTGACCAAAGGCGTCGGCCAGGGTGTCACCGTACAGGTCCAGCACCACTGACACCGTATTGGCTGTTACGCCTGCTAGCGACAGCTCGCCACTGCCCTGATGGCGGTTACCCTTGTTGCGCCAGTCCAGCTGGTTAATATTAATTACCACATCGTCTTGCTGTGGTTGCTGTATGATCAGCTGGCTGTCTGACAGCGAAAAATACGCCAGTTGGCGAAACAGCAACTGCTCCAGCGCCGCTAACACCGGTGCGGTATCCAGAACAGTGTCGGTTGAACCAGCCAGAATACGGCTGCTGTCCAAATAATAGCGTAAGCCGTGCAGCTCAAAATGCTGCGCCGTTAATTGACGGTTTAACAGGCTGCGCCAAAAATCCAGCCGTACCCGGGTTTCGGCAATATCCAGCTGTAACTGCTGCTCTGCTGAAGAGAGTTCGACCTCGCGCAATAACAAAGCCGGGCCAAATTTTTGCCAGCCGGCGCTCAGCTCACCGATACGGACCGTGGCACCGTAGCGCTCACTAATTAAGCGTTCTAATTCATGTTTGTAGTTGTCAGCATAAGGCAGGCTATAACGCAACACAGAGATCAGCACGGCCAAAAGCACCAGCAACAGCGCCAATGCCAGCCAGACCTTGTGTAAGCAGTAAAAACACCACCGCGTTGCTTTGTGCACTACATCATCACCACGTCAAATTGCTCCTGAGTGTACAAGGGTTCGGTATGAATACTGATTTGTTTACCAATAAACACCTGTAGTTCCGCCAGGCTATGAAACTCATCATTAGTCAGTGCATCTTTGACTGCTGGCGAGACATACACGACGAACTTGTCAGCCGCGTAGGCCCGGTTTACCCGGACAATTTCGCGCAGCACTTCAAAACACACGGTTTCTACCGTTTTTAAACTGCCGCGCCCCTCACATACTGGACACTCAGAACAGAGGATATGTTCCAGACTTTCGCGTGTTCTTTTGCGCGTCATCTCGACCAGCCCCAACGCAGAGAAACCATGGATGTTGGTTTTAGCCCTGTCACGCGCCAATGCCAGCTCTAAACTGTGGAATACGCGTTTTTTGTGCTCAGCATTTTGCATATCGATAAAGTCGATAATAATAATACCGCCCAAGTTGCGCAGCCTTAGCTGGCGGGCAATCGCTTGGGTGGCTTCAGTGTTGGTATTGAAAATGGTTTCTTCCAGATTACGATGGCCAACAAAGGCGCCGGTGTTAACATCAATGGTGGTCATGGCTTCGGTCTGATCGATGATCAGGTAACCACCACTTTTTAGCGGCACTTTGCGCTCCAGCGCGCGCTGAATTTCGTTTTCCACGTCAAACATGTCGAAAATGGGCCGCTCACCTGGGTAATATTCCAGCAGTGGCGATAAATGCGGAATAAACTCTTCGCAAAAGGCGGTAAGCTGCTGATAGGTCAGCTTGGAATCGATCCTCACCCTTTCGAGCTCAGTGCCGACAAAGTCGCGCAGTATGCGATAGGCTAATGTCAGGTCTTCATACACCACGCCTTCTTTGCGGGTCTTTTGCTTACGCTTTAATACTTTGGCCCAGAGTTTTTTCAGGAATTTAGCGTCTTGCGCCAACTCCTCTTCTTTGGCGCCCTCGGCCGCCGTGCGCACAATAAAGCCGCCACTGTCATCCAGATACTGGCTGACAATGTCTTTTAAGCGCTGACGCTCACTGTCACTTTCCAGCCGCTGCGACACACCAACATGTGGCGAGCCTGGCATAAACACCAGATAACGCGATGGCAGCGTAATGTCGGTCGTTAAGCGCGCGCCCTTGGTACCCAGCGGATCTTTAACCACCTGCACCAACAGATACTGGCCTTCACGTACCAGCACACGGATGTCTTTGCTCACCGCGGGCTTGCCGTCCAGTTCAGTCAGGCTGTCATGCTGTACTATGTCTGAGGCGTGTAAAAACGCTGCCTTATCCAGACCGATATCCACAAACGCCGCCTGCATGCCAGGCAGCACACGGCTTACTTTGCCGACATAAATATTGCCTACCAGCCCCAACTTGGCCTGCCGCTCGATGTGCAGCTCCTGCAGCACGCCGTTTTCTATCAGGGCTACCCGGGTTTCACTGGGGGTAACGTTGAGCAGTAATTCTGCGCTCATGCTTGCTCCTGCCAGTTTTGCAGTAAACGTTCTGTTTCACATAAGGGTAGCCCAACCACGCTACTGTAGCTGCCGTTTATGCGCAGCACAAAACGGCCACCCAGGCCCTGGATACCATAGCCGCCGGCTTTATCCTGCGGCTCACCGCTGTGCCAGTAGCGACTGATATCTTCAGCACTTAACTGTCGAAAGCATACTTCGGTACTCACCAGCGCACTGAGGCAGCGCCTATCATCCAACAAGGCCACCGCCGTCATCACTTGATGACAACGGCCAGACAGCAGTTGCATGGTGCGGTTGAACTCAGCGAAATCAGCAGGCTTACCCAATATCTGCCCTTCAACAACCACTATGGTGTCGGCGCCCATTACCGGCATCGGCTGGCTTAGCCGGCTTAAACCAGCACGGGCTTTTTGCTCCGCCAAACGCTGCACATAGTGCGCCGGCGCCTCATCTGGCTGTACACTTTCGTCAATATCGGCTTTCACAAGGCTAAAGGACACCCCCAGTTGCGCCAGCAGTTCACGCCGGCGCGGAGAAGATGAAGCAAGGGCAATAACGGGATAGCTCATTACAAGGGTTTCATTAAAAAGTGTTCATGACAAAGCATTCATTGGATTTTTAACTGTCGCCGGTAGCGGCGCAATAACCAGAATAACCAGGGCCATACCAGCATACCGGTAAGCACCGGCCACAAATATTGCGGCCGGAAATACACACCGGTAAGAAAATGGCTGAGCCAAAATAACAACAGTTGATATAGCGCCAGCAACATGCCCAGCAACAGCGACTGCTGAACCACTGAAAAATTTCGCATCTTTAAATGGTGCTGGGCGACAGCAAAGATCACCACGGCAAACGCCAACGCGTTAACGCCAAGCACCGTGCCGACCAGCACATCGACAATAAAGCCGGTAAAAAAGGCCGTCATGACACTGACCCGCTGCGGTAGCGCCATGGCCCAGTACATCAGCACCAGCAGCGCCCAGTCAGGCCGGGCCAGTTTGACCATTTGTGGCATTGGCATAACCGTCAGCAGCAAGGCAACAAAAATAGACAAATAAATAAAACCCAGGCGCTGCGGTTTACGCATCTGGTACCTCCGGCTGGGTTGGGGGTGTTTGCTCTGGCACAGCGGGCGGCGATGAAATTAATAACACATGACGCACCCGATCCAGCCGGGCATAAGGTTCAGCGTACACCACCATAAAAGGCTGGCTGGCATCCTGGCTAATACGTACCACTTTGGCCACCGGGTAACCTTCCGGAAAACGGCCATCCAAGCCCGAACTTAATAAGCGGTCGCCTTCGCGAATGTCGGTGCTGTGTGGCAGGTGCATCACGCGCAGTAAGTCCCACTGCCCCAGGCCTTCGACGATGGCCCGCACGCCGGTACGCTCTGCCCGCACCGCCAGCGCGTGGGTGTTATCAGAAATTAATAGCGCCCGGCTGCTGGTAGGGCCCACGCTGACCACCTGGCCAACGACCCCCAAATCATCAATCACTGGCTGGTGTTCGCTAACACCATCTGTGCTGCCTTTATTTAGCACCACCTGATGGCTAAACGGATGGCTGTATACTGCCAACACTTCTGCCACCTGGCGCTGTACCGGCAAGGCCGCGGAAGAACCCAGCAAGGCGCGCAGCTTTTCGTTTTCCTGTTGTAAAAACCCCAGTAACTGCAGCTTGCCGCTTTGTTGCAGCAGGGTTTCTTTTAGGCGGGCGTTTTCTTCCAACACGGCTTGCTGTGACATAAATTGCTCAGAGGCGCCGGAAAACAGCGCCTCGGGTAAGCTGGCCACATAAAATAACGGACTAACCGCAGCTGTAAGGTAGCTGCGTAATTGGGTAGAACTGTCGGTGTAGCGGTCGAGAAACATTAAGCCAGCACTTAACACTACGGCTAATAACAACCGCAGTGGCAAAGATGGGCCCCGGCTATAAATTTCGTTCATACAGTTACTGGCATCGGCGCCATGTTCAGTTAGTCATAACTGAACACATCACCACCATGCATATCGATCATCTCCAGTGCTTTACCACCACCGCGGGCAACACAGGTTAACGGGTCATCGGCGACGACCACCGGAATACCGGTTTCTTCCATCAGCAGCCGGTCTAGGTCACGCAGTAAGGCACCACCACCGGTTAAAACCATACCGCGCTCAGAAATATCTGACGCCAGCTCTGGCGGCGATTGCTCCAGTGCCACCATCACGGCGCTAACAATACCGGCCAGCGGCTCTTGCAGTGCTTCTAAAATTTCATTGCTGGTCATGGTAAAGCTGCGTGGCACACCTTCAGCCAGGTTACGACCGCGTACCTCAATTTCCAGTACGTCGTCGCTGGGGTAAGCCGAGCCAATCTCGGTTTTAATCCGCTCTGCTGTCGCTTCACCAATTAAGATGCCGTAGTTACGGCGGATATAGTTCACGATGGCATCGTCAAACTTGTCACCACCGATCCGCACAGAAGACGAGTACACCACACCGTTTAGCGAGATAATAGCCACTTCGGTAGTACCGCCACCAATATCGACTACCATAGAGCCGGTGGCTTCCGACACCGGTAAGCCGGCACCAATGGCGGCGGCCATTGGCTCGTCAATTAAATAGACTTCACGGGCGCCAGCGCCCTGGGCAGACTCACGAATGGCGCGGCGTTCAACCTGAGTAGAGCCGCACGGCACGCACACCAGCACACGCGGGCTGGGGCGTAAAAAGCTGTTGCTGTGCGCCTGACGGATAAAATGCTGCAGCATTTTTTCTGTCACATAGAAGTCGGCAATCACGCCGTCTTTCATTGGCCGGATAGCTTTAATGTTACCCGGTGTGCGGCCCAGCATACGCTTAGCGGCATGGCCTACCGCAGCCACGCTTTTCGGCCCACCGGCCCGCTCCTGTCGTATGGCAACTACGGACGGTTCGTTCAGCACTATGCCCTGATCTTTGACATAAATCAGAGTATTGGCTGTACCTAAATCAATGGATAAGTCGTTAGAAAAGAGGCCGCGCAATTTATTAAACATGAAAGAACCGGATCCTTATAAACCTGGGCGAGACAACACGCCCAGCACTGCTTACATCAGCATAACAGTGGTGGTAAACATAGCTGGGGTTATTCTATGTAACTCCCAGGCAGGTGAATAGCTTTATCTTACATTTTTATGCAATTAAACCAAGCCCCGGCCAAATTTATCTGCACCGGTTAAACCGCGCGTAGCATACAGCAGCAAGCTGAATGCTCACTGAAACAGTTCACGCCAGGAAATTTGTCGCGGGTTACCGCGAAAACGGCCAAACATCAGCTCGGCCTGCGGGTTCTCATTAAAGCCAGTAGCGGTACCAGACCAGTTATATTGCAGCCAGGGCGATGCCTGATACTCAATGCGCCAGCTACCCGGCACCAGGCTGGGCTGTGCCCAAAGCGCGCCGGCGGGTAATACGCCCTGTTGCAAGGGTGCTGCGCCACCGGCAAAGCTTAGCGCCGGATTGCTCAGGCTAGCTAACTGCGCCGCAGCGAGTACACTGCAACTGTCCTGCTGATTAACAAGAAAACGGCTACCATCCCAGTATTCGCTGCGCAGCACTAACGGCAGCGGCTCTTCTTCCGGCCCGGCACCGTTTTGCAACAACAGGCGACCATAGCGGATATCGGTCAGACCGAGCAACCGGGCACTGCAATTACCTGCCGCAACACAGTCGCCGCTGCTGGCAACGTTAACATCGGCATTGGCAATAGCCACAGCATCATTATCGATAACCTGCGCAGCTAACGCTAACTGGCTAAATGGGCCATCAGGCGCGGGTGTGCTGGCACGGTTTAGCTGCAGGCTGTTAGTTTGATATAACAAGCTGCCGTTAAGCCAGGATGGGCTGACCGTGCCGCTTAAGCGCGCGGTTAATGGCTGGCCGTTGTTATTATGTTCGGCTTGTAACAATACCGTGCCGCTGGCGAAGGCGCCGGTATAATTCTGCGTCGGCTGGCCTTGCAGGTTGCGCGCGGTAAGGTTAAACGCTACGCCAAAAGGTTGGCCCTGATAACTAAAACTGGCGCAGGCCGGCGTAACGGCCGCATTACTTAGCTGAAAATCGGCCGGGTAAAAACGCCCAGTAGCACCGCTATTAGCGCCCGGCACTGGATCAGTCATGCCTAGATAGGTAAAGCTGTTTGTACTAAAGCGAAACACGCCGACTTCTGACACACTCTGCGTCAGGCTGGTTTGCGCTTGTAACTGCCGGTTATGGTTATAACTGGTAGTGATGACACTGCCACTGGCACCAGTAACGGGCGCCAGCAGCTGATGGCTTAAACCTATATTGTTTTGGCTAAAATTGGGCGTCGGTGGGTTAGCGCATAAATCACTGCTGCCAGCTTGCCAGGCACGGGCGCTGATATTCAGCGTAAAAGTATCACCCGCACGGCGAAATGGCCCGCAGCTGGCATCCGCCGCAGCACACTCACCGCTGGTCTGAATACACAATCCGGCTGGCCGGCGAATAAACTGATCAGCACCATTCATCACCAAACCGGCATCATTGTTTGCTGCCGAGCCGGTATAGCGGGCATTCAGTTGTACCAAACCGGCATCGGCGTAATTCACGCTGATATTAGCTTGGCCCTGCGCATTAAAACTCAGTAGCTGGCTTTGCCGGTCGGCTTCGCTTAACCCGGCCTCAACGCTATTTACTGTTACCGGCCAGGATACCGGCCGGCCGTTGTTATCCGGCGTAATATAACTGCTCCAGAAGGCGACGTTGCGACTGACATTAGCAAAAGCGGGCACGCACTGTTGGCTGGCATTGTCTTTACGCACTGCACTGAGCAGGATATTGCTATCAGGCCGGTTGGCGATCCCATCAGGCACAGTAAACACCAAACCACTGTCGGCAAAGCTAACGCTGCAGGCCGCCGCGGATAACGCACCACCACCTGAGCGACACAGGGTTTGGCTCAGCGGCCGCGTCGAGGGTATCGAGCCCGATACTCCCACAGTAGTACTTCCCACCATAGTACGGGCCAGGCTGGCCGTAGTGCTGCCGCCGGCAAAACTGATGACATTGCCGCCCAGCCAGTTCACGTTAGCACTATTGACCGGGCTTAAGGTCGCAGTAACCTGTTGTGTAACCAGCTCTGAACATGAGGGGTTTTTACAGGCGCGTATGGTAAAGGTTTCCGGCTTGCAAGTAAGCGCCTGGCCGCTGTAATCAAATTCAAAATGGTCAATTTGCTCACCCACCGGCAACGATCGTAAAGCGCAGATACTTAAGTTGTCCAATTCGTGGTTGTTATTAGAACCGCCGGTTGAACCGGTAAACGACAGGAAAAAGTTTTCCGGCACCGGCGCCTGGCCGTTAAATGCCAGCGCATTAAAGGGTGCGACAAGATTGCTAAAGCCACTGCCGGTATTGCGCTGCACCGACACCAGCGCCTGCCCTGCTACACGTGAATCTACTGTAATGCGATAGCGATGGCCTGGCGCTGCCGTTGTGGTACTGCGCACATCAATCCGTGGATTAAGGTTAGCTGCAGTACCGGTTAAATATTGGTAATTACCGGCGGCCGAGCCGCGTATTGATACAGACTGCGGCCGAAAACCGGGACCACCTAGCCGGCCCTCAGTGGGGTTAGAGAAGTTACCATATTCATCTAAGGCTATGCCAAGCCAACCGCCAGCAAAACCGGCATCCCCATTATTACGCTGGGCATAGCCCAGAGAGCCACCAAAACTGCCTGGCTGCGGCGTGACGGTAGCATCGGATAAAATGACCGCTACGCCGTCCGCGCCGGTTCCCCCCTGACTTGACCAGGCATAGTAATCAAATTCCACCACCACCAGATTATTTGCCGCCGGATACAGCCGCTGATAGGTCGCCGAGGTAGACTGGTTAGCTACAGCCTGCGTCAGGCGCAAACGGCCATCAATCACCGCAGGGGTGAAAGTGCCGCTGCTACGCGCGGTAACCCAGCTATCGGACAAGCTACCTGTACTAAAGTTATCGGTCAGACATTGTGAGCATTGGCTGATACGGCTGCTGCCGGTGAAGTTATTACCTGCCAGTTGATTCTGATAAATCTGCCCGACCTGGCCAGCGCTAAGAGCCTGGCTAAATAGCAGCACCTCGTCAATATCACCGCGAAAATCATCGCTCAGGCTGCCGTTGGCCCGCCACCAGGCGGCGACTGCCACTCTTACCACGTTCAGGCTGGTGTTACTGGCGGTGCGACAGCGCACCAAACGATCATTGATATATAAACACAGCTGATCGGCGCGACGGGTCAGCACCACTTGGGTCCAGCTATTATTCGCAACTACTGAACTTGTGCTGCCACCGGTAAAGTCATAGTAAGCCCCCTTAATACCGGCACGCACCTCGTTAGCAGCATTAATATAAAGCTCTAATTCAGTGTCAGTAGTGTTATTGCTGGCAGAAAACAATTCACGAAAGCCCGTGCTGTTATCCAGCCGGAACCATAACGCCAGGCTAAAGTTACCCAGCCCGTTTATTGCTGCAGCCGGCACACTGATATAGTCACCACCTGCAGCAGAAAAGTCCGCCGCCTCCAGCACGCGGCCATCACTCACGGCGCCCACGTTGATGGCAGTAGCCGGATAATTCCCCGTCAGATCAGCAATCACGCTATTGTTTTGCGCACTGCATAAGTCCAGCGGGTAATGCGCCCGGGCTGTTGGCAGCGGTGCGACGGCCTGATCACAAACCACACCGCCTTGCAGCAGGGCTACAGCATTCGCGGCATAATTCACGCTGGCACCAAAATTACTCAAGGCACCGCGTGCCGTAATAGCACCATTTACCACACTGTTGTTATACAGCTGTACGGCACCACCGGCCAAAATAAAGCCATTTATTTCAACATTGTTATTAATCACCACATTGCCGCTGACCACAATTATCAGGTTTTGCGGCGGCCCGCCGGCATTTAACTGCACATTGTTTTCAAGGGTCAGATTACCATTGACAAAAAACCGGGTCGTAGCACCGGTGCTGGTACGCACAGCACCATTTAAAATCGTCACCGAGCTGTTGTAATAATAATCAACCGGTTGCATCGGCTCTGGCAGATTGGGGTTGGTATTGGCGGGAAATGGTATCACCGCTGGATCTGCGCTATTAGCGCGTTCAGCCTGAGTCCAGATGTCGCTGCAAGCAATAGCAGCCGCCTGATAACTTGTCAGCAGCAGTAACGCAAAGAGTAAAGCGCGTAACAGCATCAGCGTACCTCTATTTGCACAGTACGGCGTGTTTCAAAGTCAGCGGCGACACAGCGTGCAGTACTGCTAAGCCGATACAAAGGCGCAGCGCCCGGCGTGGGATCAGTATAGCGGCTGCAGCTTACCGTCGCGCTGCAACCGGCAAGCCCATCGTCGCTAAAGTTGTGCTCCACTGTTAACGCCGCGCAGCTAGTGGTGGCGGCATTTAGCGGAAATAACTGTGGCAGGCTAAGCTCCAGCGCACTTTGTGCAGCAAACAGCGTACGGGTGCCCTGCACTTCATACACGACACTTTGGCTGCCGCTGGTTAACAGCCGCGCCAGGCTTAGCGCCAGCGCCAACACCACCACAATAATAAACACCGCAATAACCAGCGCACTGCCGCGCTGTCTGTTCAGTTTAGGGTACATTAGCCAGATGCACCTCATAGTTAAAAAACATATCCGGGTTGTTGGCGCTGCCAAATTGCAACAGGACATTCACCACTGCATTGCGATTAAGCACGGCATCGGATACGCGAAATACATTGGCGCTGCGCAGCCCTTCGGCCATTAACACACCATTGCGCTGCAAGCTAAATTGGCCTGGGCCTGTACCGACCAAACAATACCGCACGACATCACCACTGATATAAAAGCGCTGCTCCGGCGACTGCCGGCGAAACCTGAAACTGGCAAAATTCAGCCTGAAACGCGCCTGACTGGCATCTTCCGTGCTGATACTGTTTATCAGCACACTGCTGCCAGGGTTGGCTGAACCGTAGACATCATTGTTACTGGTTGGATACACCACTAAACGGGGACGGTTTGCGCCACTATAACTGGCCGGGCTCACAGCCAACAGATCAGGACTTATTACACTGATGCTGGTTTGCGCCTGTTCAAACGGCAGGCTAAGGTATACGCCGCTGTATAACACCGGCAAAAACTCCAGACAATTGCTGGTACCAGAAAACGCCACGCTATTTGGCAGGGCATTGCGAAGCTCTCGCACTAAACGCTCGGCAACGAAGCGGCTTTGGCCCAATACCTGCTCACGTTCAGCCGCTTCGGAGTACATGCGGGCACCTATGCCAAGGTAGCTGCTCACCCCCAGCGCTAATACCGACAACACCACTAGCGTGATCACCAGTTCAACCAGGGTGAAACCACGGCAGCGCATTACCAGTTACCCTTTAATGCAGCAAACTCAATCACATCACCCGTTGGTGTGGTGACACGCAATTGGATACGCTTACTTAGCGCATCCTGATAACTAACCGCAATTTGCACCCGGTAAGCGCGGTACACATCCTGTAGCCGTGCATCGGTGCCGAAAATATTGCTGATGTCATTACCGCTCACATCCAGGCCATGAAAATCGTCAACATCATCAAACTGGGGCCGGCTTTCCAGTGGTCCGCCGGGGCAGCTGGCACTGCCATCGGCGCAGTCGGGGCCAAAGGCTGCCGCGCTGCTGCAGGCTGGCGCACCCGTTTCATTGCAGCGCAGCACACTGCCGCTGCGGTTACTGTTTTCATCAAAGGCTTTGCCGAGTATTTCATTCATCAGGCTGTGGCCCAGCTCGGCTGCCCGTACCTGATGCCAGGGATCGGCCGATTTAATATACAAGGGCCCCAGCACAGAGGTAATCAGCGTCAGGCTTATAGCCAGCACTACTATGCCGGCTATCAGTTCTATTAGGGTTACGCCGCGCTGCCAACTTAACATGGGTGGATATAGCCTTCGCTTTCAATACAGACCCGCAACAAACTGGCACCTTGTACATTCAGCGTACAACTACCGGCGCTACAACTGGGCCGGCCCATGCTATCAAAGCCGATAGTACCCACAGGGGCCAGGCTTACAGCGTCATTAGCGGTTATACACAGTGCTCGGCCGGCATCGACATCGGCACAGCTGGCGCCATCTAGAAATACGCTATTAGCCGTGATATTGACCGCGGGCGTGCTGCAGTCGGTGCACTGCATGGCTTGAATTTGCGCCCGGCGCAGCAGGTTTAGTAGTTGATCTTGGTAAAGGTATTCAGAAGTACCGGCAGCGGTAAAAAAACGGGGTACCAGGCTTACCGCCAGTACCCCGATAATAATTAGCACTACAATCAGCTCGATTAATGTAAAGCCAGCTTGTTTGTGCCAAATTCGCATTTGAACATTAACAACCGTCGGTAAAAGGCTCAATTACCGGTTTCGGCTCCGTTGAGGTTGCTTCTTTATACACAACATGACATGCATTAGCTTCAGTTGCGTCCTCTATTGTTTTAGTTGAAGGATAGATTACAACATCATCAGCCGTAGAACCGAAATATGCTGAAGCGTCTCCAGCTACAATAGTGAAATCCTCACTATCCAATAAGTACTGAATGTCCAGAGTTGTCGCCTGTGGGTAACCGTAAGCAACATTAATATTGGTGCCGTTATCGTTCACAGTACCGGTAGCAGCGCTTTGAACACCAGCGATTGCAGCCTTACCATAAACCAGTGACGCCGCAGATTGTAGTGATGCTTTCACAGCGTTTAATGTGCTTGCGGTGGCATCACCAGATAGGTTTAAAAACCGTGGTGCTGCCGTTACAGCCAAAATACCCAAAATAACAATAACGATAATTAACTCGATTAAAGTAAAACCTTGATTACGCTTCATTACTATACCTATTTTATATTTTAAGGATTACGGAAAGTCTGAACCTGACCAGTGGCTGGGTTATATTGCACTAAATTACCCTGCGTTGTTGTGTTATCAATACCGCCATCAGGTACGGCAGTGACAGATTGTGTTTGATAATAACGACATACTGCCCCTGCATCGTCCGCCCGAACAAACAGGCTTACATTTGATCTCGCAGCAACGGTGTCTGTTGTTGTTGTACTGGGTGCAGACTGCAGTATTTGTGTCAGCAATGTTTCACAGGCGGCGCTATTCAGAGTTGCAGCACCAATAGGATAACCATTGGCGTTTACTAGCACATTAACACCATCATAATCGACCTGATTTGCTGGCCGGCCACTAATTTCCCATTGCGCGCGCACTAAACCTACCGCACCCGCTAAACCACCGGCAAAGCCTTGAATAGATGCTTCTTCGGCCTGTTCAGTGACATTTAAAAAGCGTGGTAGCGCCGTTGCTGCCAGTAAACCTAAAATGATTACCACTATAATTAATTCAATTAAGGTAAAACCTGTTTGCCGTTTCATACTTGTGTCTCCCAACTTGTTATTATCATTAGTATATCCACAATCTTACTAATTACACCTTTCAACTTATTTAATTGGTTTAGCTGGACCCACCTTTGTAGGCATTTAGCATATCCCACATTGGCGTAAAAATACCCAGCGCCAGTATTAACACCATTACTGCCACTATCGCAATTAATATAGGTTCTATCTTAGCGGTCAGGCTTTTTAAATCAAAGGCGACTTCACGCTCATAAAAACCCGCCACTTCGGAGAGCATATCGTCCATAGCGCCGGTTTCTTCACCCACAGCCAGCATTTGTAGCACCAGCGGGGTAAACATCTGGCTTTGCTGGCTTACTTTAAGCAGGCTTTCACCACGCTCGATATTGCGCCGCATATCGCGTATTTTCTCCCCCAGGTATTCGTTGTCTACCGCATCGGCCACTAAGGTTAACGCACTGGTCATCGGCACGCCGGCCTTTAACATCATGCCAAAACTGCGGGCAAAACGGCCCAGCGTAGCCCGGTAGATGACCGAGCCAATAATCGGAAAGCGGATTTTCCAGCGACCCCACACCGGCCGGCCGGCCTCGGTATTAATGTAATGCCGCAGGCCAAACACGCTGGCAATTAACAGTATGACCATCGCCGGCCAATAGGCGATAAAAAAGGCTGAACTGGCCAGTAGCGCTTGGGTAGACCACGGCAACTCAGCATTAAAACGGGCAAACATATTGGCAAACTGCGGTATTACCGCCAGGTTTAAGATAAACATGGCCACCACTAAGGTAGCCAGCACAAAAATGGGGTAACGGGTGGCCTGCTTAATTTGCTTGCGGGTTTCCAGCTCTTGCTCAAAGTAGTAGGTTAATTGCAAAAAAGCTTCATCTAAGCGGCCAGTGTTCTCCCCCACATGCACTATGCTCACCATCAGGCGGCTAAATACGCCGGGGTGCGCGGCCATGGCCTGCGATAAATTACGGCCATTTTGTAACTGCTCTACCAGCTCGGTCAGGATCTGCTGCAGCCGCGTTGAGCTGGTGCTAAGGGCAAGGCCCTCAATGGCGCGAATAATCGGAATGCCGGCTTTCATCAGCGAGTACATCTGGCGTGACAGCATAATAAGATCCGTTAATGAGACCTTGCGCTGCCATAGCACCGGCATATTCAGACTCATGGTGGTGTCAGCTGGCTGAAGTACAATGGTGAGCGGAATCATATTGCGTCGGCGCAATATGTCTGCAGCCGCACTCTCAGTATTGGCCTCAATGTCGCCGCTGATCGCTTTTCCACTGGCATCGCGGGCTGTGTATTGAAACTGCGCCATAGTTATGCGCCCCCATCCTCAGTCACGGCAAACGGTGAGCTGGGATCGGTATCGAGATACTCAGATACCCTGATCACTTCATCCAGGCTGGTGACACCCTGCTGGGCATATTGCAGTGCCATAGTGCCCAGGCTGGTAAAACCCTCGCTGCGATGTGCCAGCTGGGCAAAGCCGGCTGTGTCATCACGGCGCAAGGCGTCTGCCAGTGGTTTGGTGATGATAAGCAGCTCAAACACCCCTAAGCGGCCTTTGTAACCACTATGGTTACATGACTGACAGCCCGGTGCATGCCAGTACTGCGCATCCGTCCTGGCTTTATGGTGGCGCAGCCAGCTACTTTCTAACTCATCTGGCTGATACGGCGCTTTACAATAATCGCATAAGCGGCGCACCAGGCGCTGGGCAATAATGGCACGTAGCGCCGACGCCACCAAATAAGGCGCGGCGCCCATATCAATTAACCTAAGTGTACTGGTAACCGCATCATTGGTATGCAGTGTTGATAACACCAAATGCCCCGTCAACGCACCACGCAGCCCCATTTCTGCAGTTTCCTGATCGCGCATCTCACCCACCATAATAATGTCCGGGTCTTGCCGTAAGGTGGTGCGCAGTACATTGGCGAAGGTCAGACCGATTTTATGGTTTACCTGTACCTGATTGACCCTCGGCAAACGGTACTCAACCGGATCTTCGACGGTAATAATTTTACTACCAGCCTGGTTTAGTTCACTTAGCAAGCCGTACAGTGTGGTGGTTTTACCCGAGCCGGTCGGGCCGGTAACCAAAATCATGCCATGCGGGCTTTTGATAATACGCCTAAGTTTTGCCAACAACGGTGCAGGCATTCCGGTTTCTTCCAGCTGCAGCAAACCGGCCGACTGGTCGAGTAAACGCATGACCACCGATTCACCATGCTGCACCGGCATGGTGGAAATCCGCACATCAATGCGGTGCGCTTTCACGTTTATCTGAAAACGGCCGTCTTGTGGTAAGCGTTTTTCGGAGATATCCAGATTGGCCATTAGCTTTAACCGCAACACTAAGGCCGGGGCGATGCTGACCTGGTTTAGAATATTTTCCTGCAATACACCATCGACCCGCTGACGGATGCGCAGCACTTTTTCATCCGGTTCAATATGAATGTCTGAGGCTTTAACCTGCACTGCATCTTCAAAAATTGACTGCAGTAACTTAACAATGGTGTTATCAGCGTCGGTTTGCTCGTCAGTGGCGCTGAACTCCAGTTCATTGTCGCTACCATGCTCTTCTTTTAACTGGCTAGCGAAACTTTCAATATCTTTCGTGCGCCGGTACAGGGTGTCAAAGGCTTCAATCAGCTGGCTTTCCCGCACAACAGCCAGGTCAATCTGCCGCGGCGCCAAAAGCGCTGCCAGTTGGTCCATCGCGGCCAAGTCGGCCGGATCACTCATACCCAGCAACACTTTGCTGCCGTGATCTTCCAGCACCAGGGCACGAAAACGCCGCGCTTGCACTTCCGGCAGTAACTGCACGGCTTTGGGATCGATAGGTTTTTGCGCGATATCCAAAAAGGGCACATTAAGCTGCTGGGCTAAAAACTGCAGTAACTGCTGCTCTGACAAAAACTTAAGCTCAGTCAGCGTGGCGCCAAGTTTCCGACCAGTTTGTTGCTGTTGCGCCAGTGCTTGCTGTAATTGCTGCTCGGTAATGATGTGCTCATGTACCAGAAGATCGCCCAAACGCATTTTTAAACGAGGTCTTTGCATAGCCTTACTCAGTCGCTGTTAAGCGTTGTTGAATGTATTGTCGACTGGCCGCTGACAGGCTGTCGCCCCACTGCAACGCCTGCTGATAATGTAGCCTCGCCTGCGCGGTGTTGCCAAGCATATCATGGGCAATAGCCGCGCCCAGCCACCAACGCGTCTGCTGCGGCTGTGCCACGATAAGCTGACTATACCAGTGCAGTGCTGCTGCAGGCTGTGCCAATTGCTGTAGTGCTGTTGCCTTCAGGCCGTAATATTCGGTATTGGCTGGCAGCAAAAATTGTTCCGGCAACAGTGCATCTACCTGTTGCCATTGCCCCAATGCAGCCGCTTGCTGCGCCAGCAACAGCTGCACGCTGGCATCTACCACACCATTTTGCTGCGCCTGTTGTAATACAGCATTAATCTGGCTGGCCTGCCCCATCAGATTTAACAGACGGGCCTGCGCTAAATAGGCGGTCGCGTCTGTCGCGTTTAGTTGCTGCAGCTGCTGCCAGTAGCTCAAGGCCTGCGTTAACTTGCCGCTTTGCTCAGCAGCTATCGCCTGTTGGGTGAGCTGTTGTTTGCGCTGCGCCGTGCTTAACGGCGCGCGCTCTACCGCCAGTGTCGTCTGCACGGGGCGTTTTGAATCTGCCGGCTGGTCGGCAGGTATAACAGCTTGTTCGGGTTCGGTGCCTTCAGTTGGGGTTGCCGCAGCAATAACAACCGTGTCTTCGCTGCTCGCTGCAGCAGGCTGTGGCTTTTGCTCGGTAACCTGCTCCACTCTGGGCAGCATGGCCAAGGTAGTGGCCGCGATATCTGCTTGTTCGTTGGTATTTTCTGAAAATATTACTGCCGCTTGCTGTGATACGCTGTCAGCCAAAGCTTCCGGGCTAGTGGTAGCAGTTAACAGTGTCTCTGCCGGACGGGTTAATATGGCATAGACAGCAAAACACAGCAGCGCTGCACTTAATAGCAATAACAGGTTAAGCCAGAGCGGCCGGGCGCTGTCGGCAGCATCGTAAGCAATAGTGCCACTGACTTTAGCAGAAGCTGGTGTCTGGCCACGCTGCTCCAAATCGCGCAGCATTTTATTCAGCACACTCATGCGCCACTCCACAGCGGCCAGGCTGCCAGCGCCGCGCTGGTAATGCTGACTGTGCCAGCTACCAAGGCATACCACCATAACGGTCGCGGCTTTGGCTGCACCGCTTCAGTGTCCTGAGCGGCCAGGCGTACATGCCGCCAGTTTACCCGCGCCTTACCTTCACCATAGGCCAGCAACAAGGCTTTATGCGCCAGAATATTGACCAGCCTGGGGATGCCTCGGCTGTAGCGACATAACAAGCGCAGTGCCAGGGTGCTAAATAATGGCTGTGTTGCCCCAGCCTGTGCCAACCGCTGGTTAACATAAGCGGCCAGCTGTAACGGTCGCATTAGCGCTAAGCTTGCCGAGAAGCTGATGCGCTGACGTAACTGGCGAAAACGATAGCTGGCCAGCCTGGCATCCAGTTCCGGCTGAGCAAACAGCACCACCTGCAGCAGCTTGCGCTGACGGGTTTCCAGGTTAGTTAACAGTCTTAAGGCTTCCAGCGTATCGTCCGGCAGGGCCTGAGCTTCATCAATGAGTACAATAGGCCTTTTGCCCTGAGCTGCCAACAACAGCAGTTGCCGCTGCAGCAACTGTAATAATTGTGGCGGCTCGATATTGGCAGAAAATTTCAGCCCAAATTCCAGCGCCAGCGCCCAGCGCAACTCAATAGGCGTCAGTAACGGATCGGGGATATACGCCAACTGCCAGTCAGCTTGTTCCTGCTGAAGCAGGGTGCGGCACAACAGTGTTTTGCCGCTGCCTACCTCACCGCAAATTTTAATAAAACCCTCACCACTGTTCAGCGCTGTATTGAGCAGCGCCAGCATATCCTGATGCTGCTGCAACGGCACATAAAACGCCGTGTCCGGCGTTAAGCCAAATGGCAGCTGTTGTAGTGAGAAGTGCTGCTGATACATCGTTATTGTGGATACCAGTCACTAATATAATCCTGCGACTGACGGATCTGCTGCTGCCAGACGCCCTCGCCAACCACAGTAGGTTTTAACAGGATCACCAGCTCTTTTTTCTTTTCCACTTTATTTACGCTGGTAAACAGCTTACCCAACAACGGAATAGCCCCTAGCACAGGGGTACGCGACTCACTGTCACTGGTGACGGTTTGCATTAAACCGCCTATAACAACAATTTCACCGCTGCGGGCACGGATAATGGTATCAGACTCACGGATATTACTTTGCGCCAGCGGCAGGACAATTTGCTCATTGCTAAACCGAATGGTTTTGTTCTGCTCTGCCGTCTCTGTGACCGACGGGTGCACATGCAGGATCACACTGCCGTTCTGGTCAATTTGCGGCGTCACATCCAGCGCAATGCCGGAAAAAAAAGGTTGCAGGGTAATATTTGGCGAGCTGGTGGTGCCGCCGGTGCCGACAATCGTATCGGTGCTGACGTTGGTAACAAAGTACTCATCCTGGCCCACTTTAATCACCGCTTTTTGGTTATTCATCGCCGTAACCCGGGGGCTGGAAAGCACCTGGGCATTGCCCTGAGTTTCCAGCAAGTTAATAACGCCGTTAAAATCAGCGTTATTAAACGAAATAGCAGTAACACCACCGAGCGAGGTACTGATGGCATTGCTTGCCACAGCGCCACTGGTGCTGAGATTAAAACCCGTGCTACGGATATTCGCTATCGCATTTTGCCAGTTGATGCCCTGCTGATATTCGTCATTGAGCGTCACTTCGATAATTTTGGCCTCCAGCACCACCTGACGTTGTAAGTGCTGCTCTGACTGACCAAGGAACGCTTTAACTGCTGCAATTTCATCTGGCATACCGCGCACTGTTATCAAACCGGCTTGCGGTGTTACCACCACCATACGCTGCGGCCCCTCGCCTAATACGGTGGCAACAGCCTTTTCCAGCTCTTTCCAGAAATCCGTTTTACTCTCGCTTTGGATGGTGCTGCCATTAAATTGCTGCTGGCCATATTGCGACTGGCTTTGATTGCCAAAGCCGCCCTGATTCAGGTTATTCTGCCCCAGATTGCGGTTATTCTGGCCATTCTGACTGTTTTGGTTATCTTGCGACACGCCACCGGAGTTCACGGCAATAGAGGAGAATCCGTGCCGTTGCAACATCAGATAGTTCACCGCGATGCTTTCGGTACGCAGCCCCGGCGGGTACACCTTAAACACCAAGCCTTGTTGGCGGATATCAAAACCGTACAACTGCTGTACTATGGCCATGGTCTCAGGCAGCGTAACCTGCTTGAGCTGCAGGCTAATGCTACCGCTGATCTGCGGGTGTAGCACCACACTGTAGGGTGTATCGGCCACCAGAGAGGCAAAAAAATCATTCAGACTGGCGTCAGTTGCCGCCACATTAAACCGCGGCAGCGCTGGCTGCGGCAAGCTATATGCTGCACTGAGTAAGTCTTCAGTTACAGCCGCGGGTACGGCCGGTGGTGCCTTTGCAGGCTGGGTTTGTTCTGCCTGCTGCAATACCTGCTTTGCCTCGGTGGGTACTTTGCTCGGTTGCAATGCCTGACAGCCAACCAGCAGTAAGCCGCCAATACTTAGCCCAAGCGTAGTGATGAGATTAGTTTTCATAGTTTTTTATCACTGTGTTGTGTAACGACAATGTCTGCTGCTCGCCATTACGCTGCAGTACCACGTGTTTGTCTTTAATCGCCAGCAGTTGATATTGCTGATAATAATCTCCGCGGCGCAATAACTGACCATTGATGACCGCCACTGGCCCCTCGCTGGTGTGTTTGATTAACTGTAACTTTAGCGGAGCGGCGACTTCAGCACTGGCCGACGACGGGTTATTACTCCAGCCAGGCGCCGGGCGTGTCGGATCGGCCTGAACTGTCTGGCTAACCAGCAAAGCAGCCAGGCTACAGGCGAATAAAATCTTCATGTTCACTTACCGTTATCAGTTCCAGGGTCATATCAGCCGACGGGTATTCAGTAACCTGATAGCGCAAACCTGCCCAGTTAACCAACCAGGGCAACTGCTCAATATTTTTGAGCACCTTAAGCAGCGCCGCATAATTACTGTTCATGACCAGCGTCAGCTGATGCTGATACAATAGTGGCGTGTCTGTCTCGGTTTGTCCCGCCAGTAACACGGCCTTAGGCGCTGCGGTTGTTAGCTGCTTTAACTGTACATCACTGCTGCTTTTTAACACATTGTGTAGCAGTGCTACCATTTGCTCGGCAGCAATAAAATGGCTGGTGCTTTGCGTTATCTGCGCCGTCAACTGTCGCTGTTGTTGCTCCAGTTGTGTAATGCGCTGGCGATACTCTGCATCGGCATCAGTGCCCAGTTCTGAGCGTAAGGTAGTCGCCAGTTGCTCTGCTTCCTGCTGCTGCTTTTGCACATTAGCCAAACGATCATGGTAACTGTTGCCGGCCTGCAAAATCGGCTCTAGCCCATAAATAAACCCCAACCATAATGTCAACAACAAGGTGCTGAGCCAAATCATCAGCTGTTCACGCTGTTGCAGAGTATTAAAACGTTCGTCCAGTTGTTGCCATAACGTCATGGTGTGGCTCCTTGTTCAGCCACCAGTTCAAAGCTTACGGCGCTGTTATCCTCAAGCTGTTGCATTTGTACCTGACGAAAACGCTGACCACGAAAATAACTTAGCTCACGTAGTTGCTCCAGCCACTGAGGCACGCTCTGCGGTTTTAATGTTACGCCGCTAAAGCTGCTGTGCTGCTGGGTTAATTGGAAATGCGTCAGCCACAGCTCAGGCCTGTCTATCTGTTGTAAATGTTGCAATACCGGGCTGTAGTGCTGACTGGCCTGCTGCTGTTGCTGTGACAAATAGCTTAACAGCTGCTGCTTTTGCTGCACGCTTTGCTCTAGCAGCTGTAACTGCTTTTGTAACGCGGCTGATGCCTGGCGCTGCGTCAGCGCTTGCTGAAAAAGCGCCACTTGCGCCAGTTGCTGGTCAAGCTGTTGTTGCTGTTGATCTAAGAAGGTACTTCGCTGCAGATTGTGTTGCTGTAACAACCAGGCGGTTAATGACAACACGACAACCAGAGCCACCCAGCTAAACATTAATCGACGCAGCGCCAAAGGGCGCCGTATTGGCCATAGCCGATGCTGGTATAAATTTACCTGCTGCTTCATGGTCAGCTCCCCTGCAGCGTATTCGTTGTCAGAGCCGCCACAGCGGGCCAACAGTGTAGCAATGTCTCTCGACTGAGCTTGTCTGCAATAACAGGCAACGGTAGAGGCTGCACCCGGCTAAAACCGCTTTGCCGGAATAGCTCGCACATCATTTCGGCTTCAGGCATCAGCAAAAAGATATCCCGCACTGGCGGCTGCTTCAGTTGACTTTCTACATAATCCATCGACCGCTGCAGCTCCAGTTGCAGCCGGTCAAGCGTGCCATCGGCCAGCTCACCGGCACCGGCCAGATGTAAACGGCTAAACCCGCGGGTGCGGCGGGAAAAATACAGCTCGCCATTGCGCACAATTTGAATAAGCACTTCCTGCTCAGGTTGATGGATTACCAGCATAGTTGCCTGAGCCCCCGTAGCGACCAAACGCCCGGCTAACCATTCCTCGGGCATAATGCTACCAAGCTTTAAGCCGGCTTCATGTATAGGCGTTAATAATTGCTGTAAGCTGGTGGCGCTGGCTGCGACAGCATTAATCTTCGCCGCGCCATTGCCGCTGCCGGGTAAGTCGATGTAGTCAGCGATGATATCCTCTGGGGCGATATTGACTAAATCTTTTATCTGCCAGGGTAATGCCTGCAGCATCTCCTGATCGGAAAGCGCCGGCTTATCCAGTTGCACCACCTGATAAAACTCTGGCGCCAAAATAAGTTGTAATGGCGTCTGCTTGCCAACGCCTGCTAACAAACGGCTTAACTCACTGACCAGTTGGCCCTGTTGATAACTCAGTTGCTGACAATGGCTGATGCGCCCCGCACTTAGCTCGGCTAATGTTATCGAGCTACTGCCCAGGTGCAAAGCCAGCTGGGACGGCGTATCCTTAGATAGATGAAAGCGCTGTAGTATTTTTTTCAGCATATTGCTGCCATATACATCCTGTGTCGCTTTATACTAACGACTAATTACGCAGCTGTCATGCATCTACCATGTTGTATTCATCAGAAATTCAGCTTCTTTCTGTCCAGCCACATTGGCAAGCTGTTGTACACCCTGTGCTTGAAGCAAGCGCCGTGCAGCTGTGGCTCTGTACGTTGCAAACTAAGGTAACAGGCGTATCGGGCAATAAAATTCTCAAATTGCGCTATCCGCTGCAAAGCGCCCTACAGTATGGCTATAGCGGCATTGTGACCTTTGGCGGCGCATTTTCTAACCATTTGTGTGCGGTTGCAGCCAGCTGCCAGCCGTTGGGACTGCGTAGCATAGCTTATGTCAGAGCTGAGCAACTGGACTTAAACAACCCGACGCTGGCTTTTTGCCAAGCCCAGGGTATGCAGCTTATCGCTCTAGACCGCCAGCAATACCGGCTGCGGTATCAGGCCGATTTTCTTGTCCAGCTTAAACAGCGCCACCCGGGCTTTATGCTGGTGCCAGAAGGGGGTAGCTGTACAGACGGTGCACATGGCGTGTCACAGCTGGCGTTAGAGCAAACGCCTGCGGGTAGCGCCGACTTAGTAATCACGGCCACCGCCAGTGGCGGCACGCTGGCAGGCCTGATTAATCGCCGGCAGAGCGCTGCGCTGGGTATCGCAGTGGTAAAAGATGCATCCTTGTTCAACAAGGTGCAGCAGCTGTTAGTAGAGCCAGAACCTTTACCCTGGCAGCTTAACAGCGACTTTTGTGGTGCGGGCTACGCCCGTTTTAGCCCGGCACTGTTGCAATTTTGCCGCGATATGGCAAACCAGGGCATACACATTGAACCGATTTATACGGGCAAGGCACTGGCTGGCGTGATAGAGCTTGTGCGACAAGGCCGGATAGCAGCAGGTAGCCGGCTGAGCTTTTTTCACACCGGCGGCTTGCAAGGTTTGGATGGGCTGTTATACCGTGGTTTAATTACTGCAGCTGACCATGCGTTATTATCTGGTTCAGCGGCTGACTAAAGTAAAAACCCTGGCCACCGGCAATACCCAGTTTTTGCAAAGTCAGCCACTCCTGCTCTAACTCAACACCGGTCGCCAGCACCCTCACACCTTTATTGGCATAGCCGGCAATTAAACCGCGGACAAACAGCTGCTGTTCCAGATGCTGGTCGATATTACGTACCACAGAGGGATGTAGCTTCACGGATTCCAGCGGCAATTCATCAACATAATTAGCGGTCTCCAGTAATAAGCCAACTTGGTCGACAATCAAACTAAATCCGGCTTTATGCAGTTTCAGCAAAACCCGCTTTGCTGCCTTGTAATGCTTCAGCAGCTGATGTTCTGTCACTTCCAACGCCAGCTGCGCCGGATCGATCTGGCCGGATAACAGCATTTGCTCCAACCATTGCCACCACTGAGTATCTAATAGCGATGACACGCTGACGTTGATACTGCAGCGACTGTAGTGCCGTGAGTCTACAGCACATAGCTTGGCCGCTTTTAATAGCACATGCTGATCAATCAAACCCACCAAGCCGCAATTGTTCGCCATCGGCAAAAACACCGCAGCCGGCACTTTAGTGCCGTCAGTACTGTGTAAGCGGATCAGCACCTCATGCTGAAGAATATCTTTATCCTGCCAGGACATGACGGGCTGAAAACTCAATACAAAGCGCTGCTCTTGCAAAGCTTTGCTAAGCTCAGATCGCCACCAGACCGAGCCTCTGGCTACCGTTTTGTCTTGCTGATTTACTACACCATAAGCTGAGTTTTGTCCTTGCAGTTGTGCTGTTTTTAGTGCCATATCGGCCTCAGACAGCAATTGATAGGATGCCTGCCCGCGCTGATAAGCAGCATAACCAATATGCAGTACATCCTCATCGGCGCAATCAATGAAACAGCTGGCCCGACTCAACAATACCGCCATACGATCGCCAAGCTTCGCCATATCATCAGCGGCTAACCCTGCGACTAACAGTACTAAGTCATTGTCCGACAGCCGCGCTAATACCGTATCGGTGTATGCCGCAGCCATACCGTGTAAAATGTCAATACAGCCGCGCAAGCGTTGAAGTTGTCGTACACCGGCAACGCCAGCTTCGGGTTGGTGCACCTGTATCAGGAATAACGCACCATAAGCCGGTTCAGTATGGTCGTTTAAATAATGTTGCAGCTTACTCTCAAAGAATACCCGATTACCCACTTCGAGCTCGTGATCAATTAAGCCTTGCACCCTCACCAAATGCCGCACTTCTTGATCGCGCTTTAGTAAGTGAGATATGCGCTGAGAGATCTGTGCCAATTGCTGCAGCTCGGTTTGCTCAGGCGTCCGCTTTAGCTCAAGTTGGTCATATAGGGTAATAATCAACTGTTGCTGTGCTACAGCGCTTTGTTGCTGCTTGCGTAGTCGGTAGGAAAAATACATCCACAATAGAGTACAAGGTAACAACACCAAGCCTGTAACTAAGGTTGCAGCGGTTATGCTATTTAGATTTAACAGATAAAATGCCCCGGATGTTAGTGACAACAGCATTATGGCTACCACTAAAAACAAAAGCGCATTAAATTGGCTGGAACGTCTCATCAACACAGTCAACTCCTTTTGTACTGTGTTCAGTGTTGATCTAAGACGGTTATTTGTCGAGTTTTTATGCGATAGATAATAAAAAACCCCGCTCTAGAGAGCGGGGTTGGTATTGGGTGCCTGGCGGTGAACTACTCTCGCATAGCGAATGCTACACTACCATCGTCGCAGCTGCGTTTCACTTCTGAGTTCGGAATGGGTTCAGGTGGTTCCACAGCGCTATTGCCACCAGGCAAAAACGGTTTGTCTGTCTTTAACTTAGCAAGCTGATTGTATGCACACTGTATTCTTTATACGCTTTCTCGCGCTTTAAAACATCTTTGGCGTTGTATGGTTAAGCCTCTCGGGCAATTAGTATGAGTTAGCTTAACGCGTCACCGCGCT